>NZ_DATLJK010000007.1:0-22731 GCF_035538955.1 Hansschlegelia sp.
CGACCTGATGTACAGCCTGCCGTCGGAGTTCGCGGCGGACGCGAAGCTTTACATCAACCGGCTGTCGATCCGTGACGTTCGCAAGCTGAAGGACAACAACGGGCAGTACCTCTGGCAGCCCGGCCTCGTCCTCGGCCAGCCGGCGACCATCAACCAGGCGCCGGTCGCTGAGATCCCGGGCATGCCGACCGTCGCCGCGGGCAACATCGTCGCGCTCTACGGCGACATGCCCCAGACCTATCTGGTGGTCGACCGGATCGGCGTGAACGTCCTGCGCGATCCGTTCACCAACAAGCCCTTCGTCCACTTCTACACGACGAAGCGCGTCGGTGGCGGCGTCTTCAATCCTGAGCCCATGAAGGCCCTCAAGGTCGCGGCGAACGCCTGAGCCTGGGGCTTACCGCGTCCACTGGGCGCGCTGGGCGGCGCGCCTCCCGCGCGCCGCTCCTCTGTTCACCTTCCAGCAGCTGGAGGCCGACATGGCCGTCACGAAGACCAAGGCGGACGAAAAGCCCGCCGGGAACGCCGGCGACGCGCCGGCAAACATCTCCGCTGCGTCCGAGTTCTCGACCTCCGGGGCGCCGCGCCAGGTGACCGAATTCGACCCCTCGCATCCGGCCGTGGACGACAACCCGCGGAAGGACACGACGCTTCTCCAGAACCGGGTCGACTTCAACGATCCGACGCTGAGCGAGCACGAGGCGGTGGCCAGGAACATGGCCGATCAGGGCTCCGGCGACATCGCCAAGGCCCCGGACGCCGGCAAGTAGGCGCAGCCGAGATGCTCACCGTCGTCACGCCTGCAGCTTCGCGGAGGCTGACGACGGTTGAGCACGTGCGCGCAGATCTCGGTCTCGACGCGGCCTCTCCGACGGCCGAGCAGATCGAGCGGTTCATCGATCAGGCGTCGGCGGCGGCGGCACGGTTCTGCCGGCGCACCTTCGCGCGCGAAACCGTCCTGCAGACCGTCCGAGGCTGCGACCTGAGGCGCGGGGTGATCCTCGAGCGCGGCCCGGTGGCGTCAATCGCCTCCGTCACATGGAACGGCGGCGCGCTCTCCCCCGCCGAGTTCGAGGTCGATCGGGGCGTGGTGCACCGCCTGAGCGCCTCCGGCGAGCGCTTCGCCTGGTGGGGCTCGTCGCTTGCGGTCCAGTATGTCGCGGGCTTCGTCCTGCCGGGTGAGAACGGGGCCGATCTGCCGGCCGATGTGGAGCGCGCGGCCATCCTGCTTGTCGGAGCGGCGTTTTCGACTCAGAGCCGCGATCCTCTCGTGAAGAGCGAGGATGTCGACGGTCTCGGATCGATCTCCTTCTGGGTTCCGGGCTCCAGGAGCATGCTGGCCTCGCCGGAGGCCGAGCAGCTGCTGAAGCCGTACCGTCTGTCGCGGGTTCGCTGATGACGCCAGCTCAGGCCCGCGCGATGTATCGCCGCCGGATCGGGGCCCATGGCGGCCTCGTCACGCTGCGACGTGGCTCGGGTGAGGGCGCTCCGGAGGTCACCTTCAAGGCTTGGATCACCGGCTACGCGGCGCAGGAGATGTTCGGTGACGTCCTGCAGGGCGACAGCAAGGTGATCCTCCTCGCCGAGGATCTCGCCGCGTTCCCGCTGCCGATCAAGACGCGGTCTACGGACGCGATCTGGTCGAACGGCCGGAAGATGACGGTTCAGGCGGTGGACGAACAGACCCGGCGCGTCGCCGGCGAGCTGATCGCCTATGAGCTCAGGGTTCGCGGGTGAGCGTCCGCACGCGGGTCGACGCGATCGACCTGGAGCTGCGCGCGATCGTGGACGAGGAGCTTTCGCCGGAGGCTCAGAGCGCGCAGGTCGCGGCGTTCGCCCGCGAACAGCTCGCGGAGGCGCAGGAGGTAAACCGCCAGGCGCTCGGCCGCGTGCCGGACCATGTGACGATCGTCGACGGCAGGCGCGACGCACCAATCGGCGCCGTGAAGCCCGACGGCGTCATCGTGTTCGCGTTCGAGCTGCTGGACGATCTGTTCTCGTGGATTGCCGAGCAGCTGGTGAAGCACGCGCCGGTGCTGACCGGAGCCTACCAGGAGAGCTTCGTGTTCCTGGCCGACGGCGTGCCGGTTCCGGCCGGAGCGATCGCGCCGGCGGCGGAGGAGTACGTGTTCCTGTCGCCGCTGCCCTACGCGCGGAAGATCGAGCGAGGCCTGTCGGCGCAGGCGCCGGACGGCGTGTTTCAGGTGGTCGCAGACCTCGCCAAGCGCCGGTTCGGCAACATGGCGCATATCCGCTTCAGTTATCGGGCGTTCGGCGGCGAGGGCTTCGTCGCGTACGCGCCCGCCCCGCGGCTCACCGCCCGAAATCGGAAAGGGCAGTTCGCTTCCGACGGAAGGGATCGAACGGCGCAGCGGCGCGAGCGCGACCTGCGGCGGCCCGCGATCGTCATCGTTCCGCGAGGCTGACCATGGCCCATGCGAGCGTGATCGCCGCCGTTCAGACGCGGCTCGAAACCTATTGGCAGGGCAAGGCCGGCCGGCCGCTCATCCTCGAGCCGAACAAGGACGGCGATGCGCCGGGAGACGGCGCGCCCTGGATGCGTTTGCAGTTCCCGGCCGCGAGCGAGCGCCGGCCCATCGTCAACCGCCGGCTCTACCGCGAGGAGGGCGGCTTCCGGATCGTCATCGCCGTCGAGATCGGCGAGGGGCTCGTTAAGGCCCCCGCCTGGGCGGCGGCGATGAAGGATCTGTTCCGGGACCGCAAGTTCTCCGGCGTCCGCACCTTCGCGCCCGGCGACATCTATGTCGGCGACGAGAATGACGAGGGCAATTACTTCGTGACCGCCCTCGTCGTGCCCTACGCGTACACCTTCATCGGCTGAGGAAGACAGATGGCCCGCTACACCAACACCACGAACCATCCACTCGACTTCATCGTCGGCGGCACGCCCGCAAAGCCCGCGCTCGCCTCTTTCAAGCCCGGCGAGACCAAGGACGCCGAGCTCAATGTCGATCATCCGGCCGTGAAGGGCGCGTTGCAGACCGGCGCGCTGCTTGCGGCCGACGCGACCGCGCGTCGAGCGGCCAAAAAAGCCGTCGAGAGCGAGGCTCCAGCAGCTTCCTGACGGCACCGTCGTCAGGCGCCCGACCCGACCCTTGGGCAAGGTCGTCCGCCAGCGCCGTGATGGCGTCGGCCGTCCCTCAGATGGAGCCCGCAGATGAGCGGTGATCTCGTTACTGCGACCGACGCCCGAATCTACATCGGGCCGGTCGTTTCTCCCGACACGGAGACGTCGTCCGAGTTCGCGGCGCTCACCTATGCCGAGATCGACATGGTCGAGGACATGGGCGAGTTCGGCGACGAGGAGGAGATCGTCACCGGCAAGACCCTGAAGGACGGCCGCGTCCGTAAGGCGAAGGGCGCGGCCGACGCCGGCATGCTGGCGCTGGTGTGCTTCCACGACCCGCTCGACGCCGGCCAGGCGGCGCTGATCGCCGCCTCGAAGACGAAGAAGAACTTCGCCTTCAAGATCGTCCTGCCCGACGCCCCCGACGACACCTATTCGAACACTACGATCTACTTCCGCGCGCTCGTGTCGTCGCGTCGGCTGCGCGTCGGTCAGAACGACAACCTCATTCGCCGGACCTACTCGCTCGCCATTAACTCCGCGCTCGCGGAGGCGCTGGCGGCGCTCTTGACCCCCTGATCGCGGTCCGCATGGGGCGGGCCGCTTTAATCGAAGGCTGAAGACATGAAGCTGTCCGCCCTCAAGATCGACGCCGAGAAGCTCGAGCAGGGCGCCTGGGTCGGGGACATCCCCGAGCTCGAAGGCGTCCGGTTCAAGGTCCGCGGCCTCGGCAACACCGACTACAAGCGCCTGCAGAACCGCCTGATCATGGCGATCCCGCGCAAGAACCGGCGCAACGGCCTGAGCGTCGAGGATCAGACCCGGATCGAGAGCCGGTGCGTGGTCGACACGATCCTGCTCGACTGGGACGGCCTGGAGGACGATGACGGCCGGGCGACGCCCTTCAGCAAGGAGCTCGCCGCCGATCTGCTCGCCGATCCGGACATGGCGCGGCTGCGCGAGGGCATCCTCTACGCGGCGGCGATCGTGGCCGAGCAGGACGCTGAGGACGAAGAGGCCGTTGAGGGAAACTCCGCGACTGCCTCCGCTGGCAGCTGAAATGGGGCGGCGAGCAGAAGGCGATCGCCAAGCTTGAAAGGAAGGGCCGGCCGCTTCCAGCCGACTACCTCGACAAGCCTGAGCTGTGGGAGGAGTCCTCGTTCTTCTTCGAGGCCTTCTTCCGGCTCAGCGGCGGCCGGCCGATGGGGATGGACGAGGGCGCTATCCCCTTCGAGGCGATCGAGCGGTTCGCCGCTCGCGCGGGTATCGTGGAGGTTGAGGAGTTCGACAGGTTCGAGCGCCTCATTCGGTCGATGGACGATGAATACCGCGCCCGGCGCCGGCCCAAGGGCAAGGGCGAGGCCGGCAATACGGTTTCGATGAAGGACGGCGGCGGCGTGCTGGCGCTGCTGCAGAGGATCGCCGGGAAGGCGGAGGGGTGACTCTCCCGCCGTTCCAGTGCGTGAGATCACCATAGGGCGTTTGACATGGCGACACTCACGGCGATCCGTGAGCTGACGGTGCGCGGCCGCTCGGTCGGGCTCGACAAGCTCCGGTCCGACCTTGCGGCTGTCAAGGCGGAGCATCTTGGGCTGGCGCAGGCAGCCGGCCGGGCTGGGTCCGCGACCGATGCCGCGAGCCGACAGCAGGATGCGGCGCAGACCCGCTGGGCGAAGCAGCAGTCGCGCGTCGACGCGGTCGCCAAGGCCTATCTGCGGTTCGAGCAGGATCTGCAGCGTGCAGTCCGGGCGATCGACAACGGTACGATCTCGGCCGACGCCGCCGCGCGTGAGATCGAACGCATGCAGCGCGCGCTCGAGGCGGCCGGCGCGGTCAACCTGCCGGCGCTCGATCAATCCGGGCTGCACGCCTCCCTTGGCGTCATGGTGGACGATGTGCGCGGCGCGGCTCGCGAGAGCGCCGCGGCGTTTGAGGCCGAGTTCGCCCGCCTGGACGACATCGCGCGTCAGCGTGCAGAGGCGTCGGGCCGGGCGTTCCGGGAGGCGTTCGAGCGATCGGTCGGGATCGGCGCGCCATCGGCCGTGTCGGGCGGAGCAACCTATTCGGCGTTGGAGGAACAGGCCCGGCGACAGGAGGAGATCGAGCAGGCGCGGCTCGCGCAGGCGGCGGCCGGCGCGCAGCAGGGGATCAACGACTCGTTCGGCATCGGCCGCGCGGCGCCTTCGGCGCGCGCTTCCGCCGAGGTGTTCGAGCAGGCGGCCGGCGCCGAAGAGGAGATGGCCGCAAAGGCGGCAGCGCTGCGGGCGCAGATTGACCCGCTGACCGCCGCCACGAACCGGCTCAATGCAGAGCTCGACGAATACCGGGCGATGGCGGCGGCCGGCGCGATCTCCTCTGCAGAGTTCGAGGCAGCCGCTGGCCTTGCCCAGCGCCGTTTCGGTATGACCGCGAAGGCGATCGAGGCGTCCGGCAAGGTGGCCGGCTTCACCGGCTTTCAGCTGCAGAACCTGGGCTTCCAGCTCAACGACGCCGCCACCATGGCGTTGTCGGGCGCTTCGGCCTTCCAGATTCTCGCGACGCAGGGCGGCCAGGTCTGGCAGGTCCTCGCCATGGCTGAGGGCGGAGCGGCGGCCGGGCTGAAGTCGCTTGGGGCGACCTTGCTCGGCTTCGTGACGCCGATGGGCGTGGCCATCGCGCTGATCATGGCGCTGGTGGTCGCGGTCGCGGCCGCGACGGTGTCGTTCCGCAGCGCGCAGCGCGAGGCGCGGTCGACCGCTGACGGTTTTGGCCGCTTCGCGCAGATGTCGGGTGAGCAACTGCTCTCGCTCGCCGACAGCGCCGCACAGGCGAACGGGTTGACGCGGGGCGTCGCGCGCGAACTCGCCAACGCTTACGCGAACACCGGGAAGATCGGCGGCGAAGCGCTGTCGGGTCTCATCGGGATTACGAAGGACTATGCCGCAACCACGGGGCAGGGGCTCGACGCCGCGCGCGACGATCTCGCCCGACTGTTTTCGGATCCCGCCAAAGGCGCGCAGGAGCTCACCGACAAGCTCGGCGCCTTCGACGACCGGACGCTGCGCCTGATCTCGACGCTTTCCGCTGCGGGAGAGCGCACAAGGGCGCAGCAGGTCATGCTCGATGCGCTGGAGGATTCGCTCGTCAAGTCGTCCGAGCGAGTGACAGGGCTTGCTCGCGCCTGGGACCTGCTGAAGAACGCGATCAGCGGCGTCTATGACGCGCTCGGCAGGTTTGGCTCGAGCTTCGTCGACAGCTTCACGGGCGCGAAGACGGCGGAGCAGGAACTGCGCGAGATCCAGGAGGCGCAGGCGCAGCGCCGCGGAATCCTTGAGGGGCCGAGCGGCTCCTCCTACGGCCCCGACAGCTATCTGCGGCGGGACTACGAGAACGCCGATCGCCGCGAGCGCGAGCTTCGCGAGCAGATGGATCGAGAGCGGAGGATGCGCGCGCAGGCGGATGCGAACCGGCGGGGCACCGAAGCCGGAGAGACGGCTCGCTCGCTGCTGCCGGAGAGCGGCCGGCTCGACGATCTGCGCGCCAGGCAGAAGCAGCTGACGGACGCCCTCAACGATCCCGATGTCGCGAAGGGCGCGGCCGACATAGATCAGTGGCGCGCGGCGCTCGACCGGGTGAACGCCGCGATCGACAGCTATCTCGGGCCGGCCGAGAAGGCGCGGCGGCTGCGCGAGCTCGACCTTCGGGCGATCGAGGCGCGGACGCCGGCGCAGCGCGCCGAGATCGAGGCCGAGCGCGCCCGCGTGGAAGCCGCCGGAGACGTCGAGCGCTCTCTCTATGCAGAGGCTGAGGCCAAAGCGGCCGCGGCGCGCGTCTATGCGGAGAGCAATCGTGCCATTCAGGAGGCGGAGCTCGAGCGTGCGGTGTCCTCCGACGAGCGGCGCGCCTCGGCCGCGTTCGAGCTTCAGTCGATCGGTCGCACCGCGCAGGAGACCGACCGGCTTCGCTTCGTGATGGAGCAGACCAACCAGCTGCGCCGCGAAGCCTATCAGCTCACCGGCGATCGGCACGCGTTCGACGACCGGATCGCGGCGATTGAGGAAGAGGCCGACGCGCTCGCGAAGCTCGCGCAGGCGCAGCGCCAGGCGTCGCTCGCGCAAAAGCTCGCGGACGATCGCCGGCGCAGCTTCATGTCCGAGGGTGAGGCCAGCATCGATCGCCAACTGACGGACGCAGGGCTGCTGCTGAACGGGCAACCGACCGAGGCCGGGCGCGAGCTCGTCGACTACAAGGGCGCGCGCGTCGCGGCGGCAGAGGCCTACGCCGACGTCATGCGGATCAACGACGCGTTGAAGGAGGTCAAGGAGACCGGCCGCGGCGCTTGGGACGCGATCGGTGAAGGCCTGTCGAGCGGGCAGGGCCTCGGCAAGTCGCTCGCGGCAGGCGGACGGAAGCTGTTGTCGGATCTGGGCAAGAAGAGCTGGGACAATCTCTACGACAACGCCTGGTCCATGGCCGGGGAGGCGTTCCCGGAGCTGAAGAGCCTCGGGCTCGGCGGCAAGCCGGACGGCTCGGCGGCGCGCCCCTTCCATGTGGTGATGGGCGCAGGCGGCGGCATCTCGGACGTAATCGCGAAGGGTCTCGGCGCCGGCGGCGACGTCACGCGCGCGCCTCTGGGACCGATCGCAAACGACAACGCCGCGAATGCCCGCGTCGCCCAGGCCTTCGGCGTCTTCAATCCGAACGCGGCCGCGCAGGCGATCAAGGACATCGAATCGTCCGGCGGGAACTACGGCGCGCTCGGCCCGCTCACGCGGACCGGCGACCGCGCCTATGGCGCCTACCAGATCATGGGGGCGAACATCGGTCCGTGGTCGGAACGCTACCTCGGCAGGCGGCTCACGCCGCAGGCCTTCCTTGCGGACCGCGAGGCGCAGGATTCGATTTTCCAGGGCGAGTTCGGGCGGCTTTCGGCCAAATACGGGCCGGAAGGCGCGTCCCGGGCGTGGTTCGCCGGCGAGGGCGGCATGTGGAAGCCTGGCGCGACGGACGTCGTCGGAACGAGCGTCGGCGGCTACGGCTCCCGGTTCGGGCAGCTTTATGGCCAGTATGCAGGCGCTGGCTCGGCGGCTTTCGGTCCGCAGTTCGCTCCGGTCCCGGCAGCGCCGCAGCTCACGGCGGCGACAGAGTCTCTGTCGACGTTCACGCAGAACGCGCAGCAGGCGACCGCCGGGCTTGGCGGACTAGGCCAGACCGCGACCGGCCTCGGCGGCGTCTTCCAGACCTTGCTCGGCGGTCTCGGCGGCGCCCCGAGCGCGGGAGGGACGGGGGTCGGCCTCGGCGCGTTCGGCTCGATCCTCGGCATCGGCCTCAAACTCTTCGGCTTCGATGACGGCGGCTACACCGGCGCCGCCGGACGCGGCCAGGTGGCCGGCGTGGTTCATGGGCAGGAGTTCGTCGTGAACGCGGCGGCGACGTCGCAGCACCGCGGTCTGCTCGAGGCTATCAATGACGGCCGCCTGCCGGGCTTCGCCGAGGGCGGCTATGTCGGCAACGACAACTATCCGGCCGCCGGCAACGACAATGGCTGGTCGCGCGTTCGCGCCATCCCGGCGCCGCCTCCGCCGCCGCAAGGTTTTGGCGGCGGCGAGCTGACGATCCGGGTCGAGACGAACGACAAGGCGTTCAGCGCCAAGATCGCTAAGACCTCGCTGCCGATCGCGCGGCGGGAGAGCGCCCATTCCGGGGCGCAGGCGGTGGACGTCACGCGCAAGAACTACGGCGCGATCCGCGCCCGCGAACAGCGCCACGGGCACACCAACTGATGCTGCCGTCGAGCTACTACCCGATCGACCTGTTCGATTGCGAGAAGATGGACTGGCAGGTGGTGGGCGGCGCGGTCGAGGGCGCGCGCTCGCTCGCCGCTGACACGCCGGATCGCCTGCCGCTCGGCCGCGGCGGCCTGTGGAAGTGCGAGATGTCGAGCGTCTTTCTTGAGACGCCGGAGGAGTATTCGGCCTGGCGCGCGATCCGGGCGAGCCTGCGCAACGGCGTCGGCCGGATCGTTGTTCCGATGCTGCGGCGGCCATGGTTCGCGCAGCCGGGCCCGTCGGCCCCCGTCCCGCACAGCGACGACAGCACGTTCGACGACGGCTCTGGCTATATGGGGCTGGCGATCGCGGCCGAGCTCGTCGCCCACGCCGCGCACGCCGCCACTACGATCCGCGCGAAGGTGGCGGGCGCCGAGCCATTCATCGGGGCGGAGCCCTTCACGATCGTTCACCCGAACGCCCGCGAGCGGCTCTATGAGGTCTCGGGGATCACCGAGGCGACGCCGATCGATGGCGGCTTCGTCTACAGCCTGGAGATCAACCCGCCGCTGCGCGAGGCCGCTGTGGGCGGGACGGTCATCGACTTCGACACGCCGCGCTGCGCCATGCGGCTGACGGACTCGAACGGCATGAACTACGAGGAGGAGATCGTCTCCTTTCCCTCGGTCTCCTTCATCGAGGATCTGCGCGCGCTGATGGGCGACGACGCGTGAGACTGCCGCCCGATCCTCCCGTTGATTACGGGCTGGAGCGCGCCGGCGGCATGGATGCGTTGATGCGCGTGCGCTGGGCGGACGGGTCGCTGTCGCGGCTCACGACGTCGCTGATCGGCGTCGAGATCCCGGCCGACCATATCGAGGACGAGCCGAACGCCTTCTATGACGGCTTCCCGGGCATCGCCACGCTGCCCGCGCTGAAGCAGGTGATCAACGGGCTGTCCGACAGCGTTGAGTTCGGCCTGCCGGGCATCTCCGGCGCGATCGCGCAGATGTTCGACCTCGAGGCCGACCTTGCCGAAGGGGCTGAGTTCTGCGTCGGCAAGGTCTTCTATGACGAGGCGCTGCAGCTGATCGGCGCCGCCCGTTGGGTGTGGATCGGGCAGGGCGGCGTGTTCGGGCTCAACCGCTCCGGCGGCGCGATGCGCGACGGCATGCTCTCCGACGCGAGCTACGCGGTGAGCCTCGAAGTCGGCACGGAGCAGATCATCCGTGCCGGCGCGCAGCTGCAGTCCTGGTCGGACGCGCAGATCCGCCAGCTGCATCCCGACGACGCCATCGGCGAACGCACCAGCCTGCTTACGCAGGGCGGTCGGAAGACCTGGCCTAAGTTCTGATGACCCCGGATCGCGCCGACCGCCTCGCCCTCTATCTGGACGAGGCGGAGGCAGACGCGCGCTTTTGGGAGCGCAGCCACTGTCTCCTGTTCCTCGCACGCTGGGCGGCGCTCGAGCGGCCGGCCTTCGATCTCGCCCGCTATCTCGGCCGCTGCGCCGGTCCGGTCTCCGCGGCGCGCATCCTCAAGGCTGAGGGCGGCGTGGACGCCTTCGTAAGCCACGAGGCGGCGCGGAACGGGCTCTCGCCAATCGAGCCGGCCGCGGCCGCGCTCGGCGACATCGGCCTGATCCGCGTACCGCGCGGAAAGAAGCCCGGGCATCTCACCTTCGGGTGCATCCGGACCGGTCAGAGCTGGGCGGTACGCGCCGCCGACGGCCTGGTGCGTCTGCATGTCGAGAGGATCCGCGTGCAGCCTCATCTCGTATGGAAAGTCTGAGGCATGCCGGCGGCGATCGGGGCGGCGATCTTTGCGCTTGGCGGCACGGCCGGCGTCGCCGCCGGCGCGACGGCGATCGCGGGCACGACGGCTGCGGCGCTGGTCGGCAGCGCGGTGCTCACCGGCGGCCTTCTCGGCGCGCAGCTGCTGCTTGCGCCCAAGCCCGACATTCCGAAGCCGCAGGACGGCTCGATCGTCCTCAAGCAGAGCATCCCGCCGGCGATCTACGCCTACGGCCGCTGCCGCAACGCGGGAGCCTATCTCGCCTATGAGCTGAAGGGCTCGACGTCCTACGACGTGATCGCCTTCCACCAGGGCCGGATCGACGGCTACGAGAACTGGTATCTGCACGACGACCTGGTCGAGTTCGAGACCGGCGACGACGGCTGGGTGAAGGGGCAGGCCGACGGCAAATACGGCGGCAACGACGCCAACGAGCGCGAGATCCGCATCTACTGGCGCAAGGGCGAGACGCCCGAGACGGCCTACGCGGAGATGATCGAGGCGTTCCCGGACAAGTGGGGGCCGAACTGCCGCGGCGACGGCATCGCGACTGCAGAGCTCATCTGCATGATGCCGAGTACGAAATACTATCCGAAGCGCTATCCGTTCGGGCTGCCGCAGCTTTCCGTCGTCGGCAGATGGCAGCTCTGCTGGGACCCGCGCGACGCCGCGCAGAGCTCCGACGACGACAGCACCTGGACCTGGACGACAAACCCGGTCCGGCAGCTGCTGCACTTCTACTGCCAATGCCCGGCCGGCTATCGCCGCAAGGTCGAGCGCGTCTATGAGCCGGTGAAGGACTATTGGCTCGCCGCGATGGACCTTTGCGACGATCCCGTGCAGCGCGCCGACGGCACCTTCGAGCCGCGCTACGCGGCCGGCGGACGCTTCGACAGCGAGACCCCGCGCAAGTCGGTGGTGGAGGCGCTGCTCAGATCGTTCGACGGCTGGATCGCCGAGCGCGGCGACGGCGCGATCGTCATCTATGGCGGCTGGCACTACGGCGCGCCCTCCGTCGTCGTCGAAGACCTGCACATCTACGACATCCGCCTCAAGAAGGGGCGGCTCGCCGACGAGCGGATCACCAAGCTCACCCTCAAGGTCTCGTCACCGGACCACGGCTACAACGACGTCGATCTCGACCCGTGGGTGAACCAGGCGGAGATCGACGCCGGCGCGCAGGTGATCGCCCGGCCCGCACAGGCGGAATGGTGCCAGAGCTGGACGCAGATGCGCCGGCTCGGGAAAATCGAGTTCGAGAAGGCGCGCTGCAAACTGCGCGGCACGCTGCGCCTCAACCAGTTCGGCGAGAATTTGCGCGGCCGGCGCTTCTTCACGCTCAATTCGCGCGAGCAGATGTCGACCCGCATGGTGCTGTGCGAGGTGCTCGACTTCCACGACAACAGCTTTGGGGACGGCTCCTACGAGATCGAGTTCCAGTCGTTCGATCCTGAGGCCCGCTACGGCTGGAACCCGGCGACGGATGAAGGCCGCCGTCCTGCGGTGCCGGCGAAGACCGGCGACGACGAACTGCCGATCCCGCCGCTGCCGACTCTGCAGGTGATCCGGCAGGCGGTCTCTGGCGGCGGTACGATCGCGGTCATCTCGGCCACGAGCCCGCCGGTCGAGGGTTGGTCTGATCTGACGCTCGAGGGGCACTATCGCCAGGGCACGGCGGGCTCCTGGCAGCCCATGACGCCGTCGGACGATGGCGACCTGCAGGTGTTCTCCGGCCCCGTCACGGACGGCAGCTATCAGGTCCAGACCCGCTATGTCGGCGGCGGCGGCGGTTCGGGCGACTACTCGGTCACGGCGACGATCACCGTCATCGGCGACGACGCCGCGCCGGCGGCGCCAGAGATCTTCGTGACGGTCTCGACCGGCGTGTCGTTCGCCGCCACGGCCTCGAACAGCGCAAACGTCCGGACGATCGAGGTGCGGCGGGGGACCACGGCGCAGCCCTTTGTGGATGCGAGCGTGATCCGCACGCTGAACGTCAGCCCGAACCAGACGATCAGCGGCGCAGACGACCCGGGTCCGGGGGCGTGGCGGTACTGGGCCGAGAACGCGAACGCATCCGGCGTGCCCTCAGGCGCGCCGGACCACATGGACGTGACGGTCGTCTAGCCCGTCTCCCGAGCCGCAGAGCCTTTCCAAGCCGCCCGGCGCTCCCGAGGCGGCCTTTTCATGTGCGGAGCGCTGAATGGCGACCCTCGACGACTTCGCTGCGGCCATCAAGCGGGCGTATCGCGACTACGTCTCCCAGAACATCCCCGCCACAGGCGCGAACAAGCCAGCAAAGCTGGACCTGCGACTGGCTCTCGGGGAGACGCTGGTCGGCATCCTGCAGGACATCATCAACCTCGGCATTCAGGGAGATGCGATCACCGCGTGCGCTTGGCCTGAGCTCACCACCAGTCCCGGGGTCCGCGCGGGGCAGAAGGGCGAGGTCATTGGCGCGGCGGAGGACGCCGAGCACGTCGATCCGATCACCGGCGCGATAGTGCCGGACAACGGAACCTATGCGTGGTCGGAAGAGCCCCCCGGCTGGCGCCGCATCTCCGACTTCGTCGGGCTGACGCCTGCCCAGGTCGCCGGTCTCACAACGCTCCAGGCACAGGTGGCGGATTTGGCCCCCCAGGTCGCGGAACTCGACGCCAGCGCCGAGGCGCTCGCGAGCGACTTCGCTGCTCTGGCGCCCAAAGCGGAGAAGGCGATAGCGTCGACCTTCGGCGACGACGGGTTGAAGGCGCTTGTCGGCGGCTACGAGGGATGGCCGCTGCTCGAGGTCGGACCTGACGCGAAAGGCGATCTGCGGCCGGTCGCAGGCGTCGATCCGGATGGCCGGCAGTGGCGGGCCGTCAGGGGCAGGTGGCTTCCCGCCGGGGCTTCGTTCACGGACCACTATCCCCTGATCGGAGAGTGGCGGGCGCTCGAGCTCGACGTCGCCGGCCGCGTCATCGCCGGCGTCGACCTGAACGACGTCGTCTACAAGACCTCCCCGGAAGGCGCGTTCGAACAGCAATCTACAGTCGCGGGCCGGATCACGCCGGCCGTCTATCAGCAGGTGGACGCGCCACCGACGTCATGGCTCAACGATCCGTCCGTCGACGTTATCCTGCTTGTCTACGGACAGAGCTACGCGCTCGGCACGACCGACGACTATGCCGGCTCGACGCCGTACAACACGACGCCGCGGCACCCGAAGCTCTACATGCCGGGCGGGGCCGCCGCCCTATTCCCGAACGGGCGATCATTCTCGGGCTATCAGCCGCTGATCGAGCAGAAGTTCGCTGATGAGCGGAGCGTCACCGTCGAGACGCTCTGCTCCGAATGTGGCGGCTACATCCTGGACCAGCTCGACGCCCGCTTCGGAGCCGGAAACACGCCGCGCCTGATCATGGGCGTGCATGGCGAGATCGCGCGCGGCTGGCCCTACTTCATGCCCGGCTCGGTCAACTGGAACGCCTTCATGGCGCTCGTTGACAACTGTGTCGCGGCCTCTGCGGCCGAGGGCCGGCGGGCGATCGTGGGCGCGGTGATCTTTGACCAGGGGCAGAACGACAGCGCGGAGGACATCCGGCGCTGGGCGCGCACGCAGCGGACCATGGGGCTGCGTGAAGCGATCGAGCGAGGGGTGCGTGAGCGGACCGGTCAGTCCGAGCGTGTGCCGTTGATCGAGATCGATCCCTGCCGCGGCTTCTACTCCGAACAGTGGCGCGCGCCGGAGATTGCGCTCGCGGCGGCGGACGCCGCTCGGCAGTCGCCGGGGCTTCATGTCTATGTCGGCGCCGCGTACCAGCACCAGCATTCCGCGACCGACGGCACCCATCCGACCGTCCAGGGGCACCGGACGCGCGGCGCCGCCATCGGCCGGGCTATCCTCGAGGGCGTGTTTGGCGGCGGCTGGATCGCGCTGCAGCCGAAGCGATGGTTCATGCGCTCGGCGACCGTGGCGCGGGTTGTTGTCGGCGGCCTCGACTGGGGTCAGACGCTCGCGATTGAACCGCCGGGGGTCATCATCGCCGATGATGTCGCCAATCCGCTCGGAGCGGGGAAGGGGTTCGTCGCTCGCGACGCCGCCGGCGTCGAAAGCGCGACCGATCTCGTCATCACCAGCGTGGCGCTTGCCGGCACGTCGACGCCCGACACGATCAAGGCGGGCGCGCCGGTTGACCAGATCGACATCACCTTCGCCGCCGCGCCCGGCCCGGGACTGCAGATCATTTGCGCCGGCCGCCGACAGGCAGGTGGTCATCACGCCGGCCGCGCCCGCTCCGCCTTTCGCGACGACACCAGCCTGACGATCGCCGGCGTCGCTGATCCCATTCGCAACTTCCTCTCGCCTTGGGAGCTGACATGAACACCCGCGTCACCGTCAGGAACGACATCGTCGAGTCCGACGCGCCGATCGTCGTGTTGCCGAGCGCGACCGAGCTCGAATTGTCTGCTGATGCGAGCCTCCGGACATGGCTTCATGCCGAGGCCGGCTTCGT
This sequence comes from Hansschlegelia sp., assembly GCF_035538955.1. Taxonomy (NCBI): domain Bacteria; kingdom Pseudomonadati; phylum Pseudomonadota; class Alphaproteobacteria; order Hyphomicrobiales; family Methylopilaceae; genus Hansschlegelia; species Hansschlegelia sp. Next base: position 15,126 of record NZ_DATLJK010000007.1, read on the forward strand.
GTCCTCCAAGCTGCGATGGCTGAACCGGAAGAACCCCGACGAGGCGTGGGTCCCGGCGCACGTCGGCACGCCGAACTTCCCGACGCGGGTCGCCGCGGGCAGCCGGAAGGCGATCAAGTCCAGCGCCTCTGGCGCGCCCGGGACCCTGAGCGGGCCGGTCGGCGCGCCGCACTGGTCGAACGCCGGCAAGTGGACCTGCGCATGGATCGGCGACATGGGGACCGGAGCCGTCACCCAGGCTGTGGTAGGCGCCCGCAAGGCCGGCGGCGCGCAGATCCAGGTCCGTCCGGCGAACCGTGGCCTGCGCGTCTACTCGGCTGCGACGGCGCGGCTGACGACCGCGGACAATGTGCTGCCCGCGGCAGGCTTCTACTTCGCCATGATCTGCTGGAACGGCCCCTCGGGCGCCAATGGCCGGCTTCGGGCGCTGATCGCAAACGTCCAGGTCGGCGTCGACGTCACGACCGGCATCGACGCTTTCGCCGACACGGATCTGACGGTGTTTGGGCAGTACGAGCCGAGCACCAATCTCGACCTCTTCCCCGGCGTCGACATGCAGCTTCAGGATCTGTGGTGGTTCACCGACGACCTGAGCGACGCGGCGGCCGCGGCCACCCGGGCGAAGCTCGTCGCTTATGTGGGAGAGAAGAACCCGGGGCTGGTGTGAGCCCGCACGTCATGAACCGCTGACACCCGCACCGCCTTCGGGCGCCTTTTCATGCCTTCAGTCCAGCGCTCACCGCTGACGTGCAAGTTCGGTGATCCGGGCCTGAAGATCCTGCTTGATCAACTCGGCCGGACCGCTGTCGAGATTCATCTCGAGGAACGCTGCCTCAAGCTCACGTAACGCGTCCACGGCTCCGTCCGGATCGTCTTCGAACCCGGCCAGATAGGCGTCCATCGCGGTCTGCGCCCGCGCCGCCGCATCTGTGTCGCTCATCCCCGAAGCGACGGCGAAGGCCACCAGACAGTCGGTCATTGGTGTCATCCACTGATTGTCCATCGACAATTTGGATTTGGCAAATTCCACGGATTCACGACCCAGCCCGGCCCGCGCGCCGGGCTCTTTCATGTCCGGAGCATACCCATGGAATGGAACGGCTTCGTCGGCGCGGCCGTGCGCCTGGACGACATCGATCTGCCGCGCGAGGGCGCGGCGATCGGCGTGGGCGAAGACATCCTTCACGCCTTCATCGATTGCGAGAGCCGCGGCAAGGGCTTCGACGCCAAGGGCCGTCCGCTCATCCTGTTCGAGCCGCACGTCTTCTATCGCGAGCTCGGCAAGGGCGCGAAGCGCGACCGGGCCGTAAGGGAGGGGCTGGCCTACGCCGCATGGGGGGAGAAGCCCTATCCGAAGGATAGCTATCCACGCCTGACGAAGGCGATCGCGATCGATGAGACCGCGGCCCTGATGGCGTGCTCGTGGGGCATGTTCCAGGTCATGGGCGCGAATTACGCCATGATCGGCTTCCGCACCATTCAGGACATGGTCAAGGCCATGATGGCGGATGAGGAGAACCACCTCCGCGCCTGCATCGACTTCCTGAAGGCGTCGGGCATCGCCGACGATCTGCGCCAGCTGGACGCGACGCTAAAGGGCCGGCCTGTCACGGCGGCCGAGTGTGCGCCGATCGTGCGGGTCTACAACGGGCCCGGCTACGCGAAGAACGGCTACCACACCAAGTTCGCGAACAGCCTGAACCGCTGGCGGAAGATCCCCGACACGCCTTTGACGCCCGCCGCGCCCGTCGCGCTCGTCGAGACCGTCGACGAGACTTCGCCGGCCGTCGATCTCGACCCTGACCAGGTGAGGGCGCTGCAGACCAACCTGCGCGCCCTCGGCTATGCCGAGGCCGGCATTCCGAACGGCGTGTTCGGGCCGAAGACGGCCGCTGCCGTCGCCGCCTTCCAGAAGCAGGAAGACCTGCCGGTCAGCGGCGGCGCGGACGCCGCAACGCTTCAGCGGCTCGCCATCGCCAGGCCCCGGCCAGTGTCCGACGACCGCGCCAGCCTCAGCACGGCGGACATCCGGGCGACTTTGGCTCCGGTCCAGCAGTCGTTCCACGCCAAGGTGTGGGCGGGCGTCACCGCCGCCGGCGGCGCGGCGCTGACGACGGTTCAGGGCGCCGCGTCGTTCTTCGGAGAGGCGCGCGAGAAGCTCGCCCCGGTTCAGGAGTTCTTCCACGACATCCCGCCGGTGGTCTGGTTCAGCGGCGTGACGGCGATCGCGCTGATGCTTTGGCACCTTTCGCGCAAGTCGGAAGCCGGACAGGTCGCGCAGGTCCGCTCAGGCGAGACCGCCGGGCCGGCAACCTGACATGCCCATCGTCGGCGCCATCGTCAGCTGGGTTCTGGGCTCGCGTGCGGCGCTCACTGTGCTTGCGATCATGGGCGCGCTCGTCGTCGGCTGGTGGTCCGGCCGGAACAGCGAAGCGCACAAGAACGAGCTCGCCCACGAGCGCTTCCTGACCGCCAAGGCCGAGACCGACCGCAACGCCGCGCAGTCCGCTCTTGAGCAGGAGCGCGCCGCCGCCGCCCGGCAGGAAGCCGAGCGACTGAGCCTCGAAAAGCAGGTGAGGGATTATGCCACGAAGCTTCCTAAAGGCGCTTGCGTGCTTGACGCTGACGGGGCTCGCCGGCTGCGCCAGCTCGGGCGCTAGCCCGAAGGACCTCGCCCGCGAGCTCCCCGCGCCGCCCGCCTATCTGGCGCCGGTGCCGCTGCCGGAGCCGAGGGCGGGACAACCGGTCGAGATCGTCGCTGCGGAGAACCGCTCGGCGGCGATCCAGGCCAACAGCCGGCTCCGGGACGGCCGCGCGTGGTTCGATTGCCTACGCGCGCAGTATGCGTCCGGGAAGGTGAAGCCGGCCGCGTGCCGATGGAAGAGCACGGCGTAGCGTGGCGCAGGCCAGCGCGCGTTCTGGATGCACCACTAGGCGATGACGATCATTCGACCTGCGGAGGAGGAGTCTTTGCCGGAGCGCATCGCGAACGAGTTGAGTAAGTTGCTTATGAGCATGGACAAGGCGAACCCGACGCCCACGCTGCCGTTCTGGCGGCAGTACGGGACAGTGATCCTCGGGGCGGTGCTGGCGTTCATGACCGCGCTCACCTCGCTGCAGCTCGGCTGGAGCCGGGAGGATCAGCGCACGGCCGCAGCCGAACAGAGGGCGGCCCAGAAGGAGCTGGCGGCGCGCCTCGACAGCATGCAGGCGACGATCTCGACGAACGCCGTCGGGGTCGATCGCAACGCCCGGGACGTCTCGAACGTCACCGGCCAGGTCGGGCAACTCACGCAGCGGTTGGACGCCGGCCAGACGCAGCGGATCGACAACGACCGCATCTTCGACGGCAAGCTCGCGGCGGTTCAGCAGCAGGTCGCGGTGCTCGGCACCAAGGTGGACATCCTGCTTCGGAAGGTCGAGGAGGCCCGCCGCGACGGCGCCGCCCCTTTCGGCGAAAATCAGATCTGGCCGTACCCGGTGCCGGAGCCACCGTTCGTCCTAATAGCCCGGATCGGCTGCCGAGGCTGGAGCCCCGTCGTTGAGGCTAAAGCAGGGTAGAACCTCGGCCCGAATGTGCCCGACGATGGCCGCCGTGCGGCACCCGCCGATTTCTCACCACGGCGGCCGGCTCGTCGGGGCGACCCTCACGAACGGAGCCTCGCACGTTGACCGCGACCAACATGCTTTCGGACCCCACCACCGTCATTCTATGGTCCGATACGCTGATGTATGGGGCTGTGGACCGCAGGGTCGTCGACTTCGCGCCAAAGCAGCGCGTGAACGAAGGCGCCCGCTGGGCGCTCATGGCGTCCGGCCCGCGGCCTATCTACGAGACTCTGGACGAGCTTACGTGCGGCTCCCTCGATCAGGCGAGGCAGAGGCTTCCGGAGGCGCTACGGGAAATCGTCGCGGCGGCGGGGCGGATGAAGGCATTCCGCTCCTGTCCGCATGCGGGCTTCTACTTCGGCGGCTGGTCGGACCACCTAGGGCGCTTCGCCACTTTCGCTGTCCGAAGCGCTGACGAGAGCCTCGGCCCCGGCACGCGAGCCTATAAACCGATCGAGTGCAACTTCTTTACGGCGCCGCGGGTCTTCGTCAGCGGCGAAGAGATCAGCTTCGACCTTGAGACGGTCAACCGAGCAATAGCCAGCCTTGGCGCTCTCGAGTTCTGCCGGCGCGTGATCCAGAACCAGCGTTCAGGCCTTGGACGTGCTGCTGCCGAAAACTCCGACGGGCGGCCGGCGATGGTTGGCGGCCATTGCGACTGCACCATCGTCGCCGCCGAGGGCGTCCGGACGGTGACGCTTATCGAGTGGCCCGACAGGACCGGCGATGTTCAGGCCGATCTTCGGGAGACGCATTCGCTTCCCTTCGATTAACCACTGTCTCGGGGCTACATGATCGCGGGGCGGGCGGCTGGGTTGGGCTTGAGCTAGTTGAGCTTCCAGAGCTGCGTCAGATGCCAAGGTTCGCCCGAAGTGCCACCTCCGCTGACACAGCGGCTTTTTGCCGGACGGCCTGACCGGATAACGGGCCTCTGGGTGACGAGGAGGGCGCTGCCTCTCAACTCTGTGAACCAATCCCTTTCTGGAGCGTATTTCCCGCGGAGGGCGGCGAAATGCGAACCGAGCTTTTCTTGGCGGACATTGGACGACTGATCTGCGATGGCGCGGATCTGGGATTTGTTGAGTACTCTGTGACGGTTAGTCGAATTACGCCGACAGCGTCTTCAACGGGAGGCGGGTGGATCACGGGAAGCGAGGCGACGCTCGCGGCATGCGGAGGGTCTCAGACCGCGGAGATCGCCAGCCGGCATTTCGGACGAATCATGGTGCAGGTCCACCAGGTTGATGAAAGGCGCGCCCGCTTTGAGATTGTGGATGCGTCGGTTGTGCTCGGCATAGATCCGCTCGAGTCCCCCGGCCTCGTAGGGCCGACCGATCAGCCGTCAGCTACGCCAGGATCCACAGGGGCGACGGCTGAGCTCGGCTGGGGTAGAGGGCGCTACTGAGTGTCGCCTCCCCCGGATTGGAGCACGCCATTCACGGCGTTCTCGAGCTGCTCAACGAGGTCGGCGAGGCTCTGCGGGAGCGGCCTTCGTGTGATCCCTTCGAACTGGTCCTTCAGCAGGGCGCCGATCGTCATCAGGGAGTCGTAGTCGATTTTTGGGTCGGGCATTGGCATTCCGATAGGCATGTACGGAGTAAGGCGCCGAGCTGGTGTTTGTTCCGGGCGCATTGCCGCCAATCCCATTCAGCCAGTCGGCGCCTCCGCCATCCGCTTTAGAGCTTGGAACGTCAATTCAAGCGTGTCCTCTTGGGATACGAGCGCGGCGCTTGAAGCTGGATCCGCTGAGATAGAGTAGCGAATTGAATAACTGCGTCACCTCCTGGTTTGATTCTCTCGGCGTCGCAAAACAACTTCATGCGAGCGCGGGGCTGGATACTCGCGGGGCAACCTACCATCGCTAAGGTGTGAAACCGCCAAAACTGTGAGCAACCTCGGGGAGAGAGCCGCTAGCTGTCATCCGCTAAACTGAGAGTGCGTCTCGATCGTCACGCCGCTCTGGCAACTCACATTTCCAGCAAGCGATCCGTTACTGCCTGCAAGTAGCTGAGATGTCCCAAAACTGTGACCGAGAACCCGTCGGTGGAGTGACGGATACATCGCCGCTTGGTTAGACGATCGAGCAAGGCTGCATCGCCGATCTCGGAGCCGCGATCCGCCAAGAGCAGCCGGATAGCTGCGGCCTCGTTATCATCCAGGGCCGCCGGTGTCGCGCGCTGAAGCATTGCGGGATGGTGTCCCAACAGAGCGTGGTGGTCCAGTACTACTTGCTTCTCCCCTCTGATGTGGCGAAAGCGCTGCGGCGGCCGCTGCCAGATGATGGGCCGGCGATTGAGCCCCCACTCACTGACACCAGCGACTAGGCGTCCGGGAATAGCTTTCTCGCCACGACAGACGGGTCGACCGGCTTCTGGCAGCGAGGGTAATTCGCGTAGTGCTCCGGCAGGGACCTCCCGTCGTAGCCCGTCACGAACACAAAAGGGACGTCTCGCTCGACGAGAACCGCTGCGACGGGCAGCGAGCACTGGCCTTGCAAATCAAGGTCCAGGACAGCGCCGTCGAGAGCTTCCGTCCTGGCGATCTGCAGCGCGGGCTGAAGCCGGGCGACCGGCCCCGCAATCTCAGCGCCTACGCCCCTAAAATAGTCCACCAGCACGCGCACGAGAAAATAGTCGTCTTCGACGAACAGAACGCGGCGGCCCCTGAGGGTTAGGGGCGCAGAGGTCACGGGTCCTGCCGTCCGACGTTTTCCATGGGCAGTTCGATGAGGCAGCGCACGCCGTCCTCCCTCAGTTCGAAGCTTGTCCGGGCGCCGAGCGCGCAGCGCAGGGCGTCCTCGATAAGCTCGCGCCCGTAACCCTTCCGCCCCCTGTTTTGATCCGCTCACATTCCGGTTCTGTTTCGCGCCGCTCTTGAGGCCGCGCTGTCTGAGAATCCAAGTTCCTGTTCCATCCTCCGGCCAGCCGCTCAGCCGATCCGCTTCAGCGTTTGCAGCATTCCGAGGTGAGTATGGATGGACGGCGCCGCCACGATCGAGGCGCCCCGAGCGACAGGATCCAAACCAGAATTCGCATAGCTCGTGTGCAGGGCCAGAAGCTCGCGGTGTCCCATAATCTGCCCTTGGACATAGAGCGCGTCGAACTCCGAGGCTGGAGCGTTCTCGAGCTCCTGCAACAGGGCGGCGTGCTTGGCAGTCAATCCAGCTGTGCCGGACCGGGCGCCGAAGGCCAGGGCCACGGCTGCCTGCTCCTCGATCTCCAGTTTGGCGAAGGCGCGCACCGGCGAACTGCGGGCTCGGCTGAGCGCAAGCTTGCTCGTCATGGTAGCGAAGTCGCCGCCCGCCAGGATCGGCAGTTTCATGCTGTCGATTGCAGCCGGGCCGACGGCTGTACGGGCCGAGGCGGTGCCGAAGGTGAGTGGCGCAAGGGCCGCCGCCGTGGCGGTGATCAAAGCATGTCGTCTGTTCATAGAGCTCTCCTGCTGATGCAGCCGACGGGAAGGGTTGCTGCCGGCCCTTGAGCGGCTGAGCAGCCCCTACTGATCAACCGCACTCCGGCTTGTGAGATGGTCGGCGCAGATTTAACGGTCGGCTTTTTCGCCCTGCGACGACAGCGTCAGGTATTTGGTGGTGATCGCCGGCACGCGCTGCTCGAGCCAGGCCGCCATGGCGAGTTCCTCGTCGAGGCTGTTCTGGAGCAACGGAACCGCCGAGCCGAACGCGCCGGCCTCGGCGATCGTGATCAGCGAGCGATAGCTCGCCGCCTCGAAATTCTCGAAGGCGAAGTTCGCAAACGTGTTCTTCAGGATCTCGTCGCCCGCGACGGCGTGGCCGAGCGCGGCCAGATTGCCGGTGAACGACAGCGCGGCGTCCTTGAGGGCGGAGTGGCTTTCGTCGAGCGAACCGAGAATCTGCTCGAGCCGCCCGATCTGCTGCTCGGTCTCGCCGCGGTGACGACGCAGCTGCTCGGCGACCTCATCATAGTTCCTCAGCCGGTCAAGCTGGCGGTCGATGAGCGACAGCGCCTGGTTCTCGACG
>NZ_DATLJK010000008.1:0-301972 GCF_035538955.1 Hansschlegelia sp.
GAGATGATCCGCGACACGCGGGCGCTGCTGATCGAGGGCGGCTACCAGGAGGGCAACCACGGCGAGGCCGGCCACTTCGTCATCGAAAAGGCCTTCGTGGAGAAGTGACCCGAACGGGCTGACGACGACGGGCGGTTGACCACAATCGGCTTGCAACTTGCGTCACACAGGCGGATGAACGGCCCCGGACGGCGGGCGGGGCGGTCCTCAAGGGAATGTAATGGCGCTACAAGAGCGGCTCGACGACGCGCAGACTGAAGAGAAGCGCTATCGGCTGCTCGTCGAGGCGGTGACCGACTACGCGATCTATATGATCGATCCGACGGGCCGGGTCTCGAGCTGGAATTCGGGCGCCCAGCGCATCAAGGGCTACGCCCCCGCGGAGATCCTCGGAAAGCACTTCTCGCTATTTTACACCGAAGAGGACCGGCAGACGAAACTGCCGGAGCGGGCGCTCGAGACCGCGGCGCGCGAAGGACGGTTCGAGGCGGAGGGTTGGCGCGTCCGCAAGGACGGCCAGCGGTTCTGGGCCCATATCGTGCTCGACCCGGTTCGGGACGAAGCCGGCGAACTGATCGGCTTTGCGAAGATCACCCGCGACCTCAGCGAACGGATCCGGGCGACCGCTGCGCTCGAGCGCAGCGAGGAGCAGTTCCGGCTTCTGGTGCAGAGCGTCACCGACTACGCGATCTACATGCTGGACGCCGACGGACGGATCGTGAGCTGGAACGCGGGCGCCCAGCGCATCAAGGGCTATCGTCCGGACGAGATCATCGGGCAGCACTTCTCGCGCTTCTACACCGAGGAGGACGCCGCCGCCGGAGAGCCGGCGCGCGGACTGGGCATCGCGATCCGCGACGGACGGTTCGAGAAGGAGGGCTGGCGCGTCCGGAAGGACGGCACCCGCTTCTGGGCCAACATCGTGATCGACGCGATCCGTGACGACGACGGCAAGCTCATCGGCTTCGCCAAGGTGACGCGCGACATCACCGAACGCCGCGAGGCGCAACGCGAGCTGGAGAAGGTTCGCGAGGCCTTTTTCCAGGCCCAGAAGATGGAGGCGATCGGCCAGCTCACCGGCGGCGTCGCGCACGACTTCAACAACCTGCTGATGGTGATCATCGGCAGCCTCGAGATGCTGCGCAAACACGCGCCCTCGGATTCCCGCACCAGCCGGCTGATCGACAATGCGCTCCAGGGCGCCCGGCGCGGCGCCTCGCTGACGCAGCGCATGCTGGCCTTCGCCCGCCGCCAGGAACTGACGCTGACGCCGATCGATGTTCCGGAACTCGTCCGGAGCATGATGGACCTCCTGATGCGCTCCCTCGGACCCTCGATCACGCTGGAGACCCGGTTCCCGGGCGCGCTCGACGCGGTTCAGGCCGACGCCAATCAGCTCGAGCTCACGCTGCTGAACCTCGTCGTGAATGCGCGCGACGCCATGCCCGACGGGGGCGCCATCGTCATCGAAGCCCGTCCGGACGAGATCACGGAAAGCGCGCCAGGCGGTCTCAAGCCGGGCCGCTACGTGCGGCTCTCGGTCTCCGACACCGGCGCCGGCATGGACGAGGCGACCCTCGCCCGGGCGATCGAGCCCTTCTTCACCACCAAGGGCGTCGGCAAGGGCACGGGCCTCGGCCTCTCGATGGTCCATGGCACGATGGAGCAGCTCGGCGGCCGCATGACGCTCAAGAGCCAGCCCGGCGAAGGCACCACGGTCGAGCTCTGGATGCCGGCTTCCGAGACGCCTGCCCTCGCCGGAGCCTCCGCGGCGCGCGGCGGCCCCTCGCATTCCGCCGACGATCTGCATCGTTTCGTGGCGCTCGCCGTCGACGATGATCCGCTGGTGCTGGTCAATACCACCGCGATGCTGGAGGACCTCGGCTTCACGGTGTTCTCCGCCGCATCCGGAGACGAGGCGCTCGCCACCCTACGGCGCGAACCCTCGATCGACTTCGTCATCACCGATCAGGCGATGCCGCAGATGACCGGGATCGAGCTCGCTCGCGCAATCCGGGTCGAGCGGCCGGATCTGCCGATCATCCTCACCTCGGGCTATGCGGAGCTGTCCGAGAACATGGACATCACGCTCCCCAAGCTCGCCAAGCCCTTCGCCCAAGGCGAGATCGTCCAGGTGATCGCGGCGGCGATGTCGAACCGCAATCCGGCTTGAGCCGCCGCCGAAGCCTCGACGCGGGCCGCGGTTGACACTATATCGGTCGGTATAGAATTCGGACGGAACGACCGCGACCATGGGCAGGCCCAAGGAATTCGACGTCGACGAGGCGCTTTGCGCTGCGCTGCAGGTGTTCTGGCGGCACGGCTATGAGGGCGCCTCGCTCACCGAACTGACCGACGCGATGGGCATCACGAGGCCCAGCCTCTACGCCACCTATGGCAACAAGGAGGAGCTGTTCCGCAAGGTGCTCGACCGCTACGAGCAGAGCCACATGTGCTTCGTGGCGCAGGCGCTGGCGGAGCCGAGCGTGCGCTCGACCATCGAGAAGCTGCTCAAGGGCTATGCGGACGTGCTGACCGACCCGATGCATCCTCCGGGCTGCCTCGGCGTCAACAGCGCCGTGTGCGGCGGCGAAGGCAGCGGCGCGATACGGCAGGAGCTGATCGCCCGGCGCTCGCTGAGCGAGGACACGCTGCGCGAGCGGCTGGAGCGGGCCGCCGCCGAGGGCGAACTGCCGCCTGGCGAAGATCCTGCGGACTGGGCGCGTTATGTGATGTCGGTCGGGCTCGGCATGGCGGTCAAGGCCGCCTCCGGGGCGAGCCGCGCTGAACTCGAGCGCGTCGCCGAACTGGCGCTCCGGGCGCTCCCAACGGCCCGACAAGACGCCAAAGTCGCCTGAGGGCTCAGGCTCCGGCGCTTCACGAATTCAGCTGAAAGTCAGGGCTGCGTGGCGGCCGCCGAGCTGTCGTCGGCGGCCGCCACCGTAGGGCCTGGCGAGCGCGTGGGGACGCTTTCGCCTCGCAAGGCCCTAACCTATGGAGAGCGGCGATCCGGCGCCCGCCGCCGGCGCGTGCTCTTCGGCCAACGGCGCGTGCCCGCCGGTCCCCTTGAGCTTGCGGCCGCCCGCCAACATGCGAATGACGACGTAGAAAACCGGCGTCAGGAACAGTCCGAACGCCGTCACGCCGATCATGCCGGCGAACACCGCGACGCCCATCGCGGCGCGCATCTCCGCCCCTGCGCCGACCGAGGTGACGAGCGGCAGCACGCCCATGATGAAGGCGAGCGAGGTCATCAGGATCGGGCGGAGCCGCAGCCGGCTCGCCTCGACCGCCGCCTGCACGGGCGTGCGCCCGGCGAGCTCCAGCTCGCGCGCGAACTCCACGATCAGGATCGCGTTCTTGGCCGACAGGCCGACCAGCACGATCAGGCCGATCTGGGTGAAGACGTTGTTGTCGCCGCCCGACAGCCACACGCCGGTGAGCGCCGCCAGAATGCCCATCGGGACGATCAGGATGATCGCGATCGGCAGCGTCAGGCTCTCATACTGGGCGGCGAGCACCAGGAAGACGAGCAGGATCGCGACCGGGAACACGATCAGCCCGGAATTGCCGGCGATGAACTCCTGATAGGTGAGTTCGGTCCACTCGAACGCAAAACCCTTCGGCAGGGTCTCGGCGGCGATCTTCGTCACGGCGGCCTGCGCCTGGCCGGTCGAATAGCCCGGCGCCGCGCCGCCATTGATGTCGGCGGACAGGAAGCCGTTGTAGCGCATGGCGCGCTCCGGCCCCGCGCTCGGCCTGACGGTCATCAGCGCGGAGAGTGGGATCATCTCGCCCGAATTGGAGCGCACCTTCAGGAAGCCGACGTCCTCAGCGCGGGCGCGATAATTCGAATCCGCCTGCACGCGAACCGAGTAGGTGCGGCCGAACTTGTTGAAGTCGTTGACGTAGAGCGACCCGAAATAGATCTGCAGCGTGTTGAAGACTTCCGTGATCGGCACCCCGAGCTGGCGCGCCTTGGTGCGGTCGATGTCGGCGAAAAGCTGCGGCACGTTCACCTGATAGGACGAGAACAGCCCGGCGAGCTCCGGCGCAGCCTGCGCCTTGGCGAGGAACGCCTTGGTGGCCTGGTCGAGCGCGTCATAGCCTAGGCCGGCCTTGTCCTCGATCTCGAGCTTGAAGCCGCCGATCGTGCCGAGCCCCTGCACCGGCGGCGGCGGGAACATCGCGATCACCGCGTCCTGGATGCCGGCATATTGCCGGTTCAGGTTCATGGCGATCGCGCCGGCGCTGAGCGACGGGTCGCGCCGCTCCTCGAACGGCGTCAGCGTGACGAACACGATGCCGGCGTTGGACGAGTTGGTGAAGCCGTTGATCGAGAGGCCCGGAAAGGCGACGGCGCTCTGCACGCCCGGCTGCTTGAGCGCGATGTCGCCCATGCGGCGGATGACGTCCTCGGTGCGGTCGAGGGTGGCGGCGTCGGGGAGCTGCGCGAAGCCGACGAGGTACTGCTTGTCCTGGGCCGGCACGAAGCCGCCCGGGATGACGCGGAACAGATGCCCGGTGACGCCGAGTAGCGCGACGTAGAGCGCCAGCATCACAAGCTTGCGGCCGATCGCGAAGGTGACGCCGCGGCTATAGGTCTGCGCGCCCCAGCCGAAGGCGCGGTTGAAGCCGCGGAAGAACCAGCCGAACGTGAAGTCCAGCACCCGCGTCAGTCGGTCCTTGGGCGCGCCGTGCCCCTTCAGCAGCAGCGCCGCCAGCGCGGGCGACAGGGTGAGCGAGTTGATCGCGGAGATCACGGTCGAGATCGCGATCGTCAGCGCGAACTGGCGGTAGAACTGCCCGGTCAGGCCGCTGATGAAGGCGAGCGGCACGAACACCGCGACCAGCACGAGCGCGATCGCGATGATCGGCCCCGAGACTTCCTGCATCGCCTTGAGCGCCGCTTCACGCGGCTGCAGGCCCTCCTCGATGTTGCGCTCGACGTTCTCGACCACGACGATCGCGTCGTCGACCACGATGCCGATCGCGAGCACCAGGCCGAACAGGCTGAGCGCGTTGATCGAGAAGCCGAGCAGATGCATCACCGCAAAGGTGCCGATCACCGAGACCGGCACCGCGACGAGCGGGATGATCGAGGCCCGCCAGGTCTGCAGGAAGAGCACGACCACGAGCACGACCAGCGCCACCGCCTCGAGCAGCGTGTGGATCACCGCCTCGATCGACGCGCGCACGAACTGCGTGGTGTCGTAGACGATCGAATAGTCCACGCCGTCCGGCATGTTGGCCTTGATGTCGCGCATTTCGGCCTGCACGCGATCGGCGATGTCGATGGCGTTGGAGCCCGGGGCCTGGAAGATCGGCACGGCGACGGCTGACTTGTTGTCGAGCAGCGAGCGCAGCGCGTAGTCGGCCGCGCCCATCTCGATGCGGGCGACGTCGCGCAGCCGCACGATCTCGCCGTTCGCGCCCGTCTTGACGATGATGTCGCCGAACTCTTCCTCGCTCTGCAGCCGGCCCTGCGCGTTCAGCGAGAGCTGCAGATCGACGTCGGAGGGAGTCGGCGAGCCGCCGACGATGCCGGCTGCGGCCTGCACGTTCTGGGCGCGGATCTCGTTGACCACGTCGGATGCCGACAGCCCGTTCTCCGCCACCTTCTGCGGGTCGAGCCAGACGCGCATCGAGTAGTCGCCCGAGCCGAACAGCTGGACCTGGCCCACGCCGGGAATCCGCGCGAGCCGGTCCTTGACGTTGAGCACCGCGTAATTGCGCAGATACGTCATGTCGTAGCGGCCGTTCGGCGAGGTCAGATGCACGACCAGCGTCAGGTCGGGCGACGACTTCACCGTGGTGACGCCGAGCGCCCTCACCTCCTCGGGCAGCCGCGGCTCGGCCTGGCTGACGCGGTTCTGGACGAGCTGCTGCGCCTTGTCCGGATCGGTGCCCAGCGCGAACGTCACCGTCAGCGTCATGACGCCGTCGGTCGTCGCCTGGCTCGCCATGTAGAGCATGCCCTCGACGCCGTTGATCTGCTCCTCGATCGGCGTCGCAGTGGTCTCGGAGATGACCTTCGGGCTCGCGCCCGGGTACGTCGCCCGCACCACGATCTGCGGCGGCACGACGTCCGGATATTCGGAGATCGGCAGCACCCGCACGGACAGGAGCCCGGCGAGGAAGATGACGGTCGACAGCACGCCTGCAAAGACGGGCCGGTCGATGAAGAATTTTGAGATGTTCATGGCCGGCTCTTTGCTCGGTGAGCGCCGTCATCCGCGTCACGAGCGACGCGGCGCCGTGATCGTTTCGGGCGCCTTGCGGTCAGTGCGCGGCGGAAGCCTGTCGCTCGGCGAGCGGCGAGCCGTCCATTGCGGCCGGTTCGGGCGCCACAAGCGCGCCGGGCCTGATCTTCTGCAGGCCGTTGACCACGATCCGCTCGCCGGCCTGCAGCCCGCTCAGCACGATCTTGAGCCCGTCGGCGGACGGCCCGAGCTTCACCTCGCGGTAGGCGGCCTTGTCGTCTGCGCCGACCACGAGCACGAACTTCTTGTCCTGGTCGACGCCGACGGCCCGTTCGCTCACCAGCACCGCCTGCTCGGGCTTCGCCTGTCCCATGCGAAGCCGGGCGAACTGGCCCGGCATCAGCCGGCCGTCCGGATTGGCGAACGCCGCGCGGACGCGGACCGAGCCCGTGGCCGGGTCCACCGACGGATCGACATATTGAAGCTTGCCGCGAACGGCCTCGCGGCCGGTCGTGGTCATCTCGACGGGGATCGCGTCGATCTTGGCCGAAAGGTCGCCTTCGCTGGGGAGGGTTTCGACCGCCGCCAGGACGGCCCGCTCGTCGGCGTCGAAGCTGGCATAGATCGGATCGACCGAGACGAGCCGCGTCAGCACCGGCGCGCCGGGTCCGGCCGCCACCAGATTGCCGGGCGTGATCTCGATCTTGCCGACGCGGCCGGCGATCGGCGCGCGAATTTGCGTGTAGCCGAGATTGAGCTCCGCGGTCCTGAGCGCGGCGGCGGCCGCCTGCCGGCTCGCCTCCGCCTCGCGCAGAGCGCTCTGCCGCTGGTCGAGATCGCGCTGCGAAATGGTCGCGAGCGCCGTCATCTTCTGGCCGCGCTCGACGTCGGAGCGCGCCAGCGTGACGCGCGCCTCGGCCGCCGCGACGTCGGCCTTCGCCCGATCGACCTCCGCCTGGAACGGCGCGGGATCGATCGTGAACAGGGGCGCGCCTTGCGGCACCAGCGCGCCTTCACGGAAATTCACGGCCTGGATCTGCCCGGCGACGCGCGAACGAATCTCGACGCGGTCCACCGCCTCCAGCCGGCCGGAGAACTCCGACCACGAGACGATGTCGCGCGCTTCGACCTTGGCCACCGCGGCCGGTGTCGCGGCCGGCGGAGTCGCCGCGGCGGCTTCCGTCGCCTCGCCGGCCGGGATGGCGGCTGGGAGGCCGAGACCTCCGACCGCAAGTCCCAGGACGGCGGCTCCGAGCCAGAACCTCGATCCGAAAAGAACCTGCGCCATCGCCCGCCCCTCGAAATATACCGATCGGTATCGTACCGCGAGGTATAGTTAGGAGGCGGCGGCGTCAAGCCCCTTTGCCGACTGGCCCGGCTTGAACATGCGCCGCCTGATCAGGCGGCGCCGGCGAGGACCAGAACGCCGAGGAGCGCGGCGACGCCGCCGGCGCTGCGGGTCAGAAACCTCGCCTTGGTCTCGGCCAGACGATGCAGCCCAAAGCCGAGAGAGACGCCGATGGCGTGAAGCACGACGGTCGCCAGCACGAAGCCTGCGCCGTAGATCAGGCCGCTGGCGGTCGCGGGCGTCTCGGCCCCATGGGCGTGGCCGTGGAACAGGGCGAACAGGCCGGCGATCGCGGCCGCGGCTGCGGCGGACGCCTTGACGTCGAACGCCACCATTGCGCCGAGCACGATGATCGAAAGCGCGATGCCGGTCTCCACGAACGGGATGTTCACGGCCGCGGCTCCGAGCGCTCCTCCGACCATCATCACGCTCACAAAGGCCGCCGGAACCATCCAGATCGCCCGGCCGCCAAGCTGGACCGCAAGCACGCCGACCAACGTCATCGCCAGCACGTGGTCGAGGCCGCTGAACGGATGGGCGAGGCCATGAGCGAAACCGTGCGCCGCGCCGACGCCGACATGCGCCTGAGCGACGGCGGGAACGAAGGCCGCACCAAGGGCGAGGAAGGATCTGACAACGGTTCTGCGCATCGACTGCTCCTGGACTCCGGCGCGACGGTCGGCGGGTGACGGTGGCCGTGGCGCCGCCCGCCCAGAGCCAGCAAAGCGCGCGCCATCTTGCGGCTCAAGACCTTCAGAGCGCGACGCGGCGGCCGCTGCTTATTCCATAGGCGAAACCGCGTTTATGCCTAGGAATTGGTCAAGCGCTGAGCCGGAAATGCGGCGGTGTTTCGAGCGTCCGCGCGGCGCAGCCGCGCCTTCCGCCTTTGGCATCCCGCTTGCGAGACGTCGCCGCCGGTAAGGCGAACGGATCGACGGAGAGCGATAATGCGAAGCTTCCTTGGGAGACTGGCCGCAGCGGGCGCGCTGGCCGCGGCGCTTCTCGCCGGCGCAGCCGCGCCGGCGCCTGCTGCCGCGGCCGACGACACCATCAAGGTCGGCGTCCTGCATTCGCTCTCCGGCACCATGGCGATCAGCGAGACGACGCTGAAGGACGCCATGCTCATGCTCATCGACGAGCAGAACAAGAAGGGCGGCGTGCTCGGCAAGAAGCTGGAGCCGGTGGTCGTCGATCCCGCCTCCAACTGGCCGCTGTTCGCCGAGAAAGCGCGCGAGCTGATCACCAAGGACAAGGTCTCGGTCGTGTTCGGCTGCTGGACCTCGGTGTCCCGGAAATCCGTGCTGCCGGTGTTCAAGGAGCTGAACTCGATCCTGTTCTACCCCGTCCAGTATGAGGGCGAGGAGAGCGAGCGGAACGTGTTCTACACCGGCGCCGCGCCGAACCAGCAGGCGATCCCGGCCGTCGACTACCTCATGAAGGAGGAAGAGGTGCAGCGCTGGGTGCTGGCCGGCACCGACTACGTCTATCCGCGCACCACGAACAAGATCCTCGAGGCCTATCTCAAAGCGAAGGGCGTCAAGGACGAGGACATCATGATCAACTACACGCCGTTCGGTCATTCCGACTGGCAGACGATCGTGTCCGACATCAAGAAGTTCGGCTCGGCCGGCAAGAAGACCGCGGTGGTCTCCACCATCAACGGCGACGCCAACGTTCCCTTCTACAAGGAGCTCGGCAATCAGGGCGTCAAGGCGACCGACATCCCGGTCGTGGCGTTCTCGGTCGGCGAGGAGGAGCTCGCCGGCATCGACACCGCGCCGCTCGTCGGCCATCTCGCGGCCTGGAACTACTTCGAGAGCGTGGACACGCCCGAGAACAAGGCGTTCATCGAGAAGTGGCGCGCGTTCACCAAGAACCCGAAGCGCGTCACCAACGACCCGATGGAGGCGCACTACATCGGCTTCAACATGTGGGTGAAGGCGGTCGAGAAGGCCGGCACGACGGACCCGGACAAGGTGATCGACGCGCTGCCCGGGATCGAGCAGCCGAACCTCACCGGCGGCGTCTCGAAGATGCTGCCGAACCACCACATCACCAAGCCCGTGCTGATCGGCGAAATCCGCGACGACGGCCAGTTCGACGTGGTCTCCAAGACCGACGATCTGGTGCCGGGCGACGCCTGGTCCGACTTCCTGCCGGGTTCGAAGGACCTCGAGGCCGACTGGGTGAACCTCAAATGCGGCAACTACAACACGAAGACCAAGAAGTGCGGCGGTCAGGGCTCGTGATCTGAATTCTGCGAGCCCTCGCGGAGGGCGGCGATCTCCTCCTCCTGCCGCCGCCCTCCGCTGTCCTTCATCATGACCGGCGACGCCATGCGAGCGAGACGACCCTCCGGAAGCGGACGCTGCGGCGTGCTGCTCCTCCTGCTCGGCTTGGCGCTCGCCGGCCTGGCGGCCCCGGCGCGGGCGGACGCGGTAGACGACGCGCTCGCCGGCTTCACGGCCGAGAAATATGACGACACCGAAAAGGCCATTCAGGCGCTGGTCGCCGCGGCGCCGCCGAACGGCGCCGAGATCCTCGCCGCGCTCGGCGCCGGCCGCCTTGCCTATGAGCCTGAAAGCAGGACCGTCCTGATCAAGCAGCCGGATGGCGCGCTGCTGCTCGCCAGGACCGGCGGCCCGGCGCCGGCGGAGCTTTCGAGCAAGCCGCTCAAGACGGTGCGGGTGAACAACCGGATCCGGCGGGCGGTCGAGGCGGGCGCCGGGGCCTTCGCGCTGCGCGCGCCCGACCCGGCGAAGCGCGCAGCCTCGGCGCGCGCCGTGTTCCGCTCGCGCGAGGCGGCCGCGTTGCCGGCGATCGAGGCCGCGCTGGCCGCCGAGACCGACGCCGGAGCAAGGGCCGCTCTCGAACAGGCCCGCGCCGCCATCATCGTGAGCAAGCCCGACGCGACGGAAGCCGAGCGGATCGCAGCGGTCGACGCGGTCGCGGCCGCCGGCGACCAGGACGCGCTCGCGATCCTGAACTCGCTGCCGGCGGATTCCCCCGAAGCCGTCAGGGAGGCTGCGGCGGCCGGCGTCGCCCAGATCCAGCGCTGGCAGTCGGTCGCGAACCTGGTCCAGGATCTGGTCTACGGCGTCTCGCTTGGTTCGGTGCTGCTGCTCGCCGCGATCGGCCTGGCCATCACCTTCGGCGTGATGGGCGTGATCAACATGGCGCATGGCGAGATGGTGATGATCGGCGCCTACGCGACCTTTCTCACCCAGGGCTTCATCCGCGCGCATGCGCCGGGCCTCGACGGCGCCTCGCTGCTGGTCGCGATTCCCGTGGCCTTTCTGGCCGCCGGCGCGGTCGGCGTGCTGATCGAGCGCACCATCATTCGCTTCCTCTACGGCCGCCCGCTCGAAACGCTGCTCGCCACCTGGGGCGTGAGCCTGATCCTGCAGCAGGCTGTCCGCACGCTGTTCGGCCCGAGCAATCGCGAAGTGCAGACGCCGGAATGGCTGCAGGGCTCGATCGAAATCCTCGGCGTCTCGCTGACGCTCAACCGCATCGCGATCGTGCTGTTCGCGCTGCTGGTGTTCGCCGGGCTCCAGCTCCTCCTGCGGCGCACCAGCCTCGGCCTGCAGGTGCGCGCCGTCACCCAGAACCGCCGCATGGCGGGCTCGATGGGCATCCGCACCGCGCGGATCGACGCGCTGACCTTCGGGCTCGGCTCGGGAGTGGCGGGCGTCGCGGGCGTGGCGCTCAGCCAGATCGACAATGTCAGCCCGAACCTCGGACAGGGCTACATCATCGACAGCTTTCTGGTCGTGGTGTTCGGCGGCGTCGGCAATCTGTGGGGCACGCTGGTCGGCGCGCTCTCGATCGGGGTGGCGAACAAGCTGCTCGAGCCCTGGGCGGGCGCGGTGCTGGGCAAGATCGTGCTGCTCGTCGCCATCATCCTGTTCATCCAGAAGAAGCCGAGGGGCCTGTTCGCCCTCAAGGGCCGGGCGGTGGAGGCATGAGCCGCTACCGCTTCCTCGACGCGGCCGGGCTGATCTTCCTCGCCGTCGTGCTCGCGATGGCCGCGCTGGTCCCCGCCTCGAACCTGCTTCTGCCGCCCGACTCGGCCCTGCATGTCTCCGACTACCTCGTGCCGCTGCTCGGCAAATATCTGGCCTTCGCGATGCTGGCGCTCGCGCTCGACCTGGTGTGGGGCTATTGCGGCATTCTCTCGCTCGGCCACGGCGCGTTCTTCGCGCTCGGCGGCTACGCGATGGGCATGTATCTGATGCGCCAGATCGGATCGCGCGGCGTCTACGGCAATCCGGTTCTGCCGGACTTCATGGTGTTCCTGAACTGGCAGGAGCTGCCCTGGTTCTGGCTCGGCTTCGACCATTTCTGGTTCGCGGCGGCGATGGCCATCCTGGTTCCGGGCGCGCTCGCCTTCGGCTTCGGCTGGCTCGCCTTCCGCTCGCGCGTCACCGGCGTCTACCTCTCGATCATCACGCAGGCCATGACCTTCGCGCTGATGCTCGCCTTCTTCCGCAACGACATGGGCTTTGGCGGCAATAACGGCCTCACCGACTTCAAGGAAATCCTCGGCTACTCCGTGCAGGCGCCGGGGACGCGCGCGGCGCTGTTCGCCGCCACGGCGATCGCGCTCGCGCTCTCCTACCTGCTCTGCCGCTGGGTGGTGACGTCGAAGCTCGGCAAGGTGGTGGTCGCAGTGCGCGACGCAGAGAGCCGCACCCGGTTCATCGGCTACCGGGTCGAGAACTACAAACTCGCGGTGTTCACGCTGTCAGCCATGCTCGCGGGCGTCGCGGGCGCGCTCTACGTGCCGCAGGTCGGCATCATCAACCCGTCCGAGTTCGCGCCGGCGAACTCCATCGAGGCGGTGATCTGGGTCGCCGTCGGCGGCCGCGGCACGCTGGTGGGGGCCGCGCTCGGCGCCTTCCTGGTCAACGCCGGAAAGACCTGGTTCACCGGCGTGCTGCCGGATCTGTGGCTGTTCGCGCTCGGCGGGCTGTTCGTCGCCACCACGCTGCTGATCCCGAAGGGCGTCGTGGGCGCCGTAACGGACCTTCTCGGCATCCGCCGCAAGAGCGAGCTGCCGGCCGCGCAGAGCATCGTGGCGGCCGCAAAGAGCCCGGCGGAGTGAGCCCATGGTGATCGGCGGCCGCACCACCAACGCCCTGCTCTACCTCAACAACGTCTCCGTGACGTTCGACGGCTTCCGCGCCCTGAACGCGCTGTCGCTTTCGATCGACCACGCCGAGATGCGCGCGATCATCGGCCCCAACGGGGCGGGCAAGACCACGATGATGGACGTGATCACCGGCAAGACCCGGCCGAACTCCGGCGAAGCGGTGTTCGAGGCGAGCCACGACCTGACCCGGCTCGACGAGGCGTCGATCGCCGAGCTTGGCATCGGGCGGAAATTCCAGACGCCCACCGTGTTCGAGATGCACACGGTCGAGGACAACATCCTGCTCGCGCTGAAGACCGACCGGCGCCCCTTCCCGGTTCTGTTCTCGCGTCGCACGCCGCCCGAGAAGGAGCGGATCGACGCGCTGCTCGAGCGCGTCCGCCTCACGGGCCATCGCCATCGGCTCGCGGGCGAGCTCAGCCACGGCCAGAAGCAGTGGCTCGAGATCGGCATGCTGCTCGCGCAGGAGCCGAAGCTGTTGCTGGTCGACGAACCGGCCGCCGGCATGACCGACCAGGAGACCGCCGACACCGCTGACCTGCTGCGCGAGATCGCCAAGACGCGCTCCGTCGTGGTGGTGGAGCACGACATGACCTTCGTGCGCGACCTCGGAGTGAAGGTGACCTGCCTGCACGAGGGATCGGTGCTGGCGGAGGGCTCGCTCGACGCCGTGTCGTCGAACGAGCGGGTGATCGAGGTGTATCTCGGGCGATGAGGATGATGGCGCGACGTGGATGTCCCCCTCTCCCGCAAGCGGGAGAGGGTGAGGGCCTGTGGCTCGGAAAGCGGCCGGCTGAAGCCCCCTCATCCTCACCTTCTCCCGCAAGCGGGAGAAGGGACGAGACCGTCGCGCTTTGTTCGGGAAGCGCGAGCGGCGCGCCATGCTGACCGTCGAGGACGTCTCGCTGCATTACGGCTCGTCGCGCGCGCTGAAGGGGGTGTCGCTGACAGCGAAGGTCGGGGAAGTCACCTGCGTGCTCGGGCGCAACGGGGTCGGCAAGAGCTCGCTGCTGCGCGCCATCACCGGGCAGCGGCCGATCTCGGGCGGCCGCATCTCCTTCGACGGCAGGTCGATCGCGCATCTCAGGCCGTATGAGCGGGCGAGCCTCGGCGTCGGCTATGTGCCGCAAGGCCGCGAAATCTTCCCGCTGCTGACGGTGCGCGAGAACCTCGAGACCGGGTTCGCGCCGCTCAAGCGCGGACAGCGCACGATTCCTGACGAGGTGTTCGAGCTGTTCCCGGTGCTGAAGTCGATGCTGCACCGGCGCGGCGGCGACCTCTCGGGCGGACAACAGCAGCAGCTCGCGATCGGCCGCGCCCTCGTCATGCGCCCGAAGCTTCTGGTGCTCGACGAGCCCACCGAAGGCATCCAGCCGTCGATCATCAAGGACATCGGCCGCGCCATCCGGTTCTTGCGCGGCACCGGCCAGATGGCCATCGTGCTGGTCGAGCAGTATTTTGATTTCGCGCAGGAGCTCGCCGACCGCTTCATCGTCATGGAGCGCGGCGAGGTCATCGAGAGCGGCGACGCCAAGGCGCTGCAGGGGGACGATGTACGGCAGCGCCTTGCGTTCTGAGGATTCAAGAAGCGAAAAGCCCCCTCACCCGGCCCTGCGGGCCGACCTCTCCCCGCTGGGGAGAGGTCGAGGAAGCGGCGTTCCCTCTTCACCTCTCCCCGGCGGGGAGAGGTCGGAGGGCGTCAGCCCTCCGGGTGAGGGGGAGCCCGGCCTCCGTCGCCAGCGCTCCGAGGGGGCCATCGTCCTCCGCGTCGAAGCCTCGCGCGGGGTTTCGCGCGCCGTCCGGGTGGCGGAGAGCGGCACGTCCCGGCTCCGGTTCCCGCGCGGCCAGCACGGGCTCGACGGCGTGATGCTGAACGTCGCCGGCGGACTCGCCTGCGGCGACCGCATGAGCGTCCAGGCGGAGGTCGGGCCGCACGCGGCGCTGACGCTTTCGACCCCGGGCGCCGAACGCATCTATCGCTCCGACGGCGCGACCACGGAGATTGCGACGCGGCTTGCGGTGGAGGCCGGCGGCGCGCTCGCCTGGGTGCCGCAGGAGACGATCCTGTTCGACCGTGCGCGGCTCGCCCGCCGCCTCGACGCCGAGGTCGCTCCCGACGGCCGGCTGCTCGCCTGGGAGTCGCTGATGTTCGGTCGCGCCGCCCGCGGCGAGACCGTGCAGGAGGGCGATTTCGAGGACCGCTGGCGCGTCCGCCGCGGGGGCAGGCTGATCTTCGCCGAGACGCTGCGCCTGAACGGCCAAGTCCGCGATCTGATGGCCAAGCGCACCGTGGCCGACGGCCGCGCCTGCCTCGCCACGCTGCTCTACGTCGCGCCGGACGCGGAGGCGAAGCTCGACGAGGTTAGGCAAGCGCTCGAAAACCGCGACGTCGAGGCCGGCGCCAGCGCCTGGAACGGGCTGCTCGTCGTGCGCCTCCTCGCCTGTCTCGCCGAGCGCTTGCGCGACGCCGCGCGCGCGGTCCTGCCGCTGCTCCTGGGCCGTCCCCTGCCCCGCGTCTGGTCTTGCTGAGAGGATCCGGTGAACCTCACTCCCCGCGAAAAGGACAAGCTGCTGGTCGCCATGGCGGCGATCGTGGCGCGCAACCGCCTCGCCCGCGGGGTGAAGCTCAATCATCCCGAGGCGATCGCGCTGATCACCGACTTCGTGGTCGAAGGCGCGCGCGACGGCCGCACCGTCGCGGAGCTGATGGAGGCCGGGGCGCATGTCGTCACCGCCGACCAGTGCATGGACGGCGTGGCGGAGATGATCCACGACATCCAGGTCGAGGCGACCTTCCCGGACGGCACCAAGCTCGTGACCGTGCATCATCCGATCCAAGGCGAGGCGTCGGAGCTCAGCGCCGGAGAGGTGATCCCCGCGCCGGGCGAGATCGAGCTGAACGCCGGCGCGGAGGCCGTGACGGTGACGGTCGCCAACACCGGCGACCGGCCGATACAGGTCGGCAGCCACTACCACTTCGCCGAGACCAATCCGGCGCTGGAGTTCGACCGCGCGAGCGCCCGCGGCATGCGCCTCGACATCGCCTCCGGCACGGCCGTGCGCTTCGAGCCCGGGCAGACGCGCACCGTGACGCTGGTGCCTTTCTCGGGCGCGCGACAGGTGTACGGCTTCCGCCAGGACGTGATGGGGCCGCTCTGATGCCTGCGAAGATCTCCCGTTCCGCCTATGCCGACATGTTCGGCCCGACGACCGGCGACAGGATTCGCCTTGCTGACACCTCGCTCTTCATCGAGGTCGAGCGCGACTTCACCACCTATGGCGAGGAGGTGAAGTTCGGCGGCGGCAAGACGATCCGCGACGGCATGGGGCAGAGCCAGGCGACGCGGGCGCAGGGCGCGGTCGACACCGTGATCACCAATGCGGTCATCCTCGACCATGCCGGGATCATCAAGGCCGACATCGGCATTCTGAACGGGCGCATCCACAAGGTCGGCAAGGCGGGCAATCCCGACGTGCAGCCGGGCGTCGACATCGTGGTCGGACCGGGCACGGAGGTGATCGCCGGCGAGGGCAAGATCATCACCGCCGGCGGCTTCGACAGCCACATCCATTTCATCTGCCCGCAGCAGATCGAGGAGGCGCTGGCCTCGGGGATCACCTCGATGCTCGGCGGCGGCACGGGGCCGGCCACCGGCACCAACGCCACCACCTGCACCCCTGGCCCGTGGCACCTCGCGCGCATGATCGAGGCGGCGGACGCCTTTCCGATGAACCTGGGCTTCGCCGGCAAGGGCAACGCCTCGCTGCCCGCCGGGCTCGAGGAGATGGTGCGCGGCGGCGCCTGCGCGCTGAAGCTCCACGAGGACTGGGGCACAACGCCGGCCGCGATCGACTGCTGCCTCTCGGTCGCGGACGCGATGGACGTGCAGGTGATGATCCACACCGACACGCTGAACGAGAGCGGCTTCGTCGAGAGCACGATCGCGGCGTTCAAGGGCCGCACCATCCACGCCTTCCACACGGAGGGCGCCGGCGGCGGCCACGCGCCGGACATCATGAAGGTCGCGGGGCTCGCCAACGTGCTGCCGTCGTCGACCAACCCGACGCGGCCCTACACCCGCAACACCATCGACGAGCATCTCGACATGCTGATGGTGTGCCACCACCTCGACCCGTCGATCCCCGAAGATCTGGCCTTCGCGGAGAGCCGCATCCGCCGCGAAACGATCGCGGCCGAGGACATCCTGCACGACCTCGGCGCGCTCTCGATGATGTCGTCCGACAGCCAAGCGATGGGCCGCGTCGGCGAGGTGATCATCCGCACCTGGCAAACGGCGGACAAGATGAAGCGCCAGCGCGGCGCCCTGCCGGGCGAGACTGGCGACAACGACAATCTGCGCGCCCGCCGCTATGTGGCGAAGTACACGATCAACCCCTCAATCGCGCATGGCGTGTCGAAGCATGTCGGGTCGGTCGAGGCCGGCAAGCTCGCCGACCTCGTGGTCTGGACGCCGGCCTTCTTCGGCGTGAAGCCGGACCTCGTGATCAAGGGCGGCGTGATCGCCTGCGCGATCATGGGAGAACCGAACGCCTCGATCCCCACGCCGCAGCCGGCGCACTACCGGCCGATGTTCGGCGGCTTCGGCCCGGCGCCGCTCGCGAACTCGCTGACCTTCGTCTCCCGCGCCGCCCTGGAGGACGACCTCCCGTCGAAGATCTTTGGACGCAAGCCGATGGTGGCGGTGGAGAACGTGCGCGGCGGCATCGGCAAGAAGGCCATGATCCTGAACGACGCCACGCCCGTCATCGAGATCGACCCCGAGACCTACGACGTGCGCGCCGACGGCGAACTGCTGGTCTGCGAGCCGGCCGAAGTCCTCCCGATGGCGCAGCGGTATTTTCTATTTTGAGCGCCCCTGAACCGGTCGACACTGAGTTCATGAGGGGCCTCGAAGAACGCTACCAGCGGGCCTCAGGGCTGACTAACCGTGCCTTCTACAAGATATTCTATAATGGCATCCGTAGGGCGCCTCTGATGCTGCTCGGGATGAACCCAGGAGGCCATCCGAACGATCACCTTCCGAACGGCGATTTCGATTCCAGAGCCGGCAGGAAAGCCGCAGCTTCTTCTGCGTACTATGAGAACAACGAACATGATCTACTTGACTGCCAATGGCGCGAAAATCTCATTGTTAAACTGATATCACCCGCCATCTTAACTCGGAAAGAAGATATCAGGTTTTCCGTTTGTAAAACAAACCTCGCCTTCCGGCGTTCTGCGTCCATTCAGGACATTGACTTCCGTCACGAGAAGAAGATCTCGGCACCGTTCCTAAAAGAAATCATGGAGCGCGTGGAGCCGGATGCAGTCATCGTTTGCGGTAAGGGGGCTCTACGAGGGATGGCTGACGCCGTCTTTAGAAAAGGCTGGCAGATGAAGACTGATCCCATTGTCCTATCCCCGAGCGGCCCACCTATTTTTGGCCATGCTCAAGGACAAACACTAGCCGGAACGGCGGTCGACATGTTCGAGGTGGCGCATGCGTCGAGATCATCAGGACTCTACGCTAAGCACGACGTGGGCGCTAAGATTCGGGAGACGATGCGGGAGCGGTTGCCCGACTGGCTAGGATCGTGACCCGCGCCGTCTCCGTCATCCGCCGCCCCGCCGTGAAGCCTGGCGCAGAAGCGGACTCCATCACCCTCGACCACGAGGCGCGCGGGCGGCGGCGGCTCGCCATGACGACGAATGGCGGCCTCGCCTTCCTGCTCGACCTCCGCCGCCCGGCGAATCTCAACGACGGCGACGCGCTGCAGCTCGAGGACGGACGTCTGGTGCTGGTGCGCGCGGCGGAGGAGGAGCTGGTCGAGATCACCGCCGCGACGCCGCTGCGGCTCGCCAAGATCGCCTGGCATCTCGGCAACCGCCACACGCCGGCCGAGGTGACGGAGGACGCGATCTATGTCGCCCCTGACCATGTGCTGGTCGAGATGGTCCGCGGCCTCGGCGGCGCTGCGCGGGCGGTGAAGCGCCCGTTCCGGCCCGAACACGGCGCCTATCACAGCCATGACTGACCCGCTGCTTGCGCTGATGGTCTGGCTGTCGCCCGCCTTTCCGGTCGGCGGCTACGCCTACAGCCACGGGCTCGAGCAGGCGGTCGAGGATGGCGACGTCACGGACCCGGCGTCGCTCGAAGTCTGGCTCGAGGAGGCGCTGTCGCTCGGGCTCGGTCGCAACGACGCGATCCTGCTCCAAGCGGCGCAGCGCGCCGCGGCCGCCGGCGACCTGACCGCGCTCAAGGAAGCCAACGAACTCGCGCTCGCCTTCGCGCCCACGCGGGAGCTTCATCTCGAGACCGCGCAGCAGGGCCGCAGCTTTCTGGACGCCGTTCTGGCCGCCTGGCCGAACGACGCGCTCCGGACGATCGCTTCGGAGCTGTCCGGCGAGATCGCCTATCCGGTCGCCGTCGGGGCCGCGTCTGCGGCCCACGGGATCGCGGGCGAGACCGCCGCCGCAGCCTACCTCGCCGCGCTGACGCAGGCGCTCGTCTCGGCCGGGGTCCGCCTCGCCCCCATCGGCCAGACGGCGGGCGCGGCCATCGTGGCGCGGCTCACGCCGCTCGCCCGGCGCCTCGCGGCCGAGGGCGCCGGCCTCACCCTCGACGATCTTGCGTCGTCCACCTTCAGGCTCGATCTCGGCTCCGCCCGCCACCAGACCCAGTACACAAGGCTTTTCCGCTCATGAGCTCTTCGAACGGACCTCTGAGGGTCGGCGTGGGCGGCCCGGTCGGCTCCGGCAAGACCGCGCTGCTGGAGGCGCTCTGCCGCGCCTTCCACGGCCCCTACGAGATCTGCGCGATCACCAACGACATCTACACCAAGGAGGACGCCCGCATCCTCACCGCGACCGGCGCGCTGCCCGAGGAGCGGATCATGGGCGTCGAGACCGGCGGCTGCCCGCACACCGCGATCCGCGAGGACGCCTCGATCAACCTCGCGGCGATCGCGGAGATGACCCGCAAGTTCCCGGCCCTCGACCTGATCCTGATCGAATCCGGCGGCGACAATCTCGCAGCGACCTTCTCGCCCGAGCTCGCGGACATCACGATCTACGTCATCGACGTCGCGGGCGGCGAGAAGATCCCGCGCAAGGGCGGCCCCGGCATCACCCGGTCGGACATGCTGGTCGTCAACAAGACGGACCTCGCCCCGATGGTGGGCGCCGACCTCTCAGTGATGGAGGCCGACACGATCCGCATGCGCAAGGACCGGCCATATGTGTTCGCGAGCGTCCGGAACGGGGTCGGCGTCGAGCCGGTGGTCGCGTTCATCAAGCGCGCCGGGGGGCTCGCCTAGCGCCGTGCCGCATGGCGCCCTCGGCGCGCAGGCGCTCCCGCCGCTGGACTCCCGCCGATTTTGCTGAAAGCTGCGCCGACTGAAGACAGCCGCGAGGACCGTGGTCGATGAGCCGTCCGCCCTTCCCGCCGTTCACCGCCGAGACCGCCGCCCAGAAGGCCCGGATGGCCGAGGACGCCTGGAACACCCGTGATCCGCACCGCGTCGCGCAGGCCTATACGGTCGACAGCGTCTGGCGGAACCGGGCGGAATTCCTTCAGGGCCGCGACGCCATCGAAGCCTTCCTGACCCGCAAATGGGCGCGCGAGCTCGATTACCGGCTGATCAAGGAGGTCTGGGCCTGGCATGAGAACCGGATCGCGGTCCGGTTCGCCTATGAGTGGCGCGACGACAGCGGCAGCTGGTTCCGCAGCTACGGCAACGAGAACTGGGAGTTCGACGACGCGGGTCTGATGCGGCGGCGCATCGCCAGCATCAACGATCTGCCGATCGCAGAAGCCGACCGCAAATACCACTGGCCGCTCGGCCGCCAGCCGGATGATCATCCGTCGCTGAGCGAACTCGGCCTCTGAGGCCTCAGATCCGGCGGTAGTCGTCCTCGTAGCGGACGATGTCGTCCTCGCCGAGATAGGCGCCGGACTGAACCTCGATCAGGTCGAGCGGCTCCTCGCCCGGGTTCTCCAGGCGGTGGCGCGCGCCGAGCGGGATGTAGACCGACTCATTCTCGCCGATGAGCCGGGCTTCCTCGTTGATCGTGACGCGCGCAACCCCCCGCACCACGATCCAGTGCTCGGCGCGGTGGGCGTGGCTCTGCAGGGACAGCTTGCGGCCGGGCTTCACGGTGATGCGCTTCACCTGGAAGCGGCCGCCGTGGTCGATGATCTGGTACGAGCCCCATGGCCGGTGCATGAACGCGGCCTGCGTCGCGGTGCCCTCGCCGTCCGCGGCGAGCCGGGCGACGAGGTCCTTCACCTCGTCGGACCGCCCGCGCGTGGTGACCAGCACGGCGTCGCCGGTCGAAACCACCACCAGATCCTCCACGCCGACCACCGCCGTGAAGTGCTTTTCGGAGCGCACGTAGCAGTTTCGACTGTCGGCGGCGGCGCTCGGGCCGATCAGCGCGTTGCCGGCGGCGTCGCGCTCCGCGACGTCCCACAGCGCCGACCACCCGCCGACATCCGACCAGCCGAACTCCGCCGGAGCGACCGCGGCGAGCGGCGTCCGCTCCATCACCGCATAATCGATCGAGTTCGCCTCGGCGGCGGCGAAGCTCTCGGGATCGAGCCTGAGGAAGTCGAGGTCGCTGGTGGCGCGCTCCACGGCTGCCGCCGCGGGGCCGGCGATCGCGGGCGCCAGTCGCGCGAGTTCCGACAAGAGCGTTTCGGCGCGGGCGAGAAAATTCCCGGAATTCCAGACGCAGCCTTCGGCGACCAGTTTCTCCGCGAGCGCCGGCTCAGGCTTTTCCACAAACGCGGCGACCTCCATCACGCCGTCTGCTCCGGCGAGCGGCGCGCCTGCGCGGATATAGCCGTATTTGGAGGTCGGCCTGCTCGGCTTGACGCCGAACGTGACGATCCGGCCGACGCCCGCCGCCGGCAGACCGCGATCGACGGCGGCCAGAAATCCCGCCGGATCGGTGATGACGTGATCGGAGGCGACCACGAGGATCAGGGCGTTCGGGTCGCGGTCCAGGGCGATCCGCGCGGCGGCCCCGATGGCCGCCGCCGAGTCGCGCCGCACCGGCTCCAGCGCGAGCACGGCCTTGACGCCGATCTGCTCCAGTTGCTCGGCGGCGATGAAACGATGCTCGTGATTGGCCACCACGATCGGCGTCTGGAAGCGATCAGGGTCCGCGACCCGCAAGGCCGCGTCCTGCAACAGCGTGCGCTCGCCCGCCAGCGGCAGAAATTGCTTCGGGTAGCTCGCGCGCGACGCCGGCCACAGCCTCGTCCCGGACCCACCGCACAAGATGACCGGGATGATCTTCGTCTTCGCCATGCCGCTTCGCGCAACCCGTGGGCGCGAATTATAGACCGCTCGCACGACGGAAGACGATCCCGCCCATGCTCACGCGGCCGGCAGCGACAGGCAGTCTCGTCTAACGCGTTTGGATGTCGCGAGCCCGCCCCACAGAACCGACGAACGCGAGCGCGGCCTTGGGCCTCGGCTTGGCTCAGGGGGGCCCAAGAACACGTCAGCCTACCGCCGAAGCTCAGCGCTGCTCGTTCCGGGCCGTTTTCAGTTCGTCGATCAGCATCGAAGCCTCGGCCTTGGTCAGGTCAGGCTTGAAGGCGGCGGACCCGGTCTCTTCCGAGAGGGTCTTCAGATAGGAGGCCTGCGCGCCGGTCATCGGCTCGTCGCCGGACACCCAGTCGGCCGGGTCCTTCTCCGTGTTGCTGGCCGGATCAGGCGCCGTTTTGGGATTGACGTCGACAGACTCGGCGCCCGCGCCCGGCTTGGGAGCATCGGGATCGGCGGCGCGGCGCGCGTCGGTCCGACTTTGCGGGGTGCTGTGATCGGTCATCCTCGCCTCCGTTCTAGTTTCGTTCGCACACTGAACGCCTGTCCGCCCGGCGAGGTTCCGGCGAAAAGGCGGGCCCGCCTCTGTGAGGCGGGCCCTGACGCTTACGGGCAGCGGTAGAGGCGACCGCCCCGTCCGATGAATGTCTCGGTGCGCCAGTTGTAGCTGCGGTAGCGGCTCGCGCACCAGGATTTGGTGCGATAGCGGGGCCGCGCGGAGCTCGCGATGGCCGCTCCTAGAGCCAGCCCGGCGATTCCCGCGCCCCAGTAACCGGAATGCCGGTGACGGTAGCGATGGCCATAATAGTAGCGGCGGCCGCCATAATACCGATGGCCGCGATAGCGCCGATAGCCATAGTTGGTCCCGCCGTTCCAGCCGCGGTTCCAGTGCCCGCGATGGCCGCCACGATGTCCGCCGCCATGCCAGCCGCGGTGGCCGCCGCCGCCCCAGCCACGGTGGCCGCCGCGATGTCCATGACGATCGCGAACCTCTTGGATGTCTCCGGCGTTAAGCCGCGCCATTGCGTCGGCCCGCACCTGGTCGAGCGACGGAGCAGGCGCCGCATCCCTGCTTGGCGCGCGGGGCGCGGCCTCTGCAAAGCTCGCGAACCCAAAGGTGGCGGCGAACGCTAAGGTAAGAGCCTTCTTCATTTGTTCTTCTCCTCTGATGCGCGGCGCGTGGCCGCGCCCACAGTCCTCCCGTAGCTGAACTGCGTCCGGAGCCTTCGGGTTGCGACTTTTCTTGGGCAGGCGCAGCCGGCTCTATAACGTCTTCGTGAAGGAGACGGGCCTTCCCCGACCGGCGGCGATCGAAGACTCCCGCGTCTCCTGCAGCCGAAAGACATGATCATGCGACTGCTCCTTCTCCTGCTCTCGGTTCTTCTGGCCGGACCTGCTTTGGGTTCCGAGCAGAGGTTCGGGGCGTGGACCGCCGCATGCTCGGACGCCAAGAGCGGACCGAATTGCCACGCCGCCACCGAGGCGCCGGCCTCGGGCGCGCAGAGCGCGCGGCTGACCGTGTCGCGCGAGCCGGCGAAGGACGCGCAGCCGCGCCTTACGCTGACGCTCGTCGGCCCCCTGAGCGCGCCGCCGCGGCCGAGGCTGGCGGTCGCCATCGACGGCGGACCGCCGGTGAGGCTCGCCTCGGGTTCGGATCTCTCTGCGGCGCCGGGGGAAGAACCCGGCGCGACGGATTTGCGCCTGTCCGAAGGCGCGACGCGGCGGCTGCTGCCCTTCCTGCGGCGCGGCAAGGCGCTCAGCGCTACGGTGTCCGGCGAAGGCGGCGATCCGGTCTCGGCCGAGCTGTCGCTCGCTGGCTTCGGACCCGCCGCCGCCGAGATGGACAACCGGCAGGGTCGCGCCGAGCGGCCCGACGCGCTTTCGGCGCTGATCGGCGGCGCGAGCCCGGCGGCGCTGTCGGGCCGCCTGAGAGACGTCCCCCGCGACGCCGCGCCTGCGCCGCTCAAGCAGGCCATGGCGGAGCGGGACTGCCCGGTCTGGGACACCGCCGAGGGCGACCCGTCCTTCCTGGCCGAAGAGTCGTTCGCGGCCGATCTTGGCGGCGGACGAACGCTATGGTCCATCGTCTGCACGTCGGGCGCCTACAACGTTGAATCGGCGCTGTTCATCGAGGACCCGTCTCGCGCCGCCAACCGGTTCGAGCCGCTGCTGTTCGCCTCCTTCGTGGAGTCGATCGGCTGGACCGGCGTCGACACCCTCTCGAACGTCGCCTACGACCCGGACAAGAAGCAGCTCACGGCGTTCGACAAGGGGCGCGCCGCTGGCGACTGCGGCACGGTCGGGACCTGGGAGTGGGTCGGCGCCGCCTTCCGGATGATCGAATACCGCGCCAAGGAGGAGTGCGACGGCGCCGGTAAGCCGGAGAATTTCCCCATCGTGTTCCGGGGCGAGCGCTGAGCCTCACGCCATCGCGGCGCGCGGCTCGACATTGGCGACGCCTTCCAGGCCTTCGGACGTCTCGAACGGCGCAGCGACCTCGACGAAGTCGTTCGGATAGAAGCCGTTGAAGTGGGTCCTGAGGGCGAGGCTGTAGGCCCCGATGTGGCCGATCTCGATCCAGTCTCCGGTCCCGACCGTGTCCGGCAGCCAGAACGGCCTAGACAGGATGTCCACCGAATCGCAGGTCGCGCCGCACACGCGGAACGGCGCGAGCCGCGCCGCTGACGCGCGCTTCGGCCGCGCACGGGCCGGATCGGGGATGAGTTGCGCCGGCAGCATGATCTTGCCGGTCCAGGAATCCGACAGCGAGCTCCAGATCCCGTCATTGATGTAGAGCCGCTGACCCTTCTTCAGCAGCACCCGCACCACCACCGAGAGGCAGCGCGCGACGATGACGCGCCCGGGCTCCGCGACCAGCGGCAGGTCGCCAAGCCCCCACTCGTCGATCTCGCGCTGGACGCGCGCAAGCAACGCGCCGACCTCCGGGGCCGCCGGCGCGGGCCGCTTCGGATCATGGCCGTAGGGCGCGGGAAAGCCTCCGCCGATGTCGAGCTCCGCCAGCTCCACGCCGGCGCGGCCCCGCACCCAGGCGGCGCTCGCCACCGCCCGGTCATAGGTTGCAAGATCCTCGACCTGACTGCCGACATGGAATGTCAGCCCGGCGCGGAAGCCGATCCCGTCGATCCGCCGCAGCAGCTCGACCGCGTGGGCCGGCGCGGCGCCGAACTTTTTCGACAGCTCGTAAGCGGCGTGACCCTTGGTGGCGAGGCGGACGAACAGCGTGAGATCGCCCGGCGCAATGTCCTGGGCGCGCACGACGCGGAGGATCTTGGCGATCTCGTCCTCATGGTCGACCGCGATCGACCTGATCCCGTAGGTCTCGAGAGCGAGCCTCACGTCGGACTGCGCCTTCACGGGATGCATGTAGAGCAGCCGGGCCGTGTCGGAGGCCTTGCGCGCCGCCGCGAACTCCGCCGGGCTCGCGACGTCGAACGCCGAGACGCCAGCGCGGGCAAGAGCGTCGAGCACGAAGTCCTCGCCATTGGTCTTCACCGCATACGCGGTGAGGCCGCGAAAGCCCGAGAGGAACGCGGCGGCGTCCGCCGTCAGAACCGAAGGCCGGAAGGCGTAGAGCGGCCGGTCCGGCCTCAGCGCCAGAGCCGCGTCCCGAGCGGTCT
This sequence comes from Hansschlegelia sp., assembly GCF_035538955.1. Classification (NCBI taxonomy): domain Bacteria; kingdom Pseudomonadati; phylum Pseudomonadota; class Alphaproteobacteria; order Hyphomicrobiales; family Methylopilaceae; genus Hansschlegelia; species Hansschlegelia sp. Next base: position 25,681 of record NZ_DATLJK010000008.1, read on the forward strand.
CGAACTTTTCCATGCTGTTACGCCCTTGTTACGACCGGGCGCCGGAAGGTAGCGGTCGCGGCCGCGATCCCAAGTCCCGCCCGCCGCTCCGCTTGATTTGCGCCGCCGCCCGAACGATGGTCGACGGCGTCGGCCAGAGGGTTTCGGTGATGAGAAACGCGTTGATTGCGGCTGCGGCGGGGGCGCTGCTCTGCGTCGCGGGGAACGGCGCCGCCTCGGCGGCGGATTACAGCTCCGGCGCCAGCGCCGGGGGCAACACCGCGCACGCCTCATTGTACCGCGGCTTCACCGGCCGCCTGCCCTCCTGCGCCGATCCGCGTGTTCATCATCAGATCCGCGACGCGTTCGCCAAGCGCGAGCGCATGTACTGGCATTCGGGCTTGGCGCTGTCGGACTTCACCCGCCCCGCCGAGCTCGGCTACCGCAGCTGGGGGGCTGAGTTCATCCCGCGGCGCTTCTGTTCGGCCGAGGCCGTCACGAATGACGGCGTGCGCCGCCATGTCTTCTGGCTGGTGGCCGAAGGGCAGCAGTGGCTCTCCCTCGGAGCCGGCGTCGACTGGTGCGTGACCGGGCTTGATCGCAACTACGCCTTCGCGCCCGAATGCAAGATGGCCCGCCCGTGAGGCTTTTGGCGGCGGCCTTTGCGGCCGCTGCGGTTCTGGGCTCAGGGCCGGCGCAGGCGCAATCCGGCCGCTCCGGCGGTTTCGACTTCTACGTCCTGTCGCTCTCCTGGTCGCCGACCTATTGCGCGACGAAGGGCTCGCGCGCGGATCCCGCGCAATGCGGAACGCAGCAGCCCCGCGGCTTCGTGGTCCACGGGCTCTGGCCGCAATATGAGCGAGGTTTTCCGAGCGACTGCGCCGTCACGGGCCGGAGCCCGACGCGCGCGCAGATCGACGGCGTTCTGGACCTGATGCCGAGCCCGGGACTTGTCCGGCATGAATGGCGACGGCATGGGACCTGTACGGGGCTCGATCCGAGCTCATATTTCAGGCAGATCAGGACGGCTGCGGAGCGCGTCCGGGTGCCCGACGCCTTCGCGGCGGGCGACGCGCGGATCGAGACCTCGCCGGCCGCAGTGGAAGAGGCCTTCGTCGCCGCCAACCCCTCGCTCCGCCCCTCGATGATCGCCGTTCAGTGCCAGGGGCGTCTGCTCAATGAAGTGCGCATCTGCATGACCAAGGATCTCCGATTCAGGCCCTGCGCGGAGGTCGACCGGCGCGCCTGCCGGTCGGGCGCCGTGGTGATGCCGGCCTCTGGCGGAGACGGACGATGACCGACGCTCCCGACGCCGCCATGCGGCTGCACCTGCTGGGGACCGCGGCCGAGCCGCCGGAGGAGAGCGCGCCGCCGCCCGACCGCGTGATCGAGGGCGCGCCGACCTTCCGAACCCATGTGCATTACGAGGCGCCCGACGGCCGGCTGTTCGCGGGCGTCTGGGAAGCCACGACCGGGGCGTGGCGGGTCGCCTATGACGAATGGGAATGGTGCCGCCTGCGCTCCGGGCGGTGCGTGGTCACGCCCGACGGCGGCGAGCCCAAGGCGCTTGGTCCGGGCGACGCCATGGTGCTGGAGCCCGGCTTCACCGGCGTCTGGTCGGTGATCGAGCCCTGCGCCAAAGACTTCGTCGTCATGCTGCCGCCAGCGGCTGAAGACGCGTGAGACGCGCCGCGTTCCCGTGAACTACCGTCACGCGTTCCACGCCGGAAACTTCGCGGACGTGCTGAAGCACGTCGTTCTTGCGCTGATTGTGCGCCACCTGAACGGCAAGCCCGCCCCCTGGAGCTATCTCGACACCCATGCCGGCTGCGGGATCTACGACCTCGCCGGGGAGCAGGCGGAGCGCACCGGCGAGTGGCGCAACGGCGTCGGCCGCCTCGACGGCCGCAATCTCGGCAAAGCCGCCGAGGCGATCCTCGCGCCATGGCGCGAGGTCCTCGCGCGCGTCGCCGCGGATCATCCGGGCGCGCGGCTCTATCCGGGATCGCCCGAGATCGTCCGCCGCATGGCGCGCCGCGACGACCGCCTTCGGCTCTGCGAGATGCACCCGAAGGACTCCGCCGCGCTGTCCGACGCCATGGGCCGCGACCGCCGCGTGAAGGTCGTCGAGATCGACGGCTGGACGGCGCTCGGCGCCTGGCTGCCGCCGCGCGAGCGCCGTGGCCTCGTGCTCATCGATCCGCCCTTCGAGGAGCCCGGCGAGCTCGGCCGCATGGCGGAGGCGTTTTCGCGCGCCTACCGGGTCTGGCCGACAGGCGTCTACGCCCTGTGGCGACCGATCAAGGACCCGGCGGAAACGCGGCCGTTCCTCGAGGCCCTGCGCGCGAGCGGCGCGACCAAGCTGCTGCGCATAGACCTTCTGGTGCGCGAGCCCTCCGATCCGAAGATTCTTTCAGGCTCGGGCCTCGTCGTCGCCAACCCGCCATGGACGCTCGAGAGCGATCTTCGTTCCGGACTGCCGGAGGTGGCGCGGGCGCTGTCGCAGGGCCCGGGCGCACAGGTGGTAGTAGAGAGCATCGGCGCCGCTTAGGAATGCAGCGCCTTGGCGCGGAACACGCCACTTTTTCGCCTTGCCATCTGAATGAACATGCCGCTACCAAATAGAAGCTCTAGCGGCTCGCAGCCGGCGAATACCTTGCCAGCATTCGCATCGCGTCGTCTCGATCTGCCGGAGCTTCCCGCGCCGCCCAGCGGATGACGGGGGACCGGGGGACTTGCAGGGGGGCGCTCCATGGCGCAGAGCGGGACAGTAAAATTCTTCAATACTGAGAAGGGGTACGGCTTCATCAAGCCGGACGACGGCGGGCCGGACATCTTCGTGCATGTCTCCGCGGTCACGCGCTCGGGCCTGACCACCCTGTCCGAAGGGCAGCATGTGAGCTTCGAGGTGGAGCCGGACCGCAAGGGCAAGGGCCCCAAGGCCGTCGACATCTCCGTCGGCTGACGCGACGCCGCGGTCCCCGGCTCGGCGGCCGGCGGATCGGCGGCCGGGCGGCGATCTCCGGACGCAGGAACGTCCGCCTCGGCGACAGCCGGGGCCGTACGCGCTCGTGCAGGAGGCGGTTTTCCGGACGCTGCGGATCGCCTAGAAGCGAGGCTCCGCGGTGGTGCGCCTCGCGCCGCCCATAGCCGGAAATGACCAATGCTGACCCTGCGCTCCGCGACGCCCTCGCCTTATGGCCGCAAGGTGAAGATCGCCGCGGCGATCCTCGGCCTGTCCGACAGGATCGAGGTCGTGCAGACCGACACGGTGGCGGAAAGCGATCCGATCCGCCGCCTCAACCCGCTCGGCAAGATCCCGACGCTCGAGCTCGAGGACGGCAGCACGCTGTTCGACAGCCGCGTGATCCTCGAATATCTCGATCACTTGGCGGGCGGCGGAAAAATCATCCCGACAGAGCCAGCGGCGCGGTTCCGCGCGCTGCGGACGCAGGCGCTGGCGGACGGCATTCTGGACGCCGCGCTGCTGCAGATCTACGAGGTCAGGTTCCGCGACGAGGCCGAGCGTTCGACGCGCTGGACGACGCGGCAGGCGGAAAAGGTCTCGCGCGCCCTGGCGGCGCTGGAGGCCGACCTTCCGGACCCCGGTCACGATGTCGGAACGATCGCGGTCGCCTGCGCGCTCGGTTATCTGGACTTCCGGTTCGGCGAGGGTTGGCGCGAGCAGCATCCGCGTCTCGCCGCATGGCTCGCCGCCTTCGAGGCGGCGACGCCGGCCTTCGGCAAGACGCGCCCGACGGGCTAGGCGCGCCCGCAGCGTCAGGCGGGGATGCGGAGCACCTGCCCCGGATAGATCTTGTCCGGGTCCTTCAGCATCGGCTTGTTAGCCTCGAAGATGTCCTTGTAGCGTCCCGAGTGGCCCTTGCCGTACTCGGCCTCGGCGATCTTCGAGAGGTTGTCGCCCTTTTTGACGGTGTAGAAGCGCGATTCAGGCTCGGGCTTCTCGACCTGAAGCGCCTCCTCGACCTTTGCTGTCCCGAGCGTGTTGCCGGCGGCGAGGATGATCTTTTCGCGGACCTCGTTGGACGGGGCCGTGCCGCTGATCTTTACGGTGTCGCCCGAGACGTCGACCTTGAGGTCCTTGGCGTCGAGACCGTGCTTCTCGATCTCCGCCTTGATCTTGTCGGCGCTGGCGGCCTGAGCCTCGCTTGCGCCAAACAGCTTCTCGCCCACGTCCTTGATAAAATCGAACACGCCCATGCGCGGCCTCTCCTTTTTGTGGTCGCCCGGCGTAGATACCGTCCGGCCTCGGCAAGAGAAGGCGTCTCAGAACCGATAGTTGAGCCCGGCCCTCAGCTGACCGCCTGCGGGCGAGAGGCTGATCTCGTCATTGGCTTCGAGGCTGCGGCGGTCGAGGTCGACATAGAGATATTCGAGACGAGCGGTGACGCCGCCGAACAGCTGGGCCTCCAGCCCTCCGCCGAGGCTCCAGCCTGCGGCCGACCGCGCCTGTCCGCTTCGCGCGAATTCGGCGGACGCCGACGCCACGCCGGCCGCTCCATAGGCGACAAAGCGCCCGAACGCATAGCCGATCCGGGCTTCGATCGCCGGGAAGGCGGGGCCGTCACGCGGGCTGTCGACGAAGCGCGCATCCGCGCCGCCGCCCAGCGTTCCGCCGTCGATTGCCACCACGATCCGGTCGAACGCGGTGCGGGGGCCCGAGATGTCGGGCGTTGAGCCGCCCAGCAGGGAGCCGAGCGACCTCAGGCTGAGCCAGGGGCTTTCGACCGGATGATCGGCCGCCGGCGAGCCGGTCCGCTCCCAGGCGCGGAGCGGCGCCGGCGTCGAGACCAGAAGGGCCGCAAGCGCTGAGCGGATCAGCAGCGACATGAACGGTCCAGTGACGCGGTGCGCCCGGGCTGCGCTTTGGGCGCTGGGTTAACGGAACGTAGCCATCCAGAGTAGAAGCGGCAGGATTGAACAAAGCCCTAACGCGCCGGACATGAAAAAAGCCCCGCGGCGCTAACCGCGGGGCTTTGCGTTCCGGCAGAGCCGTCAGCTCACCAGGAGCTGAACTTGTAGGCGACGCCCGCGGTGAGGCGGTTTTCGGTGAGGTCGGACTTCACCTTGCCGCCCGGGACCTTGAAGCTGTCGGTGCCGTAGTCGTTGTAGCGGTAGTCGACGCGCGCGGTGACGTTGTCGGCGACCTTCGCCTCGACGCCGCCGCCGACCGTGTAGCCGATCGCGGTCTTGTCGTCGCTCGAGCTCGCGGCGCCGACTCGCGCCTTCACCTTGTGCTCGCCGTAAGCCACGCCGCCGGCGCCGTAGACCATGACGTTGTCCATCGCGTAGCCGATGCGGGCCCGCGTCGCGCCCGACCAGTTCAGGTCGTTACGGATACGGCCGCCGGCGTTGGCCTTGGAATCATGGGCGGTGTTGTAGTTGAGGTCGGTCTCGACGCCGACCACGACGGGCGAGCCGTCGAACTGATGGTCGTAGCCGGCGTAGCCGCCGACGATGGCGCCGTCCGGCTTGGTGTTCGGCGCGCCCTGCTTGTTGGTGGCGTGGCCCCAGCCGTAGCCGGCCTGCGCGCCGATATAGGCGCCGCTCCAGTTCGAAGCGGGGGCCGGGGCGGCGTAGGCGGGAGCGGGCTCATAGGCCGGAAGATCGGCGGCCATCGCGGCGGGGGCCGCGGCGACGACGGCGGCCGCGGAGGCCGCCATGATGAAGATGTTACGCAACATTTGAACCTCGATACTCAACAGCCGGAACGGGGGAGTCCGGAACGCATAACGGTGGCTGGGGGACGCCGGGGATCACGCCCCCGAACGTTGGCCTGACGGTACCTGTCCATTCCTTAGCGATTGGTGAAGGTTAGTCGAAAATAAAGAAAACCCCGCGACTTTCATCGCGGGGTTTCCGGAGCACAGCGCCTCTAAAGGCGCAATGTCAGATCAGAACGGCGAGTCGAACTTGTAGGCGACGCCGACCATCACGCGATGCTCGTCGTAGCTCGACTTCGGACGGCTGTTGGCCAGCTTGAAGGTGTCCTTGCCGTAGTCGGTGTAGCGATACTCGGCGCGGACCGAGACATTGTCAGACGCGGCGTACTCGATGCCGCCGCCGACCGTCCAGCCGACCGCGGTCTTGCTGTCCTTGTCGCCCGGGCTGCGCTTGAACTCGCGATCCGCGTAAGCCAGACCGCCCGCCCCGTAGACCAGGAAGCGGTCGAAGGCGTAGCCGATGCGGGCGCGGGTGGCGCCGTTCCAGTCGGTCGACACCTTGGTGCGGCCGCCGCGCGCGTTACGCTTGTCGTCGATGCTCGCGTAGTTGATGTCGGTTTCGATGCCGATCACGACCGGCGAGCCGTCGAACTGGTAGTTGTAGCCGAGATAGCCGCCGACCATCCAACCATCCGGGCTGGCCTTGGCGGCGTTGCCCCAGCCATAGCCGGCGTGAACGCCGAGATACGGGCCGGTCCAGGAGAAGGCGGCGGGAGCGATGACCGCAGGAGCGGGCTCATACGCAGGGAGATCCGCCGCCATGGCAGCCGGAACAGTGAGAGCGAGAACCGCGGCGGACGCAGCGCCGAGGACGATTTGGCGGATCATGTGAATCCCTCCGATTGAGAAACTTGAGTTACTTGTAGTGCATGACCCGGAACATTGGTAGCGCCGGGCTAACAGACGGGAAGAGCAGTGACGCTTCTGCAACACCCCTTTTCGCCTGCACATTCCTACGTCGGCTAGGAACTTCTCTCCAATTGCGACTAGTTTCCGGACAAACAGCGTCCAAAAGATGGCCGAAACTTACAGGCTGGCTTGATCAAGCGATTGTCACCAACCCGTTGAGAATTTGTAACCAAGCCCGAGAAGAACTCGATTGTCAGTAACATCAGACTTCATCCGAGTCCCGGCGACGCTAAAGGAATCGGTGCCGAAGTCCGAATAGCGATATTCCACCCGCGCCGTGACATTGTCGCTCAGCGCAGCCTCTACGCCGCCGCCGATCGTCCAGCCGACGGCGATCGTATCGTCCGAGCCGATGGCCGCGCCCCGCGCCTTGACCTCGCGGTCGGCGTAAGCAAGTCCGCCGGCACCATAGACCAGAAAGCGCTCGAAGGCATAGCCGACACGACCGCGCACCGCTCCATTGACCCCAAGATCGGTCCGCAGCCGCGTCCCGCCGCCACGTCCCGTATCCTTGGAGTCTGAGAAGTTGAGATCGGTCTCGACGCCGAGCACCAGGGGCGAGTTGTCGAGCTGATAATTGTAGCCAACGTAGCCGCCGACGGTGACGCCGCTCGGGCTCGAGTTGGCGGAGAAGCCGTTCACCTTGGAATCGGCCTTGAACCAGTCGTAGCCCGCCTGGACGCCGGCATAGGGGCCAGTCCAGGAAAACGACGGAACGGAAGCAGCCAGCGCAGGCGCGGGCGTCCCGAGGTCGGCCGCGACGGCCGCTCCTCCGGTCAGCAGCGCGAGTGTCGCGCCGACCAGCCCCGCAATGCGCTTCATCCTAAACTCCCCGACGCTCCGACGAGCGACCAGCCGCGGGCTGAGCCCTGACCTGCCCCGCAAACGCGCGCCACATCAACTTAGTTCCATGAGGTGACGGAGCGCCTGCGATTCAAGACCCGCGACGGATAGGCGGCGTCCCGCGCGCTAATGTGGCGTCGGACCGACCAAACTATGGCGTCGCCCCTCTGTGGCCGCGGCGCAACATTCCGGTCATCTCGCCACGAATTCCCTCACGACCTCCGCGGCCGTCAGCTCGCCTCGCAGCACGCTCTCGGGCGCTGAGAATTTGATCCATCCTTCGTTGAAGCCATCGAGCATTCTCATGCGGGGCGTCGCGTTACGCATGCCTTGCCGCCGGAACAGCTCCGGCCAGGCCTGCCGCGGGACCGCCTCCGCCCGGACCGGGCGCGAGAGCGCGTCAGAGAAGGCCGACGCCAAATCATTCGGCGAGACGCGGGACGGTCCTTCGAGTTCAACCACGCGCAGATCCGTCGAGTCCTCCTGGATCAGGCGAGCCGCCACGCGCCCGACGTCCCGAGCCGCCACCATCGGCATTCCTCGGTCGAGGGGCTGCAGGAATGACCGGATCACGCCTCTCTCCCGCGCGTCGGCCGCATCCCACTCCGCGTTGTCGATGAACCAGGCGGGGCGAAGGATCGTGACGGGCATCGGCAGCTGACGCATCGCCGCCTCTGCGATCGTGTGCTGCGATAGGAGATTGTCCTTCCCCGCGTCGGCGCCGACGGTCGAGAGGCTGAGCGTCCTCCGGGGCTTCGCTGTTCGAAGCGCTTCCGTGACCGCCGCCATCACGGCCGTTATTTCGGGATAGCCTGGCTCAGGATCGAACACTGGCGGCGGCAGGATGAAAGCCGCCGTCGCGCCGCTGAAGGCGACCTTCAGGGCTTCCGCGTCCTGCAGGGACGCAATGGCCACCTCGCAGCCAAGCGCCGCCCATGCGGAAGCTTTGCGTGGATCACGAACCACCGCCCGCACGGGCTGACCCGTGGCGAGTAGCGCACGAGCAACTTCACCGCCGACCCGGCCGGTGACGCCGGTCACTGCGTACATTTGGACCTCCTGAGGTTCCGCCGGCCTGCCGGCTCCTCAGGCTCCATACGCAAATCGTCCGGTTGCGCCGAGCGCCCTTAGATCATTTCATTGGTGACGCAGAGTCACCGGGGCGACGCATGACATTCGACGGACGCATCATCTCAAATGTCTCCGTTCTGGCCGCGGTTGTGGAGACAGGCGGCTTCGCCCGAGCGGCCGACGCCCTCGGGCTTTCCAGATCAGGCGTGAGCCGGGCGGTGGCTAGACTCGAAGCCCGGGTCGGCGTCCGTCTCCTCGACCGCACGACCCGCGCGGTCGCGCTTACGGACGAGGGCCGCAGGCTCTATTCGGAGATCGCGCCTCTGCTGGAGGGCGTGGAGGAGGCCGTCTCCACCGCGTCGGGATCGTCGGTCGCGGTGCGCGGCCGGCTGCGCGCCAATGTCGATCCCTTCTTTTCGCGGCTGCTGTTTGCGCCCCACCTGACGGATTTTCTTTCTCTTTATCCGGATCTCTCGCTTGAAGTGGTCGCGCGCGACCAATTGGGAGATCTCATCGGCGAAGGTTTCGACGTGGCGGTGCGGTTCGGGTCGCCGCCGTCCTCCTCGCTCGTCGCTCAAAAACTTCTGGAGACCCGCACGATCACGGTCGCCTCGCCTGGTTATCTGGAGCGCAGCGGACGACCTGCGGCGCCGGCGGAGCTGGCGCATCACGCCTGCATCCAGGTTCGGGACTCGCTGACAGGGCAGCTTGTCGACATGTGGCGCTACCGGCGTGGCGGCGACGTCGTCGAAGTCCGCGCCGCCAGCCGCCTGACCGTCGCGGAGTTCGGCACGATGCTAAGCGCCTGCCTTGGCGGCTTTGGCGTCGCGCGGGTCAAGGCGATCGGGGTCGAGTCTCTGCTCGCGCAGGGAGCTCTGGTCGAGATCCTGCCCGACTGGCTTGGCGACAGTTTTCCGCTCTACGCCCTCTACCCCTCAGCGCGCCTTGCGCCCGCCAAGGTGCGCGCCTTCGTGGACTTCGTGCGGAGGCGGGCCTGCGGCCGGAGCGAGCCGGCGGGCGTCGCGGAGCCTGCCTTCGCAGACATCCATGCGCTCCGATCGGGAAGGATCGCCGGCAGCGGCGACTGAACCTTGCACGGGCTGGGAGCCGGACAGCCGGGCGTGCCAAAGCGCCCGCCTGCCCTTATGTGAAGACAGCGAATGCGCGATCGCGCGCCCAACCATGACGCCATGACCGAACAAGACAGGCCGCCCGCGGAAGCGGACGAGGCCGACGACATCGGCGACCTGCAGCTGTCCTCGTCGGAGGCGGGAGAGCTGGAAGCCGCGCCAGAGAGCCTGCGCCGCGGCGTCGAGGTCATTCGCGCGCAGCTTCGGCACCTGCCGAACGGTCCCGGCGTCTATCGCATGTTCGACGCCGCCGGCGAGGTTCTCTACGTCGGCAAGGCGCGCTCGCTGAAGAAGCGGGTCGCGAACTACGCCCGCGGCGTCGGCCACAACACCCGAATCGCCCGGATGATCGCCGAGACCTGCTCGATGGAGTTCGTCTCGACCGAAACCGAGACCGAGGCGCTGCTGCTCGAGGCGAACCTCATCAAGCGCCTGCGGCCGCGCTACAACGTGCTGCTGCGTGACGACAAGTCGTTCCCCTACATCCTGATCGCGACCAACCACCCGGCGCCGCAGATCGCTAAGCACCGCGGCGCCCGCGTTCGGCAGGGCGAGTATTTCGGCCCGTTCGCTTCGGCCGGCGCGGTCGGGCGCACGATCAACGCGCTGGAGCGGGCGTTCCTGCTGCGCTCCTGCTCGGACAGCTATTTTGAGGGCCGCACGCGCCCCTGCCTGCTGTTCCAGATCAAGCGCTGCTCCGCCCCTTGCACCGGCGAGATTTCCCCGGAGGCTTATGGCGAACTCGTGCAGGAGGCGCGCGACTTCCTGACGGGCAAGACCGACAAGGTGAAGCAGGAGCTCGCCCACGCCATGGAGCAGGCGTCCGAGACGCTCGACTTCGAGCGCGCGGCTGTCTACCGGGACCGGCTGGCGGCGCTCGCGGCGATCCAATCCCACCAAGGCGTCAATCCGCGCACCGTCGAGGAGGCGGACGTCTTCGCCATCCATGGCGACGGCGGGCAGACCTGCGTCGAGGCGTTCTTCTTCCGCGCCTATCAGAACTGGGGCGCGCGGGCCTATTTCCCCAAGGCGGACCGAACCCTCGAGCCGCGCGAGATTCTCGGCTCCTTCGTCGCCCAGTTCTATGACGCCGAGGAGCCTCCGCGCCTCGTCCTTCTGAGCGAGGAGATCGAGGATCGCGCGCTGCTTGCGGAGGCGCTGACCATCCGCTCCGGCCGCAGAGTCGAGGTGTCGGTACCGGCGCGCGGCGAAAAGCGCGACCTGGTCGCCCGCGCCCTTGCGAATGCGCGCGAAGCGCTCGGCCGGCGGCTTGCGGAGACGTCGACCCAGGCGAAGCTGCTCGCGGGCGTGGCCGAGGCGTTCGGACTGCCCTCCCCGCCGCAGCGGATCGAGGTCTACGACAACAGCCACATCATGGGCACGGCCGCGGTCGGCGCGATGATCGTCGCCGGGCCCGAGGGCTTCCAGAAGAACCACTACCGCAAGTTCAACATCCGTCCCGAAGACGTCACCCCGGGGGACGACACCGCCATGATGCGGCAGGTGCTGCGACGGCGTTTCGCGCGGCTGCAGAAGGAATCGCCCCGCGACGCGGACGGACGGGCGCCGCAGGATGCGCCGCCTTGGCCTGATCTCGTGCTGATCGACGGCGGTCAGGGACAGCTCACCGCCGCGCGCGAGACGCTCGCGGAGCTCGGCCTGACTGACGCGCCGCTCGTCGGCATCGCCAAGGGCGTCGACCGCGAGGCGGGACGCGAAACCTTCTTCGTCGACGGCAAGACGCCGTTCCGCCTGCCGCCGCGTGATCCGGTGCTGTATTACGTGCAGCGGCTGCGCGACGAGGCGCATCGGTTCGCGATCGGCACGCATCGCGCGCGGCGATCGAAGGAGTTCGTCGCCAATCCGCTCAATGAGGTCCCGGGCGTCGGGCCCACCCGCAAGCGGGCGCTGCTTCGCCATTTCGGGACGGCCAAGGCGGTCGCCCGCGCCGGCCTCGCCGACCTCGAAAAGGCGCCCGGCGTCAGCAAGGCGATGGCGAAGGCGATCTACGACTTTTTTCACGCGCGGGGAGAAAGCGGCTAAGCCGGGTTACGCCCGCCGCTCTGTCAATCAAACCCGCGTGTTGACGCCCGCCGCCCCGCGTGGTCGTGTCCTGCGTCACCTGCGCCTGAGTTCGCTTCGAAAACATGAGTTCCGAGAGCCATCTCGCACCGATGGGCCTCCGTCGTCCGCGCGTCAATCCATCCCGGCTGCACGCGCTGAGCCTGCCGAACATCCTGACCTACGGGCGCATCGCGGCCGTGCCGATGGTGGCGGCATGCCTGTTCGTCGGCGGACATCCGCTGCGCTGGGCGTCGCTCGCAATCTTCGCGGTGGCGGCGATCACCGACTTCTTCGACGGCTATCTGGCGCGCGCGTGGCAGCAGCAGTCGCCGCTCGGGCGCATGCTGGACTCGATCGCAGACAAGCTGCTCGTCGCGGCGTGCCTGCTGATGCTTGCCGCCGACAACACGATCTCCGGCTGGTCGCTCTGGGCCGCCGTGGTCATCCTCTGCCGGGAGGTTCTGGTCTCGGGCTTGCGCGAGTTCCTCGCCGAGCTTCAGGCCAGCGTTCCGGTCACCCAGCTCGCCAAATACAAGACGACGACGCAGCTGATCGCGATCGGCTTCCTGCTCGCCGGCCCGGCCGGCGACAAGGTGCTCCCGGGCAACACCCAGATCGGCCTCGGGCTGCTGTGGGCCTCGGCGCTCCTTACGCTCTACACCGGCTATGACTATCTCCGGGCGGGCCTTCGCTACGTCCTGGAGGAGCCGTCGGAATGAAACTGCTGTATTTCGCCTGGGTGCGAGAGCGCGTCGGGCTGGCCGAGGAAGAGGCGGAAGCGCCGGCGGGCGTCGGCACCGTCGCGGAGCTGATCGACTGGTTGCGCGGCCGCGGCCCCGAATATGAGCACGCCTTCGAGGCCGGGCCCGCGATCCGGGCCGCGATCGACAAGCGCCACGCCCGCCCCGACGCGCCGATCGCCGGCGCCCGCGAGATCGCCTTCTTCCCTCCCATGACGGGCGGCTGAGCCGGCCATGGCGGTGCGGCTGCAGACGGAGCCGTTCGACCTCGGCGCAGAGGTGGCGCGGCTGACCGAGGGGCGCTCCGACGTCGGGGCTGTCGTGACCTTCACCGGCGTTTGCCGGAACCGGGCGGATTCCGGGGCCGAGCTCGTCGCGCTGACGCTCGAACATTATCCGGGGATGGTGGAGGAGGAACTCGGGCGCATCGAGGCCGAAGCGCGCGCGCGCTGGAGCCTCGCCGACGCCCTGGTGGTGCACCGCCATGGCCGGATCCTTGCGGGCGAACCGATCGTCCTGGTCGTCACCCTCGCGCCGCACCGGGCGGCGGCCTTCGACGCCGCCGAGTTCCTGATGGACTACCTCAAGACCTCCGCTCCGTTCTGGAAGCAGGAGGAAACCGCCGACGGCCGCTCCTGGGTCGCCTCCAAGGCGGTCGACGATCTGGCCGCTGAGCGGTGGAAAAAATAATCTGAAGTCTTCTGTCCCGTCTTGGGACGTGCGGTAAATGCTGGTAGCTTAACCAAGTGTTAACGCTGCCGGCTTCTGCGGGCGGCCGCAGGACTCCGCGTGATGAGCCAAGGTTTTTCGTTTCGCGTCGGAACGGCTCTGATCGTGGGGGCCTACGCGGCGATCATGAGCGTGCTGGTTTTCGGCGTCGGGCGTGATCTTTGGCAGGCCGTCGGGCACTACGAACCGCAGGTTTCGTGGCTGATGTCGGAGACCACCGTGGCCCGCGTCGCGGCGCTCAAGATGGCCAGGCATCCCGGCGCCGCCGCCCTCTATGCGCTGACCGCCTCGCTTTCCTGGGCGCTGATCGGCGCGCTGACGGCGGGCGGCTTCGCCTGGGGCGTCGTCCATAAGGGCGCTGCGGCGCTCGGCGTCGCCAAGGCCCTAAACTATCTCACCGCGATCGCAGCGCTTTATGCTCTGGCGGGGCTGACCAGCGCGGCGCTGCACGCCCTGCGCCTGCCGATGCAGGACGACGGGCTGCAGTCGATCCCCGGTCTCTGGTTCGCCACGATGATCCCGAGCGCCGCGATCCTTGCGCGGATCGGCGCGCTGATCGCGCATGACGCGGGCGTGCTGGTCGCTGTCTGCCTGGAGGCCGAGCCCGAGCGCCTGGCGCGGCTCGTCGCCGAAGCCGAAGCCAGTCACGGCCCCGACAGCATGGAGGCGCGGCTGGCGCGCCTGATCGCCCGTCGGCGCCCGGCCGTCTCCTAGGCTGGAGACGGCCTGACGGCGAGCGTCAGGCGGCTGCGACCTGCGCCTTCGCGGCCGGCCGAACCGCCGCCGCATAATCGTCCATCAGCGCCTTGGTCACGTCGCCCACCGTGAAGCGCCATTCGGCGATCTCCGAGACCGGCGTCACCTCGGCGGCCGTGCCGCAGATGAAGCACTGCTCGAAGCCCGCAAGCTCCTCGGGCATGATGGCCCGCTCGATCACTTCGATGCCGCGCTTGCGGGCGAGATCGATCACGGTGCGGCGGGTGATGCCGTCGAGGAAGCAGTCCGGCGTCGGGGTATGCAGGGCACCGTCCTTCACGAAGAACACATTGGCGCCGGTGCATTCGGCGACCTGACCGCGCCAGTCGAGCATCAGCGCGTCGGCGTAGCCCTTCTGCTCCGCGGCGTGCTTCGACAGCGTGCAGATCATGTAGAGGCCGGTCGCCTTGGCTTTCGACGGCGCGGTCCGCGGGTCGGGACGCCGCCACTCGGCGAGATCAACCCGGATGCCCTTGAGCCGCTGCGCCGGATCGAAATAGCTCGGCCACTGCCAGACCGCGATCGCCAGATGGATCGTGTTCTGCTGGGCCGCGACGCCCATCATCTCGCTGCCGCGCCAGGCGATCGGCCGCACATAGGCGTCCTCAAAACCCTGCCGCGCCAGCGTCTCCTCGCAAGCGCGGTCGATCTGCTCGACCGTGAACGGGATCTCGAAGCCGAGCAGACGCGCGGACTCGATCAGCCGCTGGTTGTGTTCGCGCATCTTGAAGATGACGCCGCCATAGGCGCGTTCGCCCTCGAAGACGCCGCTGGCGTAATGCAGCCCATGCGTGAGCACATGCACCTTTGCGTCGGACCAGGGCACGAACGCGCCGTCGAACCAGATGACGCCGTCGCGGCTGTCGAAGGGTTGGGCGTCCGCCATGGCTCGAGCTCCTTGACAAGTCGCCGGCTCATCGCCGGCTGCGCATGAACCACGCGGAGGGCGCGCGCGGCTCAGGAAATCAGATCGTCGCAAAATCCGCCCGCGGCAAGCCCTTTTGCGTCGGCGCCGACGAGCCGGTATCCTCGGCTGCAGCGCCGCAGAAGCCGGAAGGCCGTGGCGGCGCAGCGGAGACGTACGGCTCCGGAAGCGGTCGGCACTGTGACCACGGGATCGAAATAAGTCAACATGGCTGACGTAATTTCGGCCGAGAGCGCGGCGCCGCCAGCCTCAGCGGCTCCAGAGGCGGCGGAACGCACCGCCTATGACGTCATCGAGCTGCTGTTCTTCGCCTATCGGGACTTCGTGCGCGACGCCGACGAGGCGCTCGCCGTCTATGGCTTCGGCCGCGCGCATCACCGCGTGCTGCATTTCGTCGACCGCAATCCGGGACTCAGGGTCACGGAACTGCTCGACATCCTTAAGATCACCAAGCAGAGCTTGGGACGGGTGCTGCGCGAGCTCGTCGACAAGGGGTTCATCGTACAGCGCGAGGGCGCGGCCGACCGCCGGCAGCGCCTGCTCTACGTGACCGACCGCGGGGACCGGCTGGCGCGCGAGCTCGCCCGGCTTCAGGGGCGCCGCGTCTCGCGCGCGCTCGCCGACGTCGAGCCCGCCGAACGCGACGCGGTGAAACGGTTCCTGTTCGAGATCATCGACCCGGAGGAGCGCGGTAAGGTCGCGCGTCTCTCCGGCTTCGGCCCAGGCGGCGGACGGAGGTGAGACGGTGACGGCAGCGGAGCTCAGGCCGATCGCGGACGACGCAGCGCATCTGCTGGTCGTTGACGACGACTCCCGGATCAGATCGCTGCTGCACAAATTTCTGACCACGAACGGCTACCGGGTCACCACCGCCTCTTCCGCAAGCGAGGCGCGGCTGAAGCTCGACTCGCTGTCCTTCGACCTGCTCGTGCTCGACGTGATGATGCCCGGCGAAAACGGCCTCGACCTCGCCCGCGCGGTGCGGGCGCGCTCGGCCGTTCCGATCCTGATGCTCACGGCCCGTTCCGAGGCCGAGGACCGCATCGCGGGCCTGGAGACCGGCGCGGACGATTATCTGGTCAAGCCGTTTAACCCGCGGGAGTTGCTGCTGCGGGTCGGCGGCATCCTGCGCCGCGCCGGTCCGGCGACGCCCGGCTCTGCTCCGGAGGTGCGCTTCGGCCCGTTCGCCTTCCATCGCGGCCGGGGCGAGCTGAAACGCGGCGACGAGGTCGTGCGGCTCACCGACCGGGAGCGCGACCTGCTCGCCGCGCTCGCCGAGCGCCCCGGCCAGACGGTGCCGCGGGCGGCCATCGCGGGCGACGACGCCGCGCCGGGCGACCGCGCGGTCGACGTGGTGGTCACGCGGCTCCGCCGCAAAATCGAAGCCGACCCGACAAACCCGATCCTGCTGCAGACCGTGCGGGGGCTCGGCTACCGGCTGCTCGCCGACGAATGAGCAGGAAGACCGGCTTCATAGGCTGGCTTCGCCGGCGGGCGCCCCGCGGGCTCTACACGCAATCGCTGATCATCATCATCGCCCCTATGGTGCTGCTTCAGGGCGTGGTGGCGTTCGTGTTTCTGGAGCGGCACTACGAGCTCGTCACCAAAAGGCTCTCCTCCGCCGTCAGCCGCGACATCGCCGCGCTCGTCGACCTCCACCAGTCTAAGTCCACGCCGGTGAGCGACGCCGAGATCGTCCGGATCGCCCGGGAGCGGTTGTCGCTGCAGGTCGAGTTTCTTCCGCCCCAGGCGCTGCCCCCGCCTCTGCCGCGGCCGTTCTTCTCGATTCTCGATGAGCGCCTGTCGGGAGAGATCGCCGACGACATCAAGCTGCCGTTCTGGATCGACACCGTCGGCCGCTCGAACTTCGTCGAGATCCGCATCCAGCTCGGCGACGCCGTGATGAAGGTGCTGGCGCGGCGCAACCAGACCTACGCCTCGAACAGCCACATCTTCCTGATCTGGATGGTGGGCGCATCGCTCGTGCTGCTGGCCGTTGCGATCTACTTCCTGCGCGCGCAGCTGAGGCCGATCCTCGCGCTTTCGGAAGCGGCCGAGAGCTTCGGCAAAGGCAGGGCCGCGCCCGACTTCCGGCCGCGCGGCGCGCGCGAGATCAGGCTGGCGGCGGAATCCTTCATCGACATGCGCGACCGGATCGAGCGCGCGATGGAGCAGCGCACCACGATGCTCGCGGGCGTCAGCCATGACCTCCGCACCATCCTGACGCGCTTCCGGCTGCAGCTCGCGCTGCTCGATGACTCGCCCGAGGTCGAGGACCTCAACCGCGACGTCGAGGAGATGTCGCGGATGCTGGAAGGCTATCTGGCGTTCATGAGGGGAGACGCAGGCGAGCCCGCCTCGCCGACCGACATCCCGCAGATGCTGCAGGACCTGAAGCGCGCGGCCGAGACTTCCGGGGTCACCGCCACCGTCGAGAGCCACGGCGAGAGCATGGCGATCGTCCGTCCCGACGCGTTCCGGCGCTGCCTGCAGAACCTCGTCGCCAACGCCGCGCGCTACGCCAAGCGGATCGCGATCGTCGCCGTTCATGACGGCCGTCGGCTCGAGGTGCGGATCGACGACGATGGTCCGGGCATTCCTCCGGAGAAGCGCGAGGAGGTGTTCCGGCCGTTCCTGCGGCTCGACGAGTCGCGCAACCAGGATGACGGCCACGGCGCCTCAGGTCTCGGCCTCGCGATCACGCGCGACATCGCTCGCAGCCATGGCGGCGACGTGACGCTCGAAGCAAGCCCGCTCGGCGGCCTCAGGGCCGTGGTGCGGGTGCCGGCGTAGCTCGGCCCGCGCGCTGATCTCGTTTGGTTTGAAATCAGCTTCCAGGACGCAGGCTCGGCGTCCCGTCGTGTTCAGGGATAAGAGAGCCGACGAGGCCGCCGTCGGCAGCGGGCTGGGGCTCGGGTTCAGAACATCCGGCCGCCGTCGGGCACGACCTGGGTCGGCGCGAGCAGCACCACTTCGCCGGCGGCGTCCGGGACGCCGAGCGTCAGCACCTCGGACATGAACTTGCCGATCTGGCGCGGCGGAAAGTTCACCACCGCCACGACCTGGCGCCCGACCAGTTCCTGAGGCTCGTAGTGGCGGGTGATCTGGGCCGAGGAGCGCTTGACCCCGATCTCCGGACCAAAATCGATCCTGAGCTTGATCGCAGGCTTGCGGGCCTCGGGGTAAGGCTCGGCCTCGACGACCGTCCCTACCCTGACGTCGACCTTGAGGAAGTCGTCGAACCCGATCTGCGGCGCGACAGACGCATCGCTCACGCGGCGGAGGCCATGTCGTCGCCGCCGCCATGGTCGCGCGGGCGGCGCGGGTCGCGGCCGAGAATACGGTCGAGCGCGGAGCGCAGCGGAGCTGTCAGGCGGCCGAGATCATCGGCCCGCTGCGCCCAGCGTTCGGCCTTCCGCAGCTCTTCGTCGAGCGCCTTCATGGTCTCCGGCAGACCCTGCTCCCGATCGTTGAGGAAGGTGTCGAAGACGCGCGCCATCACCAGCACCAGTCCCTGCGCGCGCGCGGCGCCGATTGGTCCCGCCTCGTTGATCCCGGCGGCTGCGAGCATCCATTGCATCGACGAGACCGCGACCTGGTTCAGCGCGCTTGCCCCCAGCGGGTCGGTCCTCAGTCCGTCCCGCACCGCGCGCAGCGCCTCGCGCTGCGGAGCCATGGCCTCGAAGCGGCGCATCAGCACGTCGAACAGCCGCTCGCGCGCAGGCTCGCCCACCATGTCGCGCATGTCGTGCGACAGCACGTCGAGGTCGATCTTCCGCAGATAGCCAGCGAGGATCGCACCCTTCGAAGGGAAGGAGGAGCGCAGTTCCGCGAGCGATACGCCGGCGCGCTGAGAAACCTCATAGAGGCCGATCTCGGTCCAGCTCTTCTCACGGAGCAGCGCAAAAAGCGCGTCCACGATCTTATCGCGCGGGTCCGCAGGGGCTGCCGGCCTGGCAGGGCTCAGAACGTCGGGACCAGGCTCGTTCGCGCCGGGCGTGGCGCCCGCATTGAGATCGGCCGCCATGGAATTGTCTCCTCGGCTCAGGGGTCGCGCCTTGCAAGATAGGGCCGAACCCGGCCCGCATCCAAGGCCGCGTCAGCCGGCGAGTTCGCGCGAGCGCCGCGTCGCCGCGGCGACCGCCCGCTCCATCAGCGGCGCAAGCCCGTTCTCGTCCATCAGAACTTCGAGCGCGGCGGCCGTGGTGCCGTTGGGGGAGGTCACGTTCTTCCGGAGAATCTCGGGCGGCTCGGCGGAGCGGGCGAGCAGCTCGCCTGCGCCCTCGACCGTCTTGCGGGCGAGCGTCTCGGCGAGCTCCGCCGGCAACCCGGCCGCGACGCCCGCCTTCGCCAGCGCCTCGACGAGAAGAAACACGTAAGCGGGACCGGAACCCGAGACGCCGGTGACGGCGTCGATCAGCCCTTCGTCCTTGACCCAGACGACGTCGCCCACCGCCCGCAGCAGCCGGTCCGCGAGATCGCGCTGCTCCGGCCGGACATCCGCCCCGGCGACGCAGCCCGTGACGCCGCGCCCGACCGCAGCCGGCGTGTTCGGCATCGCGCGCACCAGCGCCTGGCCCTTGGGAAATCCAGCGGACAGAGTGGCGAGCGTGGTTCCGGCGAGCACCGAGACGACGACCGTGTCGGGCCCGGCGAAGGTCGCCGCCGCCGGCAGCGCGCCCTGCGCCATCTGCGGCTTCACCGCCAGCAGGATGGCCGCCGGATTCGAAAGCTCGCCCGGCTGGGGGCCGAGCCGGACGCCCGCGCGCTTCAGGCGCTCGACTGAAAATTCCGGAAGCGCGGGATCGATGACGAACACGCTCGACGGATCAAGCCCGCACGCGAGCCAGCCCTCGAGCAGCGCGCCGCCCATTCGGCCGGCGCCGATCAGCAGAACCGGGCCGCCCGCGTCGAGCGGCCCGGAGCAATCCGCGTTCAAGAGAACCCTGAGGTCGTCACGCCTCCCCCACCGTCTCGAAGGCCACCACCTCCATGGCCTCCTTGGCGCTCTTGCCGGCCCACAGAACGAACTGGAAGGCCTGGTAGTGGCGCTCGCAGGATTCGATCGCAGCCTCGAGCAGAGCCTCGCATTGCGGCGCGCTCGCCTCGGCTCCTCCGGACAGCAGCAGCGAGTGGCGATAGGCCACCACGCCCTCCTGGCTCCACAGGTCGAAATGGCCGAGCCACATCTGCTCGTTGACGAGCGTCAGCAGTTGCAGAACCTCCGTCTTCCGGCGATCGGGAACCTTGAGATCGAAGGCGCAGGCGAGGTGAAGGGACTCCAGATCGCTCATCCACGTGAACGACACGTGGTAGTCGGTCCATGCGCCGTCGACGGAGATCGTGATCTCGTCGTCGCCCGACCGGTCGAACACCCAGTCGTTCAACGTCGCGATACGTTCGATCGTGTCGACAGGATGCCCCTGGCGATCAGCGTCCACGTCGATGAGAGCCATGAGCTCCTCCCCGGGTGAGGCCCGCCTTGAACGGGCGTGGGAACGACGTCGCGCGTGACGGACGCGCCGCAGTGCGCGGCTCGCCAACCGCGACTCCGGACCCCGGAAAATCTCCGGCGATTCGAGCCGCCTTTTTCAGTATATGGCGCCTGTCGCGGCGCTGCACACAGGCTATAGCGCGGCGGGGGATCATTCCCCTACCGCGTCGTCGAAGCCTTTGGGCGCTCCGACCGGCGCGGGCTCCGGCGCGTCCTCGCCGAAAACCCTTTCGGCCTCCGAAACGCCTGCGCCGAGGCGCGCCTCGAGCGCGGCGACGCGCTCCGCCAGCGCCTCATTCTCCTCACGGGCGCGGCTCGCCATCGCCCGAACGGCCTCGAACTCGTCGCGACGCACGAGATCGAGGTCCGAGAGGATCCGTGACGCCTGCTGCCGCACGACCGTCTCGACCTCGCGCCGCAGGCCGGAAGCCATGCCGGCGGCGTCGGTCATCAGCCGTCCGATCTCATCGAACATGCGCCCGCGGGGCTCGGTCATGAGGCATCCTCTCTGTTCTTCCGAGATGTGGCCCGTCCTGGGCCTGCGATCAAGCCGCGCCCTCTACGACAAGTTGAATTGACGGACCGACGGGCCGGATATCCGCCGGCGACGCTATGACTTAGAACGGCGGTTCCCGCAGCCTGCAAGGACTCCTGAGCCGATGCCGCACGCGACCCCGCTGATCTCGACCATCGTGGCGGGGCTTGTTCTGGCGTTCGTTTTCGGGGCGATCGCGCATCGCCTGCGGCTGCCGCCTCTGGTCGGGTATCTGTTCGCTGGGGTGCTGGTCGGTCCGCACACGCCAGGCTACGTCGCCGACCAGAGTCTTGCGCCGGAGCTCGCCGAGATCGGCGTCATCCTGCTGATGTTCGGCGTCGGCCTGCACTTCTCGCTCAAGGATTTGATGTCGGTCCGCGGCATCGCGATCCCGGGCGCGATCGTGCAGATGGCGGCCGCGACCGGGCTTGGCTGCGGGCTCGCCTGGCTGCTCGGCTGGCCGGCCGGCGGCGGACTGGTGTTCGGCCTCGCGCTCTCGGTCGCCTCGACGGTCGTGCTGCTGAAGGCCCTGCAGGACCGTCGCCTGCTCGACAGCGAGAGAGGCAAGATCGCCGTCGGATGGCTGATCGTCGAAGACCTCGCGATGGTGCTCGCGCTGGTGCTGATTCCGGCGCTCGCCGGACCCTCGGACCAGGCCCCGGAGCCACTCGCCGCGGCGGTGAGCGAGGCGCTCGGCGTCCAGCTCGGCATGGCCGGCGTGGTCGGCCTGACCCTGCTCAAGGTGGCGGTGTTCGTTGGCTTGATGCTCGTGGTCGGACGGCGCCTGATCCCCGCCGTGCTCCACCGCATCGCCCACAGCGGCTCGCGCGAGCTGTTCCGGCTCGGCGTGCTGGCGATTGCGCTGGGCGTCGCCTTCGGCTCCTCCGCGCTGTTCGGCGTGTCGCTCGCGCTCGGCGCCTTCTTCGCCGGCATGGTGCTTGCGGAAAGCGAGCTCAGCCACCGCGCCGCGCAGGAGAGCCTGCCGCTGCGCGACGCCTTCGCCGTGCTGTTCTTCGTCTCCGTCGGGATGCTGTTCGACCCGTCGATCATCCTGCGCGAGCCCTGGAGCGTCACGGCGGTGGTGTTCATCATCGTCATCGGCAAATCGATTGCAGCCTTCCTGATCGTGCTCGCCTTCCGCGGCACGGTGTCGGCGGCGCTGACGATTTCGGCGAGCCTCGCCCAGATCGGCGAATTCTCTTTCATCCTCGCCGAGCTGGGCGTCGGACTTAAAGTTCTGCCTGAAGCCGGGCGCGACCTCATCCTCGCTGGCGCGTTGATCTCCATCGTCCTGAACCCGCTGGCGTTCTTCGCGGCCGAGCGGCTCCGATCGCGTATCGAGGCGCTCATCGGGCGCAGACAACCGAAGCCGGCGGCGCCCGAAGCGCCTCAGCCGGCCGCCGCCACGCCCTCGCCGCTCGAGGCGGCGGCCGCGCCCACCGCCCAGGATCGTGGTGCCTCGGCCACGCCGGAATTCGCCGCGGACGAAGGCGCGCCGCACCCCACCGCGCTCGCCGACCATGTCGTGCTGGTCGGCTTCGGCCGCGTCGGCGGGGCGGTCGGCGCGGGGCTCGCGGAGAGCGGCGCGCGCTTCCTTGTCATCGAGGATTCCGAGAAGCCGCTGGCCGCGCTACGCGAGCGCGGCGTCGAAACGATCGTCGGCAACGGCGCGGACCCCCAGGTGCTTGCGCTGACGAACCTGTCGCAGGCGCAGGCGCTCGTGGTGGCGATCCCGGAGGCGTTCGAGGCCGGCCAGACGGTCGAGCAGGCGCGCGCCCTGAACCCGAACCTGAAGATCATCGCGCGCGCCCATTCCGACGCCGAGGTCGAGCACCTCATGAAGCTCGGCGCCGACGAGGTGGTGATGGGCGAGCGCGAGATCGCCCGCGGCATGATGCGCCTCTTGGCCATCCGCCCCGAGGCGAGGCCAGCAGGAACGACGCCGGCCGCGACGTCCGAACCTGGAGCCGGTCAGAGCTCGACTGACGCGGCGCCGTCAGCCGCCTAATCGGCCGGGACGAGGTCCGCTCGGTAAAGCGCCGGCCAATCCTCGGACGGCACGCCGCGGCAGTCCTCGAAGCGGGACAGGCTGGCGAGCCGGAAGGTCGAGCCGTCCCACGCCCAGGCGGTCGCCTCGCCGCAATCGCCGAGCCCGCGTCCCTTGGCGAGCGCGTTGAGCGTCAGGCGATCGTCCGAAAGATAAGGATTGGTGAGTTCCGCCGGATCGTCCGGCGTCTCGCCAGGCGCCACAAAATTCCCCAGCGCTGCGCCCTTCGGCCCCGCGATCCACATCCGGAAGCCGAAATTGTAAGCCGCCTGGTAGGAGCAGACGCCCCACAGCGTCCTTCCGCCCGACAGCCGCACCGCCACGGGATCGGCGTCGCGGCAGTCGTCCTCGGTCGCCTTCGCGACGCCCGCCGGCAGCGCACCCGGCCGGTCGACCGGCGCCATCGCGACGGCCTTGATCTCCGGCGCATGCGGAGCGGCCGGGACCGCGCTCGCCGCCGCGGCGCCCGTTTTTATCAGCGCCGTGACGCCGCCCACCCGGTCCTGCCGGTCGTCCATGAACAGCAGCCCGGCGGCCGAGCCCGCAAGCGAGACGTTGAACGAGCCCGAAGCCTTGCCGCCATCGTTCAGCGTGAGCGTCAGGGTCTTCGCCTGCTTGAGCGCCGTCACGAATGCGCGCGCCTTGCCCGCCGGCAGCGCGGCCGTGACATAGGAGCCGCTCGCGGCCCCTTGAAGGACCGGGACGCCCGCCACGGGCGCGCCGTCGAGCGTGAGCGAAAGGCTCGGCGCGGCCGGCGCGGCGTCAGGCAGGACGCTGAACGCGACCGTCGGCTCATCGGCGCCCGCCGCTCCGCGGGAGATCTTCAGATAGGCGTTGTCTTCACCCTGCGGCGAAAGGCCGAGCGCGACGCAGGAGCGGAGGTTGTCGCAACCGACCACCCAGTCCTTGAAGCTCTGCAGCGGGCCCGCCTCCTGCCCCGCCGCGGGAGCGGCCGCCGTCGCGACTCCAACCGCAAGCGCCGCCAGCAATCCGCCTCGCGTCATGATCCGCCTCCATGAACGCGTCTGGATGACTCCTCCGGGGTTTGGGAACCGTGAATCCGGGCGGAGAAAGCGAGCGGTCCGGAGCGCTCGACGAGCCTCGGCTTGACGCCCCGACCGGCTTCGACCATCACGCGCCGGTCTCCCGGAGCGTCCGATGCCGCTGTTCGCGATCGCCTATCCGATGATCGACCCGGTCGCGCTTCAGGTCGGGCCGCTCGCGATCCGCTGGTACGCGCTCGCCTATATCGCCGGGCTGCTGATCGGCTGGTGGCTCGCGAAGCGCATCGCTGGCAGGGACGCGTTCTGGGGCTCGACCACGCATCCGAAGCCTCTCGACGTCGACGATCTGATCGTCTGGGTGGCCTTCGGGGTCATCCTCGGCGGCCGCATCGGCTACGTGCTGTTCTACGACTTCGAGGTCTATGCCGAGGCGCCGCTCGAGGCGCTGAAGATCTGGCGCGGCGGCATGAGCTTTCATGGCGGCCTGCTCGGCGCGGGCCTCGCGCTGGCGCTGTTCGCCCGTTCGCGGAAACTGCCGGTGCTGCCGGCCTTCGACCTCGCGGCCGCGGTCACGCCGATCGGGCTGTTCTTCGGCCGCATCGCGAACTTCATCAATGGCGAGCTGTTTGGCCGCGTCAGCGACGTGCCCTGGGCGATGGCGTTCCCGAATGGAGGCCCGGAGCCGCGCCATCCGAGCCAGCTCTACCAGGCGGCGCTTGAAGGGGTCTGCCTGTTCGTCCTGGTCCAGATCCTCGTGCGCTCGGGCGCGCTGAAGCGGCCGGGCCTCGTCACCGGGGCCTTTGTGGCGGGTTACGCGGTGGCGCGCATCATCGGGGAAGAGTTCCGCCAGCCGGACGCGCAGATCGGGTTCCTGGCGGGCGGCCTCACCATGGGGATGCTGCTGTCGCTCCCCATGCTGCTCGCCGGCCTCGCGCTGGTCGCCGTGGCTTGGAAGCGACCAGCGGCCGCATGACGGCGCTCGAGCGGGAGATCATCGAGCTCATCGGCCATGAGGGCCCGATCAGCGTCGCCCGCTACATGGCGCTCTGCCTCGGCCACCCCACGCGGGGCTACTACGCGACGCGAGACCCGTTCGGCGCGCGCGGCGATTTCATCACCGCGCCCGAGATCAGCCAGATGTTCGGCGAGCTGATCGGCCTCTGGTGCGCCGAGGTCTGGCGCCAGATGGGCGCGCCCGCCCGGATCGCGCTGGTCGAGCTCGGCCCCGGCCGCGGGACGCTGATGAACGACCTTCTCCGCGCCGCAAAGGCGCTGCCCGAGTTCCGGAGCGCCATCGAGCTCACGCTGGTCGAGACCAGCCCGACCCTGAGCAAGGTTCAGGCGCGGACGCTTGCGGGCGCCGGGGTCCCGTTGCGCTGGGTCACGGCTGTCGAGGAAGCGCTCGAGCCGCCCCTGCCCACCCTCGTCATCGCCAACGAGTTCTTTGACGCGCTTCCCATCCGGCAGTTCGTCCGGACTTCTGCCGGCTGGCGCGAGCGGCTGGTCGGGCTGTCCGGCGAAGGAGCGCTGGCTTTCGTCCTGGCGGACGCTGCGCCTGCGGACATGCGGCTTCCGGAGCGACCAGCCGGCGCAGTTCTGGAAGCCTGCCCCGACGGCATCGCGATCGCCGCCCGGATCGGCCGCCACCTCGCCGCCCATCGGGGAGCGGCGCTCGCCATCGACTATGGCGCGGCGGGGACCGGCGGCGACACGCTGCAGGCGGTCCGGGCCCATGGCTTCGCCGATCCGCTCTCCGCGCCCGGCGAGGCGGATCTCACGGCGCATGTGGATTTTGGGGCGCTCGCGCGCGCCGCCGCAGCCGCCGGCGCAGGGGTCATGGAGCTGCTGCCGCAGGCGGATTTTCTTGAGCGCCTTGGGCTAGAGCAACGCGCGGCCCGGCTCGCCTCGGCCGCCACGGAGGAGCAGCGCGCCGCGATCGCCGCGGCGGCCGCCCGTCTGACGGACCGAACGCCGACCGGCATGGGCGCGCTGTTCAAGGCGCTCGCCTTCGCCGATCCTCGGCTCGGACCGCTGCCGGGATTCGCGGAATCCAACGCCACGTGAAGGAGCCGACCATGACCGACGCCGCCTTGAGCGAGCCGAGCGCGGACGCCGCGGTCTTCGTGCAGTCGCAGAAGCTCGCTGGGCTGCCGGGCGTTCGTCACGCCTTCTTCACCCGACAGGGCGGCGTGTCGGCCGGGCTCTACGCCAGCCTCAATGGCGGCCTCGGGTCGAATGACGATCCGGCCGCCGTGCGGGAGAACCGGCGTCGAATGACGGCGGCGCTCGGCCTCGCCCCCGACCGGCTGGCGGTGCCGTGGCAGGTGCACTCGGCGGAGGCGGTCGTCGCCGTCGGCCCGTGGTCGCGCGACGAGGCCCCGCATGTCGATGCGGTCGTCACCGCGACCTCTGGCCTCGCGGTCGCGGTGACGGTCGCGGATTGCGGACCGATCCTGTTCGCCGATCCGAAGGCGGGGGTGGTCGCGGCCGCGCATGCGGGCTGGAAGGGCGCGATCGGAGGCGTGCTGGAGGCGACGCTCGCCCGCATGGAAGAACTCGGCGCGAACCGCCGGAACGTCACGGCGGCGCTCGGCCCCTGCATCCGACAGCCGAGCTACGAGGTGGGTCCCGAATTCGCCGCCCGCTTCACCGCCGCCGATCCGGAGAACGCGCGGTTCTTCGCGCCGTCTGACCGGCCCGGACACGCCCTGTTCGACCTCGGGGGCTACGTGACGGGTCGTCTCGCCGCGGCGGGCGTCGGCGGCGTCGACGACCTCGGCCTCGACACCTACTCGGACGAAGCGCGCTTCTTCAGCTTCCGCCGCGCGACCCACCGGGCAGAGCCGGATTACGGTCGGCTGATCGCCGCCATCGCGCTCGTCTGAGATCAAGTTTCTTTACAAGAAACTAGTTTTCTCTACGATGCGTGCGATCTCAGCCGATCGACGCCGCCATGAGCAAGCTTCCCGCCACCGTCTACGAACAACTTGGTGGCGACGAGTCCGTTCGCAGGATCGTCGAGGCCTTCTACGACATCGTGGAGACCGATCCGATCGGCAAGCCGGTGCACGACCTGCACCTCGACGGCTTTGGGATCGCGCATCTGCGGCAGGCGCAGTTCGAGTTTCTGTGCGGCTTCTTCGGCGGGCCACGATATTACGTCGAGCGGTTCGGTCACTCGAACGTCAGGAAGATGCACGAGCACGTCGCGATCGGCCGGACAGAGGCCGACGCCTGGCTCGTCTGCATGACGAAGGCGCTGGAGGTCGCCGAGATACCGGCGGAGATCGCCGCGCGGATCATGCGGACCTTCGAGACCACGGCCAACGTTCTCATCAACCGGCCCTGAAGCTCGTAACTATGTCGACAGTTTTTCCCGCGCCAGGCCCCAAGGGCGCGGGCTGCGGCGCGCCTCATGTTGAGACCGTTCTGAATCGCTGTTAAGAGCGCAGCGCCCTTCGAGGCTCCCGCGCCGTCACGGCCGCGGGACGCGGAACTTCAGGACACGTGGCATGAAGGTCGTCGCCGGCAACTCCAACCGCGCGCTCGCCGAGGCGGTCGCCGCCTATCTCGCGACGCCGCTGACGCGCTGCAACGTACGGCGTTTCGCGGACATGGAAGTGTTCGTCGAGATCTTGGAGAACGTGCGCGGCGAGGACGTCTTCGTCGTCCAGTCGACCTCGTTCCCGGCGAACGATCACCTGATGGAGCTCCTGATCATCATCGATGCGCTGAGGCGGTCGTCGGCCCGGCGCATCACGGCGGTGATGCCCTATTTCGGCTACGCCCGGCAGGACCGCCGCGCCGCCGGCCGCACGCCGATCTCGGCCAAGCTCGTCGCCAACATGATCACCCAGGCCGGCGCCGACCGCGTGCTGACGCTCGACCTCCACGCCGGGCAGATCCAGGGCTTCTTCGACATCCCGACCGACAATCTGTTCGCCGCGCCTGTCATGGTGCGGGACATCAAGGAGCGCCTGCCGACGGACAACGTCATGGTGGTGTCTCCGGACGTCGGCGGCGTGGTGCGCGCGCGCGCCATCGCCAAGCGGATCGACGCCCAGCTCGCGATCGTCGACAAGCGCCGCGAGCGCGCCGGCGAGAGCGAGGTGATGAACATCATCGGCGAGGTCGAAGGCCGCTCCTGCATCCTGGTCGACGACATCGTCGATTCCGGCGGCACCCTGGTGAACGCGGCGGATGCGCTGCTCGCCCAGGGCGCAAAGGAGGTCTACGCCTACCTCACGCATGGCGTGCTTTCCGGCGGCGCCGTGGCGCGCGTCACCGCCTCCCGCATCAAGGAGATGGTGATCACCGACTCGATCCAGCCGACCGAGGCGGTGCGGGTCGCCAAGAACATCCGCACGGTCTCGATCGCCACGCTGATCGGCGAAGCGATCGCCCGCACCTCGTCCGAGGAATCGGTCTCGAGCCTGTTCGACTGACGCTCGGCGCAGGCGCGCTGATTGTCTTGGGGCGCGTTTTGGGCTAAGGGCTCGCGCGCGGCGTCCCACACCCCTGGAGGGGTTCGCCGCGGCAGGCCGCTCGTCGCGAGCGGCCATTTCATTTCGGAGAACGGAAATGACTGCGACCAAGGCCCTGAAGGCGGTCGCGCGCGAGAAGGCCGGCAAGGGGGCCGCCCGCGCGCTTCGCCGCGAAGGCAAGATTCCAGCCGTCATCTATGGCGGGAAGAAGCCTCCTGTCGCCATCGCGCTCGATGGCCATGAGATGTTCCGCCTGCTGCACGCCGGCGGCTTCAAGACCACCGTGTTCGAGATCGACACCGGCGCCGGCGTCGAGCGGGCGATCCCGCGCGACTACCAGCGCGACGTCGTCAAGGATACGCTGCTGCACGTCGACTTCTTCCGCGTCTCGGCCACCAGCAAGGTCCATGTCGACGTGCCGGTGCACTTCGTCAACGAGGACAAGGCGCCCGGCCTCAAGCGCGGCGGCGTGCTGAACATCGTCCGCCACGCCGTCGAGGTGACGACCGATGTCGGCCATCTGCCGGAGCATATCGAGGTCGATCTCTCGGGCCTCAACATCGGCGACAGCCTGCACGCCTCCGCGGTGAAGCTGCCGGAAGGCGTGCGCTTCGCGATCGAGGACCGCGATTTCACGATCGCGACGATCGCCGCTCCGACCGTTCCGGTCGAGGCTGAGGAGCCGGCCGAGGCTGAGACTGAAGCCGCGGCCGAGCCTGAAGGCGAGGCGGAAGCCGGCGAAGGCGAGACGCCCGCCGAGGGCTGACCGAAGCTGCCGGAGCCACTTCCAATGCTGCTCCTGGTCGGCCTCGGCAATCCGGGGCCGAAATACGCGAAGAACCGGCACAATATCGGCTTCATGGCCGTCGACCGGATCGCCGCCCGCCATGGCTTCGGCCCTTGGCGGGCGCGCTTTCAGGCGGACGTCGCGGAGGGCGCGATCGCCGGCGTCAAGGCGCTGCTCATGAAGCCGCGCACCTACATGAACGAGAGCGGCCGGGCCGTCGCGGAAGCGGCGCGCTTTTACAAGACGGCGCTCGCCGACGTGATCGCCTTTCACGACGAACTCGACCTCGCTCCGGGCAAGCTCCGGGTGAAAGTCGGCGGCGGCAACGCCGGCCACAACGGCCTGCGCTCGATCACCGCCCACATGGGCAACGACTACAAACGCGTGCGGCTGGGCATCGGCCATCCTGGCCGGGACGCGGTGCTCTCTTACGTCCTGAACGATTTCAGCAAGTCGGAGCAGCCTTGGGTGGACGCGCTGACCGACGCCGTGGCCGAGGCGGCCGACCTCCTGGCGCGGGGCGAGGACGAGAGCTTCCAGAACAAGGTCCATCTCCGGATGGAGGCCGCCGGCTTCGCCAGTCCGCCAAGGATCGGCGAGGCTCGCGCATGATCTTCGGCGCGTGCTAGAAGCCGGCCGATCTCTCGAACGTCACGAGCGAGTTCCATGGGTTTCAAATGCGGCATCGTCGGCCTGCCGAACGTCGGCAAGTCGACGCTTTTCAACGCGCTCACGCAGACCGCCGCCGCGCAGGCCGCGAATTATCCGTTCTGCACGATCGAGCCGAATGTCGGCGAGGTCGCGGTTCCTGATCCGCGCCTGACGGAGCTCGCGGCGATCGCGAAGTCCGCCCAGATCATCCCGACACGGCTGACCTTCGTGGACATCGCAGGCCTTGTTCGCGGCGCCTCAAAGGGCGAAGGCCTCGGCAACCAGTTCCTCGCCCACATCCGCGAAGTGGACGCGATCGCCTACGTGCTGCGCTGCTTTGAAGACGACGACATCACCCATGTCGAGGGCCGGATCGACCCGCTGTCCGACGCCGAGACGGTCGAGACCGAACTGATGATCGCCGATCTCGAAAGCCTCGAGAAGCGCGTCGTCGGGTTGGAGAAGCGCGCCCGCGGCGGCGACAAGGAGGCCAAGGAGCAGCTCGACCTGGTCAACCGGGTGCTGCCGCTGCTGCGCGACGGCAAGCCCGCCCGGCTCGCGAAGATCTCGGACGACGAGCGCGCGGCCTTCGCGGCCCTCAATCTGCTGACCTCGAAGCCGGTCCTCTATGTCGCGAATGTCGACGAAGGCTCGGCCGGGACCGGCAACGCCTATTCGGCCACCGTGGAGGCGCGCGCCAAGGAGGAAGGCGCGGTCGCCGTTGTGATCTCGGCCAAGATCGAAAGCGAGATCGCCACGCTGCCGCCGGAGGAGCGCGCCGAGTATCTCGACGCGCTCGGACTGCACGAGACCGGCCTCGACCGCCTGATCAACGCCGGCTACCAGCTGCTCGGCCTCGTCACCTATTTCACCGTGGGGCCCAAGGAGGCGCGCGCCTGGACGATCGAGCGCGGCACGAGGGCGCCGCAAGCGGCCGGCGTGATCCATTCCGATTTCGAGAAAGGCTTCATCCGCTCCGAGACGATCTCCTTTGCCGATTATGTCGCGCTCAAGGGCGAGACCGGGGCGAAGGAGGCCGGCAAAATGCGGCTCGAAGGCAAGGACTACGTGGTCGCCGACGGCGACGTGCTGCACTTCCGGTTCGCGAACTAGCAGCGGCCGTCGGAGCCGTCGGTCTGCGGAGAACGAGATGGCCGAACCGCTTCTGACCTTCGAGGATTTCGCCCCGGGCGAAGTCGCCGAATATGGCGACTGGCTGGTCGACCGCGACGACATGCTGGCCTTCGCGCGCGAATACGATCCGCAGCCGATGCACCTCTTCGAAGAGGCCGCGCGCGAGAGCATGCTTGGCGGCCTGATCGCGTCGGGCTGGTACACGATCGCCCTGCTGATGCGGATCAACTGCGATCACATGCTGCTGCACGCGGCTTCCCTGGGGGCGCCGGGCGTCGAGTCGGTCGAATGGCTGGCCCCGGTCCGGGCCGGCGACCGGCTGCGGGTCCGGCGCACGACGCTCGCGACCCGGCCTTCGAAGTCCCGGCCCGAGATGGGCTTCGTCACCTTCGCCTTCGACGTCATCAATCAGGACGGCGTGGTCGCGATGCGCCAGGTCAACCCGGTCATGCTCGGCCGCCGCGACCGGAGCGCCGCCTGATGCATCTCGAAGATTATGCGGTGGGCGACAAGGCCGAACTCGGCTCGCACCTGTTCACCGCCGAGGACATCATCCGCTTCGCGTCGAAATACGATCCGCAGCCCTTTCACCTCTCCGAGGAGGGCGGCCGCGCCGGACCGTTCAAGCGGCTCGCCGCTTCCGGCTGGCAGACCTGCTCCATCTGGATGAAGTTGCTGGTCGGCTTTCAGACGCGGCTCGCGCAAGAGCGCATGGCGGCCGGGCTGCCGGTCGGCCGCGTCGGCCCCTCCCCGGGCTTCTCCGATCTGAGCTGGAAGCGTCCGGTCTACGCCGGCGACACGATCACCTATTTCAGCGAGGTGCTGGAAGCGCGGGCGAGCGATTCGCGCCCTGGCTGGGGCGTGCTTCGCGCCCGCAATTCCGCGGTGAACCAGGATGGCGCCGAAGTTCTGGAGTTCACCAGCGTGGTGCTGGTGGAGCGCCGCCCGGCCTGAACCTGCCGTCCGGCCTCAGGCCAGAACACGCCCGGCGACGGCGTCGAGCTTGGCGAGCAGAGCCGGATCGCGATGCTCGGGCGCGGTGACGATCGCGAAATCCAGCGCCCGGTCCGAGCCGACCGGGCACGGCTCATGCGCCTTGGAGAAATCGGCGGCCAGACGCGCGATCAGCCGGCGCGCGACCGCGCCGTTCTCCCGCATCACCTCGAGGATCTCCGCCACGCCCACGCCCTCCTCGTGCGGCCGCCAGGCGTCGTAGTCCGTCACCATCGCGACGCTCGCATAGGCGATCTCCGCCTCGCGGGCGAGCTTGGCTTCCGGCATGTTGGTCATGCCCACGACCGACGCGCCCATCGCCTTGTAGGCGAGCGATTCCGCCCGGGTGGAGAACTGC
Source organism: Hansschlegelia sp. (assembly GCF_035538955.1). NCBI lineage: Bacteria > Pseudomonadati > Pseudomonadota > Alphaproteobacteria > Hyphomicrobiales > Methylopilaceae > Hansschlegelia > Hansschlegelia sp. Next base: position 58,058 of record NZ_DATLJK010000008.1, read on the forward strand.
GGGCCTTCCATGCACACATAGGTCCCGCCGACGAAGTGCCGCGCGCCGGTCGCGGCCGCCGCGTTCGCGAGCCGCGCGACCAGGTTCGGCGAAACCGGGTCTGAAAACGCCACATGTGCGACGCACCCGGCGCCGAAGAACGAGGTCTCGCGGCGGAACGTGCGGTCGATGAACTGGTCGACAAGCACGAACGTCCCAGGCGCCAGCTCCTCGCGGTAGGAGCCGCACGCAGAAAGCGACACCAGATCCGTGACGCCCGCGCGCTTCAGCACGTCGATATTGGCGCGGTAGTTGATGTCCGAAGGCGAAAGACGGTGCCCCGCGCCATGGCGCGGCATGAACACGACACGCGTCTCGCCGAGCCACCCTTCCTTCGGCGGCGCGGAGGGGGCGCCCCAGGGGCTGGCGATCTCCAGCTCCCGGACCCGGGTCAGCTCTGCGAGGTCATAGACGCCGGAGCCGCCGATGATGCCGAGCGTCGCCTGCATGATGTCCGCCCCCGAACATGGCAACGGCGGACCGCGGGGCCCGCCGTTCCTAAATGCCTGTTCTGGCTTACCAGATCAGTGAGCCGCGGCCCACACCCGCCGCTTCGTGAAGTACAGCAGGCCGGCGAACACGATCAGGAAGAACATCACCACCAGCCCGAGCCGCTTGCGCGCCACGAGATGCGGCTCCGCGGCCCACACCAGAAACGCCGAGACGTCCCGGCTGTACTGCTCGACCGTGGTCGGCGTTCCATCCGTGTACTCGACCTGACCATCCTGGATCGGCTTGGGCATCGCGATCCAGTGACCGGGGAAGTACTCGTTGTAGTGCAGGTTCGACTGAGCCGGCTTTTGGCCCTCCGGCGGATCCTCATAGCCGTTGAGCACGGCGTGGATGTAGTCCGGCCCCTGCTCCTGGTACTGGGTGAAGATGTCGAACACGAACCACGGGAAGCCGCGCTCATAGGTGCGCGCCTTGGCGAGCGTCGACATGTCCGGCGGATGCGCCCCGCCATTGGCGGCGCGCGCCGCCTGCTCGTTCGGGAACGGAGACGGGAAGTAGTCCGACAGCCGCCCTGGGCGCTCGAACATGTCGCCCTGGTCGTTCGGGCCGTCCTTGATCTTGTATTCCTCGGCGATGGCCTTGGCCTGCGCTTCCGAAAAGCCGGGGCCGCCCTCCTCCGCGAGGTTGCGGAAGGCGACCATCGAGAGCGAGTGGCAGTTCGAACAGACTTCGCGATAGACCTTGAAGCCGCGCTGGAGCTGCGCCGGGTCGAAATTGCCCATCGGGCCTGAGAACGACCACTTCTCGCGCGGCGGCTGAACCTGCTCCGAGGCGGACGCCCCGGCGCCGAGCCCGGCGAGCGTCAGCCCGACGCCCATGACCAGCGCGGCGGCGCGGACCGTGCGCGCGGCGAAACCGGCGTTCATGCTCATCCCCGTGATCCGCTCCGACATCGCCGCGCTCAACTCCGGGCCCCCGTAGCCGGAGCCGCAAGCCCCGGATTGCCCGGCGCCGAACCGCGCGCGACGCTCAGCACCGAGTCTGCGATCGACGGCGGCAGCGGCCTGGTTTTCTCGAAGAAGCCGAGCAGCGGCAGAATGATCAGGAAGTGCGCGAAGTAGTAGACCGTGCAAATCCGCGCGATCACCACATAGGCGCCCTCCGGCGGCTTCGAACCCAGCCAGCCGAGCAGGATGCAGACGCCGACGAACACCCAGAAGAACTGACGGTAGAGCGGCCGATAGTTCGCAGACCGGACCTTGGACGTGTCGAGCCATGGCAGGAACGCCAGGATCGCGACCGCCCCAAACAGGGCCATGACGCCGCCGAGCTTGGACGGGATCGCCCGCAGGATCGCGTAGAACGGAAGGAAGTACCACTCCGGCACGATGTGCGCCGGCGTCACCAGCGGGTTCGCCTCGACGTAGTTGTCCGCATGGCCGAGATAGTTCGGCGTGTAGAAGATGAACCAGGCGAACACCACCATGAAGCAGGTGACGGCGAACGCATCCTTGAGCGTGGCGTAAGGCGTGAACGGGACCGTGTCCTTGCGGATGTCCTTGACCTCGACGCCCGTCGGATTGTTCTGGCCGACATGGTGCAGCGCCCAGATGTGGAGCCCGACCACGCCGACGATCATGAACGGCAGCAGGTAGTGCAGCGCGAAGAAGCGGTTCAGCGTCGAGTTGTCGACCGAGAAGCCGCCCCACAGCCAGGTCACGATCGTCTCGCCGACGAGCGGGATGGCCGAGAACAGATTGGTGATGACGGTGGCGCCCCAGAACGACATCTGCCCCCACGGCAGCACGTAGCCCATGAAGGCGGTCGCCATCATCAGCAGCAGGATGATGACTCCGAGGATCCACAGCACTTCGCGGGGCGCCTTGTAGGAGCCGTAATACATGCCGCGGAAGATGTGGATGAACACGGCGAGGAAGAACATCGAGGCGCCGTTGGCGTGCATATAGCGCAGCAGCCAGCCGTAGTTGACGTCGCGCATGATCTTCTCGACCGACAGGAACGCGTTAGACGCGTTCGGGTCGTAGTGCATCGCCAGCACGACGCCGGTCAGGATCTGGGCGACCAGCATGACCACCAGGATGGCGCCGAACGTCCAGAAATAGTTGAGGTTGCGCGGCACCGGATAGGCGATTGCGCTGGAGTGAACCAGTCCCGCGATCGGCAGCCGGTCTTCGAGCCATCGCGCAGCCCGACTCCTCGGCTGGTACGTTGAGTGCCCTTCCATCGACGTTCCGTCCCCGAATATCGGCGTTGTTTATGATTATGAAGGTTCAGCCGATTTTGATCTTGGTGTCCGACTCGAATGCGTAGGTAGGAACCTGAAGGTTCTGCGGCGCAGGTCCATGCCGGACGCGGCCCGCGCTGTCATATTGCGAACCGTGGCAGGGGCAGAACCAGCCGCCGAAATCGCCGGCGTTGCTGGTCGGCACACAGCCGAGATGAGTGCATACGCCGACGACGATGAGCCAGTTCTCCTTGCCCTCCGCCGCGCGGTTCTCGTCGCTTGCGGGCGCGTCGGCCGGGAGGTTGTCGTTGCGCGCGACCGGATCGATCAGCTCGTCGAGCTTGACCTGCTTGGCCTCCTCGATCTGCTCCTTGGTCCGGTTCCACACAAACACGGGCTTGCCGCGCCACTTGATGGTCACGACCTGGCCTTCCGCAATCTGCGAAAGGTCGACCTCGGTCGAAGCAAGCGCGAGCGCCGCCCGGTCAGGATTCATCTGCGCGATGAAAGGCCACGCCAGAAATGCGGCGCCGGCCGCTCCCGCCGCGCCTGTCGCCAGAAACAGAAAGTCGCGTCGATTCGGATCTTGCGCGTCGTCGATCGCTGTCACACTCGTGCTCCCAGTCACGAATTCTTGTCGTCTCACGCGCCGTGTTTCGTGACCGGCTTGTCATGAGAGAAAGTCGAAACAGTCGCCGGCTTCTCGCACCCGGAAGGATCGGCTGTCCACCCTGCGGTCTTGCTTACGACACGGTGTCGCACAGATCGAGACACCATGTCGCAGCGCGGTAACACGCTCTGATTTAGGAGCCTTCGGCTCGATGCGCCTAGCGTTGTACCAACCGGACATTCCACAGAACGCCGGAACCCTGCTGCGGCTCGCAGCCTGCCTGGGGCTGGCAGCGGACATCGTGGAGCCGGCGGGTTTCCCGGTCTCGGACCGCGCGTTCCGCCGGGCCGGACTGGATTATCTCGATAAGGTCTCGATCGTCCGCCACGCGTCGTTCGGGGCGTTCGAGGTCGAGCGCCGCGCAGCCGGCGGCCGGCTCGTGCTGCTGACCACCCGCGCTGAAACCTCCTATCTCGATGCGAGCTTCAGCCCGGACGACACGTTGATGGTCGGCCGCGAATCGGCCGGGGCGCCGCCGGAGGTCCATAGCGCCGCGGATGTTCGGGTCGCGGTGCCGATGCGGCCGGACTTGCGCTCGCTCAATGTCGCGATAGCAGCGGCCATGGTTCTGTCCGAAGCGCTCCGGCAGACGGGCCAGTTTCCCTCCTGGCCGCCGCCGGCGTAGACCGCACGCACCGTGCCTGGAGACCACCCCATATGACCGCCTCGCTCGTCGACATCGCCGACCGCAAGGAGCGCGCCCGCGCCTGGTTCGAGGAACTGCGCGACAGGTTGCACGCCGCCTTCGAGGCGCTGGAGGAGGCCGGGCCCGGCGACGGCCCTGCAGGACGCTTCGAGCGGACGCCGTGGAGCCGGACCGATCACACCGGCAAACCGGGCGGCGGCGGCGTGATGGGCATGTTGAAGGGCCGCGTGTTCGAGAAGGTCGGCATTCACGTCTCGACCGTGCATGGCGAGTTCGCGCCCGAGTTCCGGAAGGACATCCCGGGCGCAATGGAGGCGCCGGACTTCTGGGCGTCCGGCATCTCGCTGATCGCGCACCCCCTCAACCCGAACGTGCCGACGGTTCACATGAACACCCGGTTCGTCGTGACGAGTCGGGCCTGGTTCGGCGGCGGAGCCGATCTCACGCCCGTACTGGACCGGCGCAGGACGCAGGAGGACCGGGACTCACAGGCGTTTCACGCCGCAATGCAGCGCGCCTGCGACGGTCACGCGGTCGCTGACTACGCCAAGTACAAGGCGTGGTGCGACGAGTATTTCTTCCTCAAGCACCGCGGCGAGGCGCGCGGCATCGGCGGCATCTTCTACGACTGGCTGGACAGCGGCGACTTCGAGGCGGACTTCGAGTTCACGCGTTCCGTCGGGGAGAAGTTCCTCGACATCTATCCGCAGATCGTCCGCGCCAACGCCGAGACGCCGTGGACGGAGCCGGACCGCGCGGAGCAGCTCGTTCGGCGGGGCCGCTATGTCGAGTTCAACCTGCTCTATGACCGCGGCACGATTTTCGGCCTGAAGACCGGCGGCAATGTCGCCTCGATCCTCTCCTCCCTGCCGCCATGTGCGGCCTGGCCCTGAGCTCAATCCGCCGCGTCGAGCGCGCCATCGATGATCTGGGCGATCGCCGCCGCGCTGTCGGGAAAATCGGCTGCGATCCACGCCCGTTCCGCAGCCCGCAGCGCGCGCCCGATTTGCGGGCCGGGCGGCACGCCTCGCTGAACGAGATCGGCCGCCGAGATGGGGAGAGGCGGCGCCTTCCACCGATCCGCGAGCTCCAGCAGCGCGGCCCATAGCGCATCGTCGGCGGGGGCGGCGGCATCCGCCCAGGCGAGGCGGACGCGATCCCGATAGCCCTGAGGCCCAAGTCGATAAAGCGCGCGGCGCGCGGGCGCCTCGCTCTCCGACGGCGACAGGGCCGGCGTCATGTCGCCGATCCGCTCCAGCCGTTCCGCCTCGGCGTTCGACAGCCGCAGGCGGTCGCGCAGACGCTTGGCGTCTTCGGCGACGAACTGCGAGAGCGCCGAGAGCCGTAGCAGCGCGTCGGGGCGTTGGACGTCGAGGGCTGCAAGCCGCGCCAGGCGGGACAGGCGATAGACGCCGCCGATCAGCGGCGCCAGCAGACCGGCCTCGGCCATCATGGCGACCGTTTCGGCGGCGCGCGCAGCGACCAGCAGCTTCAGCAACTCGGACCGGATTCGCTCGCGCGAGAGCCGGGCGAGCCCCGCCCGCTCTCGGATTGAGGCCAGAAGGCCTTCCGGATCCGGCGCGCCCTCGGCGTAGCGGGCGTGGAAGCGGAAGAAGCGCAGGATGCGGAGATAATCCTCACAGATGCGCTCCCGCGCCGAGCCGATGAACCGCACGCGGCGGGCCTTCAGGTCGGCCAACCCTCCGACGTGGTCGTGCACGACGCCTTCGCGGTCCAGATAGAGGCCGTTGATCGTGAGGTCGCGCCGCTGAGCGTCCTCAGCCCAGTCGCGGGTGAAGGCCACGACCGCCCGGCGCCCGTCGGTCGCCACGTCCCGGCGCAGGGTCGTCACCTCGAACGGCTTGCCCTCGACGATGACCGTGATCGTCCCGTGCGCGGCCCCGGTCGGGGCCGTCTTCCAGCCGCGGGCGGCGGCGCGCGCCAGAACGACCTGCGGCGTGGCGGTGGTCGCGATGTCGATGTCGCCCGGCGCATCTCCCAGCAGCGCGTCCCGCACCGCTCCGCCGTTGACGCGCGCCTGCTCGCCCTCAAAATCGAGCGCCGCCAGCAGATCGGCCAGCGGACGCGCCTTGAGCCACCCGAGATCCGCGATCCGGTCGCGCGCTTCGGTCATCGTTCGTCCGGCTCGACGATCCGGCCGGGCACGAACACGCCGTCCTTCTCATGCGCGGGGATGTAGAGCGCGCGGGTGGAGCCGCCGCTGGTCAGCGCGAGCGCGAGAAGGCTCGACAGAACGAGCGCCACGCCGGCCGCGCCGAGCCAGGCCAGCGGGACGCCGCGCCAGCGCTCCGGCGCGCGCCAACCCCGACCGCTCACGCCGAGCCAGACTGCATAAACCCCGAAAGGCAAGAGGAAGAGAAACGCCTGGAGCGCGATGCGGCTCATGAGCCGTACAGCCTTTCAAACAGATTGCGCAGCAGTCCGGCCGTCACGCCCCAGATGTGCCGCTCGCGCCAAGGCATGTGGTGAATGCGCCGGAGACCGCCGCGCCACTCACGCATCTCGACGCTATGGTTCTCTTCGCTCATCAGGAAATCGAACGGAACCTCGAAGGCGTCGTCGACCTCGCCCGGGTCGAGCGTCAGGCGGTAAAGCGGGTCGATCTCCGCCACGACCCCGACGATCCCGAACCCTGTGTTCGTCACATAAAGGTCGAGGTAGCCCAGCGGGCGCACGAGAGCGCGCTCGAGGCCGATCTCCTCCTCCGCCTCGCGCAGCGCAGTGTCGAGCGGCGAGGCGTCGGCCGGCTCGCGCTTGCCGCCCGGAAACGAGATCTGCCCTGCATGCACCGGCAGGCCCTTGGCGCGCTGGGTGAACAGCAGTTGCGGCCGCGGCCGCGCCACCAGTCCGACCAGCACGGCGGCCGCGCGCGGCGTCACGTGCGCCGGCAGCAGTTCGCTTTCGCCCGTCACCACCGTCTCGGGATCGTCCGGATCCGGCGGCGCCGGCAACAGGTGCAGACGCGCCCGGCGACGGATCTCGTCGAGCGCGAAGGGCTGCGCCTGTTCGGCGATCGCAGGCGCGCCGCTCATGCCGCGGCCTCTGGCGAATCGACGGGGAAGAACGCTCCTCCGGCCGCCACTCCAAGCTGGCCGTCGCGCTCCTCCATCAGCTCCACGAGATCATAGGTCGCGGAGCGGGCGACGAGCGCCCAGAGATTGGAGCGCACGAGGACATAGGGCTTCAGCCCCTCGCCCGACTGATCGAACCGCAGAGGGTGGTCCGGCCCGACGTCGATCACCTCGTCGACATTGGTGCGGAAGCGGATGCGCCGGTCGAGCCTGTCGCCGTCGCTCGCCATCTCGACCGCGAGGAACGGCGCGTCCTCCACCGTGATCGACAGCTTTTCCGCAGGCGTGACCAGCACGTAGCCGTCCGGGTCCCGCCGAAGCACGGTCGAAAACAGCTTCACCATGGCCGGGCGGCCGATCGGCGAGCCCTGATAGATCCAAGCGCCGTTCGCCTTGATGACGAGGTCGAGGGCTCCGCAATGGGGCGGGCGCCATTTCTCGACCGGCGCCGCCCCCCGGCTGCACGCCTCGCGCGCCGCCTCCGCAAGGAGCTGCATCCGGTCGGTTGCGGCCGGCCCGGAACGCGCTTCTGGAACTTCCATGTTCACTTAGGGTTGACCCTCTCGTGGCCGACCGGCCCGGCCTCAACATCGCCGGTTTGTCCGTCTCTGGTTTGTCTGAAGTTATGGCGTCCGTGCGCGCCGGGTAAGGTCTGCGGTTCGCTGCGCCGCAAGATCGGCGGTTGCAATGTCGCGCATACGGTCGTCGGATGGCGAAAAGTCCGCGACAGCGGAATCGAGGAGAGTTCGGATGACCGAGCCCGCGACTGACCTGGACGCCGCCATCGTCCGGGGCGCCGAAGCGATCGGCGGCCATGTCGCGGCCGCGCGCGCCGCCATCGGCGAGGTCATCTTCGGCCAGGACAAGGTCGTCGACCAGGCGCTGCTCACCGTGCTGTGCGGAGGGCACGCCTTGCTCGTGGGCGTGCCCGGCCTCGCCAAGACCAAGCTGGTTGAAGCCATGGGCACCGTGCTCGGCCTCGACGCGCGGCGCGTACAGTTCACGCCGGATCTGATGCCGTCGGACATTCTGGGATCGGAGGTGCTCGAGGAGGACGCGCATGGCCGCCGCTCCTTCCGCTTCATCCAGGGGCCGGTGTTCGCTCAGCTCCTGATGGCCGACGAGATCAACCGCGCCAGCCCGCGCACGCAGTCGGCGCTGCTGCAGGCCATGCAGGAGTACCATGTCACCGTCGCCGGGGCCCGGCACGACCTGCCGCGCCCGTTCCACGTCCTGGCCACCCAGAACCCGCTCGAGCAGGAGGGCACCTACCCCCTGCCCGAAGCCCAGCTCGACCGGTTCCTGCTTCAGATCGACGTCGACTATCCGGATCGTGAGGCCGAGCGGCGCATCCTGCTCGCCACCACCGGCGCCGAGGAAGTCCGGCCGCGGCAGGCGCTCAGCGCCGACGACCTGATGAGCGCCCAGCGGCTGGTTCGCCGCCTGCCGGTCGGCGAGTCGGTGGTCGAGGCGATCTTGGACCTGGTGCGGTCGGCGCGCCCTGAGACCGCCGACAAGGCGTTTGCGGACAAGATCGCCTGGGGCCCCGGTCCGCGGGCCAGCCAGGCCCTGATGCTCGCCGTGCGCGCGCGCGCCCTGCTCGACGGCCGGTTCGCGCCCTCGATCGACGACGTCGCGGCGCTCGCGACGGCGGTGCTGAAGCACCGCATGGCGCTGACATTCTCCGCACGCAGCTCGGGCGAGACGCTCACGGCCGTGATCGCGAAGCTCGTCGAGCGGCTCGGCTGACCCTGATGGCGGTTCGCGCCGAGCTCGTCGACCCCTCGGCCGTCCGGATCGTCTCGCGACACGAGGAAGCCGCGCTCGACCTCGCCGGAAGCCTGCCCCGGCTGCTGGTCTCGGCGCGGCGCGCTTCGGCGACCGTGGTGCACGGGTTGCATGGCCGACGGCGCTCGGGAGTCGGGGAGAATTTCTGGCAGTTCCGCCGCTTCACGGCCGGCGACGCGCCGGGCCGGATCGACTGGCGCCGCTCGGCGCGGGACGAACATCTCTACGTCCGGGAGCAGGAGTGGGAGGCGGCCCACACCGTCTGGATCTGGATCGACCGGTCCCGCTCCATGGCGTTCCGGTCGAGCCTGGCGCCGCTTCCGAAGATCGAACGCGCCGTGGTGCTCGGCCTCGCGCTCGCCGATCTCCTCGTCAGGGGCGGAGAACGCGTCGGCCTGCTTGGCCTCAGCCGGCCGACCGCGAGCCGGCTCGCGATCGAACGCCTTGCTCAGGCGCTCGCCTATGCGCCCGACGACGCCGGCCACCTGCCGCCGGCCGCAAGCCCGATCGCGCGGCTCGCCGAGGCGGTCGTGATCGGCGACCTGCTGGCGCCGGAGGATGAGATCGCCTCGGCGGTGGCCGCTCTCGCCGGGCGCGGCGGCCGCGGCCACCTCGTGATGATCGCCGATCCCGCGGAAGAGACCTTTCCGTTCGCCGGCCGCACTGAGTTCGTCGATCCGGACGGCGGCATCAGCCTCATCGCCGGCCGGGCCGAGGAGTGGCGCGCGGGCTATGAGGAGCGGCTCACGCGCCATCGCGCGGCCGTCGCCGACATCGCGCGACGGCACGGCTGGAGCTTTATCGTCCATCGGACCGACCGCCCGGCGACAGAGGCGCTGCTCGCGCTGCACGCGCAGCTCGGGGAGGCGCCGCAATGAGCGCGCTGCCGCTCGCATTCCTCAGTCCCTGGCTGCTCGCGGCGCTGCTCACGCTTCCGGCTTTGTGGCTGCTGCTGCGCATCGTGCCGCCGCGGCCGCGGCGGGTCGATTTTCCGCCGCTGCGCCTGCTGCTCGACGTCACCGCCAAACGCGAGACGCCGGTGCGCACGCCGTGGTGGCTCCTGCTGCTGCGCCTCGCGATCGCCGCGCTCATCATCGTCGCGCTGGCGCGCCCGATCTGGAACCCGGCTGCGTCGGCCTCGAACGAAAGCGGTCCGCTGCTGGTCGTCATCGACAATGGCTGGGCTTCGGCGCCGGACTGGGGCGCGCGGACGGCTGCGGCCGACGCTGCTATCTCGGCGGCGGGCGATATCGGTCGACCGGTGGCCCTGGTCGCCACCGCCGAACCTCCCCGCGACATCGCGTTGACCACGGCGGGCGAAGCCAGAGAGCGTCTGCGCGTGCTCGCCCCGGAGCCGCTCATGCCGGAGCGGACGCCGCTGCTGGCTCCGATCCGCAAGCTGCTCGCCGGCAATCCCACGACGGAAGCGCTGTGGATCTCCGACGGCCTTGCGGGAGGCGAGGCGCGCGCCTTCGCGGAGGGCCTGAAGAGGGAGCTCGGCGGCGGCCGCCTTTCGGTCCGCGTGGACGCCGCGCACTCGGCCCGCGCGATCGTGGCGGCGGAGAACGCGCCCGCGGCGCTGACCGTGAAGGCGCTGCGGGCCGAGGCGGCAGGCCAGGAGCCGTTCCGCGTCCGGGCGACGGACCTCCGCGGCCGGCCGCTCGCGGATGCGGAGGGAGCGTTCGCGGTCGGCGCGCGGGACGCGACGGCGACCTTCGATCTGCCCGTCGAGCTTCGCAATGACGTCGCGCGGCTGGAGATCGTCGGCGCCCGCTCGGCCGGCGCAGTGCAGCTTCTCGACCAGAGGTCGAAGCGGCGGACGGTCGGCCTCGTCACCGGCGCGAGCGCAGATGTCGCCCAACCTCTCCTGTCGCCGACCTACTACGTCTCACGAGCCCTGAAGCCGTTTGCGGACGTGCGCGAGGCGAGCGGCCAGGGCGCGAGCCAGGCGGTCGAGAGGTTCGTTTCGGAGAAGCTGCCCGTGATCATTCTGGCCGATGTCGGCGCGCTCACGCAGGAAGCTCATGAGGCGCTTGCGGGCTGGCTGCGCAATGGCGGCGTGCTGATCCGCTTCGCGGGGCCGCGGCTCGCCGGCGCGCCGGATGACGATCTTTCGCCGGTCCGGCTGCGGCAGGGCGGCCGCGTGCTCGGCGGCGCCCTCGCCTGGGAGACGCCGCAGCCGCTGGCGAGCTTCTCGCCGAACGGGCCGTTCGCGCCGCTGGTCGTGCCGAACGACGTCACGGTCAGCCGCCAAGTCTTGGCGGAGCCGGACGCGGACCTGCCGGAACGGGTGTGGGCGACGCTCGGCGACGGCACGCCGCTCGTGACCGGCGCTCGCGAGGGCAAGGGCCTGAGCGTTCTGTTCCACGTCACGTCCGACACGCGGTGGTCGAACCTGCCGCTCTCGGGCGCGTTCGTCGACATGCTGCGGCGGATCGTCGATCTCGCGGGCTCCAGTCCCGCCGCCGCGCCGGACGCCGCCGCCACGACGCCCGCCGCGGCCCGCCGGCCGGCGTTGCCGCCGACGCGGACGCTCGACGGCTACGGCGCCTTCCGCAGCCCGCCGGCGACCGCGCGTCCCGCGCCTGCCGAAGGCCGTCCGGCCGCAACGCCCGACAATCCGCCCGGCTTTTACGGCCCCGTCGACGCCGGCGTGGCGATCAACGCGCTGCCGGCGGACGCATCGCTTGCGCGGCTCGATCTCGCGGGCCTTGAGGCGTCCGTGGCGCAGATCGCGACCGAGGAGCCTACGCCTATCGCGCCGTGGCTGCTGACGCTCGCGGCGCTCGCGGCGATCGTCGACAGCCTGGTCGTGTTTCTGCTGGGCGGCGGCGCCGCGCTGCTGACGCGCCGTCCAAGGGCGGCGGCGATCCTCCTCGCGGCCGTCGGCGTTTCGCTGCTCGCCGCCCCCGGCGTTGTGCGCGCCGAGCCGGCCGGCCGTGATCCGATCGACGAGCGGTTCGCGCTCGAGGCGACGCTCTCCACCCGGCTCGCTTATGTGGCGACCGGCGACTTCGAGGTCGACCGCATCAGCAAAGCCGGCCTGGAAGGGCTTACGCAGACCTTGGGTCAGCGCACCGCCTTGGAGCCCGGCGCGCCGATGGCCGTCGATCCCGCCAAGGACGAGCTGTCATTTTTTCCGCTGCTCTATTGGCCGGTGGTGCAGGGAGCGCCCACGCCCTCCCCCGAGGCGCTGGCGCGGATCGACGCTTACATGAAGCAGGGCGGCACGATCCTGTTCGACACCCGGGACGCGCTCACAAGCGGGCCCGGCGTGCAGAACGAAACGCTGAAGCGCCTGCTCGGGGGTCTGGATGTGCCCGCGCTGGAGAAGGCGCCGCCGGACCACGTGCTGACCAAGGCCTTCTATCTGCTGAACGATTTTCCTGGCCGCTATTCCGGCAGCCCGCTCTGGGTGGAGGCGCTGCCGCCGGTCGAAGAGGGCGAAGAGCGCCCGGCGCGCGCTGGCGACGGCGTTTCGCCGATTCTGATCACCGGAGCCGACTTCGCCGGCGCCTGGGCGGTCGGCGCCAATGGCGAGCCGCTTTTTCCGACCTCGAGCGACGAACGTCAGCGCGAGATGGCCTACCGGGTCGGCGTCAACATCGTGATGTACACGCTGACAGGGAACTACAAGGCCGACCAGGTGCACGTGCCGGCTCTGCTGGAAAGGCTAGGCCAGTGAGCGAGCCCCTGATGCCCCGCGGCGCGACCAAGCCATAGCGCATGAACCTCGACGTCGCCTTCTCGCCTCTGATCCCGCTCCCCGGTCTGATCGCGCTTGCGATCGCCGGCGCGGTGGTCGCCCTGCTTTGCCTGCTCGGCCGCACGCGCGGCGCATGGCTGCGCGCCGGCGCGGTCGCCTGCCTATTGCTTGCGCTGGCGAACCCGTCCTTCACCCGGGAGGACCGGGAGACGCTGACGAATGTGCTGCCGGTGGTGGTCGACCGCTCCGGTAGCCAGAGCCTAGACGGCCGCAAAGACCAGACCGACGCTGCGCGCGAGCAGCTCGCGCAGCGCCTCGCCGGCCTGCCGAACACCGAAATACGCTGGATCGAAGCCGGACAGGACGCGACGTCGAGCGACGGCACCGAGCTGTTCGCGGCCCTTCGGGACGGCATCGCCGATGTGCCGCCGGAGCGGATCGCCGGCGCGCTGTTCCTGACCGACGGGGTCGTCCACGACGCTCCGCCGGACGCGAAGTCGCTTGGCTTCAGCGCGCCCGTGCATGCCCTGATCACCGGGCATCCGGACGAGCGCGATCGGCGCGTTGCGCTGACGCTCGCGCCGCGCTTCGGCATCGTCGGACAGACGCAGAAGATCGGCTTTAGGATCGAAGAGGTCGGGCCCGGCCTCGGCGGCCCGACGCCGGTGATCATCCGCCGCGACGGCGAGGAGATCGAACGGCTGAACGCCACGCCCGGGGCGGTCACCACGATCGAGGTGCCGATCGTTCATCCCGGCGTCAACTTCATCGAGGTCGAGGCCGAGGACGCCGGCCGGGAGATCACCACGGTCAACAACCGCGCCGTCTTGCCGATCGACGGCGTGCGGGAAAAGCTTCGCGTGCTGCTGGTCTCAGGCGAGCCGCACGCGGGCGAGCGCACGTGGCGCAACCTGTTGAAAGCAGACGCCAGCGTCGACCTCGTGCACTTCACCATTCTGCGCCCCCCGGAGAAGCAGGACGGCACGCCGATCAACGAGCTGTCGCTGATCGCCTTCCCGACGCGGGAGCTGTTCGCGCAGAAGATCGACGAGTTCGACCTCATCATCTTCGATCGCTACGCCCGGCAGGGCATCCTGCCGATCGTCTATTTCGACAACATCGCCCGCTATGTCCGGAACGGCGGCGCCGTGCTGGTCGCGGGCGGGCCCGACTATGCCGACCCGGGCTCGCTCTACGAGACGCCGCTTTCGCAGGTGCTGCCGGCGGAGCCGATGGGCGGCGTCATCGAGCGGGAATTCAAGCCGACGCTCTCCGAAATCGGCCGCAAGCATCCCGTCACCCGGGGGCTCACGGGATCAGAGACCGACCCGCCGAGTTGGGCGCCATGGTTCCGAATGGTGGACTCCCGGCTGCGGGAGGGCGAGGCCGTGCTCGACGGTCCTGAGGAGCGACCGCTCCTCGTCCTGGCGCGCGAGGACAAGGGGCGCGTCGCGGTGCTGCTGTCAGACCACGCGTGGCTGTGGGCGCGCGGGTTCGACGGCGGGGGTCCGCATGTCGATCTGCTGCGCCGGCTGTCGCACTGGCTGATGAAGGAGCCCGATCTGGAGGAGGAGGCGCTGCGCGCCAAGGCTGTCGGCAAGACCGTCACCTTCGAGCGGCAGACGCTGAAGGCCGAGGTCAGCCCGGTCGAGGTGACGCTGCCAAGCGGCGACCGGCGGCGCGTCGCGCTCGCAGAAGCGGAGCCCGGCCTCTGGCGCGGCACGCTTGAGACGCCGGAACTCGGCCTGCACCGCGCGACCGACGGCACCTTCACGACGCTGGTCAATGTCGGGCCCCCTAATCCGCGCGAGTTCACCGAGGTCGCCAGCACGGACAAGCGGTTGCAGGCGGCCGCCTCCGCCTCAGGCGGTTCGGTTCGCCGGATTCAGCCCGACGCTGCGGGCGGATTGGAGATTCCGCGCGTCGTCCCCGTGAGCGCAGGCGCGCGCGCCTCTGGCGCCGACTGGATCGGCGTCCGCCAGGCTGACGCAAGCGTGGTGCGGGGCCTCGGCATCCTGCCGATCTTCGCCGGCCTGCTGGGCCTTCTGCTGCTGCTCGGCTCCTTCGCCGCCGCCTGGGCGCGGGAGGGCCGATGAACGCGCGCCTCGGCTCGGCTGCGCAGAGGCGTTCTCTGTGAGCTGGCAGGTCGAACTGCTTCAGAGCTTCCTGCTCGCGGGCTCCGCGCTGTTCTCGATCGTCAACCCGATGGGCGGCGCGCTGATCTTCGCGCAGGTCACGGGCGACCGCAGCCATAGCGAACGCATCCTGCTCGCCCGGCGCGTCGGGACCTACTCGGCGCTCGTGATGCTGTTCTCGCTGTGGCTCGGCGCCTACGTGCTGGCGTTCTTCGGCATCACGATCCCCGCTCTGCGCATCGCGGGCGGCCTCGTGGTCGCGGTCAGCGGCTGGCGGCTCCTGATCGCGCCCGAAAACCACGACGAGCACAAGCAGGCCCAGGCGGGGCACGCCATGGGCGCCGACGACGTCGCGTTCTTTCCGCTGACCCTGCCGCTCACCACAGGCCCCGGGACGATCTCTGTGGCGATCGCATTGGGCGCCAACAGACCCTCCGAGCCAGCGGCGTTTCTCGGCTTTGCGGTCGGAGTCTCGCTCGCCGCGATCGCCATCGCGGTGGTGGTCTGGCTCGCCTATTCCTCGGCGGACTGGATCACCCGGCTGCTCGGCGAGGCGCGCATCCGGATCATCGCCCGGCTCGCCGCCTTCATCCTGCTGTGCGTCGGCGTCCAGATCACGCTCAACGGCGTGCTGGACGCGTTGCGCGCCGCTGGGGTCGGCGCAGGACTGCGGTGACGCTTCACTCCACCACGGGCTTTTCGATCACCAGAGCGCCCGTCTTGGGGTCGACGAAGAACTCCATCTTCTGGCCGTTCTTCACGCCCTCCCCGCGCCAGTGGTCCTTGTCGGCCTTGATCTCCGCGACGCCGGTGTAGCCTGACTTCAGGACCTTCTCCTTGACCTGCTCGGCCGACATCCAGTCCGGCCCGGGCTCGTCGGCGAGTGCGGCGCTCGTGGCGCCGCCCGTCAGGGCGACCGCAAAGGCGAGCGTGCGGAAACGCGTCATCGACTGCTCCTTCCGAGGTGCGATCGGAACAGATAGCGCTCCGTCCTCCCCCGACCACGGCGGAGTCGCGCGCTCGTGAGGAGCTCTTCAGCTGCTTACCCGGCTTGCGGTCACGGCGTTCCTGCGCGATGACCCGCGCAACTGGAAGGACTTCGGCCATGAAAGCTCACGGCGCTCTGCTGATCCGCGCGCTGCTGTGCCTGCTCTGTCTTACGGGCGGGACGCGCGTGAGCGGCGCGGCCGGCTATGCCGTCAGCGTGTCGGCCCCGGCTGTTCCGGCGCTTGACGCGGAGAAGAAGGACGACGGCTGCGGCCAGGGCAAAGCCACGAAAAACTTCGGCTGGAAGGTCGTCGCGTTCGGCGTCGCAACCCTCAAATACCTCATCGGATTGCTGATCATCCCGATCGGCCTGTTTCTCGTCTGCATCGGCGTGATCCTGGAGGCGGTCGAAGCCGTGGCCTGCTGACGGGGCGCTGAGCCTCAGAACGTCTTCCAGACGAGGCCCCGCGCGTCGCCATCCGCATCCGCCACCAGGGCGCGCCATAGCACCCGATCGGGATCGACCGGTCCCGGCATCACCACCTGGCCGTCCGGCACGCGCCGGAAGCCGAGCCGCGCGTAATAGGGCTCGTCGCCGACCAGCAGCACGAGACGGTGGCCGGCGTCCGCCGCAGCCGCGATCGATGCGCTGATCAGCGCCTGACCGATGCCGCGGCCACGGAAGGCCGGGTCGACGACCAGCGGCCCGAGCAGCAGCGCCGGCGTCCTGCCGATCCGGATCGGCGTCATCCGGTTGGAGCCGACCAGGAAGGTGCCGACCCGGGCCACGAAGGACAGCTTCGCCAGCGGCTCGACGCCCTCACGCAGCCGATAGGCCGACCGCGCGTAGCGTCCCGGCCCGAAGGCGCGCTCCTGCAGACGGTCGATGGCCGCCCGGTCGTCGGGGTGCTCGTGGAGGATGGCAAGCGGAAGGGAGGTCATGGCGGGCTCGGGCGAAGGGGTCGAGAGAGGCCGCCCGCCGCCTGTGCGTGGGTCAGCCGCGCTGGATCGGTGCCGGGAAGCGGCGCGCCGCGCGTCGTCGCGAAGGCGTGTGGCGGATCATGACCATGACGGCGCGCGCTTAGCACAGCCCGGAGCGCGGCGCCAGCGCTCCTCGACGTCGCGCGTCACCAGCGGCCGTCCGCAGCCCGGCGCCCCAGGAACTCAGCGATCCGGCGGCGGGTGGCGGGCGTCGCTCCCTCGGGAAGCTCGGCGGCCGGGAACCACCCGCTTTCGACGATCTCACGGTTCGCCGCGGGCGCCGGGCCGATCTCGAAACGCTCCGCCCGGAAGAGCGCGACATGATCGCGGCCGCCGAAAGCCGGATTGAAGTAGAGCCCGATCAGCCGCAGGGGCTGCTCGGCCGCGACGCCGGTTTCCTCCAGCAGTTCGCGTGCGGCGGCCTCCTCCGCCGTCTCGCCGGGTTCGACCGCGCCGCCCGGCAGGTGCCAGCCCTCGACATAGCCATGACGGACCAGCAGCGCGCGCTCGCGATCGACCGCCAGCACCCTGACGCCGAGCGTGACCGCCCGGCGGACGCGCCCCCATCGGGCGGCGGCGGCGCGAACCATCCGGCTTCTGATCGAGCTCAAGGCGTCCCCCTCCCACGGCCTCCCGCGACGTGATATAGACCCGCCGCGCACGCTGACCCGTGCCGCCTGCTGGCGCACGAGCCCGCGCGTCGCCATCTCAAGCTCAGCGGAGCCGCACGCCCATCGGGGGCGGGGCTTCGCATCGATGAGGATCATTATGTTCTGGCTTTTCTCGTTCCGTCGGGGCGCAGCCTCGGCGGCTCATTTCTGGCTGAGCGCGCTGCGCACCCCGAGCGGGGCCGCGGTGGCGGCGCTCGCGACATTCGCGAAGGACTGAGGCGGATACGCGCCTGACGGCATCACATGACGGCGCGCCGGCCACAGGACTGCGAGCCGGCGCGGCTTTTCCCAGAGCTCTCACCCGGCGGCCCTCGTGACGGTCATAGCCCATCTGTCGGACCCGCATCTCGGGCCTCTGCCGAACTTCACGCTGCTCGAGATGATGTCGAAGCGCGGCCTCGGCGCGATCAACTATTTCCGCCGCCGCCGCCGCTGGCACGACATGGCCGTGCTCGAGCAGATCGTGGCGGACGTGATCGACGAGACGCCGGACGCGGTGGCGGTGACTGGCGATCTGACCAATCTCGGGCTGCAAGCCGAGTTCCTGCCCGCTGCCGCCTTCCTGGGCAAGCTGGGACCGCCCGAGCGGGTGGCCGCAATCCCGGGCAACCACGACGCCTATGTCCGGACCGTGAAGAGCGCTCCGGCGCGCGTCTGGGGCGCTCACATGTCGAGCGACGACGGCCGCGTCGGCTTTCCGTTCATCCGACGGCATGGACCGGTGGCCTTGATCGGCCTGTCCTCGGCGGTCGCGACCGCGCCGCTCGCGGCGACCGGCGAGGTCGGAGCGATCCAGCTCGACGCGCTCGGCCCGATGCTGCGCGGCCTGAAGCAGGAGGGCTTCTTTCGGATGGTGCTGGTGCATCATCCCACCGCAGAAGACGGCACGCCCTGGCTCCGCCGGCTGAGAGACGCTCATCTGCTGCGCGAGGTGCTCGAGCGGGAGGGCGCGGAGATCGTGCTTCACGGCCACAATCACGAGCCGGCGCGGGCCGAGGTGCGCGGCCCCGAAAAGCCGATTCCGGTGATCGGCGTGCCGTCCTGTTCGGCGGGTCCGCTCAGCCACGAACCGCTCGCCGCCTACAACCTCTACTGCGTCACAGGCGAGCCGTCGGCGTGGAGCTGCGAGGTCGTCACGCGCGGCCTTCTGCCGGACGGGACGATCGGCGAGACGGACCGCTACCACCTGCCCTGAAGCGTCAGCCGACGCCCGGAAGCAGTCCCTTCGCGGCGGCCACCATCAGGCCCACGACGACCGCGGCCCCAAGTCCTCCGCCGAGGCAGAAGGCGAACAGGATCGCCACCAGCCGGAGCCAGCGGGCGCCGGCCGAAGGCCTCGCTGGCGCCCTGGGCGGGATCTCGGCCCGAACGGGCTCAGGCGCCTCCGGCTCCGTCGGCGGCGCGGACGTCGACGCGCCGTGCGTCTGGCCGAACCGCTCCTCATCGGCGAGCAGTTGCTCGCGCTCCACGAGACGCCGCGCCACATAGGCCGTCACCGCGTCCACGATGGGCTGGACGTGCTCGCTCTCCGCCACGACGGCGCGGCCATGCCGCCCATCGCGCAGGAAGCGGTAGAGCTTGCGATCACGCCCCATTTCGATGAACGCGACCATGTCGACGAACAGGCGCGGCCGCTCGCCCGGGACCAGACCGACGTCGAAAATGTCGATCTGCTCCGGCACGTCGGCGAATACAGGACGCAGCGCGTCCTGCAGAACTTCCAGCCGTGCAATCTCCGCCTGGCGCAAATCGATCACCACGTCGCCTCGCTCGGCGGCCTCGACCCGGGCGCGCCGCAGCGCCTCGCGCAGCGGCCCCACTCCCGGGCTTCTCTCGGGCGACCTGCCCGTGACGTCCTCGTCCTGCATTCCGCGAGACTAGCCGGTCCGCGCGCGCCGCGGGAGTCGGCTGATCATTCTCCGAGCACCACGAGAAGATCCTTGGCGTCCACCGGGGTGCCGGGGCTGACGAGGATCTCCTTCACGACGCCGCCGCGCTCGGCGTGGAGCGCGGTCTCCATCTTCATCGCCTCGATCGAACAGATCACGTCGCCCTGGCTGACCGCCTGCCCGGGCTTGACCGACACGGTCGAGATCACGCCCGGCATCGGGGCCGCCACATGGCCGGGATTGCCCTCCTCGGCCTTCCGCCGCGCCTCGCGCACATTGGTGGCGTGCCGGTCCGGCACCTTGATGACGCGCGGCTGGCCGTTGAGCTCGAAGAAGACCTTGACCTGGCCTTCCTCGTCGGTCTCTCCGACGCCTAGGCAGCGGATCACCAGCGTCTTGCCGCGCTCGATCTCGACCGAGATCTCCTCTCCGACCGGCAGGCCATAGAAGAAGATCGGCGTCGGCAGCGTCGATACCGGGCCGTACTTCTTCTCCGCCGCCACATAGTCGACGAACACCTTCGGATACATCAGGTAAGACGCAAGGTCCGTGTCCGATGGCGCGTAGCCGATCTTCTCCTCGAGCTCCGCCCTGATCGCGCCGAAGTCGGCCGGCGGCATCAGCGCGCCGGCGCGCTCGCTGAGGGGCGGTTCGCCTTTCAGGACCTTCTTCTGGATCTTCTCCGGGAAGCCGCCGGGAGGCATCGAGAGCTCGCCCTTCATCAGCTGCACGACGCTCTCGGGGAAGGACACCTCGACCTTTGGGTCCTCGACCTCCTCGCGGGTGAGGCCCGCGGAGACCATTACAAGCGCCATGTCGCCGACAACCTTGGAGGTGGGCGTCACCTTCACGATGTCGCCGAACATGTCGTTGACCTCGCGATAGGTGGTGGCGACCTCGTTCCAGCGCGTCTCCAGCCCGAGCGAACGCGCCTGCTCCTTGAGATTGGTGAACTGCCCGCCAGGCATCTCGTGCAGGTACACTTCCGACGCAGGCGCGAGCAGGTTGCTCTCAAACGCAGCGTATTGCGCGCGGGCCGCTTCCCAGTAGAGCGAGATCTTGCGGATCGCGTCCATGTCGAGGCCGCTGTCGCGCGGACCTCCCTTGAGCGCGGCGACAATGGAGCCGAGACAGGGCTGCGAGGTCATGCCGGAGAACGAGTCCATCGCCGTGTCGACGGCGTCGACGCCGGCGTCGATCGCTGCGATCAGGGTCGCGCCCGAGATGCCGGACGTGTCGTGGGTGTGCAGGTGCAGCGGAAGCCCGACCTCTTCGCGCAGCGCGCGGATCAGCACGCTCGCGGCGGCCGGCTTCAGCAGTCCGGCCATGTCCTTGAGGCACAGGACGTGCGCCCCGGCGCGCTCGAGCTCCTTGGCGAGATCGACATAATATTTGAGATCGTACTTCGCCCGAGACGGATCGAGCACGTCGCCGGTGTAGCAGATCGCCGCCTCGCAGATCGCGCCGGTCTCGTTCACCGCGTCGATCGTGACGCGCATGTTCTCGATCCAGTTCAAGCAGTCGAAGACGCGGAAGAGATCCATGCCCTCCTTCGCCGCCTGCTTCACGAAGGCGGCGACGACATTGTCCGGGTAATTGGCGTAGCCCACGCCGTTCGAGCCGCGAACGAGGCATTGCAGCAGCAGGTTCGGGGCGCCCTCGCGGATCTTCGCGAGCCGCTCCCATGGATCCTCGGTGAGGAAGCGCATCGCGACGTCGAAAGTCGCGCCGCCCCAGCATTCGAGGCTCAGCAGGTTCGGCAGGCCGGTCGCATAGGAGGCGGCCGCAGCCGCGATGTCGACCGTCCGTACGCGGGTGGCGAGCAACGATTGGTGCGCGTCGCGCATGGTCGTGTCGGTGACCAGAACGCGCTGTTCGGCGCGCATCCACTCGCCGAACTTCTTCGGTCCAAGCTCCTGCAGCAGCTGGCGCGAGCCCGCTGGAGGCTCGCCGTCTCCGAATACAGGCGCCTCGGGCCGCGGCGCGCCGTCCTTCGGGCGCGCTCGGCCCTTCACCTCCGGATGGCCGTTGACGCTGACGTCGGCGATGTAGGTCAGCAGCCGCGTCGCGCGGTCCTGCCGCTTCTCGAAGGCGAACAGCTCCTTGGTGTCGTCGATGAAGCGGGTGGTGGTCTCGCCGCGCAGGAACACCGGATGTTCGACCACGTTCTCCAGGAAGGCCAGATTGGTCGCGACGCCGCGGATGCGGTATTCGCGCAGCGCCCGGCTCATGCGCAGGCACGCCTCTTCAGGCGTCGGCGCCCAGGTCGTGACCTTCTCGAGCAGTGGATCGTAGAAGCGGGTGATGACGGCGCCCGAATAGGCCGTGCCGCCGTCGACCCGCACGCCGAAGCCCATGGCGCCGCGATAGGCGGAGATCCGGCCGTAGTCGGGAATGAAGTTGTCTTCCGGGTTTTCGGTGGTGATCCGGCACTGCAGCGCGTGGCCGTTCAGCCGCATGTCAGACTGCGCCGGCACGCCGGACTCCGGCGAACCGATCGCCGCGCCCTGGATGACGTTGATCTGCGCCTTCACGATGTCGACGCCCGTGACCATCTCGGTCACGGTGTGCTCCACCTGGATGCGCGGGTTGACCTCGATGAAGTAGAAGTCGCCGGTTTCCGCGTCCATCAGGTATTCGACGGTGCCGGCCCCGACATAGTCGGTCGCGCGCGCAAGCTTCAGCGCGCTTTCGCAAAGGGCGACGCGGCGCTCTTCCTCCAGATACGGCGCCGGCGCCCGCTCCACGACCTTCTGGTGGCGACGCTGGACCGAACAGTCACGCTCGAAGAGATGCACCACATTGCCGTGCCGGTCACCAAGGACCTGGACCTCGACGTGGCGGGCGCGCTCGACGAGCTTCTCGAGATAGACGTCATCCTTGCCGAAGGCGGATTTCGCCTCGCGTTTGGCGTTGATGACCTCCTGCGGAAGCTTGGCGATGTCGCGGATGACGCGCATGCCGCGGCCGCCGCCGCCCCAGGACGCCTTCAGCATCACCGGCAGGCCGATCTCCTCGACGGCCTTGCGGATCGCCTCCGGATCGTCCGGCAGCGGCTCGGAGGCCGGCATCACCGGAACGCCGACGCTGATCGCCAGATTGCGGGCGGCGACCTTGTTGCCGAGCTTGCGCATCGTTTCGGGACTGGGCCCGATGAACAGGATGCCGGCCTCGGCGCAGGCGTCGGCGAATTCCGGGCTCTCGGAGAGGAAGCCATAGCCGGGGTGGATCGCGTCGACCCCGGCCTCGCGCGCGACACGGATCACCTCGGGGATCGAGAGGTAGGCTTCGAGCGGCCCCATGCCCTTGCCGACGCGGTAGGCCTCGTCGGCCTTGAACCGGTGAAGCGAGAGCTTGTCTTCCTCCGCATAGATCGCGACCGTGCGGATGCCGAGCTCCGCCGCCGCCCGGAAGACCCGGATGGCGATCTCTGACCTGTTGGCGACAAGAAGCTTGGTGATCTTCCGGGACGCTACGGACCTTTCGACGTTCATCGTGAGCGGCGACCTCAATGACGCGGGCCGCCGGGCGGCCGAATGGCGGGAGAGCGCCCGCCCCCCGCGACCGCCCGCGCCGACGTTAAACGAAAGTCGCGCCGAGGGAACGGCCTAAAACGACGTCGTTCCGGAGCGGAGGTCCCTGCTCAGCGGAATTCCGGCGCAGTGGCGGCGGCCGGCAGCATTGGCGAGGCCTTCACGCGCGCCGAAGCCCTTTCGCGCGTGTCGGCTGACGGCGTCCCGGGCCCGCCCCGGCTCGCCCGGCCGAGCGCGTCCGCGACAAAGGCGAGGCCGACGAGGATAGCCGCCATGCCGAGCGAATAGATCGCCTGAACGGGGATCGACTTGCCGAACCAGTCGAACACGCCGTGGCTCATGGCCGCGAAAACGGTGGAGATCACGAACATCGGCAGGCTGCGCCGGCCGATGAGGATCATCGAGCGCCCGAACAGCGTCTTGCCGAACGGATTGCTCTGCTTCAGCAGCAGCGTCGCGAGATGAGCCATGGCGAGGAAGTGGGCCAGACGGATCGGCGACGCGTTCGCCTTGGAGGCGTAGTCGGTGACGATGCGGAGCGGCCGCCATTCCAGAAGCCCCAAGGTCGCCCAGGGGGCGGCCGCGACGAAACCGATGATCAGGATCGTGATCGACAGCGCGACGGTGGCGGGCGCCGCCGCGACGCGGCGCAGCCATGGCTCGTCGCGCGCAAGGCAGACGACGAACCCAGCCAGGAAGACCGCCTGCCAGGCGAAAGGATTGAACGTCCAGAGCCGCGTGTCCGGATAGGACGACAGAGTCGCTCCCGTCGCCTCCGCGAACAGCCAGACGACGGCGGCGAACACCGCATAGAGCCGCCACTGGGCGCGGAAGGCGAAGAACAGCACGCCCGCGAGCAGCGTCAGCAGGATGTAGAGCGGCAGAATGTCGAGCAGCGGCGGCAGATAGGCGAGCGTCGCGAGTTTCGGCAGCACCGTCTCGGTCGCGATCAGGAACGGCCGGATGAACAGGTCGCGCTCCATCACGCTCGAGCCCGCATAGCCGCGATAGAGAACCGCGAGCGTCGCGATCACCACGAAGGCCGAAAGATGATGCAGG
This sequence comes from Hansschlegelia sp., assembly GCF_035538955.1. Lineage (NCBI taxonomy): Bacteria > Pseudomonadati > Pseudomonadota > Alphaproteobacteria > Hyphomicrobiales > Methylopilaceae > Hansschlegelia > Hansschlegelia sp. Next base: position 81,952 of record NZ_DATLJK010000008.1, read on the forward strand.
TAGAGCGTGAATGCGCGGCCGACCGCGTATGGCATCGCCATCACCGGTCGCTTCAGGAACTTGGCGGTGAACATGCCGGCCATCGCGAAGCCCGACAGGAAGACAAACAGTTCCGCGGAATCCGAGACGCCAAAGTTCTTGGTCGTGAACCAGCTCATGACGTTGTCGACAGAGTGGTTCCAGAAGATGAACACGATGGCGAGGCCGCGCCAGAAGTCGATGCGCCAGTCCCGGGCGCTCGCGCCGGGGGCGGCAGGCGGCGTGGCGGCGGCCGGAACTCCTTGAGACATCGATCCTCCCAGGCTCACCGCCGCCGCATGTTAAGGCCGGCCGCGCCGGGCGCACGCCGAATCGGCCAGTCAAGCGAACGCCAAAAATACGGCGAAGGTTGCGTCGGCGCGCCAGCCGAAGATCAGGCGGCCATCGAAAGCGGGGCCGCCACCTCTTCGAGCGAGCGCCCCTCCGCATCCACTCCGTAGAGCAGCGCCGCGACACCCGCGACGATCATCAGGATAGCCGCGCCGGCATATCCCCAGAAGATCGCCCATGGATCGCCGCCGCCGATCAGCAGGCCGAACAGGTACGGGGCGAGCACGCCGCCGATCGCCGTGCCGAGCGCGTAGAAGGCCGCGATGGCCAGCGCGCGCATTTCAAGCGGGAACACCTCGCTCGCGGTCAGATAGGCGGCGCTCGCCGCCGCGGACGCGAAGAAGAAGATCACGCACCACGCCGCGGTCTGGGTGACGGCGCTGAGCGCGCCGACGGCGAACAGCCAGCCGGTCGCGAGCAGCAACACGCCAGCGAGCCCGTAGGACAGCATGATCATTCGCCGCCGCCCGACCGTGTCGAAGAACGGCCCGAGCACGATCGGGCCGAGCACGTTCCCGATGGCGAACGGGATCAGATAAAGCCCGACATGCGCCGGAGCGACGCCGTAGAACCGCGCGAGCACCAAGCCATAGGTGAAGAAGATCGCGTTGTAGAGAAACGCCTGCGCCGCCATCAGCAGCAGCACCAGCAGCGAGCGCGCGCGGTATTGATGGAACATCGCGCGGAAGATGACGCCGAGGCCGAAATGCCTCTGCGGATGGATCGTCAGGCGCCCCTCCGCGGGCGCGAGCCGCTCGCCAGAGTCCTGCTGCACCCTGCGCTCGATCTCGTCCATCACCGCCTCGCCTTCAGCGATCCGGTCGTGGCTCGCGAGCCAGCGCGGGCTTTCGGGCACGAAGCGCCGCGTCAGCAGGATCCCCACCCCGAGCGCCGCGCCGACGCCGAAGCCGAGCCGCCAGCCGAGGTCGACGTCAAAAATCGCCGGATCGAGCAGGACGATGGTCGCAACGGAGCCGACCGCGGCGCCGGCCCAGAAACTGCCGTTCACGATCAGCGCGATCCGCCCCCGCAGCCGCGCCGGCATCAGTTCGTCGATCGCCGAGTTGACCGCAGCATATTCCCCGCCGATGCCGACGCCCGTCAGCAGCCGGAAAGCCGCGAGGCTCCAGACGTCCCAGGCGAAGGCGGAAAACAGCACGCCCGCGACGTAGATCCCGAGCGTCACGAAGAAGATGACGCGGCGGCCATAGCGATCTGTCAGCCAGCCGAAGCCCAGCGCGCCCGCCACGGCGCCGATCAGATAGGCCGAGGCGATCCCGCCGATGTCGGCTTCGGAGAGCCCCAGCGTCGCAGGATCCCGGAGCCGCGGGCCAAGCCCGCCGATGATGGTCACCTCGAGCCCGTCGAGAGCCCAGGTGACGCCAAGGGCGAGAACCACAAGAAGATGGAAGCGGGACCACGGCAGCCGGTCCATACGGGCCGGGATGTCGATCTCGACCGCCGGAGCGCTTCGCCCCTCTGCCGCCCCCGGGGCCGTCACTCGACGGCCGCTCGGCCTGCGATCTTCCTCTCCCAGGCGAGCGCGTGGCCGACGATGGTGTCGAGATCGTCATAGTCGGCGCGCCAGCCGAGCGCCGCCCGCGCCCGCGCGGGGTCGGCGACGAGCAGCGCGGGATCGCCGGCGCGACGCGGCGCGCGCTCGACGGGGAAATCGACGCCCGAGACCCGCTTCACCGACTCGATCACCTCGAGCACCGAGGCGCCGCGCCCATAGCCGCAGTTCGCCACCAGGTTTTCTCCGGTTCGGGCGAGATGATCGAGCGCCAGCACATGGGCCTTGGCGAGGTCGCTGACATGGATGTAGTCGCGCACGCAGGTGCCGTCCGGCGTAGGATAGTCGTCGCCGAAGATCTGCAGCTTGTCGCGCTTGCCGGTCGCGGCCTCGGCGGCGACCTTGATCAGATGGGTCGCGCGCGGGGTCGACTGGCCCGCCCGGCCGGCCGGGTCCGCGCCGGCGACATTGAAGTAGCGCAGCGCCGCATAGGCGAAGCCGTGGGCGCGGCTCGCGTCCGAGAGCATGCGCTCGGTCATCAGCTTGGACGCGCCATAGGGCGACACCGGGTCGAGCGTCGCCGTCTCGCGCAGCGGCTCGGCGGCGCCTTCGCCATAGACGGCCGCCGTCGACGAAAACACGAAGCTCTTCACCCCGCCCCTGACGGCGGCGGCGATCAGCGCGCGGGATCGCACCGTGTTGTTGAGATAGTAGCCGAGCGGATCGGTCACCGAATCCGGAACCACGATCGATCCGGCGAAGTGCACGATCGCGGTGACGCCGTGGTCGCCGATCACCTGATCGACCAGCGCCTCGTCGCCGCAGCAGCCCTCGACGAGCGGGACCGCAGGCGGCACGGCGGCGCGCGATCCGGTCGAAAGGTTATCCAGCACGACGACCGGCTGGCCGGCGTCGGACAGCGCGAGCACCATGTGGCTGCCGATATAGCCGGCGCCGCCGGTGACGAGGACGGTCATCGCTGCTCTCTCCGATACGGGTCCACTGGCGTGGAAAGGACACGGGAGGAGCCGCCGCCGCAAGTGGCATCTGTCGGCCGCAGGCGGTGCGGCCGATCGTCAGATGATGGGCCGCCGCGCCGGCTCCTTCTCGAAATATTGCGCCAGCCGGGCGATCGCGCGCGGGTTCAGCAGGGTGAGCCTGCCGTCCGCTATCCTGAACAGGCCTTGGGCGCGCAGGCGGGCGAGCGTCTTGTTGGTGTGGACCAGCGACAGGCCGAGCGCGTCAGCGATATGCTGCTGCGTCAGCGGAAAGTCCATCGTCGCTTCGCGCACCAGGTCGAGCTGCTCGGCCCGTTTGTAGAGCGCGGCGATCAGGGCGGCGACGCGCTCCAGAGCGTTGCGGCGGCCGGCGGTCAGCAGATTTTCATCGACCAGCGCCTCTTCGCGCGCGCCGAGCCAAGTCACCTCATAGGCCGCGTTAGGAGTGTGCTCGAACAGCTTGAACAGGCGCCGCCTCGGCACCACGCAGAGCTCCGCGTCGGTCAGCGCCACGGCGCCGTAGAGCGACTTGTCGAGCAGCGCGGCCTGCAGCCCGATCAGATCGCCCGGCAACGAAAAGTTGAGAATCTGACGCCGGCCGTCGGCGAGTTCCTTGTAGCGGAAGGCCCAGCCGGAGAAGAGCGTGTAGAGTTCCGCGTCGGTCTGCTCCGGATGGATAAACTCGGTGCCGGCCGCCACGCGGAGATGATCGCTCTTCATCTGATCGATGACCGCGATCTCTTCCTGCGTCTTGTCGTGGAACGCCGGCTTGGCGCGGAGCGGGCAACCGTAACAACGTACGTACATGAACGGATTCAAAGGGTGGGAGGAGACGCCCAACGGCGCGCGCGCGAGCCATCCACGAAATTACCCATCCGCGCTATGTCAAAACACATATATAAGCCGAACTGAGCGCGCTAGATCGCTTGAATGGACAGCATGAAACCGCCGGTCTCGGTAATTGACGTTGCACAGCGGCGCCCCGACGTCTCGACGCTGATCCATTACTTCCGCAACCAGCTTCAGACAATGACGAGCCTTGTGAGCCTCGCGGCGCAGCGCGCGCCGGGCGAGGAGAGCCGCGCCGCGCTGGAAGATCTGCGCGCTCGCGTCGAGGCGCTCACGATCATCCCGCCGGAGGAAGCCGCGCCGGGCGGAACAGTGGCGGCCGACCGCCTCCTGACGCTGCTCGCCCACCGGATTTGCCAGCTCTATGATCCGGACCGTCACCGGCGCGTCGACATCAGGATTTGCCCGCTGCAGCTGGCGCCGCGCGAGACCGGCACCCTGGCTCAGATCCTCGCGGAGCTCCTGGTGAGAATCTTCCGCAGCGAGCTCGTCAATGCCGAGATCATCCTTGCCGAACACGACGGAGCCCTGAAGCTGCGGGCGCTGACGAAGGGAAATCCCCTCGCCGCCGCCGAGCCCGCGTCGGGCGCGCTCGGCGAGCTTCTCCTGGAAGGACTGGCGCGAAGTCTCGGCGGGGCCGTCAGGCGAAGCGATGGCGACGGCTTGATGTGGGAGACCTCCATTCCCGGCCAAGCAATCGGCGTTGACTTCAACCGCTAAGGCTTGCTCATTGCGTGGCGCGCGCCATTTTGCGCCGGCCTGCCCGGCCTCGCTCGTCCTCGACTTCGCCCCTGGAAACGCATCGCTATGGCTCTCGCCGACACCATCGCCCCCCATCTTCCGTTCCTGCGGCGGTACGCCCGCGCGCTGACCGGCCGACAGGACAGCGGCGACGCTTACGTCGCAGCGGTTCTCAAGGCGCTGATCGCGGACCCCAGCATCTTCCCGTCGGACAGCGAGCCGCGGGTCGGGCTTTATTCGATCTTCTCGCGCATCTGGTCGTCCGTCGCCCTGAACGTCGAGACCGGCCTTGAGGCGCCCTATTCCGAGCGCACCATCGAGGCGCTGACGCCGCGCTCCCGGCAGGTCTTCCTGCTGGTTTCGGTCGAAGGCTTCACGCCGTCGGAAGCCGGCCAGATCCTCTCGCTGTCGGACGCCGAGATCGCGCGCGCGATCGACGAGGCGGGTCGCGAGATCGCCGAGCAGGTCGCGACCGACGTCCTCATCATCGAGGACGAGCCGATCATCGCCATGGACCTCGCGAAGCTCGTCGAAGGGCTGGGCCACCGGGTCGTGGGCACGGCGCGGACCCACACCGAGGCGCTGGCGCTCGCGGAGCGCACGTCGCCCGGGCTCGTTCTGGCGGATATCCAGCTCGCGGACGGCAGCTCCGGCCTGGACGCCGTGAAGGAGATTCTGCCCAATCTTGAAGTGCCGGTGATCTTCATCACCGCCTATCCGGAGCGCCTGCTGAGCGGCCAGCGGCCGGAGCCGGTGTTCCTGGTGACCAAGCCCTTCCAGGCCTCCACCGTGAAGGCGATCGTCAGCCAGGCGCTGTTCTTCGGCGCGCGGGCGCGCAATTCCGATCAGCGCGGGGCGGCCTGACGAAGGCGGACGACGCACTGCAACCATCTGGCTGCATCAACGTTGTTGGGAGCAAGGCGGGCTGGCGCAGGAGCCGACCTGCCGCTCTCAACAGCGGAACGGTCCATGTCAAAGGCGGGCGTCGTACTTGACGTAAAGACGGGCGCAGAGCGCCTGGACACGGGCCTGCCGGACGCTGACCGGCGGTTTATGGCGGAAACGCTGAGCGAACTGACGGTCCAGACCTATCGGACGCTGCTGCGGTCCCAGGTCGTGCACTGGAACGTCGTCGGTCCGCTTTTCCAGCCGATCCATACCCTCACTGAACAGCATTACTCTGATCTGTTCGCGGCGATCGACCTGCTGGCGGAGCGCATTCGTGCGCTGGGCTACCCGGTTCCGACCGGCAAAGCCGCGCTCGGTCTCGACAAGGCGCTTTCCCTCGGCTCGCGGCTCACCGCGAAGGCGATGGTCCTGGAGCTCGTCGACGATCATGAGGCGCTGGTGCGCCTCATCCGCGAGGGAGCGGCGCAGGCCGAAGAGCTCAACGACTTCGTGACGCACGACCTTCTCACCGAGCGTCTCGCCTTCCACGAGAAGGCGATTTGGATGCTGAGGGCGATCGTCGCCGACTGACCAAAGGAGCCGATCATGGCGTATGTCAGCCAAGGCCAATATCGCGCGTACCGTGTGGATCGCCGTAACGAAGTAGACGCTTCCGCGGCCGGCGGCCTTCTGGCCCGCTCGGCTCTGGTCGCGATCGCGGCCGGCGCCGCGGTGGTGGCGCTGTCCGGCGCCGGTCTCAGCAGCCACGATTTCTCGAGCGAGGCAGCGCGGAAGGGTGATCGGCTCGCTGGCGCGCCGATCCAGATGGCGGCAGCGATCCCCGACGCGGGCAGGTTGTCGGGCGGAGCCGAAATCCGCCGCGACGGCGCCGGCCGCGTCGTCTATGTGAATGATCCCGCCGCCCAGACGACGACCGTCTCGCGCGGGGCCACCGTGCCGCTGACGCATTATTCGCCATTGGGCGATGCGACGAAGTGACGTCTTCAGGATGGGGCAAAATCAAGGCAAGGCGGCACTCGTCGGAGGCGCGTGCCGCCCCAATATCGTTAGCGGATCGTCAACCGCAGTCGGCGATCATGGTTCGAGCGCCGTTAACGGCGCGCCTGCGCATCACGCGCGGGTTCATCGCGCCTCGCTGCAGCAGCCTGCGAGCGTGCGGGAAGGTGAGTGGATGACCCAGCGAAAGCCCGAGAATAAGCTGGATCCGGACGTGCAGGCGCATATTGGCCGGCAACTGCGGGCCGGATACGTGGACATTCTCAACCAGCCCGTCCCGGACCGTTTTTTGGAACTTCTTGCGGAGCTCGATACGCGAGAGGGCGAAGTCAACCAGGCGAGTGACGAGCTGCGTCAGAACGGCTCTCGATGAGCGAACCTGCCAGCCGCGCTCCGCGCGACGAACTTCTCGTACATATCCCGAGCCTCCGCGCATTCGCGGTGTCGCTCTCCGGTCAGCTGGACCGGGCCGACGACCTGGTTCAGGAGACGCTGGTCAAAGCTTGGCGCAACCTCGGAAGCTTCACCGAGGGCACGAACATGCGCGCGTGGCTGTTCACCATTCTGCGCAACGTCTACATCTCGGAAATTCGCCGGCGCCGGCGCGAGGTGCAGGACACCGACGGCGTGTTCTCCGAGAACGTCGCCGTCGCGCCGCAGCAGAACGGCCACATGGACCTCGAGGACTTCCGCAAGGCGCTCACCGACCTTCCAGAAGAGCAGCGCGAGGCCTTGATTTTGATCGGGGCCGCCGAATTCTCCTATGAGGAGGCGGCGGAAATCTCCGGTTGCGCCGTCGGCACGGTGAAGAGCCGGGTCAACCGGGCCCGCACGGCGCTCGCGCGTCGGCTCAACCTCGAGGTGGGAGAAATCGGCATCGAGCCCGCCCTTCGCGCTGCCCTAGGTCCGACGGTCGGCTCCGGAACCGCTTGAGCCGGCGCGACCGCGCTGAATCGTAGGTTCATGTTCAAGACGCTTCGAAGCCGAATCGCGGTTCTCCTGATCGCCGCAAATCTGCCGGTGATCGCATTCGCGATCACCATCGGGCTGCAGCAGTTCGCGCTTTCGGATCGATTCGATCGCGACAGACTCGTACAGGCGGCGGAGCTGGTTTCCGCGCGCGCCTCCGGCATTGCGCCGGGGGAGCGGCCGATCGAGCAGGCAGCGCGAGACCAGATTTTCCTGGATCGCGGCTCGAGAGGGGAGATCGCCGCGGCGATCGTCGACAAGGACGGCCGCCCGCTCGCTCGCGACGATGAGACGGCTCCCTACGGCTCGGCCTGGTTGCCGAAAGACGGTCTTCCGACAGCGCGCCTCGACAATGACGACCGCGTCCTGAAGGCCCGGGGCGAGGACGGCCGGGCCTACCGCTATGCGGTCGCGCCGATCAAGAACTCGTCGGCATTGGCGATCGTCGCGGCGCCGTTCGACGTGATCGGCCACAGCCAGACGCAATGGCTGCTTCTCGCGCTCGGGCTTCCCGCCCTGATGGTGCTGTTGTGCGTCGGCCTCGTGCTGTTCGGCATCGAACGTTTCGTCCTGCGCTGGATCCGCGAGTTGCGAGCGACGGCCGCGTCCTACGACGGCGGCCATCTCGACACCAAGGCCGCAAAGCTGCAGGGAGCGCCTCGGGAGCTCACCGAGCTTGGCGACACGCTCGCGGCGATGTCGCGGCGCGTGGAGGAGCGTTCGCTGGCGCTCGAGGCGGCGGTCGACGAGCGCGACCGGCTGCTGCGCGAGCTGCACCACCGGGTCAAGAACAACTTCCAGATGATCGCGAGCCTGCTCGCCTTGCAACGCCAGGAAGCGCCTGAGACCTTGAGCGCCGTGCTCCGCGCGCCGGAAGATCGGGTCCGCGCGATGGCCGCAGCCTACAAGGTCTCCTACGCATCCGGCGAGATCGGCCATGTGGCGGTCGCCGAGCTGATCCGGGACGTGGCCCTCCAGGCGCGACAGACCAATGGCGCGCGCTTGTTCGAGGTCGTGGCGCACTTTCCTGAAGACGCCTTCGAGGTCGATCTCGACCTGGCGGTTTCGCTCGCCCTGCTGCTGACCGAGCTTCTGAGCGCGGCTGCCGCCGCGGCGGATTCCGCGACGGTCCAGGCCGCTGCGGAGCCCCAGGGCAAGCTGGCGCTGACGATCTCCGGGCCGGCGGCGGGCTGGCTGCCCGGGCCTAGCCTGTCGCAGCGGCTGATCCGCGCCTATGCGGATCAGCTTTCGACGGCGATCGAAGAGCTCGACGGCGGCGCGATCCGATTGGTGGTCGCGCTCGCGTCCGAGAAGCCCACGATCGGCATGCGGTCGCGAACGGCGGCCTGAGCGCCGCCGCCGATCTTGCGGGACCATGCCGCCCCGGCTTATCTCCACCGCCATGGCCCCTCCCCTTTTATTGCTCAAAGACGTACGGCTCACCTTCGGCGGGCAGCCCCTGCTGGACGGCGCCGAACTGTCGGTGTCGGCCGGAGAGCGGCTCGGCCTCGTCGGCCGCAACGGCTCCGGCAAGTCGACGCTGCTCAAGATCGCAGCCGGCGCGGTCGAGCCGGACGACGGCTCACGCTTCCTGCAGCCCGGCGCGACCGTCCGCTATCTGCCGCAGGAACCCGACCTGTCGGGCTTTGCGACGCTGCGCGCTTATGTCGACGCGGGGCTCGCGCCCGGCGACGACCCTTATCGCGGCGCTTACCTGCTCGACGCGCTCGGCCTCTCCGGCGACGCCGCCACCGACAAGCTGTCCGGCGGCGAAGCGCGCCGCGCAGCGCTCGCCCGCGCGCTCGCGCCGGAGCCCGACATCCTCTTGCTGGACGAACCCACCAACCATCTGGACCTGCCGGCGATCGAGTGGCTCGAAGCCGAGCTCAAGGGCTCGCGCTCGGCGCTGGTGCTGATCAGCCATGACCGCCGTTTCCTGCAGAACCTGACCCGCACCACGCTTTGGCTCGATCGCGGCCGCACGCGCCGGCTGGATCAGGGCTTCGGCGCGTTCGAGGCCTGGCGCGACGACTTGCTCGCCCAGGAGGAGCGCGATCGGCACAAGCTCGACCGCAAGATCGAGATGGAGAAGGACTGGCTGCGCTATGGCGTGACCGCCCGCCGCAAGCGTAATCAGGGCCGCATGCGCGCGCTCGACGCGCTGCGCGAGACGCGCCGCAACGCGCGTCGGGCTCAAGGCTCGGTGCAGCTCACGGTCACCGAGGCGGAGACCTCGGGCGCGCTGGTGATCGAGGCCCGTCGCATCTCGAAGGCTTTTGGCGGACGGCCGATCGTCGCCGATTTCTCGCTCCGCATCGCCCGTGGCGACCGCATCGGCCTCGTCGGGGCCAACGGCGCCGGCAAGACGACCCTGCTCAACCTGCTCACCGGCGCCCTGGCCCCGGATGAGGGGACGGTGCGCATCGGCGCGAATGTCGCCATCGCGACGATCGACCAGCGCCGCGCAAGTCTCGACCCCGACACTTCGCTACGCGACGCGCTCACCGGCGGGCGCGGCGACACTGTCGAGGTCGGCGGCCAGACAAAGCACGTCGTCAGCTACATGAAGGACTTCCTGTTCGGACCTGAACAGGCTGGTTCGCCGGTGCGCGCGCTGTCGGGCGGCGAACGCGGCCGGCTGCTGCTCGCCCGCGCGCTGGCCCAGCCGGCCAACCTGCTCGTCCTCGACGAGCCCACCAACGACCTCGACCTCGAGACCCTCGACCTGCTGCAGGAGATGATCGCCGACTATCCGGGCACGATCCTGCTGGTCAGCCACGACCGTGACTTTCTCGACCGCACCGTGGGCTCGGTGATCGTCGCGGAAGGCGGCGGCCGCTGGGTCGAGTATGCGGGCGGATACAGCGACATGGTCGCGCAGCGCGGCCGCGGCGTCGATCCGCGCGCCGCCGCCGAAGCCGCCGCTCCCCGTGGGAAGTCTCCCTCGCTGACGGCCCCTTCCGCTCCGCCGCCGGCCCGGAAAAAACTCTCCTTCAAGGACCAGCACGCGCTGGAGACGCTGCCCGCGAACATCTCCAGGCTCGAAGGCGAGATCGCCCGGCTCGAGGCGCGGCTCGCCGACCCGGCGCTGTATGCCTCCGACCCCGCCGCGTTCGCCGCAGCGAGCGAGGCGCTGACGGCGGCGCAGCGCGAGCGGGCGGCGGCGGAGGACCGCTGGCTCGAGCTCGAAATGCTGCGGGAAGAGCTCGCCGCAGGGTGATCCGCATCGACGATCCCGACGACCCGCGGATCGCCGCCTATCGAGCGGTGCGCGAGCGGGACGTCGTCGGGCGCGGCGAGCGCTTCATCGCCGAGGGCGAGGTCGTGCTGCGCCTGCTGCTCGGCGGGCGCTCGCGGCATCGGCCCGAGAGCGTCCTCTTGGCTGAAAACCGGACCGAGCCCCTCAAGGCTCTTCTCGCCGGCTCCGACGCGCCCGTCTATGTCGCGAGCGCCGCCGTGATGGACGCCATCGCGGGCTTCCACGTCCATCGTGGCGTTCTGGCGATCGGCCGGCGCGCTCCCGCCGAGGACGCCGCCGTCCTGCTGGCGCGGCTTCCGCCGCAGGCTCTTGTGGTCGCGCTGATCGGCGTCTCCAACCACGACAATGTCGGCGGGATCTTCCGCAACGCGGCAGCGTTCGGCGCTGACGCCGTGCTGCTCGACCGCGCGAGCTGCGACCCGCTTTACCGCAAGGCGATCCGCGTCTCGGTCGGCGCAAGCCTGATCACGCCATTCGCGCGCGGCGGCTCCGGCGCGGAGCTGCTGGACGCACTCGGGACCGCGGGGTTCGCCACTTTCGCGTTGAGCCCGAGCGGCGCTCGCACGCTCGAGGAGGCGCGACCGGCCGCCCGGACCTGCCTGATGCTCGGCGCCGAGGGGCCCGGACTTCCAGCCGAGCTGATGGCGCGCGCCGCCGCCGTCCGTATTCCGATGGCCGCCGGCTTCGACAGCCTGAACGTGGCGACCACCAGCGGAATCGCGCTCTACAGGCTGGCGCGCAGCGCGTGACGCCTCAGGCGCCCCGCAGGAGCTTCAGGAAGACGTCCCCGAAAGCCTCGAGCTTCGCGGCGCCCACGCCCTTCACGCGGGCGAGCGCTTCGGCGTCGCGCGGCTTGCCTGCAGCCATCTCCACAAGCGTCTTGTCGGAGAAGATCACATAGGCCGGCACCGCGCGCGCGATCGCGAGCTCGCGCCTGAGCGCCTTCAGCCGCGCGAGCAGCTCCGCGTCGTAACCGTCAGGCGCGACCGCCTCGGCGGCCATGCGGCGGCGCTCGCGCGTCTTCGGCTTCGGCTTGGCGATCGAGATCCGCTCGCCCGCCTGCAGGATGCGCGCGCCCTTGGGCGTGATGGTGAGCCCGCCATAGGCGCCGGTTTCGACCGTCAACGCGCCTGCGGCGACCAGCTGGCGCAGGATCGCGCGCCACTCGGCGGCCGGACGGTCCGCGCCACGGCCGAAGCCCGGAAGTTTCTCGTGTCCGCGCGCTTCCACCGTCTCCGACAGATGGCCGACCGCGAGCGCCACGATATGCGCCGCACCGAAGCGTTCGCCGGTGTCCGACACGAGCGACAGCAGGAGCCGCGCTTCCTCGGTGCCGTCGACCACCTCGGGCGGGTTGAGGCACACGTCGCAGTTTCCGCAGGGGCCTGACGTCTCGCCAAAGTAGGCGAGCAGCGTCTGCCGCCGGCAGGAGGTCGTCTCGCAGAAGCCGATCAGCGCGTCGAGCCGGCGGGCTTCGACTCGCTTGCGCTCGGGCGCGCTGTCCTGCTCGTCGATGAACCGGCGGCGCGTGCGGACGTCCTCAAGCCCATAGAACATCAGCGCCTCGGCCGGCGCGCCGTCCCGGCCCGCCCGGCCGATCTCCTGGTAATAGGCTTCGAGCGAGCCTGGGATGTCGCCATGGACGACGTAGCGCACGTCAGACTTGTCGATCCCCATGCCGAACGCCACGGTCGCCACCATCACGACGCCCGGCTCTGCCAGAAACGCCTCCTGGGCCGCCGCGCGCGCCGCGGCGTCCATGCCGGCATGGTAGGCGAGCGCGTTGACGCCGGACCGCCTGAGGCGCTCCGCCGTCTCCTCCACCTTCTTGCGCGATATCCGGTAGACGACGCCGCTCTGGCCCTTTCGGGCGGCGACATAGCGCTCGATCGAGGCCGCTGCGTCGCGCTTCTCGGCGACGCCGATCGCGATGTTCGGCCGGTCGAAGCCTGCGACGAAGGCCTCGGCCTCGCCGCCGAACAGTTTTTGCAGCACGTCCTGCTGCGTCGCCTCGTCCGCGGTGGCGGTGAGCGCGACCAGGCGGGCGGCCGGCAGAACGTCCCGCGCCCTGCCGAGCGCGAGATATTCGGCGCGGAAGCTGTGGCCCCATTGGGAAATGCAGTGCGCTTCGTCGATCGCGATCAGCGACACCGGAAGGCGCGACAGAGCGGAGAGCATCCGCTCGGTCATCAGCCGCTCGGGCGCGAGGTAGAGCAGCCGCGCCTCGCCGGACGCGACCCGCCGCCATGAGGCGACGTTGTCCTCGCGGCTGCGCGCCGAGTGGATCGCCTCGGCGGCGACGCCGTTCAGCCGGAGCGCCGCGACCTGGTCCTCCATCAGCGCGATCAGCGGCGAGACGACGACCGTCAGCCCGCCCATCACCAGCGCCGGCACCTGGTAGCACAGCGACTTGCCCGCGCCGGTCGGCATCACGGCGAGCACGTCCCGCCCCGACAGCAGCGCGTCGATCACGCGCTCCTGCCCGGGACGGAATTCGTCGAAGCCGAAAGCGCTCTTCAGCACCCGCCGCTTCTCGTCCTCGACCGCCGGCTGCAGGACAGGCGCGGCGGACGTCGGAGCAAGGACTGTCGCCGTCATCAGGCCGGTCTAGGAGATTCGCTGGCCGGAAGCGATCCGCCGCCGCCCTCAGTTGGCGTGGTTCATGTGCTTCATGTCGCCCATGTCGCCGGCCTTCGGGGTGGCGCCGACCGCCTCGACAGCGAACTCGACGTCCACCTTGCCGGCCTTCTCGAACACCAGCGCGCCCTTGACGCGCTCGCCCTGCGTCAGCGGCTCCCTGAGCCCGACAAACATCACGTGCTTGCCGCCAGGGGCGAACTCGATCTTCTCACCCGGCTTGATCTCGAGCCCGCCCGTGATCGGCCGCATGCGGGAGACGCCGTTCTCGGTCGAGGTCTCGTGCATCTCGGCCTTCTCGGAGAAGGCGCTTGAGACCGACATCAACCGATCGGGCGTCGACCCTTGGTTGGCGACGGTAAAATAGCCCGCGCCGACCTTCGAGCCGGGCGCCGTGGCGCGCGACCAGGGATGACCGATCAGAAGGTCGCCGGCCTTGTATTCATGCGCACCGGCCGCGCCGGCCCAGACGAGGCCGAGCGCCGCGAGGGCGGAAACGAGCAGTTTGAGCATTTTGGAACCTCCAAGCGCGGCCGGGCTGAGCCGGAGCCGCGAAGCTGCGATCTGACGACGAGAGGCAGTCAGATGAGCCGCGGAGGACCGCGGGCGGAGGGCTCGGTCGGCGGCGCCGCGCGCGCCAGCCGGCGCAGCGTGACGTCCGGCCGGAACGCCAGCGGCGCGGGCCCGGCCGCCGCTTGGGGCGAGGAGGCGCCGAGCAGCGGCGTCGCGGCGATCCGGCAGAGATCCGCGCAGGGACAGGACGGATCCGCCGGCAGGCCGCCGCCGATCTTGCCCAGGCAGGTGACGCGCGCGCCGAACTCCGCCGCCCGCGCAGCGTGGCCGCCGAGCGTCACGCCCGCCACCATCAGATAGGCGGCGAAGATCGAGGCCATGGCGTAGGCGAAGCGGCGGCGGCCGCGCAGCAGGCGGATCATACGGGCTGCATACGCTCGGACGCCTCGCCGCGCCATCGCCGGGGCGGCGCCGGCGCCCCGGCGATTTCTCCGTCGGCCGCCCAGACGATGCGCCGCCCGGCGAGCGTCGCGACGCCTGTCGGCTCTGAGGCGATCCGGGCGGCGAGCCGCTCCAGGCGGTCGAGCCGCACCCTGCCGCCCTCGCCTGCCGCAAGCGCGCGCTCGAGCAGCCGCAGGCGGATCTCGGCCGGCAGAGCAGCGACCGCCGGGGCGATGCGCCAGCTGGCGCCGCTCCGCTCGAGATGCGCGCGCTCCGCGGCGTCGGCCGCGCTCTCGAGCGCCGCCTCGGCGCGCGCCATCCGGGCGGCGAATGTGGCGAGCCGTTCGGCCGTCAGGCCCTCCCGCTCCAGCGCGGCGCGCGAGCGCCGGAGCCGGGCGCGGGCGAAGCGCGGGTCGGCGTTCATGGCGTCCTCGGCCCAGGCCACGTTCCGGAGCCGGAGACTTGCGACCAGCCGGCTCTTCGCGACGCCGAGCAGCGGGCGAAGATGGCCGAGTCCCTCCCGTCTGATCGCGCTGCGCATGCCTGCGAGGCCGCGCGGGCCGCTGCCGGCGGCGAGCCGCAGCAGCACGGTTTCGGCCTGATCGTCGAGCGTATGGGCGGTCGCGATCGCGTCGGCGCCGATCGCCCGGGCATGGGAAGCGAGCGCGGCGTAGCGCAGATCCCGGGCGGTCTCCTCGACGCGGCTCGCTCCGTCGGCGAGCGGCGCGTCGAGCCGGGCGTGCGGCAAGCCGAACGCCCCAGCGCGGGCGGCGACCAGCGCAACCTCCTGCTCGGCCTCCGGCCTCAGTCCGTGATGGACGGTCGCGACCGAAAGTGCCGGCGCGGGCGCTCGGCGCGCCCATTCGGCGGCGAGGCAGAGCAGCGCCATCGAATCGGCTCCGCCGGAGACGGCCAGAACCAGATGGGAAACGCCGCCGAACGCTGCGGAGAACAGCGCGTCAGCCTCAGCGGCCTCGATCGGGCGCTGCGACGTCTCGGGAGACACGACCTTCTGCAGCATCGCCTGGTCCGCTCCGGCGCTGACCGGCCGGCGTCTCAGACTAGCAGGAGATGCGCTTCAGCTCGCGGTCGGATTGGGCCTTGATGCGCGCATATTTGCGCCCGGCCTCCGCGATCGTCGCGCAGGCCTCCTCCTTTTTGCCCATGCCGTTCAGCGACATGCCGAGCTTGAGCATGCTCTCGGGCGCCTTCGAGGACTGCGGCGCCTCCTTGTAGATCGTGAAGAAGCTGTCGGCTGCGTCGGTGTATTTCTTGCGCTGATAAAGGCTCTCGCCGAGCCAGTAGCGCGCCTCCGGCGCCTTGGCGTCGTTCGGGTAGCTGCGGAGGAAGTCCCGGAAGGTGGATTCGGCCTGGTCGTAATTCCGGCGCTGCATGAATCCGACGCCCAGGTCGAACTGGTCGCGCGCGCTGCCCGACCCGGCCACCACGCCGCCGCCGTCGCCGAGCGCGGCGGTCGCGCCGGGCGCACGGCTGGAGCCGGAATCGCCGGTCGACAGGCCGGGCGGCTGGATGCTCATCGGCCCGTCCGGGTCGTCGCCCGGATCGCCGTCGAGCAGACCGCCTATGGCGTCGCCGCCGTCGGCGGAGCGGGATGAGCCCAGCGAGGCCGGCGGCGCGCCGGGACCCGACGAGCCGCCAGAACCCGAAGACGAGCCGATCTGCGCCGAGCCGCCGGCGCTGCTCGGGCTCGACGCAGGTCCGGCGTCGCCGCGCCGCGTCGGCTTGGCCCCGCCGCCCTTGCCGCCTTCCATGTCCTGGAAGCGGTACTCGACGTCGCCCTGGAAGCGCTTCAGCGCCTCGTCATTCTTGCGGCCCTGATACTCGAGCTCCTCAAGGCGGCCGTTGAGCTGCCGCATCTGGTTTTCGAGCCGGTCGAGCCGGACCGCGATGTCGGCCATCGAGGACGACTGCGCCGGCTGAACGTAGCTCGGCGCGGCGCGGCGTTCGTCCCGATCGCCGAAGAAGGCGAGCTTCTGCTCGAGCCCGCTGACCCGCTGCTCGAGCCAGGACGGCGCCCTGGTCTCCTGCGGCTGCTGGGCGACCGCCGCGCCGGACGCGCCGCAAGCCAGCAGTGCGCCGAACGCGAAGCGTCGGACGGGCGAAGAGCGCAGAACGTCGAACATCTGGAGTGAGAATCCCGGCTGAGACGCGAGGGCTATCATACGCCGCTACGCTCGCAGTTCGGCTGAATTAGGGCCGATTCCGGCGGCCGACGCCAGAGGCGCGACCGCCGGAATCGAAGGATCATCACGATCCGGCGCCGCCCAGCACCGTGACGGCGCGCCGGTTCTGCGACCAGCAGGAGATGTCGTCGCACACCGCGACCGGCCGCTCCTTGCCGTAGGAGATCGTGCGCATCCGGTTGGCCGGCACGCCGCGGGCCGTCAGGTAGTCGCGCGTGACCTGGGAGCGGCGGGCGCCGAGGGCGAAGTTGTACTCGCGCGTGCCGCGCTCGTCCGCATGGCCCTCGATGGTGATGGCGTAGCGCGGATAGCGCGACAGCCACTGGGCCTGCTTGTCCAGGGTGGCGCGCGAGGTGGAGGTGAGCTCGGTCGAGTCGGTCTCGAAGAAGACGCGATCGCCGACGTTCACGACGAAATCCTGCTGGCTGCCGGGAGGGCCGCCGCGGCCGCCGGCCCCGTAAGCCCCGTTCGCCCCGTCGAGGCCGTCGCCCGACTTCTTGGCGCAAGCGCCGAGAGCGAGCGCGGCGCAGAGCACGACGGCGATCTTCGCGCTCCGACCAATACGCATGGTACGCAACATGCCCGATGACTCCTTGTGGCTGTCGGTTGCGCGATCCATAGCATTCTCCCCCTTAACCGAAGGTTCCGTTAGGCTTAAACAGAGGTTTATTTCGGCTTCCTCAGAAGCCCGTGCTGATAACCTTGTTCCGCCTGAACGCGACCGGATCGTGGCGCGGCGGCGGCGCGGCGTGGTTTCCGCCCGGAGTGAGTCCGCACGGCCACAGCCGCGGACGGCCGCATGCGCTCCGGCGCGACCGTCGACGGCCAAAAGGTTTTCGGGTGCGCTCTACGGCCAAACGCCCCATCCGGCCGCGTTGCACGCGTCCACCCTCCCCGCGGCCGCGCCGCGAGGAGGGTGGAGAGGTGTCGCGCCGCGGAAGAGCGTCAGTTCAGCAGCGGGGACCAGGCGGGGTCGGAGGCGAAGCCGGGGGTCGGAACGCGCTGCTCGTTACGGCCGGTGATGTCGATCGAGAAGATCTTCGGGCCCGGGCCGACGTCGCGGAAGAACATCAGCACGCGGCCGTTGGGGGCCCAGGTCGGGCCCTCATTGTGGAAGCCCTCGGTCAGGATGCGTTCGCCCGAACCGTCCGGCCGCATGACGCCGATGCCGAACTTGCCGCCGGACTGCCGCGTGAAGGCGATCAGGTCGCCGCGCGGCGACCAGACCGGCGTCGAGTAGCGGCCGTCGCCGAACGAGATGCGCTGCGCCGGGCCGCCGGAGGAGCTCATCACATAGATCTGCTGGTTGCCGCCGCGGTCGCTCTCGAACACGATCTTGGAGCCGTCCGGCGAGAACGAGGGCGAAGTGTCGATCGCGCCGGAATCGGTCAGCTTGGTGGTCGCGCGCGAGCGTAGGTCCATCACGTAAATCGACGCGTTGCCGCCCTGCTCCAGGCTCATCGCGACCTTCTGGCCGTCCGGCGAGAAGCGCGGGGCGAAGGTCATGCCCGGGAAATTGCCGACGGCCTCGCGCTGACCGGTCTCGATGTTGAGCAGATAGACCCGCGGGTCGCCCTGCCCGAACGACATGTAGGTGATCTCTTGGCTGGTCGGGCTGAAGCGCGGGGTCAGCACCAGTTCGCTGCCGGAGGTGATGAAACGGCTGCCATAGCCGTCCTGGTCCATGATCGCGAGGCGCTTGACGCGCGCGTTCTTGGGGCCGCTTTCGTCGACATAGACCACGCGGGTGTCGAAATAGCCCTTCTCGCCCGTCAGCCGCTCATAGATCATGTCGGCGATCAGATGCGCGACGCGCCGCCAGTTCTTGTCGGTGAAGAACTGCTGCCCCTCGAGCTGATTGCCGGCGAACACGTCCCACAGCCGGAAGTCGGTGCGCAGCCGGCCGTCGCCCTGCCGGACGATCTGCCCGGTCACCAGCGCCTGGGCGTTGATGATGCGCCAGTCGCCGAACCGCGGCGCGGCGTCGAAGTTCGAGATCTTCTCGATGAAGGCGCGCTTGTCGATCGGCGCGAACAGGCCGGAGCGCTGCAGGTCGGCGGTGATGACGCCCGCCATGTCGCTCGCGAGCTTCGGGTCGCTGCCGTTCGGCAGGAAATCCGGGATCGCGATCGGCAGCGGCTGCACATTGCCCTGGTTGATGTCGATCGACACCTGCGCACGCGCCGGCGCGAGCGGGGCTGCGGCGAACAGGGCGGCGGCCGCGAACAGCGCGGCCCGAAGAAGGCGTGCAGAAAGAAGCGTCATCAGGCTCTTCCGGATGAGGCGCGCTGGCGCCGGAATGAAGTGGCGACGGAGCGCGTACGCGAATAGGAGGTCGGGCCGAGCAGGACCGGCCGGAACGGAGAACGTCGGAACGCCGTCATCCGCCCATCATGTCCTTGGGGTCGAAATTGATGTTCACCTGCCGCCAGTAATCGTAGGCGTCGGGCGGCAGCTTCAAGGGCGAGCAGCGACGAACCGCGCGCGTGGCGGCGTCCGCGGCGGCGCGGAAGGCAGGATTGGACGACGAGTTCGTCACGTCGGGGCCGCCGGCGAGCGAGCCGTCGGCGTTGAGCGTGAAATGCACCCGCACCGCCAGGCTGCCGTCGGTCGAGGCGCCAAAGGGCGGGTTCCAGCACTGCATGACCTGCTCGCGCACCGCATTGTCGATGCCCGTGCGCTGCGACATCGACAGCTTCGTCGCGGTCCCGCGGGAGGTGCCGGCGGTGGTCTCGGGCGCCGTTTCGCGCGCCGCCGCGGCCTTGCGGCTCGCCTCGCGAGCATCCTTCATCGCGCTGTCGCTCGAAGACGGCTTGTCGCCGAGCAGGCTCGCGATCTTGGACGGGTCGAACTTGCGCTCCTTGGCCTTGGCGGCCTCCGCCTTCTCCTTGGCGGCCTTTTCGGCTTCGGCCTTGGCGAGCTTCTCGGCCTTCTCCTTCGCGGCCTTCTCGGCCTCGGCCTTGGCGAGTTTGTCCGCCTTCTCCTTGGCCTCCTTGGCTTCCTTGTCGGCCTGCGCCTTGGCGGCCGCCTTTTCAGCCTCCGCCTTCTGCTTGGCTTCCTTCTCGGCCTCCGCCTTGGCGAGGCGCTCGGCCTCGGCGGCCTGCGCGAGCTTCTCGGCCTTTTCCTGGGCGGCCTTCTCGGCCTGGGCCTTCGCGGCCTTGTCGGCGGCAGCCTTTTCCTGCGCGGCCTTCGCCTCGGCGGCTTTGGCGGCCTCCGCCTGCGCGGCCTTCTCGGCTTCGGCCTTGGCGGCCTTTTCGGCCTCCGCCTTAGCGATCTGCGGATCCGGCTTGGGTTCGGGCTTCGGCTCCGGCTTCGGCGGCGCCTCGGCCTTGGCGGGCTCGGGCGCGGCGGCCGGCGGCGGCGGCGGAGCCTGCACGTCCTCCTTGGCGACCGGCGTGTCGTCGTCGACGGGTTCGGGATCGGCTTCCGCGACCTTGTCGGCCTTGACCTTGGGCGCGTCGACCTTCTTGGAGGCCTTGGAGCCCTTGGTCATGGCGTCGAATTCCTGAGGAGTCAGGATCTCGATCGGCAGCGCCTCGGTGGGGCCGACGTCAAACGGTTTCGCGGACGAGAAATTGATCAGCCCCCACGCCAGGATAAGCGCGTGGCCGGCGCACGAGCAGACAAGGCCCGGCCGCACTTTCACCCGTCAGCTCCCCTGCTCCAGCTCAGTGACGAGCGCCACCCGGCGAAAGCCCGCCGAGGACAGCGTGCCCATCACCTTCATCACCTGGCCGTAATTCACGTTGCGGTCGCCCCGGACGTAGATGCGCTCCTCATAGCCAGAGTTCGTGATGGCAATGAGGCGCGGCGCGAGCTCGTCGACGTCGATCGGGGTCTCCTGAAGGAATACGGCGCCGTCGCTCTTCACCGTGATGGTAAGCGGCTCCTTTTCCTCGTTGAGGGGATTGGCGGAGGTCTGCGGCAGGTCGATCGGCACGCCAACCGTCAGCAGCGGCGCCGAGACCATGAAGATGATGAGCAGCACCAGCATGACGTCGACCATCGGCGTCACGTTGATGTCGGACATCACATGGGTGCGACGCCGCCTGCGGGCGCCGTGGCCGCTCGATCCTCCGCCTGCGCCGCTCATGCCCATGGCGGCTCAGGCCCTCTCGTCGATCTGGCGCGACAGGATCGCGGAGAACTCGTCGGCGAAGCCCTCCATCCGGCTCGCCTGGCGCGTCACCTGGTTGGAGAACTTGTTGTAGAAAATAACCGCCGGGATCGCGGCCACGAGGCCGATCGCGGTGGCGAACAGCGCTTCCGCGATGCCGGGCGCGACCACGGCGAGCGAGGTGTTCTTCGAGGCGGCGATCGACTGGAACGAGGTCATGATGCCCCACACCGTGCCGAACAGGCCGATGAACGGGCCGGCCGAGCCGACGGTGGCGAGCACCAGCAGCTTCGATTCAAGCCGCTCGACCTCGCGCGCGATGGTGACGTCGAGCACCTTGTCGATGCGCTGCTGGAGGCCCGCGACCGAGCGGCCGCCGCCCTCATAGGAGCGCTTCCACTCGCGCATCGCCGCGACGAACAGCGCGGCCATCGAGGTGTTGGGGCGATTGACGAGCGAGCGATAAAGCTCCTCGAGGCTCTGGCCCGACCAGAAGATCTTCTCGAAGCGGTCCATGTTCCGCTTGGTGCGCGAGAACAGCAGCTGCTTGTCGACGACGATCGCCCAGCACCAGATCGAGGCGCTGATCAGCCCGAGCATCACGAACTTCACGATGATGCTGGCCTGCAGGAACAGGCCCCACAGCGACATGTCGGGAGTTGGCATCGTCAGGTCGTCTCCAGTCTCCGCGCGCGGGCCGCGGTCACGGGAGGCGCGCCGCGGCCATCGCCGCCGCCGGCCGCATCCTTCGACCCAAGGCTCGGAGCGACGGCGCGTGTCGCGCGTCAATGTGTTGAAACTGCGACCCGATCCCGCATGTCCGGCTTCGTTCATGGACCGTCAGGGTTAACACGGCGTTACCGCGCGGCCCTGTGGCCCCAGAGCGACGGCCCCCGCCGCCGCGGCTGCTAGGCTGACGCGCATGCGCCCTCTCCTCCTTCTCGCCGCGGCGCTCGCATTCGCGGCCCAGCCCGTCCATGCGCAGGATCCAGCCGGCGCGACGGTCGCCGTGCAGGCGGTCGCGCCGGCGCCCGACGGCCGCGCGCAGGTCACCGAGTGCAGCGGCGTCCTGATCGCGCCCGACCTCGTGCTGACCGCAGGCCACTGCCTAGACCTGATCTCGGCTCCCGCGCAGGTCGCGGCCTTCGCCTATCAGGGCGAGCGCCCGATCCCGCGTCCGCTCGCCGTCGCGGCCTTCGCCCGGCATCCGGACCACGTCGTCGGCTGGCGGGCGCGCCCCGGCGGTCCCGAGACGCGGCAGAGCGAGATCGCCGCCGACCTTGCGCTGCTGCGCCTCGCCGCCCCGCTCGCCGGGGCCGCGCCCGCGCGGCTGGGGCCGCCGCCGCAAGCCGGCGCGCCGGAAGGGACGCTCGCCGGAACCGGCGCTGCGGCGCCCGGCGGGCGCTCCGGCCTGAAGAAGCGGCTCGCGCTGAGCGCGATCCGGCTCTCGACCGGCACCGGCGCCAGGATCGCGTTCGCGACGTCGCGCGGAACGGTCTGCGGCGGCGATTCCGGCGGCCCTGTCGCCGCGCCGGCGGCGGACGGAGCGCATGTCTGGGCGGTGGCGGTCGCGGTTCTGCGCCCGGCCTCCGGCTGCGGCGGACGTTTTGCGGCGGCGCTGGTCGACCCTGCCTCGGCGGACTTCGTCCGTATGCGCTCGGCCGTTTCGGCGCCCTGACGGGATGTCGCCGTGCGGCCACAGCCCGGCCGCGCGGGGCTCAGGCAGACGATTAGTGATCGCGCGTGCGGTTTTTGGCGTGCCAAGGTGCGCCGCATCGGGGACCGCCGCCATCGCGGCTCGTACGGGACGGCGTGAGCATGCGGTCGACGGTGTGGCGTATGACAGTCGCGGCGTGCCTGTCGTTGGGCGTGGCCTCGCCGGCCGGCGCGCTCGCCGGCGGCTCGCCGGCCCGCACCGGCGACCGGCTGACGCGCGCAACGGTGTTCATCACCAGCCTGACGCCCTCCGGCCGCGACCGCGCCGAGGTCGGCAACTGCACCGGCGTGCTGATCGACAAGGACCTGGTGCTGACCGCCGGCCACTGCCTGTCCGACCTCGGCGGCCCGAGCCTCGTGGTCGCGCAGTTCTTCGACCGCTACAATCGCGTCGCCCGCACCGTACAGGTGGCGTCGGGCACGCTGCATCCCGACTATGCGGGGCGTGCGACGGCCGACGACCCGAAGCCCGAACTGCTCGGGGCCGACCTCGCGATTCTGAGGCTCGCCGACCCCGCCCCGGCCGACCGCCGCCCGATCGCGCTCGCGTCGCGGCCGCTCGACGCCGCCAAGCGGTCGTCGGTGCTGCTGGGCGCCGGCTTGCGGGTTC
This sequence comes from Hansschlegelia sp., assembly GCF_035538955.1. NCBI lineage: Bacteria > Pseudomonadati > Pseudomonadota > Alphaproteobacteria > Hyphomicrobiales > Methylopilaceae > Hansschlegelia > Hansschlegelia sp. The sequence continues at coordinate 104,793 of NZ_DATLJK010000008.1, forward strand.
CGGCAGACGAAGGCTCGGCGGGCCATCTGCGCATCGCCAAGGTCAGCGCCGAAGTGGTGACCGACGGACCGACGGCGGTCGCGCTCGGCGTCGCCGGCGGCTCGATCTGCCGCGGCGACAGCGGCGGCCCGGTCGCCTCGTCCGCCGGCGTCTGGGGCGTGGTGATCGCGATCGTGCGGAAGAAGAGCCTCTGCAACTCGACCGTGTTCATGGCCGTGCTCGACCCGAGCTCGCGCGGCTTCAGGATCATGCTGGCGAAGGCCAAGCGCTCGAGCTGAGCGCGGCTACTCCGTAGCGGCTACTCCGTGCGCATCATTTCCTGGCGCATGCGCTCCGGCATGCGGGCGGGCCGGCCGTCGCGCAGATAGGCGCATTGCGCGAGCGCGGTGACGAGCGTTTCGCCGTCGCGCACGACGGTCTGGCGCAGCACCAGCGAGGCCGCCTTGACGTTTTCGGCTGAGGTCACGACCGCCACGACGTCGTCCATCCGCGCCGGCTTCAGATAGTCGATCGTCATGCGGCGAACGACGAAGCCCTCGCGCTGGGTCTCGTAGAGACGGCGGTGGTCGAAGCCGATCGCGCGGAGAATTTCGGTGCGGGCGCGCTCCAGGAAGCGCAGATAGCTGGCGTGGTACACCGCGCCCGAGAAATCGGTGTCTTCGTAGTAGATGCGGAGCGTCAGCACGTGACGCACCCCGTCCATCCGTCCCCCGAGGGGGTCATTCACGTCTGCGCTCAATCTTCAGTCCCGTCGAACAGCGGCATCTGGCCGGTCGTGGTCGGAGCCTCGAGGCCAAGGTGCCGATAGGCGTGCGCCGTCAGCATGCGGCCTCTCGGGGTGCGCTGCAAAAAGCCCTGCTGCAGCAAATAGGGCTCAATGATCTCCTCGATCGCGTCGCGCGGCTCCGACAGCGCCGCCGCCATCGTCTCCACGCCCACCGGTCCGCCGCCGTAGTTCATCGCTATGGCGGAAAGATAACGGCGGTCCATCGCGTCGAGCCCGAGATCGTCTACGTCCAGCAGCTTGAGCGCGCGGTCGGCCGAAGCCCGCGTCACCTCGGCCTCTCCCGAGACCGCCGCAAAATCGCGGACGCGGCGCAGCAGGCGGCCGGCGATGCGCGGGGTGCCGCGGGCGCGCCGGGCGATCTCGCGCGCGCCGTCGCGGCTCATCGGCAGGCCGAGGACCCGCGCGCCGCGCGCCACGATCAGCTCGAGCTCATCGACCTCATAGAAGTTGAGCCGGATCGGAATGCCGAAGCGGTCGCGCAGCGGGGTGGTGAGCAGGCCCGCGCGGGTGGTGGCGCCGACCAGCGTGAACTTCGACAGGTCGATTCTGACTGAGCGCGCCGCCGGGCCTTCGCCGATGATCAGATCGAGCTGAAAGTCCTCCATCGCCGGATAGAGGATCTCCTCGACCGCGGGGTTGAGGCGATGAATCTCATCGATGAACAGGACGTCGCGCTCTTCCAGATTAGTCAGCAGCGCGGCGAGGTCGCCCGCCTTGGCGATGACGGGCCCGGAGGTCGCCCGGAAACCGACGCCGAGCTCGCGGGCGAGAATCTGGGCGAGCGTCGTCTTGCCAAGTCCGGGCGGGCCGGCGAGCAGCACATGGTCGAGCGCCTCGCCGCGCGCCTTGGCGGCCTGGATGAACACCGACAGGTTCTCGCGCGCCTGCCGCTGGCCGGTGAAGTCCGCGAGCGTCTGCGGCCGGATCGTCGCGTCGAGCGCGTCGTCCTCGCGTGCGGCGGGATCGCGGACGGGGCTGGGAGCGGTCATGCGGCCGATCGGTGCGAAGAGGGCTGCTCGGTGATACGGCATCCGCGGCCATCGGCAAACGCGCGAGCGGCCGACGGCGCCGGGAGTCCGTTGAAGCTCGCTATTTCGCCAGCTCCTTCAGCCCAGCGCGGATCAGCCGCTCGGTCGTGGCGTCTTCGCCGGTGGCCTTCATGGCGGCGGCGATCGCGGCGCTCGCCTGCGGCGCCGCGTAGCCGAGATTGACGAGCGCGGAGACGGCGTCGCGCGCCGGCTGCGGACCGCGCGCCTCCGCGACCTCCCCGGCGAAGCGCGCAAGCCCCGGATCGACGTCGGAAAACAGCGGCGCCTTGTCCTTGAGCTCGGTCACGATCCGCACCGCGACTTTCGGGCCGACGCCGGGCGCGCGCGAGATCGCCGCCTTGTCCTGGAGCGCGATCGCCGTCGCGAGGTCGGAGGCGTCGAGCGTCGACAGCACCGCGAGTGCGACCTTCGTGCCCACGCCCTGCACGGTGTTGAGCAGCCGGAACCATTCACGCTCGAGATCGGCCATGAAGCCGAACAGCTGGATGCGATCCTCACGCACATGGGTCTCGATCGAGAGCCGCGCGATCTCGCCGGCCTTGGGCAGGCGGCCGAGCGTACGGCTCGAGCAATGCACCACATAGCCCACGCCGCCGACGTCGAGGATGACCCAGTCCGGCCCGACAGAGTCGACCTTGCCCGTGAGCTTTCCGATCATGCCGAGATCCTCGCAGCGGCGATGCGGGCGGCCGCGCCGCGGTGCTGGGCGTGGCAGATCGCGATCGCAAGCGCGTCGGCGGCGTCGGGTCCGCTGACGATCGCCTTGGGCAGCAGGATCGAGATCATCGCCTGGATCTGGCGCTTATCGGCGTGGCCCGCGCCGACCACGGTCTTCTTGATCAGGTTCGGGGAATATTCGGCGACCGGCACGCCGGCGAGCGCGGGAACCAGCATGGCGACGCCGCGCGCCTGGCCGAGCTTCAGCGTGGCGGAGGCGTTGGTGTTGACGAAGGTCTCCTCCACGGCCGCTTCGTCGGGCGCGTGGGCGGCGAGCACAGCCGAGAGGCCGGCGTGCAGCAGCGCCAGCCGGCGCGCGAGGTCGAGCGCGTCGTCGGGCTTCACCACCCCGGCGGCCACGAAGGAGAGCCGCGAGCCCGCGACGCCGATCACGCCCCAGCCGGTGCGGCGAAGTCCGGGATCGATGCCGAGGATGCGAATCGGGGCGTGGCTCATGCGGCCAGCATAGCCGCGGACAAGTTGACGGAACACAAGCGGAACGCGGCTGCCTCAGCCGTAGCGGCGGGCGGCCTCGATCGTCAGCCCGGCCCCAACCGCGCCGAAAGTGTCGCCTTCGACCGCGAGCGCCGCCGGAACCGCGCCGAGGATCGCGGCCCGGACATGCGGAATGCGCGTCGAGCCGCCGGTGAGGAACACGGCGTCGATCTGCTCGGCCGCGATTCCGGCGGCGATCAGGCAGCGGGCAATGCGCTCGCGGATCTTTTCCGCCAGCGCATATGTGTGCCGTTCGAACGCGTCGCGGCGGATCGGGGCCTCGAGCCCCCTCTCCGCCCAGCCGAGCGGCAGCGTCGTGGCGTCCGCCTCCGACAGCCTGATCTTCGCGCTCTCGACCTCGGCCGCGAGTCCGTGGCCGCGCTCGTCGTCGATCACCCGGATCAGCCGATCGAGCAGATCCGGCCGCGCCGCCTCCCGCCGCACCTCGCGGATCTGCCGGACCGCGCGGCCGTCATAGAGCCTGTTGATGCTCGACCAGGTGGCGAGTTCGTGGAAGTAGGTCGAGGGGACTTCGAGCTCCGCGCGCTTCATCGGCGAGCGGTAGCCGAGCAGCGGCATCACTGCGCCCAGGCTGAGCCGGCGGTCGAAGTCGACGCCGCCGACCCGCACGCCCTCATTCGCGAGGATGTCGCCGGCCCTGTCGTCGCGGCCGTGGCGGTCGGGGCCGAGCCGAATGACCGTGAAATCCGAGGTGCCGCCGCCGATGTCGGCGATCAGAGCGAGTTCTTCGCGCGCCACCGCGCGCTCATAGTCGAGCGCCGCCGCGACCGGCTCGTACTGGAACGACACCTCCCGAAAGCCGAGCGACAGCGCGATCTCCCGCAGCGTGTCCTCGGCCCGCGCGTCGCCCTCCGGATCGCCGTCGACGAAATGCACCGGGCGGCCGTGCACCACGGAATCGAATGGGCGGCCAACCGCCGCCTCGGCGCGGCGCTTCACGACGGCGAGGTAGCGGGCGATGACCTCGCGGAACTTCACGCGTTCGCGGCCGACCTGCGTCGCCTCGTCGATCAGCCCGGTGCCGAGCACGGATTTCAGGCTGCGCATCAGCCGGCCCGGCTCGCCGTCCAGATAGGCGCTCATCGCCGCCCGGCCGACCTTCGCCTCCGCGGTGGGGGCGAAGAAGATCGCGCTCGGGATGGTGGTCTCTTCGCCCTCCAGCCGGACGAGCGTCGGCCGTCCCGCCTCAGCGAGTCCGAGCGTGGTGTTGGAGGTGCCGAAGTCGAGTCCGCAGGCTGTCATGACGCTCCTGTCGCGCAGGACGTCCGCAAAGGCGATTGGACGAAGCGCCGCGCCGCGGCGCCGCCGGCTAAAGGATGGGTCGTCGCTGCCCGCGGGCCAGTGCTAGATGGACGCCCCGCCGCCGGCCTTCCCATGACGCTTGCTCTCGCCATCGCCATCGCGCTGCTCTCAGGCGTCGTCCGCGGCTTCTCGGGCTTCGGCAGCGCGCTGATCTTCGTGCCGCTGATCTCGGCGCTCTACGACCCGGCGCGGGCGACGCCGGTGTTCTGCCTGATAGACGCGGCCCTGATGGCGCCCATGGCGCTGCGCGCGTTCCGGCGCTGCGACTGGCCGGAGGTGGCCCCGATGGCGCTGACGACCGCGGCCTTCACGCCGCTCGGCGTCTATGCGCTGGTCGTGGTCGATCCGGTGACGCTGCGCTGGGCGATCGCAATCGCGGTCGCGGGAACGCTGGCGCTGCTGTCGAGCGGGCTGCGCTACGCGCATCGGCCGCCGGTCGCTGCGGCGCTAGCGGTGGGCGCCGCCGCGGGCGTTCTCGGCGGCTCGGCGCAGATCTCCGGCGCCCCGATCGCCGCCTACTGGCTGGCCGGCCCGGGCGAGCGCGGCGTGATCCGCGCCAACATGATCGCGCTGTTCGCCCTGGTGTCGTTCGCGACCTTCGCGTCGCTGCTCTGGGCCGGACTTTTGACGACCGAGGTGCTGTGGCTTTGCCTGTGGCTCGGCCCGGCCTACGGGATCGGCATCTTTCTCGGCGCCCGCCGCTTCGTCGGGGCGACCGACGCCGGCTACCGGCGCGCCGCCTATGCGGTGATCCTGCTCGCGGCGGCGCTCTCGGCGCCGGTCTGGGACACGATCTGGCGCTGAGCGCGCTCTCAGCCGCCGAGCTTGGCCATCACGTCGTCGGGAATCTCGTAATTGCCGTGGACGTTCTGGACGTCGTCATCGTCGTCGAGCGCGTCGAGCAGCTTCATCAGCGAGGCCGCCTTGTCCTCGTCGAGCGCGGTCGTGACGGTCGGACGCCACACCGCCTTGGCGCTCTCGGCCTCCCCGAGCTTCCCCTCGAGGCCCTTTGAGACCTCGTTCAGATCCTCGAACGCGCAAGTGACCACGTGGTTCTCCGCGTCCGACTGGACGTCCTCCGCGCCGGCCTCGATCGCGGCCTCCAGCACGTCGTCGGCCGAGCCCGCCTTGGCAGGATAGACGATCTCGCCGACGCGATTGAACATGAAGCCGACCGAGCCGGTCTCGCCGAGCGCCCCGCCTGATTTGGTGAAGTAGGAGCGGACCGCCGAAGCGGTGCGGTTGCGGTTGTCGGTCAGCGCCTCGACGATGATCGCGACGCCGCCGGGGCCGTAGCCCTCGTAGCGCACCTCCTCATAGTTCTCCCCTTCAGCGCCCGACGCCTTGCTGATGGCGCGCTGGATGTTGTCCTTCGGCATGGACTGGGCCTTGGCGGCCTGGATGGCGAGGCGCAGCCGGGCGTTCATGTCGGGGTCGGGCAGGCCCGCCTTGGCCGCGACCGTGATCTCGCGCGCAAGCTTTGAGAACAGCTTCGCCCGGACCGCGTCCTGGCGGCCCTTGCGGTGCATGATGTTCTTGAACTGCGAATGCCCGGCCACGGGTCGCCTCCGACATGTGAGGACGTCCCGGTCGCCGGCGAGGCGCGCGCGGCGGACGTCCGGCGCTTGAGGAAGGCGGCCTTATAGGACCGGGCCGGCCCGAAAGGAAGCCGAAGCGTCTGCCTCCGCGCGCGCGGCCGTGAGCCCGCGGCGCCCGACCGGCGCCTGTTCTGCATTGCATCGCAGCAAGAGCGCCCCGCTCTGGAATGCCAACAGAGGGTCTTCGCCGAATTGCACGATCGACTTTGTCTATCGACGCAGGTGAGCAGCTTGATCATGATCTTCAATCAAGCGATCGGCCTCTGGTATCTTCCACCGCTTCCAAAATGCTGCTTTCCTATTGAACATCAGTGCATTCGGACGTAGATGGCGAAGGCGGGCCTGGACCGGACCTGGGCTTCTTTCCAATAGGTAAACACTATGGCGAACATCGCGCCGCCTCTCAAGAAGTCCCACGCCGCCGGCGGCTGGGGCGCTCTTCGCAGCTGCGGCAAGCACCTGTTGAAGAGCGGCTCGGCGCTCACCGGCGCGATGACGCTGCTCAAGGCGAACCAGTCCGACGGCTTCGACTGCCCGGGTTGCGCCTGGGGCGACCCGGAGCACGGCTCGTCCTTCGAGTTCTGCGAGAACGGCGTGAAGGCGGTCTCCTGGGAGGCCACGGCGCGCCGCGCCACCCCCGCCTTCTTCGCCGAGCACACGGTGAGCGAGCTGCGCGGCTGGACCGACTACAAGCTCGAGAATGTCGGCCGGCTGACCGAGCCGATGCGCTACGACGCGAAGACCGATCGCTACCTGCCGGTGTCGTGGGACGAGGCGTTCGCCGAGATCGGCGCCGAGCTGCGCGCCCTCAACTCGCCGGACGAGGCCGAGTTCTACACCTCCGGCCGCGCCTCGAACGAGGCGGCATTCCTCTACCAGCTGTTCGCCCGCGCCTACGGGACCAACAATTTTCCCGACTGCTCAAACATGTGCCACGAGGCCTCGGGCGTCGGGCTGACGCAGTCGCTCGGCGTGGGCAAGGGCACGGTGCTGCTCGAGGATTTCGAGCACGCCGACGCGATCATCGTCATCGGCCAGAATCCCGGCACCAACCATCCGCGCATGCTGGGCGACTTGCGCCGGGCGGCGCAGCGCGGGGCGAAAGTTGCGGTGCTGAACCCGGTGCGCGAACGCGGCCTGGAGCGCTTCGCCGATCCGCAGGCCAAGATCGAGATGCTGCGCGGCGGCTCGACCTCGATCGCGACGCATTACTTCCAGCCGAAGCTCGGCGGCGACATGGCCGCGATCCGCGGCGTCGCCAAGATCGTGTTCATGCGCGACGCCGAGGCCCGGGCGGCGGGCCAGCCGGGCCTGCTCGACGACGCCTTCATCGCGCAGCACACCACCGGCCTCGACGCCTGGCGGGCCGAGGTCGAGGCCACCTCGTGGGGCCAGATCGAGGACCAGTCCGGCCTGACCTTCTACGAGATCCAGACCCTCGCCGAGGTCTATCTCGGCGCCGAACGGGTGATCGCCACCTGGGCGATGGGCGTGACCCAGCACCGCCACTCGGTGATCACAGTGCGTGAGATCACCAATCTGCTGCTGCTGCGCGGCCATGTCGGCCGCGAGGGCGCGGGGCTCTGCCCGGTGCGCGGCCATTCGAACGTGCAGGGCGACCGCACGGTCGGCATCAACGAGAATGCGCCCGAGTGGTTTCTTGCTGCGCTAGAGCGCGAATTCGGCGTCGCGGTTCCGCGCAAGCCCGGCCACAACGTGCTGCACGCGATCCACGCCATGGTGGAGGGCCGCGCCCGCGCCTTCATCGGCCTCGGCGGCAATTTCGCCCGCGCCACCCCCGACACCGCGCTTGTCGCCGAGGCCCTGCGGCGCTGCCGGCTGACGGTGCAGATCGCCACCAAGCCGAACCTCGGCCACATGGCGGTCGGCGAGGTCGCTTACCTGCTGCCCTGCCTCGGCCGCACCGAGATCGACCGCGACGCCGCCGGCAAGCCGCAGATCGTGACCGTCGAGGATTCGATGAGCATGGTCCACGGCTCCGGCGGCATCAACAAGCCGGCCTCGCCGCATCTGAAGTCTGAGATCGGCATCATCGCCGGCATGGCGGCCGCGACAGTGGGCTCGGAGCGGATCGACTGGGCGGGGCTCGCCGCAGATTACGACCGCATCCGCGACGCGATCGCGCGGGTGATTCCGGGCTTCGAGGACTACAATGTCCGCGTCCGGAGGCCGCGCGGCTTCCGCCTGCGCAACGCCGCCGCCGAGCGAGCGTGGGACACCCCGTCGGGCAAGGCGGAATTCTCGGCGGCGCCCCTGCCCGCCGAGATCGAGCACCAGCAGGCGCGGCGCCGGAAGAGCGCCTACGTGCTGCAGACCTTCCGCAGCCACGACCAGTACAACACGACGATCTATGGTCTGGATGACCGCTATCGCGGCGTCTATGGCGAGCGCCGGGTGGTGTTCGCGCATCCGGACGACATCGCCGCGATGGGCGCGACGCCGAACGCGCGGGTCGACGTGGTTGGGCTGCACGAGGACGGCAGGACCCGGATCGCCGAGGATTTCCGCCTCGTCGCCTACGACATCCCGCGCGGCTGCGTCGCGGGCTACTACCCGGAGCTCAACGCCGTGGTGCCGTTCTCGGATGCCGGCGACCTCAGCGACACGCCGCTGTCAAAATCCGTGATGGTGACGTTCCGCCCGCGCGAGGCGGCCTGATGGCGGCCGAGGCTCTCGACGCCGGCGCCTTTATGGCGGCGGTCGAGGCGCTGGTCGGCCGCGCGCCGGAGCTGTCGCCGCTCGACGCGGGCCTGCTCGCGGCGCTGCGCTTCGGCGTCGCCGGCGACACGCGCGGCTTCGCGAAGGTGTTTGGGGTGCCGCACGCGCTGGTGCTGCGCGCCACGAGCGAGCTTTCGGAGGCGTTCGGGCTGGTCGCCGTGACGGGGTGCGATCCGCGCACGCAGCGCACGCGACTCGAGCTCACCGACGCCGGCGCACGCCTCCTTGAAGGCGCGGCGCTCGCGGCGTAAGCCCTTCTGCGATCAGGCGGACTGCTTCGCCTTCGCGGCGGTCTTGGTCGAGCTTTTGGCCGGGCTCTTGGCCGCGCGACGCGGAGCCGGCGGCGGGGCGAGCCGGGCGGCCTCCTCGTCAGCGGCCTCCTTGGCGAGGCGCGCCGTGCGCAGCCGTTCGGTCTTGGCGTCGCGCTCGGTGCGCTCGCGATCGATGATCTCGCGGGCCGCGCGCGTGGTGGCGTCGCCCTTCACCTCACCGCGGGACGGCTTGAACAACGTCTCCTTGGACATCTTCTGCATGCCGGTCACCTCCGCCTGAAAGACAAAAAGGCCGGGTCGGGACCCGGCCTTCGAAGCGTTTGAACGGCCGAGGGGATCGCATCGCGTCTCCCCACGACGGATCAGGCCTTACGCGGCCTGCAGGTTCTCGGCGGCGCTCTTCCCGGAGCGCTTGTCCTGCACGATCTCGAAACTGACCTTCTGGCCTTCGACGAGGGTGTGGAGGCCCGAACGCTCGACAGCGGAGATGTGAACGAACACGTCGGTCGAGCCGCCGTCCGGCTGGATGAAGCCGTAGCCCTTCTGGACGTTGAAAAACTTGACGGTTCCGGTGGTCATGGCGATTTCCTTTTAAAATCGACGCGGATTTACTCCGCCGGGACAAATCCGACGGCGCTGAAACATCGATATTGAGAGGAAGTTCGCCGCCGCGCAGAGGCGCTCAACAACATCCAACGGACAAGATCGACGATGAATACATACCGCCTGGCAGGGGGATTGGCAAGCCGGGCGGGCCGTTGCGGTCCTGCGCGGCAGGCGCGGCGGCGCTGCGGAAAGTCCGTGATCCGGCAATCCGGGAAGCAGCGGCTCAGGCTTCCCAGAACTCCGGCAGCGCCTCGCTCAGCACGCCGCCGACACGGACCGGCGCGACCTTCGCCGCAAGACCGCCGGCGTCGATCTCGACCGCAAGGCCCGAGAGCGTCGCCTCGCCGTCGGCGGGCTCGAACCGGCCGGCGGAAAGCTTAGTCAGGAAGCGGTGGATCGGCTCGTCCTTCCGCATGCCGAGCACGCTGTCATAGTCGCCGCACATGCCGGCGTCGGACATGAAGGCGGTGCCGCCCGGCAGGATGCGGTGGTCCGAGGTCGGCGCATGGGTGTGGGTGCCGACCACGACGCTCGCGCGCCCGTCGAGGAAATGCCCGAACGCCTGCTTCTCGCTCGTCGCCTCGGCGTGGAAGTCGACGATCACGGCGTCCGCGCCGCGGCCGAGGGGGCAGGCCTCGAGCTCGGCGTCGATCGAGCGGAACGGATCGGCGAGCGCCTGGCCCATGAACACATTGCCCATGACGTTGACCACGAGCACGCGCGCGCCGTTGCGGGCCTCGACGACCGCGGCCCCGCGCCCTGGCGTGCCGGGCGGAAAGTTCATCGGCCGGACGAGCCGCTCGGCGCGCTCGGAAAACACCAGCGCCTCGCGCTGATCGAAGGAATGGTTGCCGAGCGTGACGGCGTCCGCCCCGGCGGTCAGCAGGTCGTCGTAGATCTGCTCGGTGATGCCGAAACCGCCGGCGGCGTTCTCGCCATTGATCACGACGAGGTCGAGGGACCAGCGCTCTCGCAGTTCCGGCAGACGCTCGGCCACGGCGTTGCGGCCGGCGCGGCCGACCACGTCGCCCAGAAACAGGAAGCGCATCAGACGTCCGCTCCGGCGGTGGGGCGGAAGCCGAGTTCGGTCAGCACGCCGTCGAGCGGCGCGTCGTGCTCGAGCGTCGGGACAGCCTCGACCTCCTGCGCCGCGAAGGCGAGGCCGACCGCAACCACGCGCTCCTTCGCGCGCAGCTGTTGAAGCGTGCGGTCGTAAAACCCGCCGCCATAGCCCAGCCGGCCGCCGGCGGCGTCGAAAGCCGCGAGCGGCACGAACACGAAGTCCGGCGTGACCTCAGCGACGCCAGCGGGCGGCTCCTTGAGGCCGAACGGCCTGTCCTCGAGCGCGTCGCCCGGCCGCCACTCGCGGAACACCAGCGGGGCGGCCTTCTTCACGATCACCGGCAGGCAAAGCGGAACGCCCTGCTCCGCAAGACGGCGCGCGAGCGGCAGCGCGTCGATCTCGCCGCGGACGGAGAAGAACAGAGAGACGCGCTTCGGCTTGTGGCGGGCGACCAGCGCCGCGCCTTCGGCCGCGATCGCCTGGCCTGCCGCTGCGCGGGTGGACTCGGCGAGCTCCGAGCGCGCCTTCAGGGCGCTGGCGCGGAGCGCCGCCTTCTGCTCGTCGGCGGCGGTGGTCTGAAAGGCCTGCTGGATCATCAAGGAACTGAGCGCGGAGCCACGATGGCCGTTGGAGTTTTGATCCCGGGACACCTACAGAGTAGGTGGGCGCCGTTGTGGCCAAGACCACGGTCGAGGCCAGTGACAGCTCCCGTTCGGAATCGTAAGGGCCCGGGGATTCTAGTTTCCTGACGCACCCCGCAGCACCGCGCCACCGAAGATAAGGGACCGGGAAGCGTCGCGCTAGTGGGACGGGCGCATCACTCCCGGCGAACGCCGTCGGCGAGTTCTTCGGCGAGGCGCTCGAGCCGGGCGGCGGCGTTGGTGATCTGCTCGGCGACATCGGCGTGGCGGGCGTCGAAGGCCTCCACGGCGTTCTGATCGGCGGCCTTGAGGGCCACGATCTCGGCTTCGAGCTCGGCCCGCATCCGGCTGGCTTCGTTGAGCTCGTCGGCCATCATGATCGCCGTCATGATCGACAGGCGGATGTCGCCGACCTCGCCGAACTGCCGCTTCAGCCGCGCGTGGCGCTCATCGACGCTCTGGGCGAGCGACAGCAGGTGCTGCTCCTCGCCCTCGCCGCAGGCCATCTTGTAGTCGCGGCCGCCGATCTGCACCGTCACCTGCGCCATGGCGTCAGCCCCCCGCCTCGGCCAGCACCGACTCCACGGTCGAAATCGCGGCGTCGAGCCTGGTCTTGACCTCGTCGCGCACCGCCTTGGCGGATTCGGCCTGCGCGGCGGAGACGTCGAGCAGCTCGGCGAGCCGCTGCCGGTCGTCCGCGAAGGCGGTCAGCTCCTGCTCGCGGGCGCGGGCGGCGTCAGCGGCGTCGAGCGCGCGGCCGACCGCGGCTTCCGCCGCCTCCAGCGCCTGGTCGAGGCGCCGCAGCGCCACGTCGAGATCGCTCACCCATCCCCCTCGGGCCAAAGTCGCAGGCCACGCTGCGCGGCGAAACGGACGGCTCCGCAACGCTTTGCGCGGACGACTTTAGAAGCCGCCTTGAAAAGCCGTCAATCCGTGGTCGGCTTCGTCCACGGGAGTTTCCGCAAAACCGCAGGGCTTCGCTGTATTGACATGCCCTAGGTCCACTTTAAACGTCCGCCGCGACGGCTCCGGACCTCGCCAGGATCGGACGCAGGCGGGCGCGGCCCGCATATCCAGGATCGGACTTCTCGCAATGACTGATGCGACCACGACCCGGCGGATGGCGAACGCGATCCGCGCGCTCGCCATGGACGCGGTCGAGAAGGCGAATTCCGGCCATCCCGGCATGCCGATGGGCATGGCGGACGTGGCGACCGTGCTGTGGACCAAGGTCCTGAAATACGATGCGGCCGACCCGCACTGGATCGACCGCGACCGCTTCATCCTGTCGGCCGGTCACGGCTCGATGCTGCTCTACGCGCTCCTTCACCTGACAGGCTCGAAGGAGATGACGATCGACCAGCTGAAGCGTTTCCGGCAGGTCGGCTCGAAGACGCCCGGCCATCCGGAGCGCGGCCACACCGAGAGCGTCGAGACCACCACTGGGCCGCTCGGCGCCGGGATCTCGAACTCGGTCGGCCTCGCGCTCGCCGAGCGCATCCTCGCGGCCGAATACCCTACGCTGTTCGACCACCGCACCTTCGCGCTGTGCTCCGACGGCGACCTGATGGAGGGCATCAGCCAGGAGGCGATCGCGATCGCCGGCCATTACCGGCTGAACAAGCTGGTCTTCCTGTGGGACGACAATTCCATCTCGATCGACGGCGACACGTCGCTGTCGGACTCGGTCGACCAGATCGCTCGATTCAAGGCCTGCGGCTGGAATGCGGTTCGAGTTGACGGCCACGACGCCGACGCCATCGAGGCGGCCCTGAAGGCGACCGAGAACGCCGACAAGCCGACCCTGATCGCCTGCAAGACCGTGATCGGCTTCGGCGCGCCCAAGAAGGCCGGCACCGAGAAGGCGCATGGCTCGCCGCTCGGCGCGGAGGAGATCGAAGGCGCCCGCAAGGCGCTCGGCTGGGACCACCCGCCGTTCGAGATCCCGGATGATCTGCGCGCGCTCTGGCTTGAAGCAGGCCGCCGCGGCGCGGCCGCGCGCGAGGCCTGGGAGAAGCGGCGCGACGCGCTCGACCCCGCGGTTTTGGCCGATCTCGAGCGCCGCATGCGCGCCGATCTGCCGGAAGGCTTTTCGGCCGCGATGGCCGACTACAAGGCGAAGCTCTACGCCGAGCCCAAGGAGATGGCGACGCGCAAGGCCGGCGAGGCCGCGCTCACCGTGGTCAAGGGCCAGTTGCCGGAGCTGATCTCGGGCTCCGCCGACCTGACGCCGTCCAACAACACGCTCACCAAGAACATGACGGTGATTCGCCCCAGCGCGTATGGCGGCTCCTTCATGCACTGGGGCATCCGCGAGCACGGCATGGCGGGGGCCGCGAACGGCCTCGCGATCCATGGCGGGCTGCTGCCGGTCGACTCCACCTTCCTGGTGTTCTCCGACTATTGCCGGCCGGCGATCCGGCTCGCGGCGCTGATGAAGATCCGCGTCGTGCACGTCTTCACGCATGACTCGATCGGCGTGGGCGAGGACGGCCCGACCCATCAGCCGGTCGAGCATCTGGCGGCGCTGCGGGCGATCCCGAACCTCAATGTGTTCCGCCCCTGCGACCCGATCGAGACCGCGGAGGCCTGGGAGATCGCGGTCGCCAGCAAGACCCGGCCGAGCGTCATGGCGCTGACCCGCCAGAACCTGCCGCAGCTGCGCCTGACGGACGCCGGCGAGAACCTGACCGCGAGGGGGGCCTATGAGCTCGCGCCGGCCGACGGCGTCGCGGCGGTCAGCCTGTTCGCGAGCGGCTCGGAGGTCAGCCTCGCCATGGAGGCCAAGCAGCGGCTCGACGCCGAGGGCCTGCCGACGCGGGTTGTCTCCGTTCCGTGCATGGACCTGTTCTTCGACCAGCCCGGCGCCTACCGCGCCGAGGTGATCGGCACGGCGCCGGTCAAGATCGCGATCGAGGCGGCGATCCGGCAGGGCTGGGACGCGATCGTCGGCTCGGACGGCGGCTTCGTCGGCATGAGCGGTTTTGGCGAAAGCGGCCCCTACAAGGAGGTTTTCCAGCTTTTCGGCATCACGACCGACGCGATCGTCGCGCTCGCTAAGGAAAAACGGGCAGTCGGCGCCTAGATAAGGCTCGCGGCGGCCCCGCCGCGCACAGGTTCAGGAAGGAAATCACGAAAATGGCGGTGAAGGTCGCGATCAACGGCTTCGGGCGCATCGGTCGGCTGGTGCTCCGGGCGATCGTCGAGTCCGGGCGCAAGGACATCCAGGTGGTCGCGATCAACGACCTCGGGCCGGTCGAGACCAACGCGCATCTGCTGCGCTACGATTCGGTGCATGGCCGCTTCCCTGCAGACGTCACGGTCAATGGCGACGTCATCACGGTCGCCGGCCACGGCGACATCAAGGCGACCGCGATCCGCAACCCGGCCGAGCTGCCGCACAAGGATCTCGGCGTCGACATCGCGCTGGAATGCACCGGCCTGTTCACGGCCAAGGACAAGGCCGCGGCCCATCTTCAGGCCGGCGCCAAGCGCGTGATCGTCTCGGCGCCGGGCGACGGCGTCGACCTGACGGTCGTGTTCGGCGTCAACCAGGACAAGCTGACCAAGGATCACGTCATCGTCTCGAACGCGTCCTGCACCACCAACTGCCTGGCGCCCGTCGCCAAGGTGCTGAACGACGCGATCGGCATCGAGCACGGCTTCATGACGACGATCCACTCCTACACGGGCGACCAGCCGACGCTCGACACGATGCACAAGGACCTTTACCGCGCCCGCGCAGCGGCCCTCAGCATGATCCCGACCTCGACGGGCGCCGCCAAGGCGGTCGGCCTCGTGTTGCCGGAGCTCAAGGGCAAGCTCGACGGCGTCTCGATCCGTGTGCCGACGCCGAACGTGTCGTGCATCGACTTCAAGTTCGTGGCGAAGAAGCAGACCTCCGTGCAGGAGGTGAACGAGGCCATCAAGGCCGCCGCCGCCGGCCCGATGAAGGGCATTCTGGACGTCGTCGACGCGCCGCTCGTCTCGTCCGACTTCAACCACAACCCGCACTCGTCGAGCTTCGCGCTCGACCAGACGAAGGTGCTCGAGGGCACCTTCGTGCGCGTGCTCAGCTGGTACGACAACGAGTGGGGCTTCTCGTCCCGCATGTCGGACACGGCGGTCGCGATGGGCAAGCTGCTCGGCTGAGGATCGAACGCCAGTTCCGCGTCCCGGCCGTGAGCCGGGATGCGGAGCCGCGCGGTTCGAGACAAGGCGTCATCCTCCGGCGTGACCGGAGGATCCACGTCTTACGTTGGGCGCGACGCCAAAGATGGATGGTCCGATCAAGCCGGACCATGACGCTCCTCCTGTGAACAGGGCGTTTGGTCCTTGCAGCAAGTGCGGGAGCCGGCGCCCGGCGTTCCGGGATTCAGTCGCTCACGGTCGGGAACGGGTGGCGGCGCGCGCAAAGTTCTCTAGAACGACAGCCAAAGAACGACGGCCAAGTCCGCTCCGGGGATTTTTGTTCATGACCGCCTTCAAGACCCTCGACGACGTCAACGTCGCCGGCAAGCGCGTGCTGGTGCGGGTCGACCTCAACGTGCCGATGGACGGCGCCCGCGTCACCGACGACACCCGCCTGCGCGCGATCGCCCCCACCATCAACGAACTCGCTCAGAAGGGCGCCAAGACCATCCTGCTCGCGCATTTCGGCCGGCCGAAGGGCAAGCGCGACGACAGCCAGTCGCTGAAGGTCGTGGTCGCCGCGCTTGAGGCGACGCTGAAGCAGGACGTTCGCTTCGCCGATGATTGCGTCGGCGAAGCTGCGGAAGCCGCGGTCGCCAAGCTCACGCCCGGCGACGTGCTGCTGCTCGAAAACACCCGCTTCCACGCCGGCGAGGAGAAGAACGATCCGGATTTCGCCAAAGCTCTGGCGAAGCTCGGCGACATCTATGTCAACGACGCCTTCTCGGCCGCGCATCGGGCGCACGCCTCGACCGAGGGCGTGGCGCGGCTGCTGCCGTCCTACGCGGGGCGGTCGATGCAGGCCGAGCTCGAGGCGCTCGGCAAGGCGCTGTCGTCGCCGGAGCGGCCAGTGGTGGCGATCGTCGGCGGCGCCAAGGTGTCGACCAAGCTCGACCTGCTCGGCAACCTGGTGAAGCGGGTCGACGCGCTGGTGATCGGCGGCGGCATGGCTAACACCTTCCTCGCCGCGAACGGCGCCGAGATCGGCAAGTCGCTGTGCGAGCGCGATCTGCTGGACACCGCTCGCGAGATCGTGACGAAGGCTCGGGAGGCCGGCTGCGAGATCGTGCTGCCGGTCGACGGCCGCGTCGCGAAGGAGTTCCGGGCCCATGCGGAGAACCGAGTCGTGCCGGCCGACCAGGTCGGCGCCGACGAGATGATCCTCGACATCGGACCCAAGTCGGTCGAGCGCGTCGCTGAAGTCCTCGAAGGCGCCAAGACGCTGGTGTGGAACGGTCCGTTCGGCGCGTTTGAGATGCAGCCCTTCGACGAGGGCACGGTGGCGGTTGCCCAGAAGGCGGCGGCGCTCACCCGCGCGGGCCGGCTGCTCACGGTCGCAGGCGGCGGCGACACTGTCGCGGCGCTGCATGCGGCGGGCGCGGCGAACGATTTCTCCTACATCTCGACCGCCGGCGGGGCGTTCCTCGAATGGCTCGAGGGCAAGGAACTGCCCGGCGTCGCAGCCTTGGGCGCGACAAAGTAGCCTTGCCGCACTATATTCCGCGCCCAATCAAAAACGCGCTGCCGAGAGTACGATGAACGTCTCCACCCCCATCACCGCCGAACGCCGCCTCGCGATCACCCCGCGGGTGCGCGAGATCCTGTCCTGGTATGAGAGCGACAATCCGGGGACGAAGGGCAATCTGGTCCGGCTGCTGATGACGGGCCGGCTCGCCGGCACCGGCAAGCTTGTGATCCTGCCCGTCGACCAGGGCTTTGAGCACGGCCCTGCGCGCTCCTTCTCGGTCAACCCTGCGGCCTATGACCCGCACTACCACTTCCAGCTCGCGATCGACGCCGGGCTGAACGCCTACGCCGCGCCGCTCGGCATGCTGGAGGCCGGCGCCGACACCTTCGCCGGCCAGATCCCGACCATCCTCAAGATGAACAGCGCGAACTCGCTGTCGCGCCTCAACGAGGACGCCGACCAGGCGGTCACCGCCTCGGTGGCCGACGCGGTGCGGCTCGGCTGCTCGGCTATCGGCTTCACCATCTATCCGGGCTCCGACCGCGCCTACGCGCAGATGGAGGAGATCCGCCAGCTCGCCGCCGAGGCCAAGTCGGTCGGCCTGGCGGTCGTGATCTGGTCCTATGCGCGCGGCGGCACGCTCGACAAGAAGGGCGAGACCGCGGCCGACGTGATCGCCTATGCGGCCCACATGGCTGCGCTCCTCGGCGCCCACATCATCAAGGTCAAGCCGCCGTCGGACCACATCGCGCTCGACGCCGCCAAGAAGGCCTACAAGGCCGGCGACATCGAGCTCGGCACGCTGACGGATCGCATCCGCGACGTGGTGAAGAGCTGCTTCAACGGCCGCCGCATCGTGATCTTTTCGGGCGGCGAGGCGAAGAGCGACCCGAACGCCGTGCTCGACGAAATCCGCCAGATCGCGGCGGGCGGCGCCTTCGGCTCTATCATGGGCCGCAACGCGTTCCAGCGCCCGAAGGACGAGGCGATCCAGCTTCTGCACCAGATCATGGACATCTACGCCAAGGCGTGATCGGGCTTCGCGCCGCCTCCCGCCCATTCGGGAGCGGATAAGACCAGATAGGGCGCGGCGACTGCCGCGCCTTTGTCGTTCCGGAGGCCGATCCGGCCCGCCTCGCCCCGCTTTCGCCACCGGGCTTCGCGAGAACCCCGTTCCCCATCCCGAGTCCCCGCCCATGGCCGCCACGCCCGCCACACGCCTGATGCTGATCACGCCGGAGCTCGCCGAGATCGAGGCGTTCGAGCCGATGCTGCGGGCGGCGCTCGCCGCGGGCGACATCGCGGCCGTCGTGATCCGGCTCGCGCCGGCCGATGAACGGGCCCGGCTCGCCCGCGCCAAGACGCTGGTGCAGACGGTGCAGGACGCCGGAGCGGCGGCGCTGCTCGCGGGCGACGGCGTCGAGGACATTGTGGGCAAGTCCGGCGCGGACGGTCTGCAGGCGAACGCC
The DNA here is from genome assembly GCF_035538955.1 of Hansschlegelia sp. Taxonomy (NCBI): domain Bacteria; kingdom Pseudomonadati; phylum Pseudomonadota; class Alphaproteobacteria; order Hyphomicrobiales; family Methylopilaceae; genus Hansschlegelia; species Hansschlegelia sp. The sequence goes on from NZ_DATLJK010000008.1 coordinate 123,211, forward strand.
GGCGACGGCTTCCGGGAGCTGATCGAGCGGTTCAAGCCGGAGAAGATCGTCGGCGCGGTCGCGCAGGGAGCGCGCGACGACGCGATGGAGGCCGGCGAGGCCGGCGCGGACTACGTGCTGTTTGGCGATCCGTCGCGCGAGGAGGCTTTCGAGACGACGCTTGAACGCGTCTCCTGGTGGGTCCCGATCTTCGAGGTGCCCTGCGTCGGCCTCGCCCGCAGCATCGACGACGTCGCGGCGCTCGCGGCGGCGGACGCCGAGTTCGCAGCGCTCGGCGATGCCGTCTGGCGCCATGAGGAGGGGCCGGCCGCCGCGGTCGCCTCCGCCGAGGCCATGCTGTCGCTCGCCCGCCAGCCCGCGCCATGAAGCCGGCGCTGCTCGCAGCGACGGCGCTGATGGTCGCCTCCGGCGCGGCGTTCGCGGCAAACGCGCCCAAGAAGGCGCTGTCTGCGCCGGTTCCCTCGGCCTCGGACCTGCAGCAGCCCGCGACGCCGGTGCCGAGCTTCCGGGACATGATGCTGGTGAAGCCGTGGCAGGCGGATCAGAAGGCCCCCACCGACGCCGCCGACGATGAAGGCCCGGCGGATCCCAACGCCGACCTCGCCTACGGGGCCTATCAGCGCGGGCTCTACCGCGCCGCCTTCCAGGAGGCGAAGAAGCGCGCCGAGGCGAATCCGCCGAGCGCCGCCGCGATGACGCTGCTGGGCCAGCTCTACGCCGACGGAGCGGGCGTGGCGCGTGATCCGAAACAGGCCGCCCGCTGGTACGAGCGCGCCGTCGCCAAGGGCGATCGGGAGGCGATGCTGCAGCTCGGCCTGCTCAAGCTCCAGGGCGCGGACGACGCGCGCGACGTCGCGGGGGCTTCAAAACTGTTCGAGAAGGCGGGCGCGCTCGGCGAGCCGGAGGCGCTCTACAACCTCGCCGTCATCGAACTTCAGGGCCAGGGCCGGCCGCAGGACTTCGCGGCGGCCGCCAAGCACATGAAAGCCGCGGCCGAGCTCGGCGAGGCGCAGGCCCAGTACGCCTATGCGGTCCTGCTGAGGGAGGGCCAGGGCGTCGAGCGCGATCCTACGGCCGCCGCCGAATGGCTCAAGCGCGCCGCGGCGCAGGACGACATCCCCGCGATGGTCGAATACGGCATCGCGCTGTTCAACGGAGCCGGCGTCGACAAGGACGAAGCGGCCGCGGCCCAGCTGTTCCGGCGGGCCGCCGAGCGCGGAAACGCGGTCGCCCAGAACCGGCTCGCCCGGCTTTACGCGCATGGCCGGGGGCTCGATCGCGATCCGGCGCGCGCCGCCGCCTGGCACCAGCTCGCCCGCCGGCAGGGCCTCGGCGACGCGTGGCTCGACGGCTTCGTGGCGAGCCTGCCCGCGACAGACCGCGACGCGGCCGACAAACTGATCGCGAAATGGAGCGAGGGCTTCGGGCCAATCGCTCAGGGCGCGACGGCCGAGGCCGCCGCCCCCAAACCTTGACGCCGCACGGATCCGCGGGCAAACGAGCGGGCGCCGACGCGGCGCTCCGCGCGCACGGCGCCGCCTCTCTCGAAAGACCTGACGAATGAAGATCAACGGCAACCAGATCACCCCCGGCATGGTCATCGAGCACCAGGGCGGCCTCTGGGCCGCCGTCAAGACCAACGCCGTGAAGCCCGGCAAGGGCGGCGCCTTCAATCAGGTCGAACTCAAGAACCTGATCGACGGCCGCAAGCTCAACGAGCGTTTCCGCGCGGACGAGACCGTCGAGCGCGTCCGGCTGGAGCAGAAGGACTTCCAGTTCCTCTACGCCGAGGGCGACAGCCTGGTGTTCATGGACCTCGACACCTACGAGCAGATCCAGCTCGCGACGGATTTCGTCGGCGAGCGCGCCGCCTTCCTGCAGGACGGCATGGCGGTCACGGTGGAGATGCACGAGGACCGCCCGATCGGCGTCAAGCTGCCCGACCAGGTGACGCTCGAGATCGTCGAGGCGGATCCGGTCGTGAAGGGCCAGACCGCCGCCTCCTCCTACAAGCCCGCGAAGCTCGAGAACGGGCTGCGCGTGATGGTGCCGCCCTTCATCGCCTCCGGCGAGCGCATCGTGGTCGACACCAACGAAGTCACCTATCTCCGCCGCGCGGACTGAGATCTAGGACGTCGGCGCGCCTTCCAGAGCGCGCCGACGGCCCCAAATGAGCGCCGTGGAGGCGTTCGCTTGCGCCCCGCCGCCTACGTGTCGGTCGGGACGACGCTCAAGGCCGCGCGCCTCCGACACGAAAGAGCCCATGGCCCGTTCCCCCGTTCTCCAAGTCATGGTCCAGGCCGTCATGAAGGCCGGCCGCGCGCTGCGGCGCGATTTCGGCGAGGTCGAGCAGCTGCAGGTCTCCACCAAGGGGCCGGGCGACTTCGTCTCCGTCGCCGACCGCCGCGCCGAAGAAGCGCTGCGCGCCGAGCTTTCGCGCGCGCGGCCCGGCTATGGCTTTGTGATGGAAGAAGGCGGCGTGATCGAGGGCACCGACCCCGACCATCGCTGGATTATCGACCCGCTCGACGGCACCACCAATTTCCTGCACGGCATTCCGGTGTTCGCGATCTCGGTCGCGCTCGAGCGCGCCGGCGTACTGGTGGCGGCCGTCATCTTCAACCCGGCGACCGACGAGCTCTACACCGCCGAGCGCGGCGGCGGCGCTTATATGAACGACCGCCGGCTGCGCGTCGCGGCGCGGCGCGACTTCGCCGACGCCGTGATCGCGACCGGCGTGCCGCATCTCGGCAAGCCCAACCATGACCGCTTCCGCGAGGAGCTGGCGCGCGTCCAGATCAAGGTTTCGGGCATCCGCCGCTTCGGCTCGGCCGCGCTCGATCTCGCCTGGGTGGCCTCGGGACGGGTCGACGGCTTCTGGGAGCGCCACCTGAAATCGTGGGACATGGCGGCCGGCGTGCTGCTGGTGCGCGAGGCCGGCGGCTTCGTCACCGACGCCCAGGGCGGCGACGCCATGCTGACGAACGGCTCGATCGTCGCCGGCAACGAGGCGATGCATGGCGAGCTGCTGAAGCTGGTCAAGGCCTGACGGCGGAGGCGCGTAAAGCCTCACCTCACGGTCTGTCGGCCTGCGTGGCTGCATCGCACTTCTTCGCGGGCGCAAACCGTGCACAATGATGGCCGCGTTAGCGTTCAACACGGCCGCCGGTCCGCGATGTCCTTGTCCGAGCTCGACCCTTACAAGCTGTCGTCGCCCCGGGTCTTCCTGCTCCGGATGGTGATCTTCCTCGCGCTGGCGGGGTTCGTCGCGCTGATCCTGAACCAGCAGATCAAGCGCGCCTTCCTGTCCAATCCCGGGCTCAACGCGCTGATCTTCGCGGTGCTGGTGATCGGCGTGCTGCTGGCGTTCCGGCAGGTGATCCGGCTGTTTCCCGAGGTCCGCTGGGTCAACGGCTTCCGCATGAACGAGCCGGGGCTGGCGCTGCGCGAGCAGCCGCGGCTGCTTGCGCCCATGGCCTCGCTGCTCGGCGACCGGCTCGGCAACGCGCCGATCGGCACGGCGCTTATGCGCTCGATCCTCGATTCGATCGGCACCCGGCTCGACGAGGCGCGCGAGATCGGGCGCTATCTTACCGGGCTGCTCGTGTTCCTCGGCCTGCTCGGCACCTTCTGGGGCTTGTTGGAGACCGTCGGCTCGATCTCCAACGTGATCTCCACCCTCGGCGGCAACGGCACGCAGGACACGGCGGCGCTGTTCGAGGAGCTGAAGTCCGGCCTCGCAGGGCCGCTCGCCGGCATGGGCACCTCGTTCTCCGCCTCGCTGTTCGGCCTGTCGGGCTCGCTTATTCTGGGCTTCCTCGACCTGCAGGCCGGGCAGGCGCAGAACCGGTTTCACAACGAGCTCGAGGACTGGCTCGCCGCGGTGGTCTCCTCCGACCTCGAGCTCGACGACGAGTCCGCGGTGCGCGTCGCCGCCGGCGGCGGCGAGCCGGCGGAGCTGGTGGCGGCGCTTGAGCGGCTCAACAAGACGCTGTCGGAATCCGGGACCAAGACGGCGACGCAGGCGACCGCCCATCTCGCCGAAGGCATCCAGGGCCTCGTGAAGCACATGCGCTCCGAGCAGCAGATGATCCGCGACTGGGTCGAGGCGCAGTCGAACCAGCAGGGCGACCTCAAGGCGCTGCTCGAGCGCCTGCTGGAGCAGCGCGCCAAGGTCGAGCCGTGATTTACCCGGAGCGCGCCTGATGGCGCTGAGCTCCCGGCGACGCTACCGGGCGGTCGACTACTGGCCCGGCTTTGTCGACGCGCTGTCGACGCTGCTGCTCGTCATCATCTTCCTGCTGACCGTGTTCATGATCGCGCAGTTCCTGCTCGGCCGGGAGGTCACGGGCAAGGACACCGCGCTGCAGCGGCTGAACGCGCAGATCGAGGAGCTGACCGAGCTGCTGGCGCTGGAGCGCGGCACGGCGCGCTCCGCCAAGGACGAGCTCACCAGCCTGCAGGCCAATCTCGGCGCGCTGCAGGCGGAGAACGAGAAGCTCAAGGCCGACGCGGCGAGCGGTGCGGATCGCGCCAGGGCCGAGGGCGACAAGGCGAGCGGGCTCGCGAGCCAGCTCGACCAGGAGAAGGAGGCGAGCGCCCGCGCGCTCAGCCAGGTCGACCTGCTGAACCAGCAGATCGCCGCGCTCCGCCGCCAGATCGGCGCGCTCGAGGACGCGCTCAACGCTTCCGAATCCCGCGACCGCGAGAGCCAGGCCAAGATCGCCGACCTCGGCTCCCGCCTCAACGTGGCGCTCGCCCAGCGTGTCCAGGAGCTCAACCGCTACCGGTCGGATTTCTTCGGCCGGCTGCGCCAGATCCTCGCCGACCGGCCGGACGTGCGGGTGGTGGGCGACCGCTTCGTGTTCCAGTCGGAGGTTCTGTTCGCGACCGGCCAGGCCGACCTCAACGAGGCCGCCAAGCCCGAGCTGGACAAGATCGCGACAGCGCTGATCGAGCTCACCAAGGAGATCCCGCCGGACATCAACTGGGTGATGCGGGTCGACGGCCATACCGACATCCGCCCGACGCGCGGCGCCTTCCCGTCGAACTGGTCGCTCTCCGCCGCCCGCGCGATCGCGGTGGTGCAGTATCTGGTCTCGAAGGGCGTCGCGCCGCAGCGGCTGCTCGCGGCCGGCTTCGGCGAGTTCCAGCCGCTCGACACGGCGCAGAACGAGGACGCCTACAAGCGCAACCGCCGCATCGAGCTCAAGCTGACGGAACGCTGAGGCCGCGACGGTCGCGGCTCAGAGCGGCTTCTTCAGAAACACGCGCTCGACGCCCTCGGGGTGGTCCGGGATCGCGCCGAAGGCCGCGTAGCCGAGCTTCTCGTAAAAGCCGCGCATCTGGCCGAAGCAGTCGACCCACAGGCCGCGGCAGCCGAGACGGCGCGCCTCAGTTTCGGCGCGGCCCATGAGTTCGGCGCCGAGCCCCCTGCCCCGCTCGGCTTCCGGCACGACCAGCAGCTCGACATAGAGCCAGCCGAAGCTCGCCCGCGCCCACAGCCCGCCTCTCGTCTGGCCGGACTCATCGCGCAGCAACAGCGCCAGCGGGTGATAGCCCGAAGGGCCGAAGGCGGCGGTGTTGAAGGCGACCAGCGGCCGCGCGATCGCGGCGTGGTCGTCCGCCGAGGGCGGATCGGCGAGGACGATATCGAGCGCCACCTCAGCCGGCCGCGGTCTCCGCGCGGCGCATGCGCTCATGGCCGCCGAACTGCAGCTCGGCGAGGCGCGCATAGAGGCCGCGCCGCGCGACGAGCTCGGCATGGGCGCCCTCCTCGACGATCCGGCCGCCGTCGAGCACGACGATGCGATCGGCGGCGAGCACGGTCGCGAGCCGGTGGGCGATCACGAGGGTGGTGCGGCCGGCGCGGGTGGCGGCGAGCGCCTCCTGGACCAGCGTCTCGCTTTCGGCGTCGAGCGCGGAGGTGGCTTCGTCGAGCAGCAGCACCGGCGCGTCCTTCAGCAGCGCGCGCGCGAGCGCGATCCGCTGGCGCTGCCCGCCGGAAAGGTTGACGCCACGCTCGCCGAGCGGCGTGTCGTAGCCCTGCGGGAGTTTGGACACGAAGCGCTCGCAGCCGGCCAGCCGCGCGGCGGCTTCGACGTCGGCGTCGGCGGCCTCGTCCTGGCCGAGCCGGATGTTGTCGCGCACGCTCGCGGCGAAGATCACCGGATCCTGCGGCACCAGCGCGATGCGGGAGCGGATCTCGGCGAGCGCCGCCTCGCGCAGATCGACGCCGTCGAGCGTCACCCGCCCGCTGAGCGGGTCGTAGAACCGCAGCGCGAGGTGGAACAGCGTGCTCTTGCCCGCGCCGGACGGTCCGACGATCGCGACGGTCTCGCCCGGCGCGACGGCGAGCGTAACGCCGTTCAGCACGCCGGCGGCGGGCTCGGCCGGATAGGAGAAGCCGACGTCCTCGAAGGCCAGCGCGCCGCGCGGCGGCGCCGGCAGCCGGCGCGGCGCGGCAGGGTCGGTCACCGCGGGCTGCGTCAGGAGCAACTCGTTCAGCCGCTCCGCGGAGCCCGCCGCCTGCGAGATCTCGCCCCAGACATTGGAGAGTTCGCCGATCGCCGCCGCGCCGAACACGGCGTAGAGCACGAACTGGCCGAGCGTGCCGGGCGTCATCTCGCCGGTCAGCACGCCGGTCGCGCCATACCACAGCACGCCGACCACGCTCGCGAAGATCAGGAAGATGGCGATGAAGGTCAGCACGGCGCGCGCGCTGATCGAGCCCTGCGCGGCCGCATAGGCGTCCTCGACCGCCGCCGAGAAGCGCGCGGTGACGCTGCGCTCGGCCGTGAAGGCCTGCACGCCGCGCATCGAGCCCACCGCTTCGGCGGCGAGCGCCGAAGCCTCGGCGAGCGTGTCCTGGGCGGCGCGGGAGCGGCGCCGGACCGAACGCCCGAAGGCCGCGAGCGGCAGCACGATCACCGGGATCGCGATCAGCACCATGGCGGAGAGCTTCGGGCTCGTGACCACCATCATCACGGCCGCGCCGATGAACAGGAACAGGTTTCTCAGCGCCTGGGAGGCGCTGACCCCGAAGGCGGACTTGATCTGGGTCGTATCGGCGGTGAGCCGCGAGACGATCTCGCCAGAGCGCGTGGCGTCGTAGAAGGCGGGCGACAGGCGTGTGAGGTGGGCGAACACCGCCTTGCGCAGATCCGCCACCACGCGCTCGCCGAGCGTGGTCACGAACCAGTAGCGGGCGGCGCTTGCGAGCGCGAGCACGGCGACGACCGCCAGCACCGCGCCGAAATAGGCGTCCACCATGCCCGGGTGGTCGCGCGAAAAACCGAAGTCGATCAGCCTGCGGACCGCGACCGGGATTGCGAGCGTCGCGGCCGAGGCGGCGGTCAGCGCCACGAGCGCGCCCAGGACCCGGCCCTTGTGGGCGAGCGCATAGGGCTTGAGGGCCGCGAGCGGCCTCAGCGAGCGGGAGCGGGGCGCGGCCGTCGTCTCGGCGTCAGCGGCGGAGCGGCGTCGAGCCATGGGCGCCCTTCTTTCGGGTGGTTCCAAGCTGCATGCGCGGCCTTATTGAGCCCTTGGGCGCCGAAGAACAAGCCCGCGCCCGGCTTCGTCCTGCGCGGTTGTTCGACGGCGGCCTTTGCGCTATAGGCTGCCGCCTTACGCCATCGCGACGATTTGAGACGCGCAGCGGCTTTTCGCGCGCAACCGATAGAGACGACCCATGAAGGCCGACATCCATCCCGACTACCATGCCATCAAGGTCGTGATGACCGATGGCACCGAGTACGAGACGCGTTCGACCTACGGCAAAGAGGGCGACACGCTCCAGCTCGACATCGATCCCAACACGCATCCGGCGTGGACCGGCGGCTCCGCCCAGCTGACTGACCGCGGCGGCCGGCTGTCGCGCTTCAACAAGCGCTTTGCGAATTTCGGCATCTCGAAGAAGTGACGCCGGCCTAACAAGCCCGGCCTGCCTGACCCCGGCCCTGCGGCCGGGGTTTTCGTTTGCGCCGTCAGCCGCGGCCGCCGAACGCCTGGCGCAGCAGCTCCATCTGGCCTTCGAGCGGATTGCGCGACGGCTCTTCGGCGACGAACTTCCCGTCGAGCTGGGCGTCGAGGATCTGGACCCGCTCCTGCAGCCGGCCGGCGCGCTCGACGATGTCGCGCAGACGCTCGGGGAGCCGCTCGAAGATGTCCGGCGACAAGGTCGACGCGATCGGGCTGAGGCGGACCTTGCGCTTCTCGTCCCGCGCCTGGTCGGCCGACATCTCGCCGTCATTGACCGCGCGCTGCACCAGCAGCCAGGAGGCGATCTGCATCAGCCGCGTGGTGAGCCGCATGCTCTCGGTGGCGTAGGCGATCGATTCCGGCCGGCCGAGATTGCGGGATTCGGACCGGCCATCGCCGTCCAGATAGGCGGCGGTCTCCTCGACCAGCGCCATGCCCTCGCGGAACAGCGAGGTGAAGCCCGCAGAGCCGACCAGCCGCGCGCCGAACGAGACCGCGCCGCCGTCATCCGCTTTCGCGGTTCTGTCCGTCATCCTCGCCACCCTTCCGGAACGCCACGCGGGCGCCGCACGCTTAGCGGCCCCCGATCCTCGCATCAACGCGGCCCAAGGGGCAAACGCCGGACCAATCGGCGGCTTGTCCCCAGCGCATGCGAAGCGAGGGTTACCGAATCGTTAAGCCAAAAAAAGGCCGCCGGGAGAGGCGGCCGCAGGCTGATCTAGGGAGGCGTCCCGAGTGGGCAGGAAAACCACTCGCCAATATTGAGCCGACCGAAAGGTTAACGTCCGGTTAAGGCCATCAGCCTAGAGGCGAAACAAGGAATCCGCCGCGCTCCGCTGCGCGGTCTTGGCGGCGATGGCCGCTTCGAGCCGCTCGATCTCCGACCTCAGAGCCGCAACCCGCTGCGTCAGATCCTCCACCGACAGGACCGAGAGATCCTGCCCGATCACATGCTCGCGCAGCGGGCCCGGGGTGCGGGGGAGATCGTCGTCGAACGCCGCCATGTCTCATCTCCTGTCGCGCCGGGCCCGGCACCGTGCCGCAGCGGGACGTCCGGCCGCAAGGGGCGGGCGCCTGAGTCCCGATCCGGCGCCGCCGTCCGTCCGGCGGGCGCGGCGCGCGAGGCCTGCCGGCTCCGTTGCGCCGCTATGCCGAAAGGCCTATATCGAGGCCATCCCGTCATCGAGATATCGGTCAGGGCTCCGTCGCAGTTCCGGCGGACGGAGCGAGAGGAGTTTTGCAAGATGTCGAACGCGCCGCTGATGCCGAAAGCGACCGCGGTCTGGCTTGTCGAGAACACGTCGCTGTCGTTCGCGCAGATCGCCGATTTCTGCAAACTGCACGAGCTCGAGGTGAAGGCGGTGGCCGACGGCGAGGCGGCGCAGGGCATCCGCGGGCTCGATCCGATCACGTCGGGCCAGTTGACCCGCGAAGAGCTCGAGCGCGGGCAGAAAGACCCGAACTATCGCCTCAACGTCGCCGTCTCGAAGGTGCGCCTGCCGCCGGTGAAGCCCCGCAAGGGACCGCGCTACACGCCGGTGTCGCGCCGCCAGGACCGTCCTAACGCGATCCTCTGGCTGGTGCGCAACCATCCGGAGCTCAAGGACAGCCAGATTATGCGGCTGGTCGGCACCACCAAGACCACGATCGCCGCGATCCGCGACCGCACCCACTGGAACGCGCAGAACCTCGCGCCGGCCGATCCGGTGACGCTCGGCCTGTGCTCCCAGATCGATCTGGACTTCGAGGTCAGCAAGGCCGCCAAGGCCAATCCGGACGCCGTCCTCCGCAAGGATGAGCCGGACGATACGCTGCTGCCGGCCGAGGTCACGACCGCCGAGCCGGCCGCGGAGGCCGAGCTCGACGTCCAGAGCGTGTTCGCCAAGCTCAACCAGCTCAAGCGCGACAACCCGGACGAGGACGAGGACGGCCGCTAACGCCGTCCGCCCGGCGAGGCGGCTTGCCGTCTCGTCGGGGCCTCTCACCACCGACCTCAGATTTTCTGAAAGCCGCCGGACCGGCTTCCGCCGGTACGTAGTTGTACGCCTTTTCCGATATACAATCTTAGGTAGCATTTCCCCAAGAGAGCTCGCGGTGCGGGCATGATCTGGGGGAACAACGATGGAAGCCTACCGGAGACGAGGCGCCGTCGTCGGCGTTCTGGGATTTCTCGGCTTCGCTGCGCTGGCGGCGCTGATCGGGCTGCTGGTCTTCACCGCGCTCGGCCGGCAGACCCAGCTGCTGTTTCCGATCGTGACGAGCCTGTTCCTCGCCGTCATCCTGCCGGTGACGACGATCGCGATCCGGCACCAGATCCGGCTGACGCGCATCAAGCTGATCAACCTGTTCGCGACCACGTTCAATCTCAGCAAGGCTGCACCGGGAGACCCTAGCCGCGGCAAGGCTCCGGTCTCGTTCGAGTTCGTGAAGGGCAAGTACTACGTCGATCTCGACCTGCGGGAGGGAGAGGAGCCGAAGCTCGAGGCGATCCCCCGCTTTCCGATGATGCTGCACGCGGACTGGATGCTGCTGGTCTGCGCGCTTCCCCTGATGGCGTATTCGTTCTTCTGGGGCTTCATCCTGTTCGCGCCGATCATCGAGGTGCTCGATCCCCAGAAGAGCATCAGCAGCTGGCTGTGGGCGAGCTTCCTCGCTCTCGGAGGAGCGCCGACAAAGCTCATCCGCCACCCCGAAATGTTCGCCGCCGCGCACGCCAATCTGCTGACCGTCGGCGCGTTCTGTTTCGCGGGCGCGTATTTCTACTGCGTCAGGCTGCTGCTCAGGGCGGTGGCGGTGTTCGACCTTTCCCCGCTCACCTTCCTGCGGGCGTTCGCCCATATGGTGCTCGCGACGACCCTTGCGGTGGTCCTCTACCGGGTGTTTCCGAGCGCCGAAGGCGCGGCCGATTTCATCAGGGAGAGCGCGGCTGCTGTCGGGCTCACAGACAAGCCTTCCGCCGGCGCCGGCCCGGACCCTCGCGACGGTGTCAATTCCGTCTGGCTGATGCTGTCCTTCGCGCTCGGCTTCGTGCCGGACTCGGCGCTGCAATATGTGCTGCAGCGCTCAGGCGTGCGTTTCAAGGCGCAATATGTCGAGCTCGAAGATCACGCCAAGACGATCCCGCTGACGATCCTCGACGGCATAGACGCCTTCACGGCGTTCCGGCTCGAAGAGTCCAACATCTTCGATGTGCAGAACCTCGCGACCGCCAATCCGATCATGGTCCACATCGAAAACCCGTATGGGATCTATGAGGCCATCGACTGGGTGGCGCAGGCCCAGCTCTGCACGGTCGTCGGGCCGGAACGCTTTCTGCTGCTCAAGTCCTACAACGTTCGCACGATCTTCGACCTCGAGCGCGCCGTGTTCCCGAAGGACGAAGACGAGACGCTGATCGAGCTCGTCGGCACGGTTCTGCTCAGCGATTACGACCGCAATGTTCGCTGCCGGAGCGGCTTCAGGCTCGCACCCACCTACGCGGGGTCGGCTCCCGCGGACGGGCGCGACCGCTTCGCCTTCACGGCCTCGGCGTTGTCGACCGAGGGCGTTCGGCGCCTTGTCCGCCTGATGATGGACGATCTGCACGTTCATCGTCTGCGGCAGATCTGGATGCTCATCGCCGCGGAACTCGGCGTGAAGTATGAGCGGCTGGATGGCCCTCAGTGCGCTCGCAAAGGCGTCGGAGCGCCCGACGAGCTCCTCCCGCCGCGCTAGCGCCGGTCCGCGAGCGCCCCCCCGATGTCGTCGAGGGCGCTGGGGTCCTCGATCGTCGCCGGCATGGTCCAGTCTTCGCCGTCGGCGATCTTCTGGATCGTGCCGCGCAGGATCTTGCCGGAGCGCGTCTTGGGCAGGCGCGGCACCGTCACCGCGTGCTTGAACGAGGCGACCGGGCCGACCCGGTCGCGCACCAGCGCGACGATCTCGCGTTCGATCTGCTCCGCCGATTTCTCGACTCCGGCCTTCAGCACCACGAAGCCGAGCGGCGTCTGGCCCTTCAGCGCGTCGGCGACGCCGACCACGGCGCACTCCGCGACGTCGGGGTGGCTGGCGATCGCCTCCTCCATACCGCCGGTCGACAGCCGGTGCCCCGCGACATTGATGATGTCGTCGGTGCGGGCCATGAAGAACACATAGCCGTCCTCGTCGATGAAGCCTGCGTCCGAGGTCTGGTAGTAGCCCGGGAAGCCGGCGAGATAGGCCGACCGGAAGCGCGCCTCGTCGTTCCACAGCGTCGGCAGGCAGCCCGGCGGCAGCGGCAGGCGGATCACGATGTTGCCGAGCGTTCCGGGCGCGACCTCATGGCCCGCGTCGTCCAGGATCCGCACGTCGTAGCCCGGCATCGGCACGGTCGGCGAGCCGTGCTTCACCGGCAGCAGGCCGAGGCCGAGCGGGTTCGCCACGATCGCCCAGCCGGTCTCGGTCTGCCAGCAATGGTCGATCACCGGAACTCCGAGCAGCTTTTCGGCCCAGGCGACGGTCGCGGGATCGGCGCGTTCGCCGGCCAGGAACAGCGCGCGCATCCTCGATAGATCGTGGCCCGCGAGTTTGTCGCCGCTCGGGTCCTCCTTCTTGACGGCGCGGATCGCGGTCGGCGCGGTGAACAGCGCGACCGCGCCATGCTCGGCGGCGACCCGCCACAGCGCGCCGGCGTCAGGCGTGCCGACGGGCTTGCCCTCATAGAGAATGGTCGTGCAGCCCGCGAGCAGCGGCGCATAGACGATGTAGGAATGTCCCACCACCCAGCCGATGTCGGAGGCGCAGAAGAAGGTTTCCCCGGCCTTCACCCCGTAGAGCGCCTCCATCGACCAGGCGAGCGCGACCAGATAGCCGCCGGTGTCGCGCACCACGCCCTTTGGCGTTCCGGTCGTGCCGGAGGTGTAGAGGATGTAGAGCGGGTCGGTCGCCCGCATGGGCTCGCACTGAGTCTCACGGCCGCGGGCGGCCTCGCGCAGCGCCGCCCAGTCATGGTCGCGGCCGGCGACGAGCTCCGCGTCGAGCTGCGGCCGCTGCAGCAGGACGACCGCGTCGGGCGCGTGGCTCGACAGCCGGATCGCCTCGTCGAGCAGCGGCTTGTAGGCGACCTTTCTGGTCGGCTCGATGCCGCAGGAGGCGGTGAGGATCACCTTGGGCTTGGCGTCGTCGATGCGCTTGGCGAGTTCGTTCGCCGCAAAGCCGCCGAACACCACCGAATGAATGGCGCCGAGCCGCGCGCAGGCGAACATGCCGACGACCGCCTCCGGGACCATCGGCATGTAGATCACGACGCGGTCGCCCTTGCGGACCCCCAGATCCTGCAGGATCGCGGCGAAGCTCGACACCTCGTCGAGTAGCTCGGAATAGCTGTAGGTCCGCTTCGCGCCGGTGACCGGGCTGTCATAGATCAGCGCCGCCCGCTCCCCCCGGCCATCCTCCACGTGACGGTCGAGCGCGTTGTGGCAGGCGTTGGTCATTCCGTCCGGGAACCAGCGGCCATAGGCCCCGAGCGCGGGATCGAAGGCCTTGAGCGGCTTCTCGAACCAGTCGATCGCCTCCGCGGCCTTCAGCCAAAATCCGTCCCGATCGTCCAGCGAAGCCTTGTAGACGTCGTAATACTTGCTCGTCATCGAACGCATCCTGCCCGCGGAGTAACCGGCTCGTAAGATTTTGGCCGCAGGGTGGTAGCCGAGCACCAAACCCCAACTCCTCTTGCTGAAAGAATGGCATGACCGAGGGACAGGAATCATCTGATCTCTTGGCGGAGACCGGCTGCCCCGGATGCCGCGCCCCCTTCGAGACCGCCATCACGATGGCGTTCCAGCCGATCGTGGACGTCGCCGACGGATCGGTCTTCGCCTATGAGGCGCTGGTGCGCGGCGCCGACGGCTCCGGCGCAGGCGCCGTGCTCTCGCGCGTCACGCCCGACAACCGCTTCGCCTTCGACCAGCTCTGCCGCCGAACCGCGGTCGAGCACGCCGCCCGGCTCGGGATCGAGAGCCGGGTCAGCATCAACTTCATGCCCAACGCGGTCTACCAGCCGAGCCTCTGCCTCGGCACCACGCTCGCCGCCGCCCGCCGGCACGCCTTCCCGATCGAGCGCATTATGTTCGAGGTGACGGAAGGCGAGCGGATCGAGGACCGGCCGCATCTCGTCCGCATCCTCAACGAGTACAAGCGGCAGGGCTTCACGACCGCAATCGACGATTTCGGCGCCGGGCATTCGGGCCTCAACCTGCTCGCCGAGTTCCAGCCGGACGTGATCAAGCTCGACATGGATCTGGTCCGCGGCATCGCGAACGACCGCCCCCGCCAGGCGATCGTGGCGAGCATCGTGCGCATGGCGCGCGAGCTGAAGATCGAGCTCATCGCCGAAGGCATCGAGACCGACGCCGAGTTCCGCCGCCTGCACGAGATGGGCGTCAGGCTGATGCAGGGCTATCTGTTCGCCCGGCCTGGCTTCGAAATCCTGCCGACCGTGAACCTGCGGCCGCTCGGCGCGCGCGCCGCCGCCGTCGCCTGAAAAGAAGAAGGGCCGCCCCCGGAGGGACGGCCCTTCACATTGCAGATCGCGGCTTCGAGAAGGCCGCGGCCTTCGCCTTGATCAGGCGTGAATCCCGGCTGAGGCCAAGATCCAGGTCACGGCGTTCTGCGAACGGCGATTGGCGCAATGAGACACTGGATCACCTCCTTTCGGTTGTTGACGACAGCGCCAATGTGGGGCGGGCGGTCCGCGCCTGCAAGCTAACAGCGAGCGCGCATTAGCTTTTTTCCACTTCTGCTGCGCTCCCGACTTGAAGGTCGGCCGCCGCGACCGATGATCCTTGGGTGACGCCGCCCACCGCCCTTCGCCTCGAACATTTCGCCCGCGCCGGATTTGCGGCGCGCGGCGTCGTGTACTGCCTGGTGGGCGGGCTCGCGCTCCTGGCCGCGATAGGTTCCGGCGGCGATGTCGGCGGCGGCAAGAGCGCGCTGCGCTCGCTGCTCGGCCAGCCCTTCGGCGCGGCGATGCTGTTCGCGGTCGGGCTGGGCCTCGCCTTCTTCGCCATCTGGCGGCTCGTCGAGGCGGCGGCCGACGCCGACGGCTGCGGCTCGTCGGCCAAGGGGCTTGCGACGCGCGCCGTCCACGCGCTGAGCGGCCTCGCCAATGGCGCCCTCGCGGTTTCGGCGATCAGCCTTGCGCTCGGCCTCGGCTTCAGCTCCGGCGGCGACGATCAGGCTGCGCAGGACTGGACCGAATGGGCGCTCGCGCATTCCTTCGGGCGCTGGCTCGTTGCGGCTGTCGGACTGGGCTTCGTCGTCGGCGGCTGCATCCACGCGCTGAAGGGCTGGCGCGGCGACGTGCTGAAGCGGCTCTCCGTTCCGCCCGCGCGGGAGCGGCTTGCGCGAAACCTGGGGCGGGTCGGCTATGCGGCCCGAGGACTGACCTTCATCCTGATCGGCGGCTTTCTTGCGCTCGCGGCCCTGCACGGCAATTCCAAGGAGGCGAAGGGACTTGGCGGCGCGCTGCAGAGCCTCGAAAGCCAGCCCTACGGATGGGCGCTGCTCGGCGCCGTCGCGCTCGGCCTGTTCGCCTTCGGAGCGTTTGGCGTGGTGCAGGCGCTTTACCGGCGCATCAACGTTCCGGACCTGCCCGACGCGACCGAGGCGCTGCAGCGCGCCTGAGTTCAGGGCGCGAGCGACATCAGGCTCGCGTCGCCGCCTACCGCCGCGATGTTCACGCTGACGCTGCGTTCGGCCACGAGCCATTCGAGCCCGATCGCGTCGTCGCCCGCCGGGGCCGGGACCACATGGACCGGCGTGACAGGTCCGGGCCGGGCCGCCATCTCGCGCAGCAGCGCAAGCGTCTCCTCCGGCTGATCCTCGACAAGAGCTGCGGCCAACGGCCGTGACCGGTCCAACCGCGCGAGGCGCACGACGGCTGAAAGATCCTCGGGCAGGCCGTCGAGCAGCGCCTCGACCTGCGGCGGCGCGTCGACCAGCGCGACATTGCCGGTCGCGAGCGCGGCGCCGATCTGGACGAACAGAGCTTCGGCGCTCCGCGCGCGGCACAGCAGCGCGCCGCGCGGGCGGAGCTCATAGACGTTCTGTTCGCCGACCGGGCCAGGCAGCTTCAGGCTGAGCCCGAGCGGAGAGCGCGCCGCGAGCCGACGGCAGCGCGCCGCGGCGTCCTCGAAGCCGGCTTCGAACAGCCACTGCGCCCAAGGGTCAGCGGCCGGGGCCGCCTCGCCGACGAGCTCCGGATCCGGCACCGTCCAGGCGAGCAGCCGCCGCAGATAGAGCGGCCCGCCGGCTTTCGGCCCGGTTCCCGACAGCCCATGGCCGCCGAAGGGCTGAGCCCCCACCACCGCGCCAATGATGTTGCGGTTGACGTAGACATTGCCGGCCGCGATCCGGGCCAGGGCGCGGGTCATCGTCTCGTCGATCCGGGTGTGCAGCCCGAAGGTGAGCGCGTAGCCGGTCGCGTTGAGCTCGTCGATCAGTTCGTCCAGTTGGTCGCGGGCGTAGCGGACGACGTGCAGCGTCGGTCCGAACACTTCGCGCCGCAGCTCCGACACCCGCGGAATCTCGATCAGCGTCGGCGCCACGAAAGTCCCGGCCGCGCAATCCCCCGGCAGCGGCGCGCGGGTGACCACGAAGCCGCGCTGGCGCATGGCCTCGACATGCGCCTCGATCGTCCGCCGCGCCTCCCCGGAGATCACCGGTCCGACGTCGGTGGCCAACCTGGCGGGATCGCCGACCGCGAGCTCCGCCATCGCGCCCTTCAGCATGCCGAGAAGCCGGTCCGCGACCTCCTCCTGCAGGCACAGCACCCGCAGCGCCGAGCAGCGCTGGCCGGCGGAGTCGAAGGCGGAGGCTAGCGCATCCGTCACGACCTGCTCGGGCAGCGCCGAGGAGTCCGCGATCAGCGCGTTCTGCCCTCCCGTCTCGGCGATGAGCGGAACCGGCGCGCCGTTCGGCCCGAGCCTCCGCGACAGCTGCTTCTGGATGAGCCGCGCGACCTCGGTCGAGCCGGTGAACAGCACGCCCTGCACGCGCGGATCGTCCACCAGCGCCGCACCGACCTCGCCGCCACCCGGAGCGAGCTGCAGCGCGTCCTTCGGGACCCCCGCCTCGTGCAGCAGCGCGACCGCAGCGGCGGCCGTCAGCGGCGTTTCCTCGGCGGGCTTGGCCAGAACCGCGTCGCCGGCCGCAAGCGCCGCCGCGACCTGTCCGGTGAAGATCGAGAGCGGGAAATTCCACGGGCTGATGCAGACGACGGGCCCGAGCGGCCGGTGCGCGGCTTCCGACCAGCCGCGGATTTGGCCCGCATAATAGCGCAGGAAGTCGACCGCCTCGCGCAGTTCGGCGAGCGCGTTCGGCGCTGTGCGGCCCGCCTCGCGGACGATGAGGCCGATCAGTTCGCCGCGCCGCGCCTCCATCAGCGCAGCGGCGCGCTCCAGAATGGCCGCCCGGACCATCGGCGGGCTCTCGGGCCAGCGCGTCGCGGCCTGCTCCGCCCGGTCGAGCATCTCGACGACGGCCGCGGGCGAGGCCTCCGCCACATGGCCGACGACGTCGTCGGGCCGGGCCGGATTGCGGACCGGCCGGGGCATCCCCTCCCCGGCCGCAGGGGCTGCGGACCAGTCCGCGCGTCCGCTGGCGTCGAGACCCTCGGCCAAACCGGCGAGAGCGCGCTCGTCCGAAAAGTCGAGACCCGCCGCGTTCACGCGCTCGGGCGCGAACAGATCGGCGGGCGCGGCGATCGCCTCGTGCGGCGCGCCGACCGGTGAAACGGCGCGCGCCGCCGCGACCGGGTCGGCGAGCAGTTCCGCCGGCGGGACCGTCTCGTCCGTGATGCGGTTGACGAAGGAGGAGTTCGCGCCGTTCTCGAGCAGCCGCCGCACCAGATAGGCGAGCAGCGTCTCATGGTCGCCGACGGGCGCATAGATGCGGCACGGCCTTCCGAGCTTCGCCGGGCCCACGACCTCCTCGTAGAGCGGCTCGCCCATGCCGTGCAGGCACTGGAACTCGTAGTCCTCCGGCGGCCTGTCGCGCCCGGCCATTTCGAGCACCGAGGCGAGCGTCATCGCATTATGGGTGGCGAATTGCGGGTAGAGCGCGTCGCCCGCCGCCAGCATCTTTCGCGCGCAGGCGAGGAAGCTGACGTCGGTGTGGACTTTTCGGGTGAAGACCGGGAAGTCCGCGAGCCCCAGCGTCTGCGCGCGCTTGATCTCGCTGTCCCAATAGGCGCCCTTGACTAGACGCGTCATGATCCGGCGGTCCGAGCGCCGGGCGAGATCGGCGAGCCAGTCGATCACGAAAGGCGCGCGCTTCATGTAGGCCTGCACCACGAATCCGGCCCCGTCCCAGCCGGCGAGCTCCGGGTCGAGGCAGAGCGCCTCGAACACGTCGAGCGACAGCTCCAGCCGGTCCGCTTCCTCGGCGTCGATGTTGAGGCCGATGTCGACATCGCGCGCCATCCGGGCGAGCGCCGTAAGCCGCGGGACGAGCTCCGCCATCACCCGGCCGCGTTGCGCGCGCTGGTACCGCGGATGCAGGGCGGACAGCTTGATCGAGATGCCCGGCCCTTCGCGCCAACCGCGGCCGGCAGCCTCCTGACCGATCGCGCCGATCGCCTCTCGATAGGCCTCGAAATAGTTCTGCGCGTCGGCGGCGGTCAGCGCCGCCTCGCCCAGCATGTCGAAGGAATGCCGGAAGCCAGCGCGCTCGCGTCTTCGGGCGCGACCCAGCGCCTCCTCGATCGTGCGGCCGGTGACGAACTGCTCCCCGAGCAGGCGCATCGCGAGGTCGACCGCCGCCCGCACCAGCGGCTCGCCGCCGCGCGCCACGAGCCGCTTCAGCGCTCCCCAAAGAGTCGCATCCTCGGCGGGCGCGGCCAGCCGGCCGGTGACCAGCAGGCCCCAGGTGGCGGCGTTCACGGACAGCGACGGGCTGTGGCCGAGATGCGCGCGCCAGTCGCCGCGACCGATCTTCTCGCGGATCAGCGCATCCCGCGTCGCGGCGTCCGGGATGCGCAGCAGCGCCTCGGCCAGGCACATCAGCGCGACGCCCTCCTGGCTCGACAGCGAGAATTCGTGGATCAGCCCCTCCATGCCCTCGAAGGAGCGCTTGGCGCGCAACGCCTCGACGAGACGGCCGGCAGTCGCCTGCGCCGCAGCGATCTGTTCGGGCGCAAGACGCGCCGCCTCGATCAGCGGCGGCACGCAATCCGGCTCCGGGCGAAGGTTCGCGGCCGTGATCGCGGCGCGCAGAGGCCCGCGCTCGGGCAGCTCCACGAAGTCCGCAAAGGGCCTCCCGGCCGGGAAGGACTTCTGCATGCGATGGCCCTCGTCTTGCGGGCCCGCTTCTGCGCGGCCCCGCTCTCCTGATATGGGAGAGCGATGACGCTCCGCACCTCGCTCGCCGTCGAGACCGAAACGCTGCTCGTGGCGCTCGGCGCCGCGCCGCCGGCGGATGGAACTCTCGAGGTGCGCTCGCCGATCGACGGGCGACCGATCGGCCGCGTCGCCGAGGACGGCCCGGCGGACGCCGCGGCGAAGATCGCGGCCGCGCACCGCGCCTTCCCGGCGTGGCGCGACACGCCGGCCCCCGTCCGCGGCGAGCTGGTGCGGCTGTTCGGCGAGGAGCTGCGCGTCCACAAGGCGGCGCTGGGCGGGCTCGTCACCATCGAGTGCGGCAAGATACTTTCCGAGGGCCTCGGAGAGGTCCAGGAGATGATCGACATCTGCGACTTCGCGGTCGGCCTCTCGCGCCAGCTTCACGGGCTCACCATCGCGAGCGAGCGCCCCGGCCACCGCATGATGGAGACCTGGCACCCGCTCGGCCCGGTCGGGATCATCTCGGCCTTCAACTTCCCCGTGGCGGTCTGGGCCTGGAACGCGGCGCTCGCGCTCGTCTGCGGGAACCCGATCGTCTGGAAGCCGTCGGAGAAGACGCCGCTCACCGCCCTCGCCTGCCAGGCGCTCTTCCAACGCGCCGCCGCCCGCTTCGCGCGCGCGC
Organism: Hansschlegelia sp.; assembly: GCF_035538955.1. Classification (NCBI taxonomy): domain Bacteria; kingdom Pseudomonadati; phylum Pseudomonadota; class Alphaproteobacteria; order Hyphomicrobiales; family Methylopilaceae; genus Hansschlegelia; species Hansschlegelia sp. Next base: position 143,167 of record NZ_DATLJK010000008.1, read on the forward strand.
CCGAAAACCTGTCGAGCGTGCTGGTCGGCGGTCCAGACGTGGGTCAGGCGCTGGTCGACCATCCGGCGGTTCCGCTCGTCTCCGCCACCGGCTCGACCCAGATGGGCCGCGCCGTCGCGCCCCGCCTGGCCGGCCGTTTCGCGCGCGCGATCCTCGAACTCGGCGGCAACAATGGCGCGATCGTCTGTCCTTCGGCGGACATCGACCTGACCGTACGCGCCGTCGCATTCGCCGCGATGGGCACGGCCGGCCAGCGCTGCACCACGCTGCGGCGGCTGTTCGTGCACGACGCGGTCTATGACGCTCTGCTGCGGCGCCTGAAGGCCGCCTATGCGAGCGTCGCGGTCGGAAATCCGCTGGACGAGCGGACGCTGGTCGGGCCGCTGATCGACGGCGCGGCGTTCGAGGACATGCGGGCCGCCCTCGCCGTCGCGGAGACCGCCGGCGGCGTGGTCTATGGCGGCGAGCGCGTGGAGACTGAAGATCCGGACGCGTTCTATGTCCGGCCTGCGCTGGTCGAAGCGCCGGAGCAGGCCGGACCGGTGCTGCAGGAGACCTTCGCGCCGATCCTCTACGTCATGCGCCATTCGGAGCTCGACACGGCGATCCGGCTGCACAACGCCGTCGGCCAGGGCCTGTCGTCCTCGATCTTCACCAACGATCTGCGCGAGGCGGAGCTGTTCCTGTCCGCCCGCGGCTCCGACTGCGGCATCGCCAACGTCAATATCGGCCCGTCCGGCGCGGAGATCGGCGGCGCGTTCGGCGGCGAGAAGGACACCGGCGGCGGCCGCGAGTCCGGCTCGGACGCCTGGAGGGCCTACATGCGGCGCGCGACCAACACGATCAATTTCGGCGGCGCCCTGCCGCTCGCGCAGGGCGTGCGGTTCGACCTCTAGGAGGCGCGGTCAGACCTCAGGAAGCACCAGCAGGGTGGCGCCGTCGACCGCGACGACCTTGACGCGCGTGCCGGACGGCAGGTCCGGCCCGGAGATCCGCCACGACGTGTCGTCGATCCTGACCCGGCCGTCGCCGCCGGCGATCGGCGCCTCGAGGGTGAACACCCTGCCGATCTGGCGCTCGGCCCGCCGGTTCAGCATGGGCCGCTCGTCGCTTGGCTCGTCGCGGGGTCGGCCGATGCGCCACCAGGCGATCGCGGCCACGAGCCCAAGCACCGCGAAGGCCACCAGTTCGATCTGCCAGCCCGGATCGAACAGGAAGGCCACGAAGCCGACCAGGATCGCCGCGATGCCGAGCCACAGCAGCACGCTGCCCGGGATGATCAGTTCCGCCGTCAGCAGCAGCAGGCCGAACACGAACCAGCGCCAGGCGCCCAGCGCGACGACAACGTTCGGGAGCATGCTCAGGCGCTCTCCGGCCCCGGCGGGACCGATCCGCTCGCCGGCACGCTGCCGCGCTGCCGCACGGGCCGCTCCGTCGGGCCCGGCGCCGCGCGGCCGAGCGCGTCGCGCGCGATTTCGGCGATGCCGCCGAGCGAGCCGAGCAGCGCGGTCGCCTCATAAGGCAGCACGAAAGTCTTCTGGTTGGGCGAAGTCGCCATGCTCTTCAGCGCCTCGACATATTTCTGGGCGATGAAGTAGTTCAACGCGGCTGTGTCGCCGCGCGCCACCGCCTCGCTCACCAACGTCGTCGCCTTGGCCTCGGCTTCCGCCGACCGCTCGCGCGCCTCGGCGTCGCGGAAGGCCGCCTCCTTGCGCCCCTCCGCCTCGAGAATCTGCGCCTGCTTGGCGCCCTCCGCCACCAGGATGGAGGCGCGCTTCTCGCGCTCCGCCTTCATCTGCCGGCCCATCGAGGCGACAAGGTCGGCGGGCGGAGTGATGTCCTTGATCTCGATGCGCGTGACCTTGACGCCCCAGGGCGAAGCGGCCGCGTCCACCACGTGCAGCAGGCGCGTGTTGATCTCGTCGCGCTGCGACAGCACGTGGTCGAGGTCCATCGAGCCCAGCACCGAGCGGATGTTGGTCATGGTCAGCGCCATGATGGCGCGTTCGAGGTTCGTGACCTCGTAGGACGCCTGGGCCGCGTCGACCACCTGGTAGAAGGCCACGCCGTCGACCTGCACGGAGGCGTTGTCGCGGGTGATCACCTCCTGGCTCGGAATGTCGAGCACCTGCTCCATCATGTTCATCCGCCGACCGATCTGGTCGATGAACGGGATGATCAGGGTCAAGCCGGGGCGCAGCGTGCGGGTATACTTCTGGAAGCGCTCGACCGTGTAGTTGTAGCCCTGCGGCACCGTCTTGACGCCGGCGAAGATGACGAAGATCACCAGCGCCGCGACGACGATGGCGGCGATGTCGAAGCCCGACAACGGCATGGCTCGCTCCCCCTGCTTCGCCGCATGAGGCGCCACGGGCCGCCCGAAGGCAAGCCGCCCGCCCGATGACGTCCTCGTGTCGGACGATCAGCGCCGCAGCGCGGCCGCGGGGCTCAGATCCAGCCCATCAGCTCGCGCCGGACGACGTGCTCGATCACCCGCATGCCCTCCTCGGAATCGTTGAGGCACGGGATCGCGGCGAAGTTCTCGCCGCCATTGTGATGGAAGATCTCGGCGTTCTCGCCGGCGATCTCCTCCAGCGTCTCAAGGCAGTCGGCGGTGAAGCCCGGCATTACCACAGCGAGGTTCTTCACGCCCTCCTTGGCGAGCGCCTCGACGGTCTTGTCGGTGTAGGGCTTCAGCCACTCCTCCGGGCCGAAACGCGACTGGAAGGTGATCCGGAAACGGCTGTCGTCGAGCCCGAGCGCCTCACGCATCAGCCGCGCAGTCTTCTGGCATTGGCAGTGATACGGGTCGCCCTTGGCCAGATAGGACTGCGGCACGCCGTGGAACGAGGCCAGGATGATCTCCGGCTCGAAGGCGAGCTTCGCCAGCTCCTTCTTCAGCGCGCTCGTGACGGCGTCGATATAGACGGGGTCGTCAGCCCAGGGCGGCGCGACGCGCAGCACCGGCTGCCAGCGCATCGCCTTGAGCGCGTCGAACGCCTTGTCGCACACGGTCGCCGAGGTCGCGGCGGCGTATTGCGGGTAGAGCGGCACGAGCAGGATGCGGTCGCAGCCTTCCTTCTGAAGCGCCTCGATCCGCGAGGCGATCGACGGATTGCCGTAGCGCATCGCCCAATCGACCACGAGCTTCGGCGCGGCCGAGGCGAGGCTCGCGGCGAGCTTCTCGGCCTGGCTGCGCGTGATCGTCCTGAGCGGGCTCTCGTCGCGCTCGCGGTTCCAGATCGAGGCGTAATCCTTGCCCTTGCGGCCCGGCCGGGTGGTCAGGATGATCCCGTTCAGCAGCGGCCACCAGATGATCCGCGGCGTCTCGATCACGCGCCGGTCCGACAGGAACTCCCTGAGGTAGCGCCGCATCGACCAATAGTCAGTCCCGTCCGGGGTGCCCAGGTTGACGAGCAGCACGCCGATGCGGCCGACCTTCACGGGCGGATGATCGATCGGGAGACGGACGGCGCGGGCGTCGCCGGCAGGCAGGGGCGCGTTCATCGGAATTTCTCTGTTTCGCGAGCCGCTAGATAGGGCTCGCGGACGCGCCTGTCACGGCGAGCGCCTCCGCCGTCCGCATGGGCCGTGCTAGAAGGGCCCGAGAGACGGGAGCTGCGGATGGGCGAGCCGAGCTGAAGCCATGACGGCGGACGAGTTTCTGGTCTGGCAGCAGGATCAGGAGCAGAATTTCGAGCTCGTCGACGGGCTGCCTGTCCTGCCGCTGAAGGCGATGACGGGCGCGCCGAGGTGCTGTCGCCCTCCACGATGAACCTCGACCGGTTCCGCAAGCTCGAGGAATACAAGACCGTCCCGTCGCTCGCCTATATTCTGCTGCTCGACACCACAGGCCGCAGATCACGCTTTATGTGCGCGAAGGCGCTCAATGGCGATGCGGACGCATGACGAGCTCGGCGCGGTGATCGAGCTGCCCGAGATCGGCTGCCGGCTCGCTTCCATCGACCTTTTCGAGGGACTGCCCTTCGCAGAGGCCGGCTCAGCCGTGCAGGGCGACTGAGTCCTCCGGCGCCTCGGCGCGCGCGTCCATGCCGTAGTCCCGGACGACGGACGCCACGCGCAGCCGGTAGTCGGCGAACACTTCGCCGCGCCCCGCCTTCTGCGCGTTCTGATGCCGGGCGTGCGCGCGCCACTTCCTCAGCGCCTCCTCGTCGCGCCAGAACGACAGCGACACGAATTTGCCGGGCTGCGTGACGCTTTCGAACCGCTCGACCGAGATGAAGCCGTCGGCCTGCTCGACCTCGGCCTTCAGCGCCGCCGCCATGGCGAAATAGTCCGCGGCGCGGCCCTCGTGCGGCGTCACCTCGAAGATCACGGCGATCATGCCCGCTTCCCCTTCCGTCAGCTTCCGAAGACGAACCGGTCCACGATCCTGAAGCCGTCCTCGAGCGCCTCCTCTACATAGAGCGTCACGGCCTTGACCGTCGAGACGGCAGCGCCGACCTGCTCGGCGTAGAGCGCGGCGAGGCCGTCGACGGCCGCCGGCACGCGCGCCTCCGGCAGGCTGCCGGTCAGCGTCATGTGGAACCGGAAATCCTCGAACACGTAGGGATAGCCCCAGCGATCGAGATTGGCCTGCTGGCGCTCCGTCAGCCCCGCCAGCCGGCGCCGCGCGAGCTCTTCCGGGGAGTGCGGGGCGCGGAACGGCTCAAAGGCTTCGACGCAGGCGGCGGCGAGCCCCGAGAGCGCCTCGGAAGGCTCCTTCGGCGTCAGCGCCACGAAGGTCTCGATCGGCCGCACGGCGAGTTCCGGGAGCTCGAAGCCGCGGCGCTTGCGCGCAAAGGCCCGCCCGGCCGCCACCAGGTCGTCCTCTGTCGCGCCTTCGGCCAGCCGGAACGGGGCCTTCAGGGTGGCGTGAAATCCGTAGCGGCGGGGTTGCGCGGTCAGCCGCAGCCAGTCTTCCGGCGAAAAACCCGCCGGCGCGAGGGGCAAGCGCGTGGCGCCCGTGGCGGCGTCATAGCCGAGCACGTCGGAGCCGAACCCCCAGAGCGGGCTCTCGGGCGCGGGCGCATAGTAGATCGCATAGCGGGCCGCGTTCATAAGGCGCGGCGTCCGGCGACCGTGAGGCTCCTGACCACCGGCGTCCCGTCGAGGAAGCGCAGCTGGACCAGGTCCGCCCGCAGCCCGGCTGCCAGGCGCCCGCGATCTGCGAGGCCGAGCATCGCCGCGGGCCGCGCGGTCACCAGCCCGAAGGCCTCGTGGAGCGGCAGCCCGGGCGAGCGGGTCAGCCGCTCGACCGCCTGCAGCAGGCTCGCCGGCACGTAGTCGGAGGAGAGCGCATCGAGCAGGCCGGCGCGCGCGAGCTCCTCGGCTGCGACCCCGCCGGTGTGGGAGCCGCCGCGCACCACGTTGGGCGCGCCGGCGACCGTTCCGAGCCCCGCGGCGCGCGCCGCCCGCGCGGCTTCGAGCGTGGTCGGAAACTCCGAGATCGCGCAGCCGGCCGCGACCGCCTGCCGGACATGTTCCACGGTGGTGTCGTCATGGCTCGCGAGCGGGATGCCCTGCTCGCGGAACAGCCTTACGGCGTGCGGCCAGTTCGCCGCCGAGGCGTCCGCGCCGATTGCGATGCGTTTTGCGAGCAGCGCGTCGGCGTCGGCCCCGCGGAGCCCCTCTCCCGCCATGAAGCGCTTGAGATCGGCGACGTTGCGCCACTGCCGCTGGCCCGGCGTGTGGTCCATCAGCGAGGCGAGCGCCACCAGCGGCCGCGCGACATGCGGAGCGACGTCCTCGGCGAAGTTCGGGTCGCTGAGTTCGCAGCGCAGATGCAGCCTGTGATCGATACGGAACACGCCTTCCGCGACGCCGCGTTCGATCGCCGCGACCATGTCGTGGAAGATCGCCCGGCGATAATCATTGTCGGCGTCGTAGCCGCCGGCGCAGACGGCGTCGCAGACGGTGGTGACGCCGGCCGCCGCCATCTGCATGTCGTGCACCAGCGCCGCCGCGAGCGGATTCGGCCAGATCACGCCCGGCCGCGGCACGAAATGCTTCTCGAGATTGTCGGTGTGGACCTCAATCAGCCCCGGCGCCAGAAGGTCGCCCTCAAGGTCGACGGCGCCGGGCGCACGTGAGAGCCCCTCCGAGACGTCCCGGATCAGCCCGTCCGCATGCACGAGCGTGCCGGTCGCGACGCGGTCCTCAAGGACCAGGCGCGCATTGGTGAGGATCGTCTCCATGGGGGCCATTCCGGTTCCGCCGGCGCGCCTAGACGCCGAGCGCGCCGCCGTCGGAGCGCGGGTCATGCGCGCCCTCGATCCGGCCCGCGGCGTCGCGCACGATCATGCCGGCATGGCCCGCCTCGTCGCTGAAGCCTTCCTCGAACGCCGAGAGCTCATGGCCCATGGCGGCCAGCCGGTCGAGCGTCTCGCCGTCGAAGCGCGGCTCGTACTTGAGCGAGGCGTCGTCCTCCCCCCAGGAGCGGCCTAGCCGCACGCGCGGCGCCGACAGCGCGTCCTCGATCGAGCGCTTCAGCCATACATGGCGCGCGAACGTCATCGCCTGGGTCTGCGGCTGCCCCTCGCCGCCCATCGTCCCGTAGGAGATCACCCGGCCGTCGTCCATGACGGCGAGCGGCGGATTCAGCGTGTGGAACGGCTGGCGGCCCGGCGCGAGCGGGTTGCGGTCTTCCGGATCGAGCGAGAAGGCGGCGCCGCGGTTCTGGATCAGCACGCCGGTCCCCGGCAGCACGCAACCGGAGCCATATTCCCAGAAGATGCTCTGGATGTAACTCACCGCCCTGCCCTCGGCGTCGATCGCCCCCATCCAGACCGTGTCGCCCTCGTCGAATTTCGGCGTGGGGAACGGCGCGGCGCGCGCGAGATCGATGGCCGCGGCCTCGCGGTCGAGCCGCTCGGGCGTGAGGAAGCTCTGCGGGTCGACCGGGACGCGGTCATGGTCGACGCAGACATGATCGCGGATGCGGAAGGCGCGCTTGGTCGCCTCCACTACCGCGTGCACGAAGCCGACGCTGCCGTCTTCGGCGAGCGTCAACCGGTCGAGCACGCCGAGGATGATCAGCGAGGCGAGGCCCTGGGTCGGCGGCGGCGCGTTGTAGATGGTCCCGCCGCGAATGCGCATCTCGAGCGGCGGCAGCAGGCGCGCGCGGTGCGCTGCGAAGTCCTCGCGCGACACCGGCGCGCCGATTCGGTCGAGATCGGCCGCCATCTCGCGAGCAATGTCGCCCTCGTAGAAATCCTTCAGGCCGGCGCGCGTCAGATGCTCGAGCGTATCGGCGAGCTTGGCCTGGACGAGGATCTCGCCCGCGGCGAGCAGCTTGCCCTCGCGCATGAAGGTCTCCCGGAAGCCCGGCGCCTCGACCAGATCCTCCCAGGCCTTCGGCTTGGTGCGGCCCTGGCTGCGCGACAAAGGCGTCCCCTCACGGGCGAGCCGCACCGCGTCCGAGGTCAGCACGTCGAGCGGCAGCCTTCCGCGCGCGGCCGCTGCGAGTTCGAGCGCGAGCCGCCAGCCGTTGATCGCGCCCGGCACGGCGAGCGCCGACATGGCGCCGCGCGGCGGAATCACGTCGCGGCCACGGTCGCGGTAGAACGCGATGGTGGCGCGGGAGCCGGCGCGGCAGCAGGCCTCGATGTAGCGCACTTCGCCGGACGGCTCGCGCACCAGCCAGAAGCCGTCGCCGCCGATAGCGTTCATGTGCGGGTAGACGACCGCGATGGTCGCCGCCATGGCGGTCATCGCCTCATAGGCGTTGCCGCCCTCGGCGAGAATCGCGCGCCCCGTCTCGGCGGCGGCCGCATGAGGCGCGGCGACGACGCCGCGATCCGAACGGGCTGCTTCCATCAGCGATCAAGTCCTGCTGTCGAAGAAGGCGCAAGGCCTATAGGCCCGGCCCGCGGGGAGCAACCCGCAGGCCTCGACGCACGCCGCCGCCATGCTAAAAGGACGGCCCCGGCGGCTCTCCGCCGCTCTCTCTGGAGCATGCTCCCCGTGTCCGACGCGCCCGATCAGGTTCCCTCGAGCGGCCTCGCCAGGATCGTCACGCTCGCCTCGGCGACGATCCTGATCGCGACCCAGACGATCGCGGCCTCGGTCGCCGGCGGGTGGGCGATCGCCGGCTTCCTCGGCCTTGGCGAGTACGCCGCCTACGCGTTTGAGGCGATCGGCCTGTGCCTCGGCGTCTGGGCCGTCACCTCCTTCGTGCGGACGGCCCTCAAGAACGATCCGGCGCGTCGCGGCGCCTGACCGCTTTTTGGGTCCTGCCATAGGCGGGGCTTCGCACGCGCAAAAACTTTGCTAGGTGATCGGCGTCGTCAATCGAACGGACGCTTTCACATGGCCGATCTCCGTCTCCGCCGCAGCGTGCTCTACATGCCGGGCTCGAATCAGCGCGCTCTCGAGAAGGCCAGACAGCTGCCTGCGGACGCGCTGATCCTCGACCTCGAAGACGCCGTCGCCCCGGACGCCAAGGAACTTGCCCGCCACCAAGTGTGCGCTGCGGTAAAGGCCGGCGGCTATGGCGACCGCGAGATCGTGATCCGCGTCAACGCCCCGCAGACGCCCTGGGGCGAGGAGGACCTGAAGGCTGCGATCGAGGCGCGGCCGGACGCGATCCTGATGCCGAAGGTGAATTCGCCGGCCGTTCTGGAGAGCATCGCCAACCGGCTCGAGGCGCTCGACGCGCCCGAGAGCATCGCCGTCTGGGCGATGATCGAAACCCCGGCCTCGATCCTCAACATCAAGGAGGTCGCCGCCTCGCGCAGGACCGTGCCGGGCTGCCGGCTGTCCTGCCTCGTGCTTGGCACCAACGATCTCGCCAAGGACACCTGGGCGCAGATCGTGAAGGGCCGCGCGCCGATGATGCCCTGGATCATGTTCGCGCTCGCGGCGGCGCGCGCGGAGGGCCTCGCGATCCTCGACGGCGTGTTCAACGACCTCGACGACGTCGAGGGCTGCCGCGAGGAATGCCGGCAGTCCCGCGATCTCGGTTTCGACGGGAAGACCATCATTCACCCGAACCAGATCGAGCCGGCGAACACCTGCTTCGCGCCTTCCCTCCAGGAGGTCGAGCGCGCCCGCAAGGTGATCGCGGCCTTCGACCTGCCGGAGAACGCCAAGCGCGGCGCGATCCGGGTCGAAGGCCGGATGTATGAGCGCCAGCACATCGGCATGGCGCGCCGCGCCGTCGCCTGGCACGAGGCGATCGCCGCCCGGGGCGGCTAACGCCGCTTGCGGCTCAGTGGTGATGCGGCTCGGCGCCGGGCGTGAGCGTGACGCCCGGCGCCGGCCGCTCCGGATGATCGTCGGCTGATTTGGCGATTTCGGTCCACTGGGTCGTCTTGCCGCCGGCGCAGTCCTGGATCACCGCGAAGCGCAGCACCTCGCCCGGCTTCAGTTCGCGGGCCGCGAAGCCGAACAGGGTGAACTCGTCGACATAGGCGTCCGGCAACTCTCCGCCCGACCAGGCGACCGCCGTCACGCCCTCGCTCAGCGTCTTGCCGTGATAGTAGGCGTAGGAGCCTTGATATTTGCCGGTCTCGGTCTTCAGCGACCAACCCGGCTTCGGCATCGGCTTCACGCCGATGAAGCCTTCCGGAACGACCACCCGCAGCCCGGTCGTGGCTGCGCCGTCGCAGCCATGGGTCACGCGGAACGTCGCCCGCACGCTCGAGCCGACCGGCGCCTCGGCCGGATCGACCACGATGTGGGCTGCGGCCGTGGCGCTTCCCAGCGCGACGGCGGCGAGAACGAGAGCGGGTTTCAGCATCGGCATCAGCCTCATCGGGATCGGGGATGTCGTCGTAGAGCGCGGCCGGCGGCGACCGCCGGCCGAGGGGCGGCGGCTCACCAGCGGTATTTGACGCCGGCGTAGAAGGCTCGGCCGGAGCCCGGCTCGAACAGCGCGGATTGCGGGTTCGCGCGGTCGGTGACGCTGACGCTCGCGATGTATTTCTTGTCCGCGAGGTTGCGGGCTTCGACATAGGCCGAGAACGGCCCGCCGGCGTCGTACCCGGCCTTCGCGCCAAGCAGCGCATAGGCCTTCGTCTTCAGCGTGTTGGCGCTGTCGACGTAATAGGCCTGCGGGACCCACTCCACGTTCGGGCCGGCGTAGAAGCCGGCCGCGTGCCGGTAGAGCAGTTCGGTCCGCAGATAGTGCCGCGGCGCGCCGGGCAGCTTGTTGTTCCCGAAATCGGCGTCGTCGTCGAAGCGGAAGTCGTTGAACGTGTAGGCGAGGTTCAGCCAGAGCTTGTCCCCGGACGAGCCGCTGGCGCCGCCCTTCGCGAAGATGTCCTTCAGCAGGACGGCGCCGAAGCCGAGCTCGACGCCCTGATGGACCGTCTTGTCTAGGTTGACGACCATGCACGACCCGGCGTTCGTCCCGCTGTCCCTGCAGAAGAACTCGTCGCGGATGTTCATGCGATAGAGCGCGACGTCCCAGGTGACGTCTTCGCGCCGCCCGCGCGTGCCGATCTCGTAGCTCCAGGCCTTCTGGGGCTTGGCGAGCGCAGGGCCGGCGAAGTTGTTTTCGCCGAAGCTCGGCGCCTCGACGCTGCGCGAGACATTGGCGAAGGCCTGCCAGGTCGGGTCGATGTCCCACAGCAGGCCGAGCTTCGGGCTCGCGAGATTGAAGGATTTCGCGCCGGAATCGTCGGCGTCGTCCGGCAGGCCCGCCTCGGTGAGGAAGTGGTCGTCCTGCTTGCGTCTCGCGTAGAGGTACTGGAGCGCAGTCACCACGCCGACATTCGGGACGACGTAGAACGTGTTCTCGGCGTAGAGCGAGACGTTGTTCGAGAACTGGTCGGCGTCGAAGGTCTTGACGCCCTTCCGGCCGCCGACATTGACGTACTGCCTGGCGTCCGTGGTCCCCGCCAGCACGTTCGCGCCAGCCACGAAGCGGTTGGCGCGCCCGCCGATTTCGCGCTCGTCCGTCACCCGGGCGAAACCGCCATAGTTGAGGTACTTGTAGTCGAGCCACTGGTAGATCGGGTGGCGCAGATGGCGGTCGACTACGAAGGCTCCGAAATCGACCGAGGTGGTCTCGGCGAGCCGGATCGTCGTCTTGTTCGCGAAGCGGACGGTGTCGATGTTGCGTTCCTGATCCATCGACAGGTTGTTCGGCGCCGCAGCCTTCGGGTCGTGCAGAGCGGCGCTGCGGGACACGCTGCCCGGGATGTTCTGCCGGACCTCGTTGGCGTTCAGGTAGAAGCGCGTCTCGACATTGTCGCCGATGCGGTAGCCGACATTGCCGCTGAAGCGCGCCGCGTGGCCGTCGCTGTGGTCGCGGAATCCGTCGGTTTGCTTCCATGAGCCGGTGAGAAAGTAGTCGGCCGCGCCGTATGCGCCGCCGGAGCTCGCCTGCAGCCGGTATGTCCCGAACGATCCGACGTCCACCGCGCCCTGGGCGAGGCTCGCGTCTGCGTCGCGGCCGGTGGCGGTGACGAAGTTGATCGCGCCGCCAAGCGCGTTGGCGCCGAAGCGCAGCGCGTTGGCGCCCTTGTAGACCTCGATCATCCGATAGGCGGACGGGTCGATTTCCTGGAAATCGCCGTAGCCGTCCGCCGTGTTGATCGGGATGCCGTCCATGTAGAGCTGGACGCCGCGCAGGTGGAAGTTGCGCGACAGGCCCGAGCCGCGGATCGAGAGCCGCGTGTCGTCGCCCCATTTGGGCTGAGCGAAGACGCCCGGCGTGAAGTCGAGCGCATCCTTGATGGTGAGCGCCGGCGTCGACTTCTTGTAGCCGTCGGCGTCGATCACCTCGACGGCGCCGGGCGTGCGCTCGATCTCCTTGCGACGCTCATCGAGCGGCGGAGAGGTCAGGCTGCGGGCGGCGCCGGCGCCCTGCACGACGATCTCCTGAAGCTCGGTGCTGTCGGCGGATTGCGGATAAGCGGATTGCGGCAGGCCTGCGCAGCACAGCGCGACCCCCGCGAACAGGACAGGTCTCGACATCTTTTCTGAAGGTCCGGACGGCCGATCGGTCGCGTCGGCTCGCGCGGTTCCACCGGGCGAGCCGTTACGCAGCGGCCACGCGATCGCAGAACGCGGGCGCCCTGGCGCGCCGAACGTCCCGCTGCGTGGTGATCAGGCGGCCGAGGGAGGGTCGCGCGGACGCGCCGGCGTTTGTTCGGCGATCGATCGCCGCGGCCGTTCCGACGCGAGCGAGGGCCGCGGCGCGGGCGGCGGCGGCGCATAGACGAAGGCGAAGGCGGCCGGTTCGGGCGGCGGAGCCGCCGCATGACTCAGACAGGCGGCCGTGCAGCACGAACCGTGATGCAGCTGGCCGTCGCCGGAATCCTGCTCGTCGGCCGCGGCGGCCCCGTTCAGGCAGTGGACGCCGAACGGATCGTCCGGCGAGGCGTGCGCCTGGCCGACCATCCCGAACGCGCCCAGCGCCGCCTGTGCGATCAGCACATAAGCGACGATCCAGACGCCGAGCAGCCGTGTGAGTTTGCGGCCCCGATGCAAGGTCGAACTCTCCCCAGAGCGATGCTTAACATGTCTCTTCGGCGCCGCGCTCCGCGACCAAACGTCAGCGTCCGGTGCGCCCCTCCCGCGGAGGTACGTGGCGCCCGCGCGGCCATGGCGGTAACACCGGAGGGAGACGATTCGGGGGGACTTGATGCGGGTGTTGATCGTCGAGGACGACATGGTCGTCGCGGGCTGCCTGAAGCCGGTCGTCGTCGAGGCGGGGCATCAGGTGGTGGGGCTCGCGGCCGACCGGGACTCGGCGATCGCCCTGCTGGGCGCCGCGCGCGTACACCTCGCTCTGATCGATCTCGGCCTCGCCGACGGTCAGACGGGACTCGAAGTCGCCCGCGCCGCCGCCGACCGAGGCGTGGCGGCCCTGCTGACCACGAGCCGCCGCGCGCAAGTGCCTGATGATTTCGCGGGCGCGCTGGGCGTGATCGCGAAGCCCTATGCGCCAGCCGACATCGCCGCCGCACTGGCCTTCGTGGCGGGCGGCTCGCAGGCGGCCGAGAGCGCGCCGCGCGGGCTTGAGCTCTCGCCGTGCTGGGCCGCGGCGCCCCGCGCCGGTCAGCCGCCGAGAAGCGCCAGCGTCCGCTCGTCCTCGGCCCCATCGCAATAGCGCGCGAGCGCGCGGCGGAAGACGTCCCCAGAACCGCCGCCGGCGGCGCGCGCGAACAGCGTCATCGACGACCTGAACTTCATGTCGTCCGGCGTCCCGAAGATGTCGCGCAGCGAGCGGCCCTGCACGCTCAATACGGCCTCGACGCAGCGCGCAAGTCGCGGCCCCAGCGTCGGATGCGCCAGATAGGCGCGCGCCTCGTCGAGCGATGCGAGTCCGTAGAAGCTCGCCACCGGCGATGAGCCGAGGCCGCGGAGCTGCGGCAAGATGAACCACATCCAGTGGCTGCGCTTCTCGCCAGCGCGGATTTCGGCGACCGCCTGCTCGAAGACCGGCGCCTGCGCCGCCACGAAGCGTTCGAGATCATAGGGATCGTCTCGAGTCATCAGCTCGCTCCCTTGCGGGCGGCGCGGCGGGGCGTCGGGGCGGCGTCCTCGTCGGCAAGCTCCGCCCAGGTCGGCGCGTGGTCGCTCGCATGCTCCCAGCCCCGGACCTCGCGGTCGACGCCGGCTGCGACGAGCCGGCCGGCGAGCGGCGGGCTCAGCAGCAGGTGATCGATCCTGAGCCCGGCGTCGCGACCCCAGGCGTTCCGGAAGTAGTCCCAGAACGTGTAGATTCGCTCGTCCGGGTGGAGCGCGCGTAGAGCGTCCGTCCAGCCCTGCGCGACCAGCCGACGGAACGCCTCGCGGACCTCCGGCCGGAACAGCGCGTCGTCGGTCCAGCGCTCAGGCTTGTAGACGTCGAGTTCGGTCGGCATGACGTTGAAGTCGCCGACCAGCGCGACCGGCGCGCCGCTTCCGAGGAGCTCGGCCGCATGCGCGGCGAGGCGCTCGAACCAGCGCAGCTTGTAGTCGAACTTCGGGCCGGGCGCGGGATTGCCGTTCGGAAGGTAGAGGCAGCCGACCAGCACCCCGTTCACCGCCGCCTCGATATAGCGGCTGTGCGAATCCTCGGGGTCCCCAGGCAGGCCGCGGCGCGTCTCGACCGGCTCACGGCCGCGCGCGAGAATCGCGACGCCGTTCCAGCTCTTCTGGCCGTGCCAGACGGCGCCGTAGCCGGCTTCCCGGATCGCCGCCTCGGGAAACTTCTCCTGCGGGGCCTTCAGCTCCTGGAGACAGACGACGTCCGGCTGGGCCTGCGCGAGCCAGCGCAGCAGCACGTCCAGGCGGCCGTTGACGCCGTTGACGTTGAAAGTCGCGATCTTCATGGCGGCTGGCCTCCGGCGTTCGCGGCAGGCCTACAACGCGCCTCGGCGTCATATCGGCGACGGTAATCGAATCGGCGGAAACGAAATCCCCGGCGCGCGCGTCGCCGCACGGCCGGGGATCAGAGTGGTGGGCGTGACAGGGATCGAACCTGTGACCCCTACCATGTCAAGGTAGTGCTCTCCCGCTGAGCTACACGCCCATTCGCCGGCCCGAAGGCCGGCGATGATGTCGTTCCGAGGTCCGCGCGGGACGGCCCCGAAGAGAGCGCGGCTATATCGGATCGCCGCAAAGCTGGCAAGCGCATGGAGCGGAACAGAACGCCCTCTGCGCGGCTTCCGTCATTGCCGACGGCTGCGCCACAATCGGAGCAGCCAGAGCGGCGTGCAGATGGCGGCGCCGAGCGCGAGGCCCTCGCCTGCGCCCTCGAGGCCGAGGCGATCCAGAACGCCGGACGCCCAGAGCAGAATCGCGCCGACGATTAACGCCAGCGGGACGATATCGCGTGTGGAGAGCAGAACGGCGCTCAGGCGGCCAGCAGCTTGTCGACTTCCGTCACCAGCTCGCGCAGGTGGAACGGCTTCGACAGGATCTTGGCGTCCTTCGGGGTCTGCGAGTCCGGGTTGAGGGCGACCGCCGCGAATCCGGTGATGAACATCACCTTGATGTCGGGGTCGAGCTGGGTCGCGCGGCGCGCGAGCTCGATGCCGTCCATCTCCGGCATCACGATGTCGGTGAGGAGCAGCTCGAACGGCTCTTCCCGCAGCCGGTGATAGGCCGACAGGCCATTGTCGAACGAGACGACCGAGTGGCCGGCGTTCTCGAGCGCCCGGACCAGGAAGCGGCGCATGTCGTCGTCGTCTTCGGCGAGGAGGATCTTGGTGTTGGCGTTCACTGAGAAAGAGCTCTGCATGTTCGCGCGAGGACCACGGATTCATCCCATAAGGGGACGCTTTGGTAAACAGATGGTTTCCGCCGCCACGACGATGGACAGCAGCGTCTTCCGCGGGCCACAATCGTTCGATCACCGCGGCGAGCGGCATTGAGGAAAGCGACGTTCTTGGACGAACCGGATCTCCTCGACCCGGCATTCGAGGTCATCGAGCCTGACGGCTCCCCCGCGGCCGTGACGTTCAACTCGCCGCATTCCGGAGCGCGTTACCCGGCGCGTTTTCTCGCCGCCTCGCGGCTCGACGCGCGGGCGCTGCGGCGCTCGGAAGACGCCTTCGTCGACGAGCTGTTCGGGGCCGCCCCGGAGTTCGGCGCGCCGCTGATGCGGGCGCATTTCCCCCGCGCGTTCCTGGACGTCAACCGCGAGCCCTACGAGCTCGATCCGCGCATGTTCGAAGGGCGGCTGCCGCCTTTCGCCAACACCCGCTCGCTGCGGGTCGCGGGCGGCCTCGGCACGATCGCCCGGATCGTCGGCGAGGCGCAGGAGATCTACGGCGCCCGACTGCCGGTCGGCGAAGCGCTCGACCGCATCGAGCTCATCTACAAGCCCTATCACCGCACGCTGCGGCGCGTGCTCGCGCGCGCCCACCGGCTGCACGGCGTCGCCGTGCTGGTCGACTGCCACTCCATGCCGTCGGTCGGACTGGCGCGCGACGAGCGCTCACGCGCCGATATCGTGCTCGGCGACCGCTACGGGGCGAGCTGCTCTCCGGCGCTCATCGGCTTTGCGGAAGAGACGCTGCGGAGCCTCGGCTTCAGCGTGGTCCGCAATCGGCCCTATGCGGGCGGCTACATCACCGAACATTACGGCGCGCCTGCGAGCGACTTCCACGCCCTGCAGATCGAGATCAACCGCGCGCTCTATATGGACGAGCGAAACCACTGCAAGACCGGGGGTTTCGAGCAGCTTCGCCAGAAGCTGACGGGGTTTGTCCAGCAGCTGGTTGAGGCCCCTTTCGGGGCTCTCGCCGCGCCGCGCGCCGCCGCCGAATAGGCGCTTCGGACGGCCTCCTATCGTCTGATAGGAAAAATCGTTGCAATCCGCCGCGGATGACGCCAATGTCCCGCTGCCTGGACAAAATGACCTAAAAAAAGGCCGCCCGCAGTTAAGCGAGCGGCCAAGTCTAGGGAGGAAACGCCCAAGGAGGGCAGCGGCGCTACGATCGAAGATCGCAATGCCGCGCCGCAATAAAATGCGGCTGCGCCGCACAAAAAGCAAGGGCAAAACGCTCTAATCGCCGGATGCGACGGCCTGTCGCATTAGCCGGCGATTTTTTTGCGCCCTGCGCCGAAGAGGCGTGACCGGCGCTATACACGGTCGGCCGGGCGCGCTCCCGAGTCGCTGTTCAGCGGATACACCGGATGACCGCCGTCGACTTCTCCGCCTTCGTCGATCGCCTCGCCGCCGCCTCGGCGCAGGCCATCCTGCCTTTCTTCAGAACCTCCATCGGGATCGAGGATAAGGGTCGCGGCTCGGGCTTCGATCCCGTGACGGCCGCCGACAAGGCCGGCGAGAGCGTGATGCGCGCTATCATCCGGGACACCTTCCCGGGCCATGGCGTGATCGGCGAAGAGCACGGCGACGAGGCGACGGATTCCGAATTCGTCTGGGTGCTGGATCCGATCGACGGCACACGCTCCTTCATCCTCGGGCTGCCGATCTGGGGCACTCTGATCGGATTGCTGCGCCGCGGCACGCCATGCTTCGGGCTGATGCATCAACCCTTCATCGGCGAAAGCTTCTCGGGCGACGGGATGAGCGCCTCCTATCGTGGCCCGGCCGGCACGCGCCGGCTCAGGACGCGCGGCTGCCGCAGGCTTGAGGACGCGATGCTGATGGCGACCTCGCCGACCATGTTCAACGAAGCGGAGCGCGCCGCCTTCGACGCGGTCTCGGCGCAGACCCGGCTGACGCGCTGGAGCGCCGACTGCTACGCCTACGCCATGCTGGCCTCCGGCCATCTCGACCTGATCATCGAGGCGGACCTGAAGCCGTTCGACATCGTCGCCCTGATCCCGCTGATCGAGGGCGCCGGCGGGGTGGTGACGAATTGGGAGGGCGAGCCCGCCAGCCGGGGCGGCCGAATCGTGGCGGCGGGCGATCGCCGGCTGCATGAGGCCGCGCTCGAGCGGCTCGCGCGCGGCTGAGCGGCCTCATGCTCGGGCGCATCAAGCGCGACTATCTCGGATTTGCGGGCCGCATTCCCCGGCTCGTCTACTGGCGGCGCTCGCTCGCGGCCGGCGTCGTCAGCTTCCTGCTGGTCGCCGCGGGCTGGCTGCTCGCGCCCTACAGCCAGCCGGGCTTCCTGATCCTGGACGCGCTCGCTTTCGCGATCTCCGCGCTGACGCTGGCGTCGCTCTCGGTGCGGCGGTTCCAGGACCACGGCCGCAATGGCTGGCTCGGGCTCGGCGTGCTGGTCGCCGCGGCGGCGGTCGCCTATGCGGGCCAGTTCGGCCTCGCGCCGCCTTATGCGGCTGTGCTGGGCGGCGCCGTCAGCCTCGCGCTCTTCGTCTATCTCGGCTTCGTCCGCGGCTCGCGCAGGGCCAACCACTACGGTCCCGACCCGCTCGCCTGAAGAGCGCTCAGCGGAGCGTGCGGCTGCCCGGCACGAAGGCGTCGAAGGCCGCCCAGAACAGGTCGCGGATGTCGTCGCGCTCGCTCATGATCTCATGGCGCGCCCCGCGCATCATCAGATGCCCTCCGCCCCTGAGCCGCGCCGTGAAGCTGGCGCCGGCGAGCGGATCGACGATGCGGTCGTCGCTGGCGGTCATGATCAGCGTCGGCACGCGGAACGACTCGGGCCGGCCGCGCGCAGCGATCGACGCCGTCGCCCGATAGGCGGCCCGCAACCAGCCGATCGTCGGCGCGCCGAGGCCGAGCTCCGGCGCGTGCCGGATCAGGGCCGCGGTCCGCTCATAGCGCGCCTGATCGGAGGTGACCGGATTGCCCTGAAACGGCAGTAGGGACATCGGCCGGTTGGTCCCGCCCGGCACGTAGGCTCCCGAAAGGCCGATCCCGCTCAGGCCCGCTGCAAGGCCGCGCGCCCATGCGCCGCTCACCCGGCGGGGAACGCCGATCAGCGGCGCGGTCAGCACCATGCGCTCGAACCATTGCGGCTGGCGCTCGCCCAAGCTGAGCAGGACCGGCGCCGACATCGAATGGCCGAGCGCGAAGAAGGGCGGCGGGCAGTCGGTGAAGACGAGCTGGCGCATCAGCGCCTCGGCGTCGAGCCGATAGTCGGCGAAATCCGCGACGTGCCCCTTCAGCGGGTTGCGCAGCAGGCGCTGCGATCCGCCCTGCCCGCGAAAATCAAGCGTCGCGACCGCAAAGCCCCGCGCCAGCAGGTCGCCGACGACCTCAGCGTATTTCTCGATGAACTCGATGCGGCCGTGAAACACGCAGACGGTGCCGCGCGCAGCCCCGGCGGGGCGCCATGAGGCGGCGCGCAGCCGCACGCCGTCGGCGGCCGTAAGAATCCGGAGGCGAGCGCCCGCCGGCGCGGCGGCCCCGGGCGGAAACAGCAGCGAGTCGAACGCCTGACGCGGCGGCGCAGGGCGTCGTGGGATGAAAAACGGCATCGCGGACCGGCCAGAGATCGAGCGGCCGGGCCGCTCCCCGTCCCTCTTATCAAACATCACTCGCGCCGTCGCCGCTCCCCTCTTGACGCTCTGCGGCGGACTTCCCACGTTTTGTCCGTCACAGGCCAACCGGCTGTGACGACAGGTGAAATCCGGTCCGGCCATGATGGCGGACCGAGCTTGTGTCGCTTCTTTCGGAGGATATGAGAATGCGCCAGTTCGACCTTGCCCCGCTTTACCGTTCGACCGTCGGGTTCGACCGTCTGTTCTCGCTGCTGGACAGCGTGGCGGGCGGGGATGCGTCGACGCCGGGCTATCCCCCCTACAACATCGAGCGCACCGCCGAGAACGCGTACCGGATCACGGTCGCGGTCGCCGGCTTCAGCGAGAAGGACCTCAACATCGAGGTCAAGGAGAGCACGCTTACCGTGCGCGGCGAGAAGGCCGCGGAGCAGCGGCAGAGCGAAGTTCTCCACCAGGGGATCGCCGCGCGCGCCTTTGAGCGCCGGTTCCAGCTCGCCGACCACGTCCAGGTGACGGGCGCGAACCTGGAGAACGGGCTGCTCCACATCGAGCTCGTGCGTGAGGTGCCGGAGGCCAAGAAGCCTCGCACCATCCCGATCGGCGCCGGCGCGAAGCCGGCTCAGATCGACGCGCAGGTGGTGGAGCCCCAGGCTCAGGCCGCGTAACCCGCTGAACGGCCCTGCCAGAGGCGTCCCGGGCGACCGGGGCGCCTTTTTTATTCGCGCGGGGCCGCTCCCGCCGACTTGTGCATCTGTCGGGGACGGGTTGACGCGGACGCTTTACCGACCGACGGTTTTCTGATTAAAGGTGCGCGATAGGACAGCAAGGCTGTCCATTTGCGAGCTGCGGCTGTGTTCGGGCGATTGCGGACGGTGCGGCGGCGGGCGGTCTCGGACCGGCCGGCCCCGTTTCGGCCGCCAAACGTGTGTGCGGCCGATTGGCGGGAGCGGCGGAAGCCGTCCCAGCGCGAGGAACGGCGATGACGAAGACCAGCGAGAGCGACCTGCGGAATCCCGGTCCCGTTGCGACCGCCACGCGTCGCGCGCCGACGGCGATCGACTCCGGCCTGCCGGCGTCGCAGGGGCTTTACGACCCGCGCCACGAGAAGGATTCCTGCGGCGTCGGCTTCGTGGTCGACATGAAGGGCCGCAAGAGCCACCAGATCATCGAGCACGGCATCAAGATCCTCGAGAATCTCGAGCATCGCGGCGCCGTGGGCGCCGACCCGCGCGCCGGCGACGGCGCCGGCATGCTGGTCCAGATCCCCCACAGGTTCTTCGCCGCGGAAGCCGAGCGGCTCGGCTTCACCCTGCCGGAGCCCGGCCATTACGCGGTCGGCCACGTGTTCGCGCCGCGCGACGCGGAGGCGATCGCGCACGTCAAGGCGGTGTTCGAACGCGTCATCGCCGACGAGGGCCAGATCTTCCTCGGCTGGCGCGAGGTGCCGACCGACAATTCCTCGCTCGGCGAGAGCGTGAAGCCGACCGAGCCTGCGCAGCTCCAGCTGTTTGTCGGCCGCTCCCCCTCGATCGAGAGCGAGGACGATTTCGAGCGCCGGCTGTTCATCCTGCGCAAGGTGGTGTCGACCGAGATCTACGGCGCCGATCCGCGCGCTTCGAGCTACTACCCCGTCTCGCTGTCCTGCCGGACCATCGTCTACAAGGGCATGTTCCTGGCCGACCAGTTGGCGGCCTATTACCCGGACCTGAAGGATGAGCGGTTCGAGAGCGCGCTCGCTCTTGTGCATCAGCGCTTCTCGACCAACACCTTCCCGACCTGGTCGCTCAGCCACCCCTACCGGATGGTCGCGCATAATGGCGAGATCAACACGCTGCGCGGCAACGTCAACTGGATGGCCGCGCGCCAGGCTTCGCTCGACAGCGAGCTCTACGGCAACGACATCTCGAAGCTTTGGCCGATTTCCTACGAGGGCCAGTCCGACACCGCCTGCCTCGACAACGCGCTCGAATTCCTCGTGCTGGGCGGCTACTCGCTGACCCACGCGGTGATGATGCTCGTGCCCGAGGCCTGGGCCGGCAACCCGCTGATGGATGAGCAGCGGCGCTCCTT
This sequence comes from Hansschlegelia sp., assembly GCF_035538955.1. NCBI lineage: Bacteria > Pseudomonadati > Pseudomonadota > Alphaproteobacteria > Hyphomicrobiales > Methylopilaceae > Hansschlegelia > Hansschlegelia sp. Next base: position 164,059 of record NZ_DATLJK010000008.1, read on the forward strand.
CTACGAGTACCACGCCGCCATGATGGAGCCGTGGGACGGACCGGCCGCGGTCGCCTTCACGGACGGCCGGCAGATCGGCGCGACGCTCGACCGCAACGGCCTGCGCCCCGCGCGCTGGTTCCAGACCGACGACGACCTCGTCGTCATGGCGTCCGAGATGGGCGTGCTGCCGGTTCCGGAGGAGAAGATCGTCCGCAAGTGGCGGCTGCAGCCAGGCCGCATGCTGCTGATCGACCTCGAGCAGGGCCGCATCGTCTCCGACGAGGAGATCAAGGCCGAGCTCGCGGCGGCGCGGCCCTACAAGGAGTGGCTGAAGAAGACTCAGCTGGTGCTGGAGGACCTGCCTGACGCGCCGGCCCCGCGGCCGCGCGCCCAGGCGAGCCTCGTCGATCGCCAGCAGGCGTTCGGCTACACCCAGGAAGACGTCAAGCTGCTGCTGCCCCCGATGGCCACGATCGGCCAGGAGGCGGTCGGCTCGATGGGCACCGACACCCCGCTGTCGGCGCTCTCGACGCGCTCCAAGCTGCTCTACACCTACTTCAAGCAGAACTTCGCGCAGGTCACGAACCCGCCGATCGACCCGATCCGCGAGGAGCTCGTGATGAGCCTCGTGTCGTTCATCGGGCCGCGGCCGAACCTGTTCGATCTCGAGGGCTCCTCGAAGAAGAAGCGGCTCGAGGTGCGCCAGCCGATCCTCACCAATGAGGATCTGGAGAAGATCCGGGCGATCGACGACCTCGCCGAAAGCCATTTCCAGACCCGGACGCTTGACACCACCTACCCGGCCGAAAAGGGCGCCGCCGGCATGGCGGACGCCATCGAGCGGCTGTGCGAGCGCGCCGAGGCCGCGGTCCATGGCGGCTTCAACATCGTCGTGCTCTCCGACCGGCTGGTCGGCCCGAGCCGCATCGCGATCCCTGCGCTGCTGGCGACCGCGGCCGTGCACCACCACCTGATCCGCAAGGGCCTGCGCACCTCGGTCGGCCTCGTGGTCGAGTCCGGCGAGCCGCGCGAGATCCATCACTTCGCGGTGCTGGCGGGCTACGGCGCCGAGGCCATTAACCCCTATCTCGCCTTCGAGACGCTCGAGTCGATGCACAAGGCGCTCGACTTCCCCGAGCGGGTCGACGCGCGCGAAGTGCAGACCCGCTACATCAAGTCGATCGGCAAGGGGCTGCTCAAGGTCATGTCCAAGATGGGCATCTCGACCTACCAGTCCTATTGCGGCGCGCAGATCTTCGACGCGGTCGGTCTGTCGAAGGAATTCGTCGACAAGTTCTTCTACGGCACCGCGACCCCCATTGGCGGCGTCGGCCTGCCGGAGATCGCCGAGGAGACTGTGCGGCGGCACACGCTCGCCTTCTCCGACGTGCCGGTGCTGCGCTCCGCGCTTGAGGTGGGCGGCGAGTACGCCTACCGGATGCGCGGCGAGGACCACGCCTGGACGCCGGAGTCGGTCGCCGACCTTCAGCACGCCGTGCGGCAGCGCTCCTTCGCCAAATATTCCGACTTCGCGCGCGAGATGAACGAGCAGGCCGAGCGGCTGCTGACGCTGCGCGGCCTGTTCCGGATCCGCCCGGCTCAGGAGCGCGGCCGCGAGCCGGTCGCGATCGAGGACGTCGAGCCGGCTTCCGAGATCGTCAAGCGGTTCTCGACCGGCGCGATGTCGTTCGGCTCGATCTCGCGCGAGGCCCACGAGACGCTCGCGATCGCCATGAATCGGATCGGCGGCAAGTCGAACACCGGCGAGGGCGGCGAGGAGCCGGAGCGCTTCACGCGTCTGCCGAACGGCGATTCCAAGCGCTCGGCCATCAAGCAGGTGGCGTCCGGCCGGTTCGGCGTCTCGGCCGAGTACTTGGTCAATGGCGACATGATCCAGATCAAGGTCGCGCAGGGCGCCAAGCCCGGCGAAGGCGGCCAGTTGCCCGGCCACAAGGTCGACGCGGCGATCGCGAAGGTGCGGCGCTCGACCCCGGGGGTCGGCCTGATCTCGCCGCCGCCGCATCATGACATCTACTCGATCGAGGACCTGGCGCAGCTCATCTACGACCTGAAGAACGTCAACCCGGCGGCTGACGTCTCGGTCAAGCTCGTCTCCGAGGTCGGCGTGGGCACGGTCGCGGCGGGCGTCGCCAAGGCGCGCGCCGACCACATCACCATCTCGGGCTTCGAGGGCGGCACCGGGGCGAGCCCGCTGACCTCGCTCAAGCACGCGGGCGGCCCGTGGGAGACCGGCCTCGCCGAAACCCAGCAGACGCTGGTCATGAACCGGCTGCGCGGCCGCGTCCGCCTGCAGGTCGACGGCGGCCTCCGCACGGGTCGCGACGTCGTCATCGGCGCGCTGCTCGGCGCCGACGAGTACGGCTTCTCGACCGCGCCGCTGATCGCCGCCGGCTGTCTGATGATGCGCAAGTGCCACCTCAATACCTGCCCGGTCGGCATCGCCACGCAGGACCCGGTGCTGCGCAAGCGCTTCAAGGGCACGCCCGAGAACGTCATCGACTATCTGTTCTTCGTCGCCGAAGAGGTCCGCCTGCTGCTCGCCGAGATGGGCTTCACCAGCCTCGGCGAGGTGGTCGGCCGCGCCGACCTGCTCGACAAGCGCGAGGCCATCGGACACTGGAAGGCGCGCGGCCTCGACTTCACCAAGCTGTTCGCGAAGCCCGTCGTCGGCGCCGACGTCGCGATCCGGCACGCCGAGCGGCAGGACCACCATCTCGAGCAGGTGCTCGACCGCACGCTGATCGAGGCGGCGCGTCCCGCGCTCGAGAATGGCGAGCCGGTGGTGATCGAGCACAAGATCATCAGCCGAAACCGGGCCGCGGGCGCGATGCTTTCGGGCGAGGTCGCCAAGCGCTACGGCAGCCAGGGCCTTCCGGACGACACCATCACGGTCAAGCTGACCGGCACCGCCGGCCAGAGCTTCGGGGCGTTCCTCGCCGCCGGCGTGACGATCGAGCTGACCGGCGAGGCCAACGACTATGTCGGCAAGGGGCTCTCGGGCGGCCGCATCGTCATCAAGCCCGCGGACAACGCCGGCATCACCGCTGAGGACTCGATCATCGTCGGCAACACCGTGCTGTACGGCGCGATCGAGGGCGAGTGCTACTTCCGCGGCGTCGCCGGCGAGCGCTTCGCGGTGCGCAATTCGGGCGCGATCGCGGTCGTGGAAGGCGCAGGCGATCATGGCTGCGAATACATGACAGGCGGCGTCGTGGTGGTGCTCGGCAAGACCGGGCGCAACTTCGCGGCCGGCATGTCGGGCGGCGTCGCCTATGTGCTGGACGAGGCTGGCGACTTCGCCGCGCGCTGCAACCTCTCGATGGTCGATCTCGAGCCGGTGCCTGAAGAGGAGGAGCTTCTCGAGGAGCTTCATCACCATGGCGGCGACCTGGAGTTCAAGGGCCGAATCCATGTCGATCCGGACATGACGCGCCACGACGAGGAGCGGCTGAAGCAGCTCATCTCGGCGCATCTCGCCCACACCGGGTCGGCGCGCGCCAAGGCGATCCTCGACGACTGGGCCTCCTATCGGAACAAGTTCGTCAAGGTGATGCCGGTCGAGTACCGCCGCGCGCTGCGCGAAATGGAGAAGGCGCGCAGCCTGCAGGCGGCGGAGTGAAGCGCCGCCGCGACTAGCGTCCTCGTCCCGGACAGCCTAATAGGGCCGCTCCGGGACCCTTATCAGAACGGGTCTAATCGCCACGCCCGCCGGGTCTGAAGACCGCGACGGCCGTGGCGCGCGGACACACGAACGGGGCCTCCGCGAGGAGGAAGCCAGGAAATGGGCAAGGTCACAGGTTTTCTCGAGATCGAGCGGCAGGAGGCGCGGTATCAGCCGGCCTCCGACCGGATCCGTCATTTCCGCGAATTCACCCTGCCGCTGTCGGACGCGGAAGTCGGCAAGCAGGCGGCGCGCTGCATGGATTGCGGCATTCCGTTCTGCCACGGCCCGCAGGGCTGTCCGGTCCACAACCAGATCCCGGACTGGAACGACCTGATCTACGCCGACGACTGGCAGGAGGCCTCTCGCAACCTCCATTCCACCAACAACTTTCCGGAGTTCACCGGGCGCATCTGCCCGGCTCCTTGCGAGGAGGCCTGCACGCTGAACCTCGAAAACATCCCGGTCGCGATCAAGACGATCGAGCAGGCGATCGGCGACAAGGCGTGGGCCAACGGCTGGGTCGTCCCGGAGCCGGCGGAGCACAAGACGGGCCGCAAGGTCGCCATCGTGGGCTCGGGCCCGGCCGGCATGGCGGCCGCCCAGCAGCTCGCCCGCGTCGGCCACGAGGTCCACGTCTATGAGCGCGAGCCGAAGGCCGGCGGCCTGATGCGCTACGGCATCCCGGACTTCAAGATGGAGAAGCGCCACATCGATCGCCGGATCGAGCAGATGGAGGCCGAGGGCGTGGTCTTCCATTACGGCGTCAATGTCGGCGTCGACATGAGCGTCGACGAGCTGGTCGCCGGCCATGACGCCGTGCTGTTCGCCGGCGGCGCCGAGAAGCCGCGCGACCCGCAGCTGCCGGGCCAGGAGCTCGAGGGCGTCCACTACGCGATGCCGTATCTCGTCCAGCAGAACCGTCGCAACGGATTCGAGAACCATGTCCCCGAGGCGACGGTCGAGGCCAGCGCCAAGCATGTGGTGGTGATCGGCGGCGGCGACACGGCCTCGGACTGCGTCGGCACCGCGTTCCGCCAGGGCGCGATCCGGGTCACGCAGCTCGACATCCGGCCGGTGCCGCCGAAGATCGAGGACAAGCTGATCACCTGGCCCTATTGGCCGACGAAGTTCCGCACCTCGTCGAGCCAGGCGGAAGGCGCCGAGCGCGAGTTCGCCGCCGTCACGCTCGGCATCGAGGGCAAGAACGGCAGGGTCACGGGCGTGCGCTGCGCGCGCGCCGACGCCAAGCGCCAGCCCATCCCCGGCACCGAGTTCGTCATCAAGGCCGACCTCGTCTTCATCGCGCTCGGCTTCTCGGGCCCCGTGTTCGAAGGCCTGGTCGAGCAGTCGGGGGTCGCGCTCGACAAGCGCGGCAACGTGCTGGCGGACGATGAGAACTACGTCACCTCGAACCCCAAGGTGTTCGCGGCCGGCGACATGCGTCGCGGCCAGTCGCTGGTGGTGTGGGCGATCCGCGAGGGCCGGCAGGCCGCGCGCGCGATCGACGTGTTTCTGACCGGCGCCACCACCCTGCCGCGCTGACGGAGCGCGAACCGCAGATCTCGTTCAGGGCCGCGCCTGCGGCTCCTGGGGAGGCGGCGCGCCTGCGGGCGGCTCGGGTGGCGTCGCGTCGTGGGCGCCCGCCTGAGGCGCCGCTTCGGGCGCCGCCGGGGCGGCCGGCTTAGCCTCCGCTTCCGGCTTGGCGTCCGCCTTGGCCGGCGTCGCCGCAGGCCAGCGGTGGTCGTCGAGCCGACCCGGCTCGGCGTCCAGGGTCTCGCCCTTCACCAGCACCCGCTCGGCGTCCGGCGAAGCGTCGCGCGCCGGGACCGCCATGGCGGCGGCTGCGAGCGCGCCGCCTTCCGCCTTGCGCGGCGCGGTCAGCACGATCAGCGGGCTCGAGATCGGGCGCGGGCGGTTCACATCGTCCGGCGCGCCAGGCGCCGGCTGCGGATCGCCTTCAGGCGCGACCGCGCCGATCATGGCCGCTGGATCCGCCGTCGAAGGCCGGTAGACCTTGCGGATCTCGCGCTCGACATAGTGCGCGAGTTTGCGGGCGCCGGCGCGCGAGAAATGCACGCCGTCGTCGAGCCTCAGTCGGCCGATCTGCCCGTCGAGTTGCGGGCCGTCGGCCATATAGCCGCCGTCCTCGTCGACGAAGCCCTCCCAGACGTCCACATAGACGCCGCCCGCGGCCTCGACGCGCTCCTTGATCAGCGCGTTCAGCGCGGTGTGGTCGGCGCTGGCCTTGCGGCTCTCGCTTGGCGCGAGCCCGACCCAGTAGACCGGGATCTTCTTTTCCTTGAACGGGGCGAGCAGCGCGTCGATCCGGCCGACATAGCGCCTGGTCCAATCACCCGAAAGCGGCGCGGCCTGGCGCATGTCGATAAAGGGCTGCCGGTCGTTCACGCCGACATCGATCACCGCATAAGTGATCTGCTCGTTCTCGACCGCCTTTCTGGCGTCCTCGACCACGTCGAAATAATCCGACCGCACGAGACCCGCATTGGCTTTTACGTGACGGCGGACCGCAAGGCCCGGCGCATCCACGAAAGCCTCCTCCAGCCCGCCCGCGAGTTCGTCGGCCACCGTGTCGCCGAACACGGCCACGAAGGTGTCCGGCGCGGCCTTGGGCAGCGCGACCACGTTCGGCGGCAGCGGCGTCTTGGCCGGATCGGTCGGCGGCGGCCTGCGCCGCACGGTTCTGCGCTGGGGCCGGACCTCGACGGCGCCGGGATCGCGACGCGCCCGCCAGTCGCCGGCGTCGTCGTCATCCTCGCGCGAGCCGAACAGCCGCTGCAGGAACGGGATCGGGAACACGGAGCGGGGCCGGGAGGACTCGGCGGAGCGCCGCGCCTCCGCCTGGCGACGCGCCACCTGATCGCGGCGGTAATATTGCAGCCGTTGCTGAAAGTAGGCGTCGTCGTCCGCATAGCGGCGCTGACGCACGGCCCGCTCAGAGGGCGGCGGACCCTCATAGTAGCGGCGGTAATAATCCTGCGCCCCCGCGCTCGGCGCGAAGGCGAGCATCTGAGCGGCGAAGATCGCCAGCAGCGCGCCCAGGAGCAGCCGTTTCATGCGGATCACGCTACCACGCCACGCTCAACCCGCCAACGCGGCGGGCCGGCGCTCAGCGCGCCGTCTGGAGACGGCGCAGCAGAGAGACGCTGGCGTAGCCGGTCGGCGCGAGCCCTTGGGCCTTCTGGTAGGACATGATCGCCAACCGCGTCGCCGGACCGATCTTGCCGTCCGGCTCGCCCACCTCGAAGCCCATGCGGGCGAGCCGCGCCTGCAGCTCGAAACGGCTCTGTTCGTCCAGCGGGCGATCGTGGTTCAGCCACTCGGTCACGAAGGGGCCGCCGCCGCGGATGCGATCGGAGAGATGGCCGACCGCCAGCGCATAGGCGTCGGCGTTGTTGTAGCGTTTGATGACCCGGTAGTTCTGCAGCATCAGGAAGGCGGGCCCGCCCGCCCCTCCAGGCATGAACAGCGTCGCGCGTGCGGCGCCGCCCGGCAGCGGGCGCCCGGCGACGCGCTCTGCGCCGGCGGCGCGCCACTGCGCCAGCGACATGGTCTGGCCCGACTTCGCGCCCGGAGGCGGCGCGACCTCGTAGCCCCAGGTCTGCCCAGGCTGCCAGCCGTGCTTGTGCAGATAATTGGCCGTCGACGCCAGCGCGTCCGGAACCGAGGTCCAGATGTCGCGCTTGCCGTCGCCGTCGCCGTCGGCTGCGTAGGCCTTGTAGCTCGTCGGCATGAACTGCGTCTGGCCCATCGCGCCAGCCCATGAGCCGACCATCCGGTCGGGCGTGATGTCGCCGTGCTGCAGGATCTGGAGGGCGGCGATGAGCTCCTTACGGAAGAATTGCGGGCGCTTCGGCTGGCAGCAGGCGAGCGTCGCGAGCGCCTCGATCACGTTATGGCCGCCCATCGAGGCGCCGTAATTGGTCTCCATACCCCACACCGCCAGCACGGCGTAGCGGTCGACGCCGTAGGCGCGCTCGATGCGCCCCAGCAGGTCGTTCCACTGCGCATAGTTCTGCTTGCCGGCCGCGATGCGAGTGTCGGAGACTTGGGTGTCGACATATTGAGCGATCGTCAGCTTGAACTCGAGCTGCGTCTGCGACTTGGCGATCGCTTCGGTGTCGAGCCGGACGTTGCGGAAGGCGCGATCCACCGTGGCGGGGCTGACGCCGGCGCGGGCGGCGTCGGGCTTGAGCCCCGCGATGAAGGCCGCGAGCCGCGGGTCCGCCTGGGCGGACGCCGGAGTGACCGCCATCGTGGCGGCCAGCCCCATGGCTGCGGCGGCGAGGACGCGCAGCACGCGCGTGCGGGTTCCGATCGTCATGGCGCAGTCTCCCGGCGACGTCCGGCCCTTAAGGCGGCCGGCGCCGCTGCTCTGGATGTTCGGCCCGAGAATACGCTTCAGAGTTTGCATTCCGTTAACCGCGTTCCAATCCCGCTTTGATACGCCGATCGCGGCCCGCGCTCTTTACGGACCGGGATTGCGACACAAATCTACACGCCGACCGCGGCCAATCTGCGGCTGCAGCCCTTCGGAGCCCTCATGTCTCGCAAGATCCGCAAAGCTGTGTTCCCCGTCGCTGGCCTCGGAACCCGCTTCCTTCCCGCCACCAAGGCGGTGCCGAAGGAGATGCTGACCATCGTCGACCGCCCAGCGATCCAGCATGTGGTCGAGGAGGCTCGCGCTGCCGGCGTCGAACATTTCATTTTCGTGACCGGACGCAACAAAAGCGTGATCGAAGATCACTTCGACAAGCATTTCGAGCTCGACGCGACGCTTGAGCGGCGCGGCAAGTCCAAGGAGCTGGAGCTGCTGAGGGAAAGCCTCCCGGCCGCCGGCCAGACGAGCTTCACGCGCCAGCAGGAGCCGCTCGGCCTCGGCCACGCCGTATGGTGCGCCCGCGACATCGTCGGGGACGAGCCGTTCGCGCTGCTGCTGCCCGACATGCTGCACCAGTCGCCGCGCGGCTGCCTCGCCGACATGATCGACGTCTACGAGGAGGCCGGCGGCGGCAACGTCGTGTCGGTCTACGAGGTCCCGGAGGACCAGACGCACCAGTACGGCATCGTCGGCGCCGGCGAGAAGGTCGGCAAGGGCTTTCGGATGACCTCGATGGTCGAGAAGCCAAAGCCCGGCACGGCCGAATCCAACCTCGCGATTTCCGGGCGCTACATCCTGCAGCCCGAGATCTTCGAGCTGCTGAGCAAGCAGGAGGCCGGCGCGGGCGGCGAGATCCAGCTCACCGACTCGATGCTCAGGCTGACGGAGACGCAGCCCTTCTCGGGTTACGCCTTCCCGGGCAAGGTCTACGACACCGGCTCCAAGATCGGCTTCCTGACCGCGAACGTCGCCTATGCGCTCGCGCGCGCCGACATGGCGGACGACTTCCGCGCCGAGCTCGAGACCCTGCTGAAGGCGTGAGCGCGCCCGCTCAGACCGGGCCGGCTCAGACCGGTCCGGCGGCGCCTTCCGCGGCGCTCGCCGGTTCGCCGCGGACTCTTTCGCGCCGCAGGGCGTAAAGTCCCGAGCCGACGATCAGCGCCGCGCCGGCGAGGCCGAGCGCGTCCGGCCTGTCGCCCCACACCGCATAGCCCAGGATCAGCGAGCCCAGGATGACGCTGTAGCGGAAGGGGCCGACGACGGCCATGTCGCCGAGCCGGAACGCCAGCACGATCATCATGTTGCAGGCGCAGACGAGCGCCGCCACGGAGGTCAGCAGGACGATCTCGCGCGCGTTCGGCGCGACCCAGGCGGACGGCTCGAGCAGGCCGCCCGCCGCTCCGACGAGCGTCACCGTGACGGTCGCCCCGAGGGTCACCACCAGCGACGGCGCGTGCGGCGGGATTCGGCGCGTCACGAGATCGCGCACCGCCATGATGACCGCCGCCAGCAGCGCCAGCCCCGCATAAGCGTTGACCCCCGTCGGCGAGGGCTTGGCCACCAGCAGCACGCCGACGAAGCCGACGCCGATCGCCGCCCATCTGCGCGGGCCGACCTTCTGCCAGCCGAGCGCGACCGCGAAGGCGGTCATGATCAGCGGCGTCGCCTGCACGATGCTGGTGAACTCCGCGAGGCCGAGGCCGGAGAGCGCCGTGAGGTAAACCACGCAGCACGCCGCCTCCAGCACCGAGCGCAGCGCGACAAGCGGGTTCGCGACCGCCTTGAGCCGCGCCCCCTGCCCGACCGAGAGGATGATGGCGAGCATCAGCCCGACCGCCATCACGCCGCGGATCGCCATGATCTCGGAGGCGGGCAGCCGCGCAGAGACGAGCTTCACGATGGCGTCGTTGGTCACCTGGAACGCCATGCCCACGACCATGGCGATGACGCCGCGCGTGGTTGGATCGAGCGTGCGGCCGCGCGCCGAAAAGCCGATATCGGTGACTGACATGAAGATATGCGCCGGGGAGCGGGAGGAGGCCTTTAGCTACCCCAGCGAAGCTTAACGCGCGTCAACCAAACGCGATTTTTGGCGCATGCCGGCCATGCGCAAACGGCGGCCTCAGCGCCGCATCCGCATACCGAACTCGACGATCGACGCGCGGTAGTCCTCGCCCGCAAGGTTGCTGTTGAGCCGCTCGTGCTGGAAGCTGCCGATCATCGAGAGCGTGCGGTTCAGCCGGTACTCGCCCTCGAGCGCCAGCGTCAGGCCGTCGTCGACGCGGCCGATGCCGCGGTAGCTCGAACGCTCGAAATCGGCCCGCGCGGTCAGGATGAGGTTGCGTCGCAGCCGGTGCTCGACCGCGATGCCGGCGCTGCGCCCCAGGACGCCGCCGGCGCCCGGCAGCGTGGTCTCCTGAAACGACGTCTTGGCGTCGAGCCGCACCGTCGTCAGCCCGGTCGCGGCCCAGGCCACCGTGCCGTCCAGGATCAGCCCGTCGACAGGCTTCAGACCCTTGTCCTTCGGGGTCTGCCGGCCGTAGCCGATCGCCGCCTCGCCGGTGATCAGCCGGGTCGCCTCGAAGCGCGCGCCGCCGCGGATCGCGTAGCCGCTCGAGCCCAGCCTGCGGCCGTCGTCGCCGAACGTCTTGTCGTAGTCGCGGGTGTCGACCGCGACCTCGGCGAAGGGTTGCAGCCCCGGCGACAGTTCATAGGCGCCGCGCAGCCTGAGTTCGTAGGCGTTGTAGATCCGGTCGGAGTTGTCGAGCGTCCCGCCATTCTGGAGTTTGGCGTCGTTGAACAGATAGCGGTCGGCGAGGCCCTCGACCTTGAAGCTCAGCCGGTTGAAGGCGTGCGACACGCCGAGCGTCGCGCCGATCGACTTGTCGACCTCGTCGCCCTTGATGTTGGTCGGCGTGTCCGGATCGCCGCGCCGCGGCGTGGTGAGCGAGGCGCGAAGCTCGGAATTGATCTGCGTCCGGTCGCTGACGTCGAGCCGGCCGTCGATGATAGCGCTCAGATTGGGCTCGTATCCCGGCGACGGCAGATCGGTGTAGCGGCGGATCTGGCCGTCGAGCCTGACGTCGACCTCGTGCCGATCCCAGTCGGACTGGGCCTCGATGGCCCCTCGCAGGCGGTAGAAGGGCGAGCTCTTGCCGCCCGCCGGATCGCGCAGCGGATTGCTGTCATAACCGCCCGCGGTCTCTAGCGACGGCCGCAGGATGAACGCGCCCGCGCGCACCGCGGTCGGCGCATAGGCGTCGTCGGCTTCGAAGCCCGGCGGCTGAGGCCGCCGCGGCCGGGCGCCGCCCGGCGGGGACGCCAGCGGGTCGCCGATCAGCGTCGGGCCAGGAGCGGCGGTGTCGGGTTCGGTCGGCGTCTGCCTGCCGTAATCGCCGCCGGCGAGCGGCACGGGTTCTGTTCCGCCATAATCGCCGCCCGCGAGCGTCGCGGGATCGAGCCGGCGCAGCGGCTCCTCTCCGGGGGCGTTCGTTGCCTGAGCGGCGCCTGTTTGCGCCTGTTGCGCGCGCGCGCCTCCGCACGCGACGAGCGCGCCGCCGATCAGCAGGCCGACACAGATCGCCCGGCGACGGGACATCTCTTCCTTTGACCGCGGAGGAACATGGCGCCGTGCGCCCCTGCATGGTTAACGAGGATGAAACCGGCATGGTTAACAAAGCCTTGCGCTTCAGCGCGTCGCTGCGCGGCCGGATCAAAAGTGCTACCGTCCAACTTTCGTCACTGCGTCCGCTGGAGTCCGCGTCCCGAATGGCTCAACCGCTGCTTTCCCCGTCGCCCCTTCCGCCGTCCGGCGAGAGCGTGCGATCCCTCGGCGATCCGGCCGCGCAGGCCGCAACCGTGGCGTCGGCCACACGCACCATCGACATCGAGGCGGCGGGACTCGAGCGGCTCGGACGGGCGCTGCGCGAAGAGCTCGGCGGCCCGTTCGCGGCGGCGGTCGAGAGGATCGCCTCGGCCCGCGGCCGCACGATCGTGAGCGGGATGGGCAAGAGCGGCCATATCGGGCGCAAGATCGCGGCGACGCTCGCCTCGACCGGGACGCCCGCGTTCTTCGTGCATCCGGCGGAAGCCAGCCATGGCGATCTCGGCATGATCACGCCGGATGATGTGGTGCTGGCGCTGTCATGGTCGGGCGAGACCGCCGAGCTGCGCGACATCGTGCAATATTCGCGGCGTTTCCGGGTGCCGGTGGTGGCGATCACCTCGAATGCGCGCAGCGCGCTCGCGCGCGCCGCCGACGTCGCGCTGGTCCTGCCGCGCGTCGGGGAAGCCTGTCCGAACGGACTTGCGCCGACCACCTCGACCACGATGCAGCTTGCGCTCGGTGACGCTCTTGCCGTCGCGCTGCTCGAAAGCCGCGAGTTCACGCCGGGCGACTTCAAGCGCTTCCATCCGGGCGGGAAGCTCGGCGCGGTGCTGACCTTCGTGCGCGACGTCATGCATGTCGGCGACGCGGTGCCGCTCGTGCCCGTCGGCACGCCGATGTCGGAGGCGCTGATCGTGATGACGACCAAGAGCTTCGGCTGCGTCGGCGTCATCGATCCGGCGGGGGCGCTGGTCGGGATCGTGACGGACGGCGACCTGCGCCGTCATATGGGGCCCGACCTCACCGCCAAGCCTGTCGAGACGGTGATGACCCGCGCCCCGCGGGCGATCACGCCGGACGATCTTGCCGCGAGCGCGCTGAGCGAGCTGCAGAGCCGCGCCATCACGGCGCTGTTCGTCGTCGACAAGGGCAAGCCCGCCGGCCTCGTGCACATCCACGACCTGCTGAAGCTCGGCCTCGCCTGAGGCGGCGCGTCAGCTACTGCGTGGTCGAGCGCGCGCCGCGCTCGGCCTCGGTCGTGCCCTCGACCGGCCCTTTCGCTGACACATGGGCCGCGAAGGCGTCCGTCCAGGCGTCGAAGGCGGCGAGCGCCGCGGGCTCGCTCGCCATGTCGGCGGCCTGGTCGTCCGCATAAGGGCGGCCCAGTCCCATATCAGCGTGACGCCACAGGGCGTCCGGAACCTCGATCCCCGAATAGCGGCACTGCCAGACCACCGGCTGATAGGCGAGCCGCTCGGCCGGAAACGGCTCCTCCGCAGGATCGAACCAGGATTTGTGCGCCAGAAGGCGCGGGCGGCCGTCGGCGTCCATCTCGTCCGCTCCCCGGTCGCCATAGCAGAAGAAGCCGGCGGTGCGGCCCTCCAGGTGATTGCGGGAGAGCTCGCGCCACTGCGGCGAGCGCTCAAGCGCCTGCGCGAGCAGCGTGCTCTTCTTCTCGATCAGGTCGGGGCGCGGATTGCCGCCGTTCATGCACACCAGCCGGTCGAACAGCAGCTTGAGATTGCTGCTCGGGCCGTACCAGTTGATCGGTCCGATGAACGCCCAGGCGTCGGCCCGCGCCAGCCGCTCGTAGAGGTGCAGGTTCCAGAGCAGGTCGGGCTGATGATCGCTCTCCGGCCCGTAGCAGTTGCAGGGCCAGACGCACAGCGCCATCGAGGAGCTCACGCAGGCGTTGCAGCTCTGGATCTTCGGCTTGCCGTGCTCGTTGCCGATGTCCTCGTGATCGATCTGCCAGCCGAGCGGCAGCCGCGCCAGCATCCTGTGCATCAGCGCGCGGGCTTTCGAGTCGAGGCCCGGACAGCTGTTCAGCCGGCGTTGCGACGCGGCGACGATCAGCACCTTGAGCGGCCGCTGTTCGGTGATCTCAGGCTTTTGGATCGGCTGGCGGTCGGCGGCGGCCGCTTCGGGCATCGGGACCTCTGGTTCGGGTGCGACGCCTTCCAAACGTCCGTGTCGGAAAGGCGATCCGTCCCGGCGAGATCCTCCGACGGCCGCGCGCCTTAAACGCCCCTTAACCGTAACTCCTCAGGATGCGGGCGTCGCCGCCTCTCCGGCGCGCCTGAGGGACGGGCATGGATCTCGCCACCATCATCGGCTTCGTCTTCGGCACGGGCGTCCTGGCGTTCCTGATCCACGAGGGCGGCGGGCTCGAGCGCTACTATTCCGAACACGCCGTCATCGTGATCTTCGGCGGCGCCTTCGCGGCGACCTTCATCCGCTTCGAGCTCTCGGCGATCCTGTCGGCCTTCCCGACCGCGATCAAGACCGTGGTAAAGGGCCAGCACACCAATCCGCGCGACCTGATCTCCGAGATCGCCGAAATGGCGGCGATCGTGCGGAAGGCCGGCCCGGTCGGCCTCGACAAGGCGACGCCGCACGACGCGTTCCTCGCCAAAGGCGTGCGCTACGTCGCCGACGGCTTCGACGAGAACTTCATCCGCGAGACGCTCGAGCGCGAGCGCGACCTGAACCTGCACCGGCTCGAGATGGCCGCGAAGGTGTTCCGCGGGATCGGCGACTGCGCGCCCGCCTTCGGCATGATCGGCACGCTGATCGGCATGGTGCAGATGTTCGCCGAGATGTCCGACCCCTCGAAGCTCGGCACCTTCATGGCGATCGCGCTGCTCGCGACGCTTTACGGCGCGGTGGTGGCGAACTTCTTCTTCCTGCCGATCGCCGACAAGCTGACCATCAAGTTCGCGCATGACGAGCTCAACCAGACGCTGGTGATCGACGGCGTGCTGCAGCTCAGGGCGTCGAAGAGCCCGGCGGTCATCAAGGAGATGCTGCTCGCCTACCTGCCGGAGAAGCATCGCGCCGACCTGCTCGAAGCGGCGGCCTGATGGCGCGCAAGAAGCATGACGCGCATGGCGGCGGTCACGGCTGGTTCGTCACCTTCGCGGACCTGATGGGTCTGCTGATGGCGTTCTTCGTCGTCCTGGTGGCGTTCTCGTCCCAGGACAAGAAGAAGATGGCGATCGTCGCGGGCTCGATGCGCGAGGCCTTCGGCTCCCAGAAGCAGATCATCGCCGACGGCGTGATCGACATCTCGGGCTCCCCCGCGCGCACCGAACTGCTCAACAACACGGCGCGGACCCCTGACGAGACCTCCGACCTCGCCGGTCCCCTGTCGCCCGACCGGCGCGACACCGAGCCGGCCGCGCGCGGCTTCGCCCGCGCCGCCGCGACGCTGCGACAGGCGCTGCGTTCGATGCCGGAGATCGCCGACGTCTCGAGCCAGATCGTGGTCGAGGACACCTCCGACGGCGTCTCGATCGCGATCGTCGACCAGGACGGCCGCTCGATGTTCACGGCCGGATCGTCCGCGCCCTCGCAGCGCGTGATTGACGCGCTGGCGGCGCTCGCCCCCTCGCTGCGGGCGCTGAATTATCCGATCTCGATCACCGGCCACACCGCCGCGGGCGTCTCCGAAGGCGCCAACACCGATCCCTGGCGGCTTTCGGCCGAACGCGCGAGCGCCGTGCGCGGACTGCTGGCGGCCGGCGGCGTGCCGGACAGCCGCTTCGCGACCGTGCAGGGCAAGGCGGCGACCGAGCCGATGTTCCCCGACGCGCCGCAGATCGCCGCCAACCGCCGCGTCACGATCGCGCTCACCGCCGCGCCGGGCGCGATCCCGATGGACCTGAAGCCCTGACAGGTGAACTGCTCTCGGATTGTTCAAGGGCGTCCGGCGCGGCGCCCGCGCGCTAGCCCTTGGCGCGCGTCGCGCCGCCGTCTAGGACCTTGATCCCCGCCACGCCGCCGACGAGGTCCGCATGAACACCCGCCGCGCCGAGCGACGGCTTCTCCCGCAGATCGCGGCCTTCATCGTCGTCCTCGCGGCCGTGCTCTATGGTTTCGACCCGGCGCTGCGCCGGCTGATCTCCGGGCATGTCGACGGGCGGGACCTGTCGCTGGTCTGGGTCGCGCCGCTTGTCGGGCTGCTCGGGTCGATCGCCGTGATGCCGCTCGCGGCGCCCCATTTCTGGCACCACCACTACGGCAAGGTCGCGGCCTTCTGGGCAGCGATGCTGCTGATCCCGTTCGGGTTCGTCCACGGCGTCGGGCCCGCTTCCTCCGAACTGGTCCACGCCGCCGTCGCCGAATACATCCCGTTCGTCGTGCTGCTGTTCACGCTGTTCACGATCTCGGGCGGCGTGCTGGTGCGCGGCAATCTGCACGGCAGCCCGGCGGTCAACACCGCCCTGCTCGCGGTCGGGTCGCTGCTTGCGAGCGTGATCGGCACGACCGGCGCCTCGATGGTGCTGATCCGCCCCCTGATCCGCGCCAACGACCAGCGCCGGCGCAACGCCCATGTGGTGGTGTTCTTCATCTTCCTGGTCTCGAACATCGGCGGCTCGCTGACGCCGCTCGGCGATCCGCCGCTGTTTCTCGGGTTCCTGCAGGGCGTCGACTTCTTCTGGACGACGACGCATCTCGGGCCCGAGACGGCCATCCTGGTCGCGATCCTGCTGCCGCTGTTCTATCTGCTGGACCGCTGGTTCTATGCCCGGGAGGGCTTCATCCCGAAGCCGGATCCCTCGCCCGACGCGCGGCTGGGCCTGTCGGGCGTGCGCAACATCCCGGTGCTCGCCCTGGCGGTGGCGACGATCCTGATGAGCGGGTTCTGGAAGTCCGGCGTCGAGTTCGACGTTTACGGCGCTCACGTCTCGCTTCAGGCGGTCGCGCGCGACGTGACGCTGATCGCCCTCGCGCTGGTCTCGCTGAAGATCACGCCGACGGAGTACCGCGAGCGCAATGGCTTCGACTGGGAGCCGATCCGCGAAGTGGCGAAGCTGTTCGCCGGAATCTTCGTGACGCTGATCCCGGCGCTTCTGATCCTGAAGGCCGGCGTCGACGGCGCCGCCGCGCCGCTCGTGGCGCTGGTCTCCGACGAGGCCGGCGCGCCCCGGCCCGCGGTCTATTTCTGGCTGACGGGCCTGCTGTCGAGCCTGCTCGACAACGCGCCGACCTATCTGGTGTTCTTCAACCTGGCGGGGGGCGACGCCGTGGAGTTGATGACCGTGAAGGCCAAGACGCTTGCGGCGATCTCGGGCGGCGCGGTGTTCATGGGCGCGCTGACCTATATCGGCAACGCGCCGAACTTCATGGTGCTGTCGATCGCCCGGAACCGCGGCGTCGCGATGCCGAGCTTCTTCGGCTACATGGTCTGGTCGTCGATCGTGCTGATGCCCTGCTTCGCCGTGGTCACCGTCCTTACCCTGATGTAAGGCGGTCGACGCTGCTTGGCGCTTCGCGGCGTCGCTACTCCGCGGCCTCGCGGTATTCGTGCGGCCCGGCCGCGGCGATCTCGGGATCGACCGCATCGCCGAAGGAAGCAAAGTTCGACTGGAACATCCCCAGGACTCGCCGGGCGGTCCCGATGTAGACGCGCTTGTCGGCCCACGCCTTGCGGGGCCGGAACAACAGCGTGTCCACGCCCGGCACGCTGAGCGGCACGGTGAAGCCGAAAAACTTGTCCGTGTAGGTCTCCACGGCGTCGAGCGAGCCGTCGAAAGCCGCGGCGATCAGCGCGCGCGTCGCCTCGATGGGCACGCGCTGGCCGGCGCCGTAGGCGCCTCCGGTCCAGCCGGTGTTCACCAGCCAGCAATTGACGCCGTGCTCCGCGATCAGGCGGCTCAGCATCTCGCCATAGATCGCCGCCGGACGCGGCATGAAGGGCGCCGCATAGCAGGCGGAGAACGTCGCCTGCGGCTCGCGCGCGCCCTTTTCGGCGTCGGCGATGCGGGCCGTATAGCCCGACAGGAAGTGATAGACGGCCTGCTCGGGCGTGAGGCGCGCGATCGGCGGCATCACCCCATGCGGATCGCAGGTCAGCAGCACAAGGTTTTTCGGATGGCCGGCGACCGCAGCCGCGCTGGCGCGAGGATAAGCGCTCAGCGGGAAGGCGCAGCGGGTGTTTTCGGTCCTGCCGCGCGCCGCAAAGTTGGGCTCGCGCGTCTCCGGATCGAGCGGCACGTTCTCCAGCAGGGCGCCGAAACGCTGCGCGGCGGCATGAAGCGCAGGCTCGGCCTCGGCCGACAGATCCGCCGCCCGGGCGTAGCAGCCGCCCTCGAGATTAAAGACCCCATCCGGCCCCCAGCCATGCGCGTCATCGCCGATCAGGCTGCGCTCCGGATCGGCCGCAAGCGTCGTCTTGCCGGTGGCCGAGAGACCGATGAACAGCGCGACGTCCCCGTCAGGACCGACCGAGGCCGCGCAGTGCAGCGGCAGCGCGCCGCGCTCCGGCAGCAGGTGGTTCATGACGGTCAGGATCGCGTGCTTGACCTCGCCCACATAGGACGTGCCGCCGATCAGCACCTCGCGGCGCGTCAGATCGATCGCCACGACCGCAGCGGAACGCACGCCATGGCGCGCCGGATCAGCACGGAATGACGGCATGTCCAGCACGGTCAGCTCCGGCGTGAAGCCGGCAAGCTCGTCCTGCCGCGGCTCGATCAGGAGGGTGCGCGCCGCCATCGAGCGCCAGGCGTATTCGCTGAACGTGCGGACCGGAAGGAGGCGCTCTGGATCGGCCCCGACATAAAGATCCTGAGCGAACAGTTCGCGGCCTTGGGCGTGCGCCAGGAAGTCCTGCCGGAGGGCCTTGAACTGTTCCGGCGTCAGGCTGGCGTGCGAGTTCCAGTCGACCGTGGCTTCGGTCGCCTCGTCGCGCACGATGAACTTGTCATCCGGAGATCGGCCGGTGTGAGGGCCCGTGTCGACCGCCAGGACGCCGGTCGACCCCAGCGCGCCTTCGCCGCGCCGCACCGCCCGCTCAACGAGGGCCGCAGGTCCGAGGTTCCAGTTCACGCCGGCAAGCGCGTCGAAGCCGAACGCTTCCGCGCCGAAGTCCTGATTCCAAACGCCGATCTGCCTCACGCCTCACTCCTTGGCTTGAGAAGGCCGCCTGACCGGGGGCCGTGGCTAGCACGCGAGGCGCGGCATCAAACAGCCAAAAAAGACGTCAACGTGACGATCGGGCGTTCTCCACAGTCAGGTTTCCTTGAGCGGGGTCTCCGGCTGCCCCTCAGCCCCTGCGCCCGCCCTCGCCTCGTTCACGAGCGCGACCAGCGCGCGGCGGATTTCGCCGGGGCTCGCGACGCGTTCGGGAAAGCCCAAATAGAGCGCCCGTCCGTCGAGGCCGAGTTCGCAGCCGAGCGGATCGACGCCCTGCATCCGCCACGGGCCGTCGGGCGCGCCGAGCAGCGCCGTGGCGTAGAGGCGCGTCGCGTCGGCGTGGTCCTCGTTCATGTGCTCGACGATCCCGTCCTCCGCCGCGAGCAACGCCTCCGCGCCGGCCGTCTCGGTCCGGATCTCGGGCCAGGCGAGATCCACGATCCGGCCGAAGCCGGCGACCAGATGAGCGCCCTCGGGCTCAAGCCGGAGCATGTTGAAGTCGGCGAAGTCGAAGTAGAGCGCCGAGTCCGGCTGGCGCGCGAGCCAGCGCGCCTTGTGCGTCGCCTTCTCCGCCGCCACGCAGCGTCCAAACAGCGTGACGCGCGGATGGGCGAGCGGGTCGCCGGCGCCGGCCTCTGCGCACAGCAGGCTCGCTCGCGGATCGGCGGCGAGGTTCGCCGCATGGCGCGCGAGATTCGAGACGAGCAGGAGCGGCGCGCCGTCGGGCGCGGTCGCGACCCCGACGAGCGACACGTGAGGCAGCCCCGAGCCGCGGTCGATCGTGCCGAGGCTGGCGCGGCGGGCGGACCTGACGAGCGCGCGGGCCGCCGCGGCCGGATCGAAGGCGGCGGTCCCGCCCGGCGTGGCAGAGGCGTTCGAGGTCGTCACTGTCGCTCCTTCAGCCGTGATGGCCGGCCTGTCGCTCATCAACGCGGCCAAAAAGAGGGCCTTCCGACCTTGCGTCACATTTCAGCCACGCCAAGTCAGTTCATGCCATGCACTCTGTGCTATACAAGAAGGCGCCATGCCGACGATCGCCCTGGTCGATGACGACCGCAACATCCTGACCTCGGTCTCCATCGCGCTCGAGGCCGAAGGATACCGGATCCAGACCTATAATGACGGCGCGACGGCGCTTGAGGGTCTGCGCGCCTCGCCGCCCGATCTGGCGATCTTCGACATCAAGATGCCGCGCATGGACGGGATGGAGCTGCTTCGCCGGCTTCGTCAGAAGTCCGAGCTGCCGGTGATCTTCCTGACGTCGAAGGACGAGGAGATCGACGAGCTGTTCGGCCTCAAGATGGGCGCCGACGACTTCATCCGTAAGCCGTTCTCACAGCGCCTGCTGGTCGAGCGCGTCAAGGCCGTGCTGCGCCGCGTCGCCGCCAAGGAGCCGATCGTGCCCGGCGGCGCCAAAGGGCCCGATTCCAAGGCGCTCGAACGCGGTCAGCTGATGATGGACCCGGAGCGCCACACCTGCACCTGGAAGGGCGAGCCGGTGACGCTCACCGTCACCGAGTTCCTCATCCTGCAGGCGCTCGCCATGCGGCCCGGCGTGGTCAAGAGCCGCAACGCTCTGATGGACGCCGCCTATGACGATCAGGTCTATGTCGACGACCGCACGATCGACAGCCACATCAAGCGGCTGCGCAAGAAGTTCAAATCGTGCGACGACGATTTCGACATGATCGAGACGCTCTACGGCGTGGGTTACCGGTTCAAGGAGATCTGAGCGCCGGCGGCTCGCGCGGCGCCTCAGTCCATCACTCATGAGCGTGGAAGCCGAGCGGGCGGACGAGATCGTCCAGACCGACGCAGATGAGGACGCCGGCCAGCGCGAGCCATGGCGCGCCAAGGTCGTGCGCGGGCTCCGCGCGCTGCGCGTCCTCGGCTTCTCCAGCCTCACGCGCCGCATCGTGGTGCTCAACCTGGCCGGCCTGGTCGCGCTGGTCTCGGGCATCCTCTACCTCAACCAGTTCCGCGCCGGGCTGATTGACGCCCGCGTTCAGAGCCTGCTGATCCAGGGCGAGATCATCGCCGGCGCGATCGCCTCCTCGGCGACCGTCGAGACCAACCAGCTCTATGTCGACCCCGACAAGCTGCTGGAGCTGCAGGCGGGACAGACCGCCTCGCCCGGCGACGAGGGGCTGCAGAGCCTGGAGTTTCCGATCAATCCGGAGCGCGTCGCGCCGGTGCTGCGCCGGCTGGTGACGCCGACCCGGACGCGAGCGCGGATCTACGACCGCGACGGCGCGCTGCTGCTCGACTCGCGCTCGCTCTACGCCCGCGGCGACATCCTGCGGTTCGACCTGCCCCCGCCCCGGACCCAGGAGCCCGGACTGCTCGAGCAGATCGGGCGGACCGTCAAGAGTTGGCTGCGGCGCTCCGACCTCCCGCTTTACGCGGAGCTCGGGGCCGCCAATGGGCGGGGCTATCCCGAGGTGACGAAGGCGCTCTCCGGCTCCCCGCAAAGCATCGTGCGGGTGAATGACGCCGGCGAAATCATCGTCTCCGTCGCGGTGCCGATCCAGCGCTTCCGGGCGGTGACGGGCGTGCTGCTGCTGTCGACCCAGGGGGGCGACATCGACGCGATCGTGCAGGCCGAGCGGTTCGCGATCATGCGTGTCTTTCTGGTGGCGGCCGCCGTGATGCTGCTGCTCTCGCTGCTGCTCGCGAGCACGATCGCCGGTCCGGTGCGCAAGCTCGCCGACGGCGCCGAGCGCGTGCGCCACCGCTACAAGCACCGCGCCGAAATCCCGGACTTCACCAACCGCTCGGACGAGATCGGCCACCTGTCAGGCGCGCTGCGCGATATGACGAGCGCTCTCTACGGTCGCATCGAGGCGATCGAGCGCTTCGCGGCGGACGTCGCGCACGAGCTCAAGAACCCACTGACTTCGCTCCGCTCGGCCGTCGAGACGCTGCCGCTCGCCAAGACCGAGGAGTCTCGCGAGCGGCTGCTCGGCGTCATCCAGCACGACGTGCGGCGGCTCGACCGGCTGATCAGCGACATCTCCGACGCGAGCCGGCTCGACGCCGAACTGCAGCGGCAGGACGCCGAGCCGGTCGACATGGTCAAGCTGCTGACCACGGTCATCGACATGCAGAACGGCGCGCCGCGCGAGAACGGCGTAACGGTCGAACTCAAGGTCGTGGACGCCGCCCAGGGCCGCGACGCCTATCTGGTGCTCGGCCACGACTCGCGGCTCGCCCAGGTGGTCACCAATCTGATCGACAATGCGCGCTCATTCTCGCCGAACGGAGCGGTCGTGAAGGTGACGTGCCGGCGGGTGCGCAATTCAGTCGAGATCCTGGTCGACGACACCGGGCCCGGCGTCCGGCCCGACGCCATCGACAAGATCTTCGACCGCTTCTACACCGATCGACCGGAACAGGGCTTCGGGCAGAACTCCGGCCTTGGCCTCTCGATCTCGAAACAGATCGTCGAAGCCCATGGCGGGCGGATCAAGGCGGAGAACCGCATGAAGACGGTCGCGGGCGAACCGAAGGTGACAGGCGCCCGCTTCGCCGTGCGGCTGCCGGCGGCGATGAAATGATGGCCCCCGCCACCATTCACGCCAGCTGCGTGGTCGTCGGCGAAGCGGGCGTGCTGATCCGGGGCCCCTCAGGCGCGGGCAAGTCGAGCCTTTCGGCGGCCCTGATCGACCGGGCCGAGGCTCAGGGACTGTTCGGGCGGCTCGTTGCGGACGACAGGACGCGGCTCAGCCGCGTGGGCGGCCGGGTGCTCGCGGAACCGCCGGAAGCTCTCAAGGGGCTGATCGAGCGGCGCGGCGTCGGCCTGTTCCGGCTCCCGACGCTGAGGGCGTGCGTGGTGAGGTTCGTGGTCGATATCGAGGATCTGCCGGAGCGGATGCCCGAGCCGGAGTCCGCAACGACGCGCCTGCTGGACGCGCCCTTGCCGCGGATCGCGGTGAGGCGCGGCGATCCCGAGGCGGCGGCGGTCGCGCTTTTCGCGGCGCGCAACTGGTCGTCGGTCGTTCACTACGGATCAGAGCTTGCGTTCGCGCCGCAACATGGAAAAATGATGCGTTCGGCGCCGCACGCGCCTGTCAAACGGACCGGACGGCCTATGGCCGCCAGCCCCGACCCGGAGCGCAATGAGTTTTGCGCAGAGACTGCATGATAGGCCTCGTCCTTGTGACACACGGTCGTCTCGCCTGTGAGTTCCGCTCCGCGCTCGAGCACGTCGTGGGTCCTCAGCAACAGATCGCGACGATCACCATCGACCCGGAAGACGATATGGAGTTGCGCCGCGGGGACATCCTCGCCGCGGTCCGAGACGTCGATACCGGCGATGGAGTCGCGGTGCTGACAGACATGTTCGGCGGCACCCCGTCCAACCTCGCGATATCGTGCATGGATGGGCGGAAGGTCGAGGTGATCGCCGGCATAAACCTGCCGATGCTGATCAAGCTCGCCAGCGTACGCTCCGATCTTCCGCTTGACGCGGCGGTCGTCCAGGCTCAGGAGGCGGGGCGCAAATATATCAACGTCGCGAGCCGCGTGCTCTCCGGCAAATGATCGTCGCGTGGAGGCGGAGACGCTCGTGGACTCGTGTGAAAGCGTCTCTCGCGAGCTTGCGATCGTGAACAAGCGCGGGCTTCATGCTCGCGCGTCCGCCAAATTCGTTCAGACCGTGGAGAAGTTCGAGGCTTCTGTGCGTGTCAGCCGCGCCGGCGAGACGGTCGGCGGCACCTCGATCATGGGCCTCATGATGCTGGCGGCCGGTCCCGGCACCACCATCCATGTCGAGGTCGAGGGCGCAGACGCGGAAGCCGCGCTCAACGCCCTGACTCATCTGGTCGAAAGCAGGTTCGGCGAGGAGGAATAGCGCCTCCCCGCCGGTTTTGCGTCAGGCGGACTGCTGGATCGCCGAGAGCAGCCAGCGACCGCCATTGGCCCGCACGAAGGTCCACAGCTCGACCGCCTCGGTCGGGACGTTCGGGTCGCCGTCCACCACCCGTCCGCTTTCCAGATCCTCGGTCCAGTCCTTCAGCTGGTAGCGCATCGCGACGGTCGCGTAGTCGCGGCCGTTCTCGCGCCAAGCCTCCGCCAGGTCGCCCTGCAGCAGCTTCACGTCGGAGACGCGGTTGATCACGCCGCGGCTCGCGTCCTGCGCGACGTCCTCGGCGAACACCTCCACCATCTCGGGCGTGGCGAGCGACCGCATGCGGCTGATGTCCTGATCGGACCAGGCGCGCTGCACCTCGCCGAGAAGCCGCTCGAACGCGTCGAAATCCGACTTCTCCAGCGTCACCGGCTGCGAAGCGCCGGCGGCCGAGCCGCCGAACCCCCCGCCGAAAGCGCTGCGCGGGCTCTCCTCGGGCGGGTCGAACCGATAGCCGGCGGGACCGATCGCAGCCGGCTGCTGGCCGTTGCGCCGCGCGAACCAGCCCATGATGAAGCGCACCGCTAGGAAGATCAGGCCGACCTGCAGCAGCAGCCCGAACAGAGACGACATCGAGCCGAGGCCGCCAAGCAGGCCATGGCCGAACAGCATGCCGAACAGACCAGCGCCCAGGAAGCCGCCGAGCAGCCCCGCCCCGAGACCGCCG
Source organism: Hansschlegelia sp. (assembly GCF_035538955.1). Taxonomy (NCBI): domain Bacteria; kingdom Pseudomonadati; phylum Pseudomonadota; class Alphaproteobacteria; order Hyphomicrobiales; family Methylopilaceae; genus Hansschlegelia; species Hansschlegelia sp. The sequence goes on from NZ_DATLJK010000008.1 coordinate 188,448, forward strand.
CCGAACAGGCCGCGGCGCGGCGCTTGCTGGAGAGGCGCCTGCGCTCCAATAGACGGACCCGGCTGGGTGATCGAGCGCTGGATGGGCGCGGCGCCCGGCATCGTGGCCGTCGGAGGCGGCGCGGAGAACGTCCGCGTGCCGCGGCTGCCGAAGCTCCCGCTCCGACCCGCCCGCGCGTCGGCGTCGAGCGGCGCGAACGCCGCTCCGGCGACGAGGGTCGCAAGCGCGATGGCGGCAAGGCGGCGAGACGATCGAGCGGTCATGTTCCAATCCGTTTCAGGCGCATTGCGCCTTCGGGGCGTGAAATACGCCTCGCGCATCACATGGGTATGCGAAGGCGAAATGTCATCGTGCAGATCCGCCGACCCACGGCGGCCCGGCTTTCGCCACAGTGCGGCCCAAATGCCACGGGTGCGACGAACCGCCTCGGCCCGGCATTTCGTGCTCGGCTCCGCGGCGAGGATCACCTATCGGTTGTGTATGAGCATGGCTCGGCGGATTCGCCGTTCTCACCGGGTTTTGATCTGCGTCGCTGCGGCGGGTTTCGCTGCGGCCGCCCACGCGGGACCTGCGCCCGCGCCGTTCCCGGCCATGCCTGCCGCGCCTACGGCGCTCGCCGGCGACTTTCGCGCCGCGCTGCTGACCATCCGGGTCGGCGAACTCGACACGTCAGGCTTCGAGACGCCTGCCTCCAATCCGAGCCTCCAGCCGGAAGTCGTCGCCGCCGCCGTCCGCGCGGACAAGGAGCGTCTGTCCCGGCCGCCGCTTGAGGCGGACGCCGCTGCGACGCCTGCCGCCAGCGGCCCCGTGGACCGCCGCGTCGCCCTGGCGTTCGTGGATTTCGGGGCGGCCGACGCGAACGCCCTCGCCTATGGGGCGAACGGCTTCGTGACCGCCTCGATGCGCGCCGCCGTGGTGCGCACCGCCGAGCAGCGCGCCCTGGTCGCCTTCCCGACGCTCCTCGCCTACGCCGCTCCCGGCGAGTGACCCGCGGGCGCCGCCCGCTCACCTCCTCTCCCCGCTCAACGTCTCCGGAACGTCGGACGCGCGCGTCCGTTTGCCCGTCCGACGCGACATAAAGACTTCTTTATGTCTTTATTGAACCCTGTCCGGCGACGTGCTACGGACGGCGGCGAACGTGAGCGCCCGCGCGCGCTGACGCGCGCCTCCTAGATGCAAGGATCCCCCGCATGAGCCAGCCCGATTACGTCGTCAAAGACATCTCTCTCGCTGATTGGGGTCGCAAGGAGCTGGCGATCGCCGAGACCGAGATGCCGGGCCTGATGGCTTGCCGCAAGGAGTTCGGACCGTCGCAGCCGCTCAAGGGCGCCCGGATCGCCGGCTCGCTGCACATGACCATCCAGACCGCGATGCTGATCGAGACGCTCAAGGCGCTCGGCGCCGACGTCCGTTGGGCGTCGTGCAACATCTATTCGACGCAGGACCACGCCGCCGCCGCGATCGCGGCCTCCGGCACCCCGGTGTTCGCCGTCAAGGGCGAGACGCTCGAGGAGTACTGGGAGTACACCCACCGCATCTTCGAGTGGGCCGACGGCGGCACCCCGAACATGATCCTGGACGATGGCGGCGACGCCACGCTCCTGCTCCACCTCGGCAAGCGCGCCGAGGGCGGCGACGTCGCCTTCCTGGAAGGCGCGACCAATGAGGAGGAGGAGATCCTCTTCGCCGCGATCAAGAAGCGCCTGAAGTCTTCGCCGGGCTGGTACACGAAGAACGCCGACGCCATTAAGGGCGTGACCGAGGAGACCACCACCGGCGTCCACCGGCTCTACGAGTTCGCCAAGAAGGGCGAGCTGCTGTTCCCGGCGATCAACGTCAACGACTCGGTCACCAAGTCGAAGTTCGACAACCTCTACGGCTGCCGTGAGTCGCTGGTCGACGCGATCCGCCGCGGCACCGACGTCATGATGTCCGGCAAGGTCGCGATGGTCGCGGGCTTCGGCGACGTCGGCAAGGGCTCCGCCGCCTCGCTGCGCCAGGCCGGCTGCCGCGTGATGGTGTCCGAGGTCGACCCGATCTGCGCGCTGCAGGCGGCGATGGAGGGCTACGAGGTCGTCACCATGGAAGAGGCGACCAAGCGCGCGGACATCTTCGTCACCGCGACCGGCAATGTCGACGTCATCACCGTCGACCACATGCGCGCCATGAAGGACCGGGCGATCGTCTGCAACATCGGCCACTTCGACAGCGAGATTCAGATCGGCGCGCTGAAGAACTTCAAGTGGGACAACATCAAGCCGCAGGTCGACGAGGTCGAGTTCCCTGACGGCAAGCGCATCATCGTGCTGTCCGAGGGCCGCCTGGTGAATCTCGGCAACGCGACCGGCCACCCGTCCTTCGTGATGTCCGCGTCGTTCACCAACCAGACGCTCGCGCAGATCGAGCTCTGGGCGAACAACAAGGACGGCAAGTACGGCAAGCAGGTCTACGTGCTGCCCAAGACCCTCGACGAGAAGGTCGCCGCGCTCCACCTGGAGAAGATCGGCGTCAAGCTCTCGAAGCTGTCCGACAAGCAGTCGAAATATATCGGCGTGCCGCAGGCCGGGCCGTTCAAGCCCGAGACCTACCGGTACTGAGGCGCCACGGGCGGCGTTTTTCGCTGTCCGTTCCCGTTCCGGACTCTTGGGGCGGGGCCTTGGCCTCGGCTAACTTCAGGATGATTCGGGACGGGCGCCCTCGGGGGCGAGGCGCCTGAAGGCGGGAGCCAGAAGCTCTCCCGTCGTCGTCGGGGGCTTCGCCACATGTCCGAACGGCCACGCGCCGCTCTTCCGACGGCCGCAGCAGCAGCCGTCGGCGCTCTGATTCCAGGCCCGGCGCAAGCCGCGGCGCTCGGCGCGCCGGAGACGGCCGCGCTCGCGCTGTTCGCCGGCTCCGTGCTCGCCGCAGTGGTGAGCTCCGTGCTGCTGGTCCGCGCTCGCCGGCGGATCGCAGAGACGCGCGCCGCCGCCGAGGCGACCATCGGCGGCCTGCGCGCCCGCCTCGACCTCGCCGAAGTGCTCGCCGCCGCCGACGTCCAGGCGATCGTGATCTGGCGCGCCGGCGCGCAGGATCCGGAGATCGTCGGCGACGCTTCGCGTCTGCCGGGCGCCCCGACCGGAACCCGGCTGCTCGCCTTCGGAACCTGGCTCGACGCCTCTTCGGCCCGGCTCATCGAGGCCGGCGTGGAGGCCTTGCGCCGTCGCGGGGAGCCGCTCCGCCTGATGCTGCGCACGCTGAGGGGCGCGCATATCGAGGCAGACGGCCGCGCGATCGGCTCGGCCGTGATGCTGCGGCTGCGCGACGTCACGGGCGAGCGGCTGGCGCGCGCCGAGACCGACGCTCGAAACGCCGAGCTGCAGGCCTCGCTTGGCCGCTTCACGGCGCTCGCCGAGGCGTTGGTGCACCCGGTGTGGCTGCGTGACCAGAATGGCCGGCTGATCTACGCCAACGAGGCCTATGGCCGGGCCGTCGAGGCGTCCGACGGCCGCAGCGCGGTCGAGCGCGGCGCCGAGTTCCTCGACCAGGGCGAGCGGGCGGCGGCGCGCCGCGCCAACGACGCCGGCCACGTCTTCCGAAAACGCGCCCCGGCTGTGTTCGCGGGCGCGCGGCGCATCTTCGACGTGGTCGAGGCGCCGGCCGCGTTCGGCTCAGCCGCGATCGCGACCGACGTGTCGGAGCTCGAGGATGTGCGCGCCGATCTCTCCCGCCAGATGGACGCTCACCGCCGCACGCTCGACGAACTCACCACCGCGGTCGCGATCTTCGGGTCGGATGGCGCTCTGGTGTTCCACAACCAGGCCTACCGCCAGCTCTGGTCGCTCGACCCGGCCTTCCTGGAGACGTCTCCGAGCGACGCCGTGATCCTCGACCGGCTGCGGGCGGACCGCAAACTGCCCGAGCAGGCGGACTTCCGCACCTGGAAGGCGCAGCTTCACGAGGCCTACCGGGCGATCGAGGCGCGCGAGCACTGGTGGCACCTGCCGGACGGCCGCACGCTTCGCGTGGTGGCGGCGCCCAATCCGCGTGGCGGCGTCACCTATCTGTTCGATGACGTCACCGAGCGGCTGGCGCTCGAAAGCCGGTTCAACGCGCTTTCGAAGGTGCAGCGCGAGACCATCGACCATCTGCAGGAAGCGGTCGCGGTGTTCGGCTCGGACGGACGGCTGCGGCTGCACAACCCGGCGTTTCAGGCGCTGTGGGACCTGACGGAAGAAGAACTCGCCGAACGGCCGCACGCCGACCAGATCCTGACGGCCTGCGGCGCCCGCCACGCCGACGCCGAGCTCTGGCGCCGGCTCAAGATGGCGATGACCGCGATGCCGGACGAGCGCCAGCCGCTGACGGCGCGCATCGATCGCGCCGAGGGCGCGGTGATCGACGTCGTGACGCTCCCGCTGCCGGACGGCGGCACGCTCGCCACCTTCACCGACGTGACGGCGCGGGTGAACGTCGAGCGCGCGCTGCGCGATCGGGCGGAGGCGGTCGAGGCCGCGGCCCGCCTCAAGGCGGACTTCACCAGCCACGTCTCCTACGAGCTGCGGTCGCCGCTCACCAACATCATCGGTTTCGGGCAGTTGCTCGGCGACCCGCGGCTCGGCGCGCTCAGCCCCAAGCAGCGCGAATATGTCGACCACATTCTGTCGTCCTCCTCGGCGCTGCTGGCGATCATCAACGACATCCTCGACCTCACCACGATCGACGCTGGCGCGATGGAGCTGGAACTCGGCCCCGTCAGCGCCCGCGAGGCGATCGACGGCGCGGTCGAGGGCGTGCGCGACCGGCTGGCGGAGGCCGGTCTCGGGCTAGAGATCGACGCGCCGCCGAGCGTCGGAACCTTCGTGGCGGACGGCAAGCGCGTCCGCCAGATCCTGTTCAACCTGCTCGCCAACGCGATCGGATTCTCGAAGCCCGGACACGCCATCAGGGTGAGCGCCGAGCGCACGCAGGACGCGATGATCTTCAGGGTCGCCGACAAGGGCAGCGGCATCTCGCCGGAGCTCGCCGACAAGGTGTTCGACCGGTTTGAAAGCCGCACGGCGGGCGCGGCCCACCGCGGCGTCGGGCTCGGCCTTTCGATCGTGCGCTCCTTCGTGGAGCTGCACGGCGGATCGGTTTCGCTGGACTCCAGGATCGGAGAAGGCACGGTGGTGACCTGTCGCTTCCCGCTTCGCGCCATGAACTCCGAGGCCGCCGAATGAGAGGTCCCGCCGCGCGCACCAAGACCGCCCTTCAGCCCGAGACCCTCGGCGAGGCGCGCTGGGATGTCGCGCTCGCCGACGAGGCGGCCACCGCCGCGCTCGCCGCGGTCGTCGCCCGGGCTCTCAGGCCGGGCGACCTGATGACGCTTTCGGGCGAGCTCGGCGCCGGCAAGACCACCTTCGCGCGGGCGCTGGTGCGGGCACGCGCCGGCGATCCCGAGCTCGAGGCTCCGAGTCCGACCTTCACGCTGCTGCAGATTTACGATCTGCCGCGTGGCGTTATCGTGCACGCCGATCTGTATCGGCTGTCCGGCCCCGAGGAGCTCGACGAGCTCGGCTGGGAGGAGGCCGGCGAGGACGCGATCGTGCTGGTCGAGTGGCCCGACAGGCTGGGCGCCGAGCCGCCGCCCGACAGGCTCGATCTCGAGCTCGACCTCGGCCCTGATCCGAATGCGCGCCGGGCGCGGCTGACCGGCCGCGGCAGCTTCGCGCCGCGGCTGGCGCGGCTGCGCGACAGCCAGAAATTTCTCGAAAGCGCCGGCTGGGCCCCCGCCGCGCACGACCACATCCAGGGCGACGCCTCGAGCCGGCTCTATGAGCGCCTGACGCTCGACGGCCGCACGGCCATCCTGATGGACTCGCCGCCCCGCGCGCCGGGGCCGATCGTCCGCGACGGCAAGACTTATGCGCAGCTCGCCAAGCTCGCGACCGACGTGCGGCCCTTCGTGGCGGTGGCGAACGGCCTGAGGGCGCTCGGCTACGCCGCGCCGGAGATCTACGCCTCGGACATCAAGACCGGGTTCCTGCTGGTCGAGGACCTCGGCGTCGAGCCGGTGGTGGCGCTCGATTCGCCGATACCGGGCCGCTACGAGGCCGCCGTAGACCTGCTCGCCGACCTGCACTGCCGGCCGCTGCCGACGGAGCTGCCGGTCGGCAAGGAGCTCTACCGGCCGCCCTTCTACGACCTGTCGGCCTTCCTCGCCGAGAGCGACCTGCTGAACGAGTGGTATCTGCCGCATGTCGCGGGCTTCGCGCCGGAGCCGGAGGCCCGGCAGGCGTTCCGCGAACTCTGGGCTGCGGCTTTGCAGCCGGTGCTTTCGGAGCCGCTGACCTGGACGCTGCGCGACTACCACTCGCCGAACCTGACCTGGCGGCCGGACCGCGAGGGCCTGAGGCGCCTTGGCCTGCTCGACTTCCAGGACATGGTGCTGGGGCCGCCGGCCTATGACGTGGTCTCGCTGCTGCAGGACGCGCGCGTCGACATGCCCGAGCAGCTCGAGATGACGCTCGCCGCCCGCTATCTGGCAGGCCGTCGCGCCGCCGATCCGGCTTTCGAGCCGCGCCAATTCGCCCGCGCCTACGCCACGATGGGAGCGCAGCGCGCGACCAAGATTCTCGGCATCTTCGTCCGCCTCGCCAAGCGCGACGGCAAGCCCGGCTATCTGAAGAACCTGCCGCGCGTGCGCCGGGCGCTGGCGACGAACCTCGCGCATCCCGACCTCGCCGAGCTCGCCGCCTGGTACCAGGCCCATCTGGGGGTCGCGGAGGACGCGGCGTGACCGGCGTCACGGACGCGATGGTGCTCGCCGCCGGGCTCGGCACGCGCATGCGGCCGATCACCGACACGCTGCCAAAACCGCTCGTCAGGGTCGGGGGCCGGACGCTGCTCGACCATGCGCTCGACGGCCTGGCGCGCGCCGGCGTCGAGCGCGCGGTGGTCAACGTCCATCACCACGCCGGGCAGGTCGAGGCCCATCTCGCCGCCCGCCGGGCGCCGAAAATCGCGATCTCGGACGAGCGCGCGCGGCTGCTCGATTCCGGCGGCGGAGTCGTGAAGGCGCTGCCGCTGCTCCACGGCGAGGCGTTTCTGATCCTCAACGCCGACACCTTCTGGGTCGACGGCGCGAGCTCGAACCTGAAGCGCCTGATGGCGCAGTGGGACCCCGCCGAGATGGACGCGCTGCTACTGGTGGCGGCGCTTACCGGCAGCGTCGGGTTCGACGGCGCGGGCGATTTCAGCTTCGCCTCCGACGGTCGGCTCAAGCGGCGGCCGGAGCGGCAGGTGGCGCCCTTCGTCTATGCGGGCGCGGCCGTGATGCCGCGCTCGGCCTTCGCGGACGCGCCCGACGGGCCGTTCTCGCTGAACCGGCTTTGGGACGCGGCGATCGCGCGCGACCGGCTGTTCGGGCTGCGGCTCGACGGGCTGTGGCTGCATGTCGGCACGCCGGAGGCGATCACCGAGGCCGAGCAGGCGATCGCGCTCTCGGCCGCCTGAGCTTCCCCTGACCCGCTGCGGCTGGGCGCGCTATTCTGCGCCCAATGGCCGATTCTCGCGATCCAAACGTCCGCACGATCCCGGCCGGCGCGGCGTTCCTGCCGACGCTCGCGCGGGGCTTGCTCGACGGTGAGCTGATTCCCGGTTTCGCGCCGCGGAACGACCCGATCGCGCTCGCCGGCGCGACGATCTTCCTGCCGAGCCGGCGCTCGGCGCGCGCGCTGCGCGACGCCTTCCTGGCCGAGCTCGACGGGCGCGCGACCCTGCTGCCGCGTATCGCGCCGCTTGGCGACGTGGACGAGGATCTCAGCCTCGCCGAGCCGCTCGACGCGCAAGAGGCCGAGCTGCCGCCGGCTGCCGCGCCGCTCGAGCGGCGGCTCGTGCTGGCGAAGCTGGTGCTGCGCTTCGCCGAGGCGCTCGACCGGTCGGTCCTGTCGCTAGCCGCGGATGACGGCCCGCTGATCCCCGCGACCGCCGCGGACGCCATCCACCTCGCGGGCGACGTCGAGACGTTGATTGACGCCGTCGAGACCGAGGAGATCGACCTCGCCGGCCTGTCGCAGCTGGTGCCCGGCGAGCATGACCGCTACTGGGCCATCACCCAGTCCTTCCTCCAGGTCGCGCTCGCCGCCTGGCCCGACCATGTCGGGGAGCGCGGGCGGCTCGACCCGAGCCGCAGGCGGCGGCTGCAGCTCGACGCCGCCGCGCGTCGCGTCGCCGACGGCGCGGCCCCGGTGATCGCAGCCGGCTCGACCGGCACCGCGCCCGCGACCCGTCGGCTGATCGCGTCGATCGCCCGCCACCCGCTGGGGGCGGTCGTGCTGCCCGGCCTCGACACCGACGGCCTCGACGAGGCCGGCTGGGCCACCCTGCTCTCCGGCGATGGGCCGGGACTCTACGGACACCCCCAGCGAGGCCTCGCGCGGCTCGTCGAGGCGCTCGGCCTCGCCCGGCGCGCGGTGCGGACGCTCGGCGCGGAGAAGCCTGCGCTTCGGGCCCGCGCGAGGCTCGTCGCCGATGCCCTGCGGCCGGCCGAGACCACTGATCTCTGGGCGAACAGCGGCCGGTCCGCGGCCGACACCGAGGCTGCGCTCGCGGGCGTCACGATCGTCGAGGCGCCGCATCTGCGCGGCGAGGCGGCGGCGATCGCGATCGCGCTGCGCGAGGCGCTGGCGGTCCCGGGCAAGACCGCCGCGCTGGTGACGCCCGACCGCGATCTCGCGGCGCGGGTCGCCGGCGAGCTTGAACGCTGGGGCGTCACGATCGACGACAGCGCGGGGGCGGCGCTCGCCTGCACGCCCGCTGGCGCGCTGCTCCGGCTCGCGGCCGAGACCGCCCTCGACCCCCGGCCAGAGGCGATCCTGACGCTGCTGCGCGCCCCCGCCTCCCGGCTCGCCTCCGCCGCCGGCCTCGCGCCGCGCGCGCTCGACTTCCTCGACTCTTGCGTGCTGCGCGCGCCGCTGCCGGGCGCGGGCCTGGATGGTCTGCGGGCCGGCGTCGCGGCGCCATCCAACCCCCGCAGCGCCATCCCCGAGCGGTTCGGTTCCGCGGACAGGACAGAGGCCGCGGCGCTGGTGGAGCGGCTCGCGGCGGCGCTCGAGCCGCTGGCGTCGCTGGCGGCGGAGCGGGCCGTTCCGCTCGACGCGCTCGTCCGGGCGCTCGGCCACGCCTATGGAGCGCTATCGGAAGGCGCCGAAAGCGAGGACCACGCGGCTGTCGCGGGCTTCCTCGAAGAGCTTGCCGACGCCGCGGCCGCGGCTGACCCGCTCGCGCCCGGGGCTTTTCCGGGCGTGCTCGACGCGCTGATGGCGGGACGCGTCGTGCGCCCTCCCCGGGACCGGCATCCGCGGCTGCGCATCCTAGGACCGCTCGAAGCCCGCCTGCTGCGCTTCGACCGCGTGGTGCTCGGCGGCCTGAATGAGGGCGTGTGGCCGCCGGTGCCGCAGGCGGACCCGTGGATCAACCGGCCGTTGCGCGCGCTGCTCGGCCTGGCGCCTCCGGAGCGCCGCATCGGCCTTTCGGCTCACGATTTCTCGCAAGGCCTCGGCGCCGAGGAGGTCGTGCTCACCCGCGCCGCCAAGGTCGGCGGCGCGCCGACGATTCCCTCGCGCTGGCTGCAGCGCATCGCCGCGGTGGCGGCCGGCCCGGCCCATCAGGCGGCGCTCGAACGCGGGCGCCGGCTGGTCACGCTCGCGGAACAGCTTGGCCACGCGGAGCGCGAGCCCGCGCCGCGGCCGCCCGAGCCGCGGCCGCCGCTCGAGCTCAGGCCGAGCCGCATGAGCGTCACCTCGGTGGAGACCTGGCTGCGCGACCCTTATGCGATTTACGCCCGCTACATCCTCGATCTTGAGGAGCTCGGCGCCGTCGGACCGGAGCCGAACGCGGCCGATCTCGGCAACGCGATCCACGGCGCGCTGGAGCGCTTCGCCAAGGCCGGCGTCGCGCTCAACGCGGCCGACGCCCGCGAAAGGCTGCTGGCCTTCGGGCGCGAGGCCTTCGGAGCGCTCCTCGAGCGGGAGGACGCCAGAACGCTGTGGTGGCCGCGCTTCGAGCGGATCGCCGACTGGACGCTCGCCTTCCACCGCGGCCGGGCCGAGAGGGTCGAGACGTCCCATGTCGAGAAACGCGGCGAGATCCACTTCGAGACCGTCGCCGGCCGGAGCTTCAGGCTGAGCGCCCGGGCGGACCACATCGACGCGCTGACGGACGGCACGTTCGCCTTCCTCGACTACAAGACCGGCGCGGTCCCGGGCCTGAAGCAGGCGCTCGCGGGCTTCGCGCCGCAGCTGCCGCTGGAGGGCGCGATCCTTCAGGAAGGCGGCTTCGCGGACGCCGCCGCCAAGGGCGCGACGGTGAGCGAGCTCGCCTTCGTGAAGCTGATCGGCCGCGACCCTGCCGGCGAGCTGGTGGAGATCCGCGGCGAGACCGAGGCGCCCGACGAGATCGCCGCCACGGCGCTCGAGCGCTTCCGTCAGGTGGTGGACCGCTTCGAGAACCCGGACGAGCCCTATCGCTCGCTGTCGCATCCCAAGTTCCTCGCCCGGCCGGAAGGGCCTTACGGCCACCTCGCCCGCGTGAAGGAATGGTCCGCGACCGGCGGCGCCTCGGAGGGCTACGGCGAATGAGCGGTCCGAGCGCCGAAACCCTGACCCGGCAGGCCGCGGCCTCGGATCCGCGCAGGTCCGCCTGGGTCTCGGCCAACGCCGGCTCGGGCAAGACCTACGTGCTGGTGCAGCGTGTCGTCCGGCTGCTGCTCGCCGGCGCGGAGCCGTCGCGCATCCTGTGCCTGACCTTCACCAAGGCGGCGGCGGCCAACATGCAGAACCGCGTGGTCGAGCGGCTGCGCGGCTGGGCGACCGCCTCCGACGCCGCGCTCGCGGCGGAGATCGGCGCGCTCGAGGGCCAGCCGCCGGACGCGGCGCGCCTCGCCCTCGCCCGCAAGCTGTTCGCGCGCGCGCTCGAAACCCCCGGCGGCCTCAAGATCTACACGATCCACGCCTTCTGCGGCCGGCTGCTGCACCAGTTCCCGTTCGAGGCGAACGTGCCGGCCGGCTTCGCGGAGCTCGACGACCGCGATCAGGCCGAGCTGATGGCGGAGGCGCGCGCGCAGGTGCTGGGCCAGGCCGCGCGGCGGCCGGACGGACCGGTCGGGCGGGCGCTCAGCTACCTGGTGGCCCGGTTCGGGGAGCAGACGATCGACGACGCGCTGTCCGACGCCGTGGCGGAGCGGGACGTGATCCGCAAGCTGTTCACCGGCCCCGGCGGCGTCGGAGACGCTGCGGGCGCGGCGCGCGAGCTGCGGTCGATGTTCTCGCTGGGGCCCGCGGACACCGAGGCGGCGCTTGAGGCCGCCATCCTCGGCGACGGCATAGCGGCCTCGGAATGGCCGGCGCTCGCGGCGGAGCTCGCGACCGGCTCCAAAACCGACTGCGACCTCGCCGCAGCCTTCTCGGCAGCCTCGGCCGCGCGCGACGAGGCGGGCCGCCGCGCGGCCTATCTCTGCGTGTTCACGACCTCGTCCGGCGGCGTGCGCGCCCAGAGCCGCTTCGTCACCGCCGCGACCCGCAAGGCGCGGCCGACGCTCGCCGCCGCGCTCGACGCCGAGATGGCGCGGCTCGCAAGCCTGCTACCGCGGCTCAAGGCGGCTGCGATCGTCGAGCGGACGCACGCGCTGTTGACGCTGGCGGACGCCGCGATCGAAGCCTATGGCCGCGCCAAGGCCGCACGGGGCCTGCTCGACTATGACGACCTGATCTCGCGCGCCCGCGCCCTGCTCTCCCGCACGGACGCCGCCTGGGTTCTGTTCAAGCTCGACGGCGGGCTCGACCACATCCTGGTCGACGAGGCGCAGGACACGTCGCCCGCGCAGTGGGACATCGTGCAGCGCCTGACCGAGGATTTCCTCGCTGGCGCGAGCGCGCGTCCGTCGCACCGCACGGTGTTCGCAGTGGGCGACGAGAAGCAGTCGATCTTCGGCTTCCAGGGCGCCGAGCCCGCGGCCTTCGGCTCCACCCGTCGCGCCTATCAGGCGGCGCACCAGACGGTCGAGAAGGCGTTCGAGGACGTCCGGCTGCAGGAGAGCTTCCGCTCGACGGCCGCCGTGCTGAAAGGCGTCGACGCCGTGTTCGCGCGCCCTGCCGCGCATCAGGGCCTGTCCACCGACGAGGCCGTCGGCACGGTGCACTTCACGACGCGGCTGAACGCGCCGGGTTCGGTGGAGGCCTGGCCGATCGTCACCGCAGAGAAGGCCGTGTTCGCCGAGGAGGCGTGGGACGCGCCCTTCGACCGGGTGAACCCGCAAAGCGCCGTGGTGCGGCTCGCGCAGAAGATCGCGGAGGAGATCGCGCGCGCCCACCGCGAGGACGGGACGCCCTTCGGGGAGATTCTCATCCTCGTCCGCCAGCGCAAAGCGCTGTTCGAGGCGATCCTGCGCGCGCTCAAGGCGCGCGGCGTTCCGGTCGCGGGCGCGGACCGGCTGATCGTCGGCGAGCACATCGCGGTGATGGACCTGCTTGCACTCGGCGACGCGCTGGTCACGCCGGACGACGATCTCGCGCTCGCCTGCGCGCTCAAAAGCCCGCTGTTCGGGCTCGACGACAGCGACCTGCTCGAGGTCGCGCCGCGTCGGCCGGGGCGGCTGCTGGAGGCGTTGCGCGACGGGCCGGCGCGCGCGAGGGCGGCCTACGAAGCCTATCGCGCCTATGAGGCCGAGGCGCGGACGAGGACGCCGTTTGGCTTCTTCTCCCATCTGCTGTCGAGCGCAGGCGCGCGGCGCGCCTATCGGGCGCGGCTCGGCCATGAGGTCGATGATCCGCTAGACGCCTTTCTGGACCTCGCCGCCGAGTTCGGCCGTTCGCATCCCCCGACGCTCGCGGGCTTCCTGCGCTGGATGCGGGCGGCTCCGGCCGAGATCAAGCGCGACCTCGACGTCTCGTCGGGCGAGGTGCGGGTGATGACCGTGCACGGCGCCAAGGGGCTCGAGGCGGGGCTGGTGATCCTCGCCGACACGTGCGGCGGCGCCTCCGCCGGGCGCGGCTCCCCGCTCATCATGCTGCCGCGCCCGCATGCGGGCCGGGACGCGCCGGAGATCCCCGTATGGGCCGGCCGCAAGGACGACGATCCTCCGGCGCTCGCTTCCGCCCGCGCGGTCGTGGCCGCCCGCGCCGAGGCCGAGCACCGGCGGCTGCTCTATGTCGCGATGACGCGCGCCAAGGACCGGCTGATCGTCTGCGGCCACGAGACGTCGCGCAAACGCCCAGACGGCGCCTGGTACGACCTGGTCTGCGACGGCCTCGCCGGGGCGGACGATGTCGAGCGGCTCGACGCCGGGGATGGCGCCGTGCTGCTGCGCCTGAAATCCGGCGAGGAGAGCGCGGCGGCTCTGGCTCCGGCGGCGGAGCGCGCGGCGCCCGAGCCCGCCCCCGCCTGGCTCGCCGAAGCGGCGCCGTATGAGGCGGCGCCGGGACCGCCGCTGTCGCCCTCCGCGCTGGTCGCGGACGACAGCGAGTCGCCGGCCTTCGTTCCGGGCCCGAGCGCGGACGCCGCCCGACTGCGCGGCGTCCTGCTCCATCGTCTGCTCAAGGCGCTGCCGGACGTCGATCCCGAGCGCCGGCCGGAGGTCGCGGCCCGCATCGTCGCGACGGCGGCGGGCGTTCTTGAAGACGAAACGCGCGACGAAATCGTCCGCGCGGCGCTTGCGGTGCTGGCCGACGCCGCTTTCGCGGAGGTGTTCGCCCCCGGCGGGCGCGGCGAGGTCCCGGTGGTGGGCCGCCTGTCTGACGGACGGCCGGTCTCGGGTCGGATCGACCGGCTTTCGGTCAGCGAGGAGCGGGTGCTGGTGGTCGACTACAAGACGGACCGGGCGCCGCCTGCGCCCGACGCGCCCCTGCCCGCGTCCTACGCGGCGCAGCTCGGCGCCTATGCCGAATTGCTGCGCCAGATCTGGCCGGACCGGCCGGTGCAGGCAGCGATTCTGTGGACCGCGGCGCCCCGACTCGACCTGCTGCCGGAGCCCGAAACGGCCCCGGCGCAGCTCAGCCTCTCGCTCGGCTGAGCGTCTCAGGTCTGCGCCTGCCGCGGCGCAGCCGCGAAGGCCCCTTGCTTGACGCTCACGGGGGGCCTCCATACCTTCCGCTGCGAAACAGAGAGGCCGCCGCGCATTTTGGCCGCTCTCACACAGAGGTGCTTTTCATGGCCACCGGCAAGATCTCCGACGCCACCTTCGAGCAAGAGGTGCTGAAGTCGGCCGAACCCGTCGTCGTCGATTTCTGGGCGGAGTGGTGCGGCCCGTGCCGCGCGATCGCGCCGGCGCTCGAGGAAATCTCGAATGAGATGGCCGGCAAGGTGAAGATCGTGAAGCTCAACGTCGACGAGAACCCTGAGACGGCGAGCCGTTTCGGCATCTCGGCGATCCCGATGCTGATGATGTTCAAGGGCGGCCAGCACGTCGCCACCCAGCGCGGCGCGGCGCCGAAGTCCAAGCTCGTCAGCTGGATCGAGACCTCCGTCTGATCGAGGTCGCGCCGCTGCGACCGACCCGACTGCAGAAAGCTCTCTGGCCCTGGCCGGAGAGCTTTTTCGTTGCGCGCGCAGCCGCGCCAGGAGCCTGCCGCGGATGATGGTTCTGCATGTCGGGCCGCATAAGACCGCGACCACCTATCTGCAAACCAACTTCCACGCGCAGCGGAGCGCCCTGCGCAGGCGCGGCTGGCTCTACCCGGCCACCGGCGAGCGCGTGGGCGTCGCGCATCACGACATTTCGGACCACCGCGAGCACCTGATCGCCGGCGAAGGCTCGGCCCGCGCCGATCTGGTCCGCATCGTCAAAGCCTCCCGCAAGGGCTTCGACGTCCTGCTGTCCTCGGAAGGCTTTCGGCGCTGGCGTCCGCAGCACTACGAGGCGCTGCGGGAGATTGCGCGGCCCCACGAGCTCCGCCTCGTCTATGCGCTGCGCGATCCGATGAGCGTGATGTATTCGCTCTGGGCCCAGGCGGTGAAACTCGGCGCCACCGAGGATCTGCCGAGCTGGGTCGAGCGCCACCGGCGGAAGAACGAGCGGTCGCGAATCCTCAATCCGCTGATCGAGATCGAGCCGATGATGCGGCGCGGTCTGCCCTACAGCTTCCTGCTCTATGACGAGATCGCCCGGCGCCGGCTCGATATCTTCTCGGTGTTCTGCGAGGAGATTCTCGGCGTCTCGGGACTGAAGCCGCTCAAAGACGCCGACGCCAACCAGCGGCTGCCGATCGAGATGACCGAGTTCATCCGCCTGCTGTCGGCGCGAAGCCCGCACATGGAAGGCGGCGAGACGCTGCATATCGGCGAGAGCGTCCGCTACCTGACGTCGGAGCAGGAGCGGCGCATGATCGTCGAGACGGTGCGGACAGAGGGCGCGGCCGCGCGCCGGACCCTGGAAATCTCCCGCCAGTCCGCCGGAACGCTGGCGCTCGAGGAGCGGCTGCTCGCCAAGCTTCGTCCGCAGATGCGGCCTCTCCCGCAGGGCGACCGGATCTTCAAGTCGGAGGCCGACAGCTGGACCTATTATGACGGCGCTGCGCTCGCGGCGACGCCGGCGGTGGCCGAACTGTTGGAGCTCGCCGCCCGGAGAATGGCGGCGGACACGTTCCGGCTGCGCATGGCGAACGGCGCCAAACGTCTGCTGCAGCATGGCCGGCGGCTGCGCAAGCGCGTGCTGCCGACACAGGCGATCTGAGGCCTCGGGACCGGCCGACGCTCAGGCCGGGGGCGTGCCGTTCGCAGCCAGCGCGTCGCCCGCGAGATAAAGCGAGCCGGTGATCAGCACACGCGGCGGAACCGGACCGGCGGCGCGCGCCGCCTTGGTCAGGGCCTGCTCGATTGAGACGCATGCCTCGGCCGCGAGGCCGGCGCGCTCGGCCGCCTCGACCACCTCTTCCGGCGGCAGGGCTGCGGCGGAGGAGCCGATCGGCACCGTGTAGACGCGGCCGGCGAGCCCGGCGAACGCCTCCAGAAAGCCGTCGGAATCCTTGGTGTTCAGCATGCCGACCACCAGCACGATCGGCTTCGGCGAGCGTTCGTCGAGCTCGGCGAGGGTGGAGGCTACGGCGCGACCGCCGTCGGGATTGTGGCCGCCGTCGAGCCAGAGCTCCGCGCCCTGCGGCAGGAGCTCGTGCAAGGCGCCCGCGGCGACGCGCTGCATGCGGGCGGGCCAGTTGACGGCGCCGAGCCCGGCCTCGATCGCCCCGGCGCCGACGCCGAGGCCCGGCAGGCCGCGCAGTGCGGCGATCGCGGCGCCGGCGTTTTCGATCTGGTGGCGGCCCACGAGCCGGGGCAGCGGCAGGTCGAGCAGCCCGTCGCCGTCCTCGAACACCAGCCGGCCGCGCTCTTCGCGGGCCTGCCAGTCCTGGCCGGAGATCGCGAGCGGCGATCCGACCCGCGCGGCCTCGCGCTCGATCGCGGCCAGCGACTCCGGTTCCTGCCGCGCGATCACCGCCGGCACCAGGCTCTTGAGGATGCCGGCCTTCTCGTGCGCGATCGCGCCGAGGGTGTCGCCGAGAAATTTCTGATGATCGAGGCTCACGGGCGTGATGATTCCGGCGAGCGCGTTGGTCACCACGTTGGTGGCGTCGTAGCGGCCGCCGAGCCCCACTTCCAGCAGCAGCACGTCCGCCGGATTGCGGGCGAACAGCAGGAACGCCGCAGCGGTGGTGATCTCGAACAGCGTGATCGGGCGCCCGTCATTGACTCGCTCGACCTCCTCGAAGGTCTCCGCCAGCCGGTCCTCGTCCACGAAGCCGCCGCCGCCCGGCGAACCGAGCCGGATGCGCTCGTGAAACCGCACCAGATGCGGCGATGTGTAGACGTGGACGCTCTTGCCGGCGGCCTCCAGCATCGCCCGAAGAAAGGCGGTGGTGGAGCCTTTGCCGTTCGTGCCGGCGATCTGGATCGCAGGCGGCAGCGAATCCTGCGGGCGGCCGAGCGCGGCCAGCAGCCCCTCGACGCGGCCGAGGGAGAGATCGATCTCCTTCGGGTGCAGCGCGAGGAAGCGCTCCAGATAGGCGTCGCTCGGTCCGAGGGACGCGGTCCGGGCTGGCAGCGCGCTCACGCGTGGGCGGCCGCCGCCTGGAGTTCGTCGGACCCTTGCTCGGCCGGAGCGAGCGCCGGCGACGGCGCCTTGGTCAGCAGCCGGCAGAGCCGGGCGAGCGTCGCCCGCATGTCCTTGCGGTGGACCACCATGTCGACCATGCCGTGGTCCCTGAGATATTCGGCGCGCTGGAAACCCTCCGGCAGCTTCTCGCGGATCGTCTGCTCGATGACCCGCGGACCAGCGAAGCCGATCAGCGCGCCGGGCTCGGCGATGTGGACGTCGCCCAGCATGGCGTAGGAGGCCGTGACGCCGCCGGTCGTCGGGTTGGTCAGCACCACGATGTAGGGGAGCCGCGCCTCGCGCAGCATCTCGACGCCGACGGTGGTGCGCGGCATCTGCATCAGGGACAGGATGCCCTCCTGCATGCGGGCGCCGCCGGAGGCTGCGAACAGGATCAACGGCGTGCCGCGCTCGACCGCGGTCTCGCAGCCGCGCACGATCGCCTCGCCGGCCGCCATGCCGAGCGAGCCGCCCATGAAGTCGAAATCCTGCACCACGACGGTGGCGGGCGCGCCCTCGATGGTCCCGACCGCGACCTTCACGGCGTCCGACATCCCGGTCTTGGCGCGGGCGTCCTTCAGGCGGTCGGCGTATTTCTTCTCGTCCCGGAAGCGCAGCGGATCGGCCGCGACGTCCGGCAGCCCGATGTCCTCGAACCCGGCGTCGAGGGTTGCGACGAGGCGACGCTTGGCGCCCATGCGCAAGTGGTAGCCGGAGCCCGGGATCACCCAGTCATTGGCCTCCACGTCCTTGTGGAACACGAGCTGCCCGGTCTCCGGACACTTGATCCAGAGGTTTTCGGGCGTGCTCTCGCGCCGCGTCCAGAGACTGTTGATCTTCGGACGGACGACATTGACCAGCCAGTTCATCGGCCTGGAAACTCCTTCGGCGCGGTCGTCGCTCACGCGGCGGCTCGGGCGCGGCGGATGCCGGCCGCCAGCGCGGCGACGAGATCGGTGACAGCCGGAACGGTCTTTTCCGTGGCGCGGCCCTGAGCGTCGAGGCTTGCGCGCACGGCGTCGACCAGCGCAGAGCCGACCACCACGCCGTCCGCTCCGGCGGCGATCGCTGCGGCGTGCTCGGGCGTCTTGACCCCGAAGCCGACCGCCACCGGCAGCGCGGTGTGACGCTTCAGCCGCGCGACGGCCCCGGCGACGAGGTTGAAGTCGGGCGTCGCCGCGCCGGTGACGCCGGCGATCGAGACGTAATAGACGAAGCCGGCCGTGTTCTTCAGCACCGCCGGCAGCCGCGCGTCGTCGGTCGTCGGCGTCGCCAGCCGGATAAAGGCGAGGCCCGCCTGCAGCGCCGGAAGGCAGAGCTCCTCGTCCTCCTCGGGCGGCAGGTCGACCACGATCAGCCCGTCCACGCCCGCCTCTCGCGCCTCGTGGAGGAAGCGCTGCACGCCATGCACATAGATCGGGTTGTAATAGCCCATCAGCACGATCGGCGTGCTGTCGTCCTGCTCCCGGAAGGCGCGCACCAGGTCTAGCGTCTTGGCCAGCGTCTCGCCGGCCGCGAGCGCCCTCAGCCCCGCCGCCTGAATCGCCGGCCCATCGGCCATCGGATCGGTGAACGGCATGCCGAGTTCGATCACATCCGCGCCCGCGCCCGGAAGCGCGCGCAGGATCTCGAGCGAGGTCTCATGGTCCGGGTCGCCCGCCGTGACGAAGGTCACCAGCGCCGCCCGGCCCTCGCGAGCCGTTAGCGCGAAACGCGCGTCGATGCGGGCGCTCATGCGCAACTCTCCCGAGGCCAAGCCCCCTCACCCGCCGCTGCGCGGCGACCTCTCCCCGCTGGGGAGAGGTGACGCACGGCGGCGGCCGCGATCATATTCGAATCCTGGGAGGACGTGGCGCGGGCCTTCACCTCTCCCCGGCGGGGAGAGGTCGCGAGCGAAGCGAGCGGGTGAGGGGGATGAGCGGCTTCCATAACAGGGCGCGAGCGCTGCGGGCGCGGGAGACAAGCGCCGAGGCGCGGCTGTGGCAGGCGCTCCGCGGCCGCAGACTGGCAGGCTGGAAATTCCGGCGACAGCATCCGATCGATCGCTACGTCGTCGACTTCGTAACCCTTCCGGGCAAGCTCGTGATCGAGGTTGATGGCGTGACGCATGGCGGCGGGGCGGAGATTACGCGGGACGCGGCGCGAGCGGACGCACTCGAGCGCCTTGGATTTATGGTGATCCGCGTCACGAACGTCGATGTCTACGAAAACCTGGACGGCGTGCTGGAGGCGATCGTAGCTCAGCTTTCGGGACGCTGAGGCCCCCTCACCCGCCGCTGCGCGGCGACCTCTCCCCGCCGGGGAGAGGTGAAGAGCCGCGACCGATTCTGCTCGGCTCACAGGCTGGTTCCCAGAAGCTCGGCGACCTGGGGGACGTCCTTGTCGCCGCGGCCGGAGAGGTTGACGACCATCAGATGGTCCTTCGGCAGGCCGGGCGCGAGTTCGAGCACCTTGGCGATGGCGTGGGCGCTTTCGAGCGCCGGGATGATGCCCTCGAGCTTGGACAGGACCTGGAACGCGTTCACGGCCTCGTCGTCGGTCGCCGAGAGATATTTCACCCGGCCGACATCGTTGAGCCAGGCGTGCTCCGGGCCGATGCCGGGATAATCGAGGCCGGCGGAGATCGAATGGCCCTCCTCGATCTGGCCGTCCTGGTCCATCAGCAGATAGGTGCGGTTGCCGTGCAGCACGCCGGGCGCGCCGCCGGCGATCGACGCCGCGTTGAGCCCCGACAGGCCGTGGCCCGCGGCCTCGACGCCGTAGATCGCGACTTCCGGATCGTCCAGGAAGTGGTGGAACAGGCCGAGCGCGTTCGAGCCCCCGCCGACGCACGCGATCAGGCTGTCGGGAAGCCGACCTTCCATCTCCTGCATCTGCGCGCGGGTCTCGACGCCGATCACCGACTGGAAGTCGCGCACCATCGCCGGATAAGGGTGCGGACCCGCCACCGTGCCGATGCAGTAGAAGGTGTCGGCGACGTTGGTCACCCAATCGCGGAGCGCCTCGTTCATGGCGTCCTTGAGCGTCTTGGCCCCGGACTGCACCGGCACGACCGTCGCCCCCAGCATCTTCATGCGGAACACGTTGGGCGCCTGCCGCGCGACGTCGACCGCGCCCATGAACACCACGCAGTCGAGCCCGAAGCGCGCGCAAAGCGTCGCGGTCGCGACGCCATGCTGGCCGGCGCCGGTCTCGGCGATGACCCGCTTCTTGCCCATGCGGCGCGCGAGCAGGATCTGCCCGAGCACGTTGTTCACCTTGTGGGAGCCGGTGTGGTTCAGATCCTCGCGCTTGAGATAGACCTTCGCGCCGCCGAGATGCTCGGTGAGGCGCTCGGCGAAATAGAGCGGGCTCGGCCGACCGATATAATGCGTGCGGTAGGACGCCATCTCGGCGTGGAACACCGGATCCTGCTTGGCGGCCTCGTACTCCCGCTCGAGATCGAGGATCAGCGGCATCAGCGTCTCGGCGACGAAACGGCCGCCGAAGATGCCGAAGCGCCCGCGCTCGTCGGGCCCGTTCCGGAACGAATTCGGCTGCGGCTGCGCAGTCAAGACGATCACCTTTCGCTGGACGGGATGGCGGCCGACCGCGCGCGCGCCACGAAGGCGGCGATCAGATCCGGATCCTTTACGCCGGGCGCGCGCTCGACGCCCGAAGACACGTCGACCGCAGACGCCCTCGTGGTCCGAACGGCCTCGGCCACGCTCTCCGGCGTAAGGCCTCCGGAAAGCACGAAGGGTCGCTTGGGGTCAAGGTCGGCGAGCAGGCGCCAGTCGAAGGCGACGCCGTTGCCGCCGGGCAGATCGGCGCCCGGGGCAGGCCTGGCGTCGAACAGCACCCGGTCGGCGACGCTCCAATAGGGCTCCGCCAGCGCGAGATCCTCGGCTCCGCCGATCGGCACGGCCTTCCAGACCTCGCGGCCGAAAATCAGCCGCAGCGCCCGCACGCGCTCCGGGCTCTCCTGACCATGTAGTTGCAGCACGTCCGCCATGGTGGCGGCGACCAGCTCCGCGATCAGGTCATCCTCCGCGTCCACCGTGAGCAGCGCCACCCGGGCCCGGCCGCGCGCCTGTGCGGCGAGCGTCGCCGCCTGTTCGACCGAGACATGGCGCGGGCTTTTCGGGAACGACACCAGCCCGACGAGATCCGCGCCCGCATCGAGCGCAGCGTCGAGCGTCCGAGGCTCCGACAGCCCGCAGATCTTGATCTCGAGAGACATCGCCCGCTCCGGCTCCTTCGCGGGTTCGCTTCGCATGACGCGCCGCGGAGGTCCAACGCGAAATGCGTTCTTCGCGCCGACGAGCTCGTTAATACACAAATTATATGTGCATCACATTAAATTCGACATTCAGGATGTACATCTGTACACCGGAGCCGCGGGCGGTCGCCCGCGCCGTCGCGCATCCGCGGCGGCCGTTTCGGAGCCGCATCATGTCCGCCTTGTTCGTCCGCCGCGCCGTTCTCGCGCTTGGCCTGCTCGGCCTCACCACGTCGCCCGTCTGGGCCGCCGAGCCCAACACCCTGCTCAATGTCTCCTATGACATCGGCCGCGAGCTCTACGCCGCGATCGACAAGCAATTCTCGGCGGATCTGAAGGCCAAGGACGGCCGCGACGTCACGGTCAACCAGAGCCACGCCG
Organism: Hansschlegelia sp.; assembly: GCF_035538955.1. Classification (NCBI taxonomy): domain Bacteria; kingdom Pseudomonadati; phylum Pseudomonadota; class Alphaproteobacteria; order Hyphomicrobiales; family Methylopilaceae; genus Hansschlegelia; species Hansschlegelia sp. The sequence goes on from NZ_DATLJK010000008.1 coordinate 210,188, forward strand.
GCACCTCCAAGCAGGCGCGCGCCATCCTCGAAGGCCTCGAGGCCGACGTCGTCACCTTCAACCAGGAGCTGGACGTCCAGATCCTCGCCGACAAAGGCGGCTTGGTCGCGGCGGACTGGAAGAGCAAGTTCCCGAACAACGCCTCGCCCTACTACTCGCTGCCCGCCTTCGTGGTGCGGGCCGGCAACCCGAAGAACGTGAAGAACTGGGACGATCTGGTCCGCGACGACGTCAAGGTGGTGTTCCCTAACCCCAAGACCTCCGGCAACGCCCGTTACACCTACCTCGCCGCCTACGCCTTCGCGCTGAAGCAGAATGGCGGCGACGAGGCCAAGGCCGACGCCTTCGTGAAGAAGCTGCTCGCGAACGTGCCGGTGTTCGACACCGGCGGGCGCGGCTCGACGACGACCTTCGTGGAGCGCGGCATCGGCGACGTGCTAGTGACCTTCGAGGCCGAGACTGCGGCGGTGAAGAAGGAGTACGGCGCCGACAAGGTCGACGTCGTGGTGCCGCCGGTCAGCCTGCTCGCCGAATTCCCGGTCGCGATTGTGGACAAGGTGGTCGACCGCCGCGGCAGCCGGGCGCTGGCGACCGAATATCTCAACTATCTCTACAGCCCCAAGGGCCAGGAGATCATCGCCTCGTTCAACAACCGCGTGCAGGATCCGAAGATCATGGAGGCGAACAAGGATCGCTTCCCGAAGGTCGAGCTGCTGACCGTCGATGACGTCTTCGGCGGCTGGAAGAAGGCCAGCGAGACCCACTTCGCGTCCGGCGGCAAGCTCGACCAGGTGTTCGTGGGCCGCTGAGCCCTCCATCCTGACGCGTCGCCCGGGACGCGGACCCAAGGGTCGCGATCCGGGAGCGCGTTGCGTATAAGGCGTCTCCCGCCGACGATCCCGGCGCGGCCGCAGGGCCGTCCGGGACGACGCCTTGAGTCCTCATGCCCCGCTCTCCCCTCCCCGGCTTCCGTCTCGCGCTCGGCCTGACGCTCGCTTATCTGGGCGTGATCGTGCTGCTGCCGCTCGCGGCGCTCGTGCTCGAAACCCGGGGCATGGGCGCGGCGCGCTTCATCACCGTCGTCACCGGCGACCGGGCGCTCGCCGCCTTCCGCGTCACCATTCTCACAGCGCTCGCCGCCACCGCGCTCAACGCCGTGCTGGGCCTCGCGCTCGCCTGGGCGCTGGTCCGCTATGAGTTCCCCGGCAAGCGGCTGCTCGACGCGCTGGTCGACGTGCCGTTTGCGCTGCCGACCGCGGTGGCCGGCGTCGCCCTCACGGCGCTGTTCGCCGGCAATGGCTGGTACGGCTCGTTGCTGGAGCCGCTGGGCATAAAAGTCGCCTATGCGCCGCTCGGCATCGTGGTCGCGATGGCGTTCACGAGCCTGCCCTTCGTGGTGCGGTCGGTCCAGCCGGTGCTGCAGGACATCACCGGCGACTATGAGGAGGCCGCCGAGACGCTCGGCGCGGGCTCCTGGCGGATTTTCCGCAGCGTGCTGTTTCCGGAGATTTTCCCGGCCTTCCTGGCCGGCTGCAGCCTCGCCTTCGCGCGCTCGCTCGGCGAATTCGGCGCAGTGATCTTCATCGCCGGCAATCAGCCGTTCCGCACCGAGATCGCTGCGCTGCTCGTGTTCATCCGGCTCGAGGAATACGACTACCAGGCCGCCGCCGCGATCGCGACCGTGATGCTGGCCGCCGCCTTCGTCATGCTGCTGATCACCAACGCCATCCAGCTTTGGCGGCTGCGTTATGCGAGGGCGTCATGAGCGTCGAACGGCGCCGGCGAGTCGGCGACTCGCTGCTGGCCCGCACGCTGATCATCGGTTTCGCCGTGCTGGTCGCGGCGCTGCTGATCGGCGGCCCCCTGGCGGTGATCTTCAGCGAGGCGCTCCGGGTCGGTCTTGGCGCCTATGCGGCCAATCTCTCAGCTCCCGACACGCGCCACGCCATCCTTCTGACGGTCGCGACCGCGCTCGTCGCCGTGCCGATCAACACCGCCTTCGGGATCGCGGCCGCCTGGGCGATCGCCAAATTCGAGTTCCGCGGCAAGGGGCTCCTCATCGCGCTGGTCGAACTGCCGTTCTCGGTGTCGCCCATCGTCGCCGGCGTCGCCTATCTGTTCGTCTATGGCGCGCAGGGCTGGCTCGGACCCTGGCTGCTCGACCACGGGATCAAGGTCATGTTCGCCTATCCGGCAATCGTGCTGGCGAGCCTGTTCGTCACCGCGCCGTTCGTGGCGCGCGAGATCCTGCCGTTGATGCAGGCGCAGGGGTCGGCCGAGGAAGAAGCGGCGCTGACGCTCGGCGCGTCAGGCTGGCGGACGCTGTGGAGCGTCACACTGCCGAACATCCGCTGGGCGCTGCTCTACGGCGTGGTGCTCACCAACGCCCGGGTGATGGGCGAGTTCGGCGCGGTCTCGGTGGTGTCGGGCAACATTCGCGGCGTGACCAACACCCTGCCGCTGCAGATCGAGCTGCTCTACCAGGATTACAACTCGGCCGGCGCCTTCGCGGCCGCGACCGTGCTGGCCGCGATCGCGCTGCTCACCATCGTGGCGAAGATCATCGTCGAACGGAACGAGCCGGCGCGAGCCGGCTGAGCTCAGGCCGCGCGCTGCGGCGCCGGCAGGGCGGCGCGCGCCATCGAGGCCTCGCGACGGGCCGCCTCGCGCTCATTCTCGAGCCGCGACACCTCGGAGCGCCGGCGGCGCGCCTCGCGGCGCCACTTGCCCTGCCGGCTCCAGGAGGCGACGCCGCCCACCAGGACGCCGATCATCAGCGAGATCAGGATCACCGCGAACAGCGGCAGGGTGACCGAGAGCACAGGCGCGTCCGGCGAAAACGGATCGAAGCCGACCACCACAGCCTGCCGGTTCGCAACCGCGAACAGCACGATGACGAGAGCGAGCGGAATCCCGATCAGCCCGGCGAGAAAACGGCGGAACGTCATGCGCTGGCGCCCTCGGCCTCGTCCTTGTTCAGACGCACGCGCATCTCCTTGCCGGTTTTGAAGAACGGCACGACCTTGCCGTCGACCGGAACGTGCTCTCCGGTCCTCGGGTTCCGGCCGAGGCGCGCAGGCCGCGCCTTGACCGAGAACGCGCCGAAGCCGCGCAGCTCCACCCGGTCGCCGCGCGCCAGCGCGTCGGCGATGCCGTCAAGTATAGCGTTGACGATATTCTCGACATCGCGCTGGTAGAGATGCGGGTTCATCTCGGCGATGCGGGTAACGAGTTCCGACTTGATCATTGTTCCCTCCGACCCAGACCGGATTGCTCTCAAGAAGACACGTTTTCTACAGGATTAATGATTATTAAGAAGGTTGCCAGATGGCGAGAAGACCGTCAAGAACGGCGCCCTCGCCATTCCGGCGGAGCGCATTCGCAAGTGAATTCAGTCCCAAGGCGTCCGCCATCGCCGCGGCCGCGCCGCTGACGCCGAACACGCCAAAACCGCTCGATTTCGGCTTCCACTCCCGCACCGGCAGCGAGGTGTCGACGCCCTTGCCGCCGAGCCAGGCGATCGCCTCCTGCTCGCCGCCGATCTCGTCGATGAGCTTCAGCCCGAGCGCCTGCCGGCCGGTGAAGACGCGGCCGTCGGAGACGTTCGCGAGCGCCGCCGGGTCAAGCCCGCGCCGCTCCTGCACGATGCCCTTAAACCAGGCGAAGCTGTCGAGGATCAGCGCCTCGATCGCCTTGCGGGCCTCGGGGCTCGTCGGCTCGAGACCGCTCGGCGACGCCTTGAGCGGCGACGACTTCACGCTTTCGACCTCGACGCCGATGTTCTTCAGCAGGCCGGTGAAATTCGGGTACTGCGCGAGCACGCCGATCGATCCGGTGATCGAGGTCTTGTGCGCCACGATGTGGTCGGCGGCGAGCGCCGCGATGTAGCCGCCCGACGCCGCGAGCGAGCCGACCACCGCCGCGACCGGCCGATCCTTGGCGATCGTGCGCACCGCCTCGTAGATCTCCTCCGAGGCGGTCACGCCGCCGCCCGGGCTGTCGATCATCAGCAGCACGCCCTTGGCGTCGCTCTTGGCGATGTCCTTGAGCAGCTTCTGACGCTTCTCGTCGTCGAGGATGACGCCCGAGATGCTGACCTTGGCGATGTGCGGCCCACGCGGACCCTCAGGGCCGGACCTGTCGCGAACCGCGAGAGCCGCGACGATGATCAGCGCGCCGACCAGCGCCACCGCTCCGACCCGCCAGAAGGCGAGCCGCCGCCGCAACGCCCGCCGCTCCAGGATCGCGTCGGTGTCGAGTGCCATGGGATGCAGGCTCTGAAAAAAAGCGCGCCGCCCGATGCGGCGCTGATCGTGAGCCGATGGCCTAACATGAGAAAGGCCCGCGCGGAACCTCCGCGCGGGCCTTCAAAGTCAGTCGGCTTACGCCGCGAAGCGGAGGATCACTCCTCCGCGCCGCCCTCGGTGCGCTTGCGCAGGGCCGCGCCCAGGATGTCGCCGAGCGACGCCCCGGAGTCGGACGAACCGTACTGCGCGACGGCCTCCTTCTCCTCGGCAATCTCGAGCGCCTTGATCGACAGGGCGACCTTGTGGGCCTTCTTGTCGAACTGGGTGATGCGGGCGTCGAACTTCTGCCCGACCGAGAACCGCTCCGGCCGCTGGTCCGCGCGGTCGCGGGCGAGGTCGGCGCGGCGGATGAACGCGGTGAGCTCGGTGTCGACGATCTTGACCTCGAGGCCGCCCTCCTTGACCTCGGTCACCTCGCAGGTGACGACCGAGCCCTTGCGCATTTCGCCGGTGGTGTCGACGAACGGATCGCCGCCGAGCTGCTTCACGCCGAGCGAGATGCGCTCCTTCTCGACGTCGACGTCGAGAACCTGGGCGCGGACGATGTCGCCCTTCTTGAACTCCTCGATGACGAGCTCGCCGGCGCGGTTCCAGTCGAGATCCGACAGGTGGACCATGCCGTCGACGTCGCCGTCGAGGCCCAGGAACAGGCCGAACTCGGTCTTGTTCTTGACCTCGCCCTCGACCTCGGAGCCGACCGGGTGGTTCTCGAGGAACGCCTCCCAAGGGTTCTGCATGGTCTGCTTGAGACCGAGCGAGATGCGGCGCTTCACCGGATCGACCTCGAGCACCATCACCTCGACCTCCTGGGAGGTGGCGACGATCTTGCCCGGGTGCACGTTCTTCTTGGTCCACGACATCTCGGAGACGTGGATCAGGCCTTCGATGCCCGGCTCGAGCTCCACGAACGCGCCGTAGTCGGTGATATTCGTGACGCGGCCCGTGAAGCGGGCGCCGGCCGGGTACTTGGCCTCGATGCCCTGCCACGGATCGTCGAGCAGCTGCTTCATGCCCAGCGAGATGCGGTGCGTCTCGTGGTTGATCTTGATGATCTTCACCTTCACCTGCTGGCCGATCTGCAGCAGTTCGGTCGGGTGATTGACGCGCCGCCAGGCGATGTCGGTGACATGCAGCAGGCCGTCGATGCCGCCGAGGTCCACGAACGCGCCGTAGTCGGTGATGTTCTTGACGACGCCCTCGATGACCTGGCCCTCTTCGAGGTTCTGGACCAGCTCCTGGCGCATCTCGGCGCGGGACTCTTCAAGAACGGTGCGGCGCGACACGACGATGTTGCCGCGGCGGCGATCCATCTTGAGGATCTGGAACGGCTGCGGCGTGCCCATCAGCGGGCCGACGTCGCGCACCGGACGGATGTCGACCTGGCTGCGCGGCAGGAAGGCGGTCGCGCCCTCGAGGTCGACCGTGAAGCCGCCCTTGACCTGGTTGAAGATGACGCCTTCGACCTTCTGGTTCTCGTTGAAGGCGACCTCGAGCTTGACCCAGCTCTCCTCGCGGCGCGCCTTGTCGCGCGACAGCACGGCTTCGCCGAGCGCGTTCTCGACGCGCTCGAGATAGACCTCGACCACGTCCCCGACCTTGAGCGGGCTCTCGCGGCCCTGGCCGCCGAATTCCTTGATGGCGACGCGGCCTTCGGTCTTCAGGCCGACGTCGATGACGGCCATGTCCTTCTCGATCGCGGTGACGGTGCCCTTGACGACCGAGCCTTCGGCGACGTCGTGCTTGTCGAAGGACTCTTCCAGCATCGCAGCGAAATCATCGCGCGACGGGTTGGCTGCAGCTGCGGCGGTGGCGTTCATTCAATCTCCTGCCCGTCTTCGGGCTTATCGGCGCCGGCGTTGGCGTTGAACGGGATTCCGGCGCGATCGCCGCGCCTGATGGCCGCCCCGGCTTAGGGGCGGGCCGGCGCTCGACGACGCAGCAACCGCGAAGAATCCACCGGAGGCCATGGCGGCCGGGAAACGCGAAAAGCGCGCGTGAGGCGCGCCCGTTCGTCGGTCCCGACCCGAGGCCGTCCGGATGCGCGCGTCGTTACCAGATCAGGCTTTCCGGCGCAACGGCCGGCGGCCGTCAGCCAGCGGTCGCCATCCGCCGTTCGACCACGGCGACCGCCGCTGCGAAGGTCGCGTCCGCGTCGAGCGTCGTGGTGTCGACCAGCACGGCGTCCTCCGCGGGCCTGAGCGGCGCCGTGGCGCGGTTCATGTCGCGCTCGTCGCGCGCCTTTATGTCGAGCAGGATCGCCGCCTCGTCGACCGGCTCGCCGGCCCTGGTGAGCTCGAGCGCCCGCCGCCGGGCGCGCTCCTCGGCGGAGGCTATCACGAACAGCTTCACGTCGGCGTCGGGACAGATCACGGTCCCGATGTCGCGGCCGTCGATCACGGCTCCGGGCGGTTCGGACGCGAAACGGCGCTGGAAGTCGAGCAGCGCGGCCCGCACCTCCGGCACCGCGGAGACGATTGAGGCGCCCTCCCCGGTGCGCCGGCTGCGCAGCGCCGGGTCGCCGAAGCCGGCCGGATCGATCTCGCGCGCCGCCCTGGCGGCGGCCGCCGGATCCGCGAGGTCGAGGCCGAGATCGATCATCCGCTGCGCGACCGCGCGGTAGAGCACGCCGGAATCGAGGTGTTTCAGCCGGTAGCGCTCGGCGAGCCGGCGCGCGAGCGTGCCCTTGCCGGAGGCCGCCGGACCGTCGATCGCAATGATCATGCCCCGTCCCCCAGATGGATCTCCGCGCCGAGCTCGCGCATCAACGGCCCGAAGGCCGGGAAACTCGTCGCGATCATCGCCGCGTCGTCGACCGTGACGGGCTTCTCCGCCCCGAGACCCATGACAAGAAAGCTCATCGCGATTCGGTGGTCGAGATGGGTCGCGATCGCCGGGCCGCCGCCCGGGACGCCGCCGCGGCCGACGACCACCAGGTCGTCGCCCTCGACCCGCGCCTCCACCCCGCAGGCGGCAAGGCCGGCATGAACCGCGGCGAGCCGGTCGCTCTCCTTCACCCGCAGCTCGTGCAGGCCGCGCATCCGGGTCTCGCCCGAGGAGTAGGCCGCCGCGACCGCCAGGATCGGATATTCGTCGATCATCGAGGGCGCGCGCTCGGGCGGGACGTCGACGCCCGACAGCGGGCCGCCGCGCGCGACCAGATCGGCCACCTCCTCGCCGCCCTCCTCGCGCGGGTTCTCGAGGCGGATGTCGGCGCCCATCTCGAGCAGCGTCGTCAGCAGGCCCGACCGCAGCGGGTTGGTCATCACGCCCTCGAGCGTGACTTCGGACCCCGGAACGACGAGCGCGGCGACGAGCGGGAACGCCGCGGAGGACGGATCGGCCGGGACCACGATCTCGACCGCCGACAGCTCCGGCTCGCCCTTGAGGGCGACGCGCCGGCCATGCGCGCCCCAGGGCTCGACCGCGACCTCCGCGCCGAACGCGCGCAGCATCCGCTCGGTATGGTCGCGGGTCGCCTCGCGCTCCAGCACCACGGTCTCGCCCGGCGCGTTCAGCCCCGCGAGCAGCACAGCGGATTTCACCTGCGCGGACGGGACGGGGCTTTCATATTCGATCGGCAGCGCCCGTTCGGCGCCGCGCAGCGTCAGCGGCAGCCTGCCGCCTTCCGCACATGAGACGACCGTCGCGCCCATCCGCTCGAGCGGATCGAGGATGCGCCGCATCGGCCGCGAGCGCAGCGACGCGTCGCCATCAAAGGTCGCCTCGATCGGGTGACCGGCCACCACGCCCATCATCAGGCGCGAGCCGGTGCCGGCGTTGCCGAAGTCGAGCGGCGCTTCCGGCGCGCCAAGACCCCCGACGCCGACGCCCTGGACCCGCCAGCGGCCCTGCCCGACACGTTCGACCCCGGCGCCAAGCGCCCGGCAGGCGCGCGCGGTGGCCAGCACGTCCTCGCCCTCGAGCAGCCCTTCGATCCGCGTCTCCCCGACCGCGAGCAGGCCGAGGATGAGCGACCGGTGCGAGATCGACTTGTCGCCCGGGACCCGGATCCGGCCCCTGAGCGAAGGCGAGCGGCTGGCGTGCGCGGAAACGGCGGCGGAGGCTGAGGACACGGGACCGGAAGCGCTTCGTCTTGCGGCGCGGCGAGGCGCGCACGGGCGGATTGGCTGCGGATTGGCTCTTGACAGTCCGGTCCCGTCACGTCAATCCACCGCCTCGCTTCGACAGCCCGGAATGACGCTTTGGCCAAGCCTGAACTCGGCGTGAAACGGACCTGCCCGTCCTGCAGCGCCAAATATTACGACCTGATGCGCGACCCTCCGGTGTGCCCGAAATGCGGCGCCACCTTCGTCGCCACGGTGATCATGTCGAGCGCCGCGGTGGCCCGGGCCGCCAAGGCCGACGCCGCCCGCAACAAGGCGGCGGTCGTCGACGAGGAGGAGGACGTCGAGAAGCTCGACGCCGACGAGGACATCGACGCGATCTCGTTGGAGGACGCCGACGAGGAGGCCTCCGCGACGGAGAAGGTCGCGACGTCCGAGGACGACGACGAGGTCGAGATCGATTCCGGGGACGACGAGCCGGACGAGACCTTCCTCGAGCCGGACGAGGACAGCGACGACGACATGACGGACATCATCGGCGACCGCGAAAAAGACGACGAGGCTTGAACGGCGCGCCGAAACGTGATGAGAGATGCGCCGCGCCGGCCTAGCCGACGCAGCGACTGGCCGGAGCGATCCGGCGAAGCGCCTTTCCAGGAGGCGCGAGACGTCCGGCCGAAGGCGATCCCAACGCCCGCCTTCGACCGCACCCCGGTGGGGCCATAGCTCAGTTGGGAGAGCGCTTGAATGGCATTCAAGAGGTCGGCGGTTCGATTCCGCCTGGCTCCACCAGACACTTTCTGAAAACTCGGGATATTCCAGGCCGCACGGATAGTGCCGCCTTTTCCGTGGCTTAGCTGCCGGGTGCGCCCCTCCGGCTGTCTCTGACCTCGGCTGAGCGGTTCAATAGGCCGCGCAAGCGCCTCCCGTCTCCGCACTCCGAGAGCAATGTCGTACGGCGCGAGCGATGCACTCGCGGCGTCATCGGAGCGCGCGGCCGACCGCCAGCCGCAGAGCTTATCCACAACGCGATCGTGGAAGGATTCGAGGCTCAGGCTGAGGGCTGCTCGAGCCCGATCATCCGCCACTGCGCGGACCACAGCATCGGGGCGTCGGCGAGCGCCTTCGCGGTGACGCCGCGCGGCAGACAACCATCAGCAATGGCCTTCACGAGGTCCGGCGCGAGGAAGGCGTAGTCGATCATCCGCTCGACGTGCCGCCGGCTGCAGCCATGTTTTGCGGCGAGCTGATCCAGATCGACCGATAGCCCGCGCGCGAGCTCCACGATGCATTGGCGTCCGAGCGCGATGCACCTCAGCAGGACCGCGCGCGCCTCGGCTTTCATCGGACGAGCAGCTGCGTCCGTAAGGCCCATGATGCCTCGCCCGCTCGATCGTTTGGGTGACGCGATTCGAATCACATCCCCATCAGTGAGCTGGAGCTCGATGGCATCACTAGAGAGGCTGGCTCGGCTCAGATGTTCGTCGATCAGCGTGCGGTCATCAGCGCCCGACGATGATCTCGCACGAAGCGCCGCGATGACGGCGCTGTCGATCGCCGGCGCCGAGATGCGCTTGACCGATCCCGCGTCGGCTCCCCTGCCCTGCGCCACGACGCAGGAGACATAGTAGCGATACCGGATCCCCTTCTTGTTGGTGACGCTCGGCGTCATCGGGTTTCTGCGATCGTCGAACAGCCGGCCGAGCAGCAGTGCGCTCAAGCTCGCCCGCTGCGTCCGAGTGTTATTCCGATTCTCGGCAAGCCTGGCGGCGACTGCGGCGAACAGCTCCGCCGACACGATCGCGGGATGCTCGGCCGGATAGCTCAGGCCCTTATGGTTGATCTCGCCGAGGTAGACCCGGTTCGCCAGCAGATGCGCGAGCGGTCCGTTGGTAAGAGGCACGCCGCCGATCGTTCTGCCTGAGGCGAGACTGCGCGCGCGGGTGACGACGCCCCTCTCCCGAAGCTCCCGCTGCAGCGCTGAGAGTGACCCCAGCGCAAGATACCGCTCGAAGATCAGCCGGACGGTGGCGGCTTCGTCCTCGGCGATGACCAGCTTCTTCGCCTCAACGCGATAGCCGAGCGGCACGACCCCGCCCACCCAGATGCCGCGCTTCTTCGACGCCGCGATCTTGTCCCGGATGCGCTCGCCCGTGACCTCCCGCTCAAACTGGGCGAAGGATAGCAGCATGTTGAGCGTCAGCCGCCCCATGCTGGTCGTGGTGTTGAACGACTGCGTCACCGACACGAATGACACGCCGTTTGCGTCGAACAGCTCCACGAGCTTGGCAAAGTCGGCGAGCGAGCGGGTCATGCGATCGACCTTGTAGACGACGATCACGTCGACGCTGCGCGATCGCACCAGATCAAGCAGCCGCTGAAGCGCAGGACGCTCCATCGAGCCACCTGAGAAGCCGCCGTCTGAAAACACGCCGTTCCTGATGAGCTTCCATCCCTCGCCGGCCTGGCTGCGGACATAAGCCTCCGCCGCCTCCCGCTGCGCATCGAGCGAGTTGAAGTCCTGCTCGAGACGGTGGTCGGTGGAGACGCGGGTGTAGACCGCGCAGCGGCGTGTGTTACTGGTGCTCGCCGAAGCGCGGCTCACGCCGCTTTCTCTCTGTCGCGCAGTCCGAAGAAGCGCGGCCCGTTCCAGCGGACTCCGGTGATCGCCCGCGCCACCTCGGACAGGCTGCGGTAGGTCGAGCCGTTCCAAGCGTAGCCATCCGTCATGTGCATGACGTGATGGACCCGACCTTCCCACTCGCGGACGAAGATCGCCCCCTGCCCTGCCCGCGCCTTATCGGGCAGCGGCAGGGTCTTCGCTCCCGCAAGATTGCGATCCGAAGCGACGCGATCGAGGAACCGCGCCGTGTCCGCATCGAGGTCGCCGAAGACTTCCGCTTGCAGCCGATAAGCCAGCATCTTCAGCAGCAGCAATTTCTGGACGCCGGCTGGCGCAGCGCGGCCGGTCACGCTGCGCCACCGCGCCTTCAGCGTTGCTAAGTCGAGCTCGCTTAGACGAGCCAGCTCGACTTCGATCTTCACGGGATCGCCGCGCATGGTCACGGGGCCGAGGCCTGAGCCGCTGCCGTGATGGAGTAGCGACGCTCGCCCTCGTCCGGCTTTTCGGAGGTGAGATCAAAACCCTTCTTGCGCAGGCCGCTCAGCACCGCTCGCGTCGTGTGCGGCAGCCAGCCGGTGGCGTCGATCAGGTCGCCTAGGGTGGCCCCGCCCGGCCGCGCCAGCAGATTGATCACGATCGCCTGCTTGGTGCCGGAGCGGACGGAGTCGATCCGAGCGACGGCGGGCGGAGCCTCCTCCTCAGCAGCCTCTTCGTACTCGGCCCCGATCGCGGCATAGCCGAGCCTGGTGAGCTTCAGTCCGACGGGTCTCCCATTCTCGTCCTGCCGCCAGTGCGGCTGCCGGCGCTGGACGACGAACTCCGCCAGCAGATCCTTGCGCAGCAGCGCCGCGATGGTCCGCGCGACCGAGGGATGCGCGTCGGTAAGGACCACGAGGCTGTCCTCGCGCTGGGATGCGGCGGACAGCAGGACGAGCTGCGCGTCGGTAAGCTTGATGGTGCATGCGGACGAGGTTGCGTTAGTCATGAGACCTTCTCCTTCATCATTGAAGGCGGCGATCGGTCGCCGCCACTGACGCGACCCCGCGAGCGCGGGGCTAGGAGAAGACGCCGGAGAAGCCCGGCCTGCCGGTCGCTAGGTGGATTTAAGCTTCCTTCTCGCTCTTCTCTCTCCGCCTGCTGGCGCTCCTGAGGAGGCTGGCGCTCTGCATCAGGTGGTTTGCCTCATAGAGCAGCGGCTCGATGTCGTAAGCGATGTCCATCGCCTCGTCGAAGCGCCCGAGCTTCAACAGTTCCTGCGCGCCGCGCGCTCGCTCGCCGCTCTCCACCACCCGGTGCATCATCGCCTGCAGGCAGACCTTCCCGAGCTTCTTCGACGACACGCCCAAACCTCCCTCAACGACGTCGACACTGACGCTCTGTTCGGCGGGGAAGTGAAGTCGTTTCTGGCGGCACTCGGAGGACTCTTAGATGACGCCTGAGGCCCTGGCGCGAAGCTCCTCACCGAAGGAGAACAGCCGAATCATGACCATAGCAGGCGCCCGGGACGTCCGAAGTCAGGCCGCGGTCGCCATCTGCTAATTTCGCGTTTCAGCCGCCAAGCGGCTTTCGGCGACTGGCTACGCCTGACCCACAAGTGACCTTTAGAAGGTCCGGTGTTGGGCACGGAGCAGCCAGCTTAGCCGGACCTGGTGCGGCTCTGCCTCTTCTTCTCCTCCTTCGGAGCGGTCGTTTTCCGGGGTTTGGCTCTGCAAATGAAGGGTCCGCCGTAGTTGGTGAACTTAACGCTGTCGGTCACCTTTCCGGGGGGAGGTGAGCCCGGAAAAATGCACGTTGGAGTTCAAGGTCGTGCTTGTATCGATAGCATGCTCAGTCGAGCATATGACCTTCGGCCCGAGTGTGAAGGTACGAGATGACGACGGACTTCGATGCAGCGGTCGAGGATGTGACGGCACACCTCACCTCGGAGCGTCAGGCTTGGCTCTTTGGCGCCGGCATCAGCTGCCGCTCAGGTCTCCCACTGATGTATCCGCTCACCGAACTGGTTGCGGCGAATTATGCAGATGCGGGTGCAGATCATCATGCGCTTTTCGCGTCACTGAGGTCGAGCCTGCCTGACGAGGCTCATATCGAACACGTGCTCAGCCACCTCGGTGACTTCATCGCTCTGGCGGAAAGGTCGAGGGACCAAACGGTCACTATCGACGGAGCGGGCTATGGGGTGGAGACGCTGCGGGGGCTGCACGGCGGAATTCGTGATGCGATCCGCGACGTGATCCAGCGTGGCTATTTGCCTGGAGAGGGCGGCGAAGCTCCGAAGGTCGCCGAAGAAGGGCAGCATGTCGTGAAGGTCGAGCACCATCGCAACTTTTTGAGAACCCTTTTTGCAGCTCGCGATAAGGTGGGCCGGCCCCTGCGTCCCGTGCATTTCTTCACCCTGAACTATGATACGCTTATCGAGGATGCGCTGGCCTTGGAGCGGATCAGTTTCGCCGATGGGTTCAGCGGCGGGGCGATGGCCTATTGGGCACCCGAAACAGCCTATGCGGAAAATGGCGCCGGCGGGCGTGTGGCCGCTCACTTGATCAAGCTACACGGCTCGATTGACTGGCACGCCGAAGGCAACGGATCGGTGATCCGCTGTCGTGAGGGGTGCAGCTATCCCGATCGAGCCGGCAACGTCCTGATCTATCCGCAAGCTACCAAATACGTGGCCACCCAGCGCGACCCTTTCGCCTCACTGTTCGAGAAGCTGCGCGAGGCACTGCGTTCGCCCCAGCCGATGGTCTTTGCGATCTGCGGCTACAGCTTTGGCGACGAACACGTCGACCTCCAGATCGAGGAGGCCATGGCCAAGCCCGACTGCAAGACGGTCCTGGTGGCGTTTGTCCGTGAGCAGGAAAAGGCGGCAGCATCTCAACTACCGGAGAGGCTCGCCGATTGGATGGCGAACAAACCTTGGGCCAACCGAATCTTCGTCTTAACCGACAAAGGCCTCTACCACGGCAGCACCACGAACCTCGCTCACGAGGCCGAAACGCATGATTGGTGGACCTTCGAGGGAGTGACAAAGTTCCTCAGCGACGGCCCACGGCAGGCGGAAGACAATGTCGTGGCTTTCCCCACACCCATCACGGACGTAGAGGGTGCAACTGCTGTAGACGGTGCCGAATGAGGCCCTTCGACGTCGTTCCCGATCTTAGGATCGGCTCAATCATTGAGGTTTCTGGAACGGCCGCCCGTGTCGAACTCGATGGCGGCATCACCGAACTTAACCGCACCTACGAAGGTCGGGTTTATGCGGTCGGTCAGATCGCCAGCGTCGTGAAGGTTCATTTCGGCAGGCGAATTCTTTTCGCCTATGTCCGGCTTCTACGGATGCGGTCCGACATGCAGCTCGAAGGCGGTGGCCCTCCGGTGCCGCCCGAGCGCGACCAGCGGATCATGGAGATCGATCTATTCGGCGAGGGCGTCTGGCACGCCAATCAGGGCAACTTGCAGTTCGGTCGTGGCGTGACGACCTATCCCTTGCCCCTCCAAGGGGTCTACCTGATGTCGCATCAGGAGGTGCAGGCCCTCTTCACCGCTGCAGAACAGCAGCGTGGGGACGGCGAGGACCCCATGGTTGAGATCGGCCGCTACGTAGGCGCCGAAGCCGCCGTCGCTCGCGCCAACATCAACAAGATGTTCGGCCAGCACTGCGCCATTCTGGGGTCCACGGGCTCCGGTAAGTCCGCGACGGTCGCGGCTCTGCTCCACGGATTGCTCAACCAACCCATCGAGGGCGGCACATGGCGTCCACGTATCGTGGTGATCGATCCCCATGGTGAGTACGCCAAGGCCTTTGGAGACCGTGCGACTGTTTATAGGGCCTATGACTCCAGCGCCGGAGGCGAAGAAGCTGCCCGGCCAATCCTTCGGCTGCCGTATTGGCTGATGACCGGCGATGAGTTCCGCTCGCTAGTCATTGGCAAGACCGAAGAGGAAGCCACGTCTCAGAACAACATAGTCTACAAGGCGCTTGCCCATGCTCGCATGGTCCATCTGAAGCTCATCGAAGCCGCAAAAAGCTGGATCAATCAGACCACGGACAAGGCGCCGGACGATCCGCGTCCGATCAAGCAAGAAGACGCCGGAAGGGTCGCCGCATTTGACCGAGATTTGCCTTTCCCGTTCTCGCTCGACGAATTCGTCGCTCACATCTTCGAAGAGCAGGGCGTGACCACGGATGCAAAGGGCGTAATCAAACGTAAGTCGGCCACGGATTCCAAATCGCATCGCTCGATTTTGGACAAGCTGAACGTCCTACGCGCTGATCCACGGCTCTCGTTCCTGCTCAAGAATTACGCCGAGGGCGACGCCGAGCTTTCTGAGATCATTGCGCAGTTCGTCGGGCAGGATGCAGCGAACGAGCGGAAGGACATCAGGATTGTTGATATTTCCGGCCTCCCAAACGAGGTCGCCGGCCCGCTCGCGGCGGTCATCGCCAGGCTGCTTTTCCAATTCAAAGTCTGGCAGACGCGCGAGGAGCGAGAACGCGATCCCGTGCTCCTCGTTTGCGAAGAGGCGCACCGCTACGTGCCCAACCACGGGCAGGCGGAGTACGAGGCCGCTCAGGTGGCCATTCGGCGTCTTGCGCGTGAAGGCCGTAAGTACGGGCTCGGTCTCATGCTGGTCTCACAACGCCCAGCGGATGTCGAGAGCACGGTTCTCTCCCAGTGCAACAGCTGGGTGATCCTTCGCCTCACCAATTCCGCCGACCAGGAGCACGTCGGGCGCTTCCTACCTGATAGTCTTGCTGGCCTGACCAAGCTGCTGCCATCACTCGTGCGGCGGGAGGCCGTCTTTGTCGGTGAAGCTGCCGCTATTCCCGCAAGGATCAAGATCCGCGAACTCAGCGAGCAACAGCTTCCCGACTCGAATGACATCAAGTTCGCCGATGGTTGGGCCAAGCCGCCCATTCAACGCTCAGACATTGAGGCCGTCGTCAAACGGTGGCGTCGTGAGGCTTAGCAACGCCAGCCCCCTCGCGCTGGATCACCCGCAAACCGTCCTCAATATTCGCTGCGAAGTTCGCGCAGTTCCACTTCGAAGGAGCTCGGCGAGCGTTCCGGTTATGACGCCTCGAGATCGGACGCTGCGTACGATCTCGGCCCGCGCCTGGCTTTGGGACAAGTTTGTCGTGCGGTCGGCCAAGGCAGAAGACTCGCTCGCTCAACCCGATGCGAGGCACGGCAAAAGCCTTATCCGGGACGGTTGGATCGCCAGGACGCACTTGCGGAAGCGTGCGCGGTCCCGCCGGCGAGCTCGTACATCTCGAAGATCTCGTGCTTGTCGGATCTGGGCCCGCGGGAGGCGACCGGACTATCGCGCTACCGCGGCTGCGCGCTTTAGGCGGGTGGGCCTGGATGTCTTCGTATAGCAACGTCCGCATCTCTTGGACGACGAACGACATGGAGTTCGAACGTCAGTGCTGCGTCCTGTTCTCAGACTGGCTGGACGACCCGTCCGCGCACCGTTTCAGCACGACCGGTGCGAAACAGGACGGCGTCGACATACTGTGCCGGCGCGGCAGGGATCCCGACCGCCTCGTCGGCGTTCAATGCAAGCTGCGCTCCACGTACGGTAAGCTCACGGTCACCGATCTCCGCAAGGACGTCGCCGACGCGCTGAAGTTCAAACCGCTCCTGCGGGAATATTTCTATGTCACGACCCTGACGACGGTCGGAGACCTCCAGCAGGAGGCGGCGGCGCTCGCCCAGCAGCAGGCGGCCGCCGGACGCCAGATCGACATCACGGTCTGGGGCGAAACAGTCCTGAGCGATGAAATCCACCGCTCTGAGAAAGCGATGGAGGCCTTTGACCCGGGGGCGAGCCCGGCGCTCAAGCGCAACACCGAAACTCTGCTGAAAGTCAGCGGCGAGCTGAGCGAATTCGCCGACGCCCGACGCTCGATCGAAGCCGAGGTGACACGGCTAAGCTCCGAGCGCAGCGCTGTGCCTGCCCATCGGGCCGACCGACTCCTCGCGGAAGACCTCTCAAGGGTGATGCGCCGCCGATGCTTCACGGAGGCCGACACCGCCAAAGAGCTGGAGGCGCTGGCGGACAGCGTGACCGACGGCGAGTTTCGACTTGCGGCCTCCGAGCGCCGAGCCGAGGTTTGTGACCGAGCCGCGCGCGCTGTCGCGCTCGTCCAACCGGACAAGGCGCGAGAATGGAGAGCGCGCGCCGCTCAGCTCGATCCGACCCATGACCTGACTATCGTCGACGCGCTCCTGCTCGAAGCGGCAGGCGACGGAGACGGAGCGCTCCGAGCGCTGCGCGAGAAAGACGATCCGGAAACGCGGACCGCGCTCCTTCTGGCGATCCGTCGGCTCAGAGGCTCGGCGCAGGCGCTGTCATGGGCGTCCTTGGAAGAACTTGGCCCCACCGACTTCAACCCGATCGGAAGTTTCCAGCTGGTCTCATGCGCCTTGGACACGAACGACTTCGGCGCTGCGACCAGCTTTCTCCACCAAACGCCGCCGCAGCATTTCGTCAACCTTCCCGTTCTGGATATGCTGAAGGCACAGATCGACGTCGCCGGGCTTGCGCCAGAAGCGCGGCGGCTCGACCTCATGCGGGCGTTGCCGCTCGACCCGCAGGGCGTCCCGCTGGCCGAGAGCTTGGCGGCTCAACGAGTCGCCGAGCAAGCGATTGACGACTTCGGCCGGTTGGCCGGAACGTTCGAGGACCTCGGGCTGGCCGAACAGCAGCAATTCGCGCTCGAGTTCCGGTTGTGGCTCCAGCTGAAAAACAGCGCCACTCGGGCGGAGGCGATCAAACAGCTGAAGTCCGAAATCGCCGATCCGAAACTGACGGCCCGTCGGGTGCGGCTTGCGATCGGCTACAATGTCCCATTCGACCGCGCCGCGCTGGCGCGGTCTTTGAAGCGCAAGAAGGAGCTTGGCGGCTGGCGTCCGGAGGAACGTTTCGCAGCGTTCATGATCGCGTTGGCGAGCGACAACCCGCGTGCGGTCGGCGAATTCATCGCGGCCAATCGTGACGAACTCTTCAGCGCGCCCGACTTCGAAGCCGGCGGCCTCGTCGATCTCGAGGTCCGATCTCTCGCCGCGGCCGGCGACATCACGGGCGCCCGCCGAGCGCTCGACGCCTTCGTCGGGAGCAAGATCGACGAGGCGAGCGCCAGGTCGCTGCGCGAGGATCTCGACGCGCTTGAGACCGGGCGGCAGCTGGAGGTCGCGCGTCTTCGGTACGAAGCTTCGCCCGATCACGACAATCTGCGCCTCCTCGTCGCGCTCTACGCGCGCGAGGGAGACCAGCGCGGGCTGGCGACCTACGCGGCGGAGCTCGCCAAGCAGACCGGCACGCTCGACGATCTGCAGCTCGCGCTGAGCGCGCTGCAAGGGCTCAACGACAACGCCGGCATGGCGCGGCTTCTGCGCGCGTTGCCAGACCTGGTGGCGCGCGACGATCAGCTGCGCGCGCTCGAGGGCTGGTCGCTCAGCCGGTCTGGGCAGGTGATGGAAGCGGCCCCAATCGCCCGAGAGCTGTTGAAGAAGCGCGGACTTCCTCAGGATTTCGAGCTTGCCGTTCGGGTCGCGATCGAAACCGGCGATTGGGATTTCCTGCAGAGCCTGCTGGATCAGGCTCAAGGAAAGATCGCGGCCTTTTCGGCTCATGATCTGATGCGCTTTGCACGGCTGGCCTTCGAGGTCGGCAGCCGCTCCGTCCAAACGTTTCGGGACGCGGCGCTCGCCGCGGCGCCAGACGATCCGAGGATCAATCTTGAAGCCCATATGCTGGCCCTGGATGCCGGCGACGAAAAGCTTGAATCGAAGGCCGGAGACTGGCTGAAGCGCGCGGCCGAGACTTCGGGCCCTGACGGGCCCGTCCGGATCGTCAAACTGGCGGACGTCGCGGATCAGTTCGCCAGCCGCAGCCAAGCCATGAATGAGATGGATAGCGGCCTGCGTAAGGGGGAGCTGCCTCTCATCATGGTCGCCGAGGCGCTCGGACGCGAGTTCACCGGTATGTTTCTCGGCCAAGCGATCCAGAACGCCGACCCGAGCGTCTCCGGCGTCGCTTATCCGGTCCTCGCTTTTTCAGGGGCCCACGTTCCGGCCCAGCTCGATCCGTCCCAGACGGTCGGCCTTGACGTCAGTTCGATACTGACGCTCGGCTTCCTCGGCCGCTTGAGCGATGCGATCGATCGCTTCGACGCTCTCGTGATCTCACCTCACACCCTGGCCTACCTGTTCGCCGAACGCCGCTTTCTTCGCGTTCAGCAACCGTCGCTCGTTAACCGCGCCAAACGTGTGCAGGCGCTGATCGCCTCGGGCGCGCTAAAGACCGTCCCGACGCGTTTCGGCGCGCCGAAAATTCAGGAAGTCGGCGAGGAACTCGCGTCCTTGCTAGCGCATGCGGCTGAGACCGGAGGCGTCGTCGCTCGCCCCGCGCCGGTGCCGCGGATCGGAACGCTTTCCGAAGACAATGCGGACCTCGGCGAGATGGAGGCGCGGCTCGCCGACTTGAACGCCGTTCTAGCCTTCCTGAAGGCCAAGGGTCAGCTCGGCGCGAGCTCCGAAGCGTCCGCCGGTGCCTATGTCACGCAAGTCGACGTCGGATGGACCTCAGGCTCCGTCATATCCGCGGACAGGCCTGTCTATCTCGACAGTCTGACGATCAGCTATCTCAGCTTCCTCGATCTCCTCGAGCCCCTGGCTCGCGTCGCGCCCGTTCTCTACGTCCATGAGTCGGTGGCTGCGGATTCATCTGGCTGGATCCGCGGCGAACGGCATGCCGCCGAGCTCGATACGCTGATCGAGGGGATCCGCGTGAGCCTGCGCCGCGGGCTGATGTCCGGCAAGGTCCGATTCAGCGCGCGGAGGCCGCCGGATGCCGGCGACCGGCGTGGGAGGGGCGGCCAGATGCCGACTCTTGACCTCCTGTCGGACCTCGAAGGCGTGGACGTCGTTTCCGTCGACGATCGGTTCTTCAATCGGGCGCCGAGCTGGGACGACTCTCGCGGTCATCTTGCGAGCGTCGCCAACACGCTCGATGTCCTCGTCGCTTTAAACGCAAACGGCGACGATCGGACCGTCGACATCTGGGAAGAGCTTCATCGGCTGCGGGCCGCCGGCTTCTTCGCCGTGCCGGTCACGAGCGTCGAGATCGTCCATCGGCTATTGGCCGCCACTCATGAGACCGGCCGGGTGCTTCCCACCCCGGAGCTGCAGTCGATCCGCGACAGCATCGATCTTCCCAACATCCGCAATGTCGACGTCGCGGGCGACGCGCCGTGGTTTAATCGGGTTCGGCTCGAACTGCTTCGCGCGATCGCGACGATCTGGGAGCAAGACGCAGACGTCGCGACGAAACGCGCCCGGGCCGACTGGGCGCTCAGCGCGCTGCCCAATCCTCTCCTTTGGCGTTTGATCGACGACGACGACGCCTCTTTCGCTCTTGCGCGTCAGCAGGCTGTTTCGCAGGCCGCGATGCTGATCGCCGGCTCCGTTAACAAGGGTCGAGCGGCCGCCGACTACAAGGCATGGCTAGAAGAAGATTTCATTCCTTACTTCACGCAGTCCGATCCGGAGCTATGGGATCAAATAATCGAAGATCTGAAATCTTTTGTGGCTCGAGTGATCGACGATGAAGAAGAAAATTCCGCCGAACCTTAGGTCGGTCCTCTTCTATCACGTGGTAGACCGTTTGCCGCCTTCGGCATCGCAACCGGTCGCGAAGGATCGCGCGCTTGCCGAACTGGTTGGAGCGGACGTCGCCCTGACCGCGCCCCTTAGCGCTGAACGATCTGTCGTCATTTCCAGTCTGACGGCGGCAGTGCGTGCCGCGCTGGCCGGCGCGCGCGTCGCAAAGCTTACCTTCGCGGACGGAAGAGAACTCGAATGCGCTGTCGAGCTTAACGAGAAGGGTGACGCCTCGTTCACGCTGCCTGAGGGGACTTTTCGGTACGTCAGCGCCGATCTCCACTCCTCCGACGCTCACGTAAGACGTCGCCGGCTCGAAACGATGTTCGCCGAGGCCCCACTTGCCGCAGGCGAGGAACTGGCCTGGCTCGCGCTGTCCGACAGCCGCACCTTGGACGATCGCGAGATCAGCGACATCTTCGGAAGCGTCGGCGACACGCCCGAGGCGTTGGCCGACGCGATCGCAGCGTCGCGAAAGCTCGACGTCGACAACCTGATGCCGGACGGTCGGCTCTACTACGACCGTCTTGTCGCTCCCTTCCAGCTCGATGCGCCGTTTCGCGGCTACGTTGCGGGTGCCCTGGCCGACTTTCGCGCGTCCCAGCTCTCCCGGCATCCCGAGAGAGCCCTGCGGCGCATCGCGTTCTCCGGCCTGACGCGATCTCTCGCACCGTTCGAACTTCTGGAGAACATCGAGGACGCCTCGATCGAGGGGCTTCTGAAGGCTGAAGACCCTTACAGCCTCCTCTTCGGATTTCACCTTGTAAGCGTGCGTGCGGACAGATCCGGAATGGTCGCCCTGGGTGAAGCCTTTCTCGAAAAGCTGTTCCTGGATCCGGTTCGATCCCTTGGAAGGCGGCAACTCTTCACCGGCTGCGCGGCGATAAGTCTGGCTTGGGCGCGCCGAAAAGCGCGAGCCGGGGACGCCCCTGCGTACTGGGTCCGGCTCGCCGCTCTCGCCCACGCGGGCGTCCTGACGGACGCGCGGATCGAGGCGACGGATCCGGAAGCGTTCGCTCAGTGGGCGATCGAGAATTTCGGCGTCGAGCAGCTCTGGGCGACATCGATGGAACGTCAGGAAGCGCCCCGATGGTCTCCCGAACTTCTGTCTGAAGTCCACCTCCGTGCAGACCTCAATGCGCAAGCGATGCTCGCGATTCAGAATATGCCGTCCGGCGGACAGGTGGCCTCATGGTCCAAGATCGTAGAGGGCGAAGCTGTGTCGGACCTCGCAAGCCGTCCGTTGGGCCTTCTCATCTATCCAGGTCCGTTAGACGACTTCGGCCCTCCGCTGAACGCCGTCGAGCTCGCCGAATGGGAAACCCCTCCGGGGGGCGCAACGACGCTTCTCGGATTGCTCGACGCGCTGCCGTTCTGCGCCAAGATTGGCCAACCGAGTGCCGCGACCATTGATCGGTTGATCGGCATTCTCACCGCCGAACGCGACTTCGTGCCGGACGATTTAGACCGCTATCTGACGGCGCTGAACGCCGTCGCCGACATGAGCGCCGCGGGACGCTCAGTTCGCCTCAGCGACGCGGTGCTCGACCGCTGCACAACTCTGATCCGCCAGAAAGACGCGCAAGAGCGAATTCCCTACCTGCTCAGCATCGCCGTCACCGCCTGCTCAGCGTGCGAAGACCGCAAAGCGTACCGGGATCGCTTCGGCGCGTTTTTCACGAGCACGGCCTTTCGCCTGGACGACGAGACCGACCTAAGCACGCTCCGCCAGATCATCGACCATATGCTTGTTGCGGAACGCCGGATGGCGCCCGAGCTAGGACGCGCCCGATTGATCGCCGCCTACAAGCTGAGGCGCGCGCCCTGAACGCTGTTCTTCCGTGACGACTCCTCGATGGCGCCGTCCGCGCTCGCCGTCATGGCGCGGTGCTTCGCGTCCACGATACCATGAGCCATGAACGGCAAATCAGATCTTTCCGACGTCGGGGCACCGACGCCTTCTGCCGAAGTCTGGCGGGCCCGCCGGGTCCATTGGCAGGACCGCGCGACCTGGTTCGGCGCACTGGAAACTTGGCTCGAAAGACAGTGGAGGCCGGGCGGCAAAGCCCGTCTCCAAAAGCGAAAGCTCGATCTTTGCTGGGACGACAGCCACTGGCTGAAAGCTCTCGAGCGCCATGTGCAGCCGAGCGTGGAGACTCTGATCGAGGGGCTGGCCGTTGACTTGGCGAAGGCGAAGCTGCGGACCTTCCATGGCTGCCGTGTGCCGGACGCTGGCGTCTTCCATCGAGAGGGATTGCGGCGCAACGATCCGACGGCGCTCGAAGCGCTGGCGCGCCAGTTGGTGACCGAGGATGACGACCTGGCATGGATGCGCCCGAAGATCGAGGCGATGATCGCCGAATTCGACAAGCGGGAGCGCGACACCGGACGGCTCTATGTCTGCGCCGATGAGCGGCCGCAGCTCGACCACAGCGGCCACTACCTCCTCTTTGGCAGCGAGTGGCTTCAATGCCTGCTCGGCTGGGAGGCTCACCGCGCGTTAAAGCGGTATGGGACACCGACCGTGGTGGAAGTCGACCTACCCTTTGACTGGGCGTCGGAAGGAACGCGTCGAGAGTTCGCGCGGCATCTCCTGCGGGAGTGGACCCGGGTTTTCGTTATGGGAGAGACCTTCTCGCCGGCCCTCGATTTCTCGGTGATCCTTCGACGGGACATTCCTGCCGAGGTGGTAGTCGGACACTCGCATCCCAAGGTGCTGAAGAACCCCTTCATGCAGTACCTCACGGAACGAACCGCCGATCCGACCTGTCCGCACTGCGTGGGTAGCGCCAAGGGGTAGAGGAAGACCTTTTCCTGCCCTGACCGAGCTAGGACCGCCTGCGCCACTACCAAGCAACAAGCCAGTTATTTCCAGGCTCTGACAACCCACGAACTTCACGACGCGGATGTCCGCTCTCGGCGCTAAGGCCAATGACCGCTATTGGCGCTCCCTGAATGGTTACGGGTGTAGGATTGCCTTCGAGGGGCCGCCTATAGGAGGAGGCTATGCGCCAGCCCGACTTGTTCCGCTTACCCCAGAAGCCATGGAACGCCGGCCGCCTGATCGGTCCTAAAGTGCCGCTGAAGTCCAAGCACATCTGGGCGATCCGCCAGCAGTTGAAGACGAACGCTCAAGTCCGAGACCTTGCGATGTTCAACTGCGCCCTCGACGCCAAGCTGCGCGGGTGCGACTTGGTCAAGCTCCGGATCAACGACGTGGCCATGGGCGAATCAATCCGCGTGAGATCCACGGTCATTCAGCAGAAGACCGGCCGACCAGTCCCGTTCGAAATCACTGAGCCTGCGAGAGACGCGCTCGCGGCATGGCTTCGGGTGAGAGGTGGGCGCCCGGACGACTGGCTCTTCCCGAGCCGAAGCGCTCCGGGCCAGCACATCGGTACTCGCCAATATGCTCGGCTCGTCGACAAATGGGTGCGGATGATCGACCTCGAGCCGTCTGCTTACGGCACGCACAGCCTGCGGCGCACGAAGGTGTCGCTGATCTACAAGAAGACCGGCAATCTAAGAGCGTGCCAGTTGCTCCTGGGTCATGGGAAGCTTGAGAGCACGGTCCGCTACCTTGGCATCGAGGTCGACGACGCTCTCGCGCTGTCCGAGCAGCTCGAGCTTTGAGGCTTGGCGAAGGCTCGACGACGGCGCTAGCGATAGAGGGCGTCGCCGGCGCGCAATTGCCAGCGCACCCAAGGTCGCGGCCCAGCCGCTAGCGCCGTGCGAAACGCGTGCGTTATCAGCGGCGGCGCGAGCTGCCGCTGACTCATCAGCGAAGTTCAGAAAGTCCGCTCATTGGACCCGACCTCGGCACTATGCCTAGCCCAATCACAGCTCCTCGAATTGACCTCTGCGCGGGATCGAAAGCTCGCGGTAGAAGTCGCGGTGTTCGTGTGCGACATGCTGTAGCCGGCGGTTGACGCTCGCGCTTGAGCTTCGGGAAGCGCACGACAAATCGGAATCGCGGGCCGACGAAGGACGCGAACGCGGCCGGTGATTGTCATGCGCAGGCTTTCAACCAAAGGATTTGTCTTTACGAAGCTCTGTCGTAGCTTAGCCGCAAAAGTCTAGTCGAGGCCGTTGGGCTTCCAAACGCTACGAGGAAGGAAGTTCGGTCCTGGCTGCTCCTGAGATCAGCTTTGACGACGTGCTTGGCGTCGCAACGGTCACGGTTCCCGCGTCAATCCGCACGCTGCCGGGCGGTCGGCTGAATCTGTGTGTCCTGCAACTCGCGCAGAGTTCGCTCAATCAGATCAACAATGACCAGAGCCGGCCGGCGGCCTGTGCGGCCATCTCTCACCTGCTGGTCGGCGGCGGCGTGCATGCCGCGCCCGTGCTTCGGGACATCGCACCTGGCGCGTCTCCGGTCGTGATCGTAACTCCGGAATACGCCTTCGGGCACGGCGACTGGGCCAAGCTGGACAACCTCGTGCGCCAGCAGCAACGACCAACGGTGTTGATTGCCGGCTTTGGCGCGACCCCGGCGGTGTCCGTGGAGGCCTGGGCGAACGAAGGAGGCGAGACGGCGCGGCGATTAAGCTGGACCCCCGCTACCGCACAACTCTCCGCGGCTAGGCCGGTCAATGGAGCTTGGTGCTGGCTGCATGGATTCGGGGTCGACACGACGTGCGTGGCGCTCCTCAAGAATCACATGGAGCAGGGCTCAGAGCTGGTGGCCCTGGAATGGATCCAGTCGGGGACGCACCTTTTGAAGGTGTCCTTCAACGATCTAGACCTCGTTCCGATGATCTGCGCTGACATGGTGCAGACCTTCGCGCAGGGCGACGGGACCGCGGTTCACCGCATGCGGACCGCGCTGCAAACCGCCGCCGCGCCCGCGCCGCCGGTGCTGGTGACCGGTTCCCTGGTGCAGGGAGACCCAAGCAACGCGAACTGGGCGATCGCCATCGATAACTGGCTGCACCACGTCGCACCGACGCGCGACACGCTGGTCGCCTTGACGAATGTCGCGATCGACACTCCGGTTTGGCCTGAAGCTCAGGACGCCTGGCGCTCGCTGACCGGAGTGTTCAGTCGCATGGCGCCGATCCCGCGCAACCAGGAACACCTTCGCGCCACGCGTGGCGTGGGGACGCAAAGTGTCAAGGGTGCGGTTCTGCGGGTGACCTCACCATATGCGACCGGCGGACCGCTCGCATGGCCGCCGTACAGCCCGACCGGCGAGCGATTCTACTGGCATGTTGCGGTGGGCGCGCCATTGGACACCACGGGGATCCCGCAGCCCATCGATCGGCTACCGGAGATCGCGAGCATCGAACTCGCCCGGTTCACTCGGCGGGCGGTGATCGGGGCGACGTGGTGTCCGCGCGTGGCTGCGGGGCTCGGGGTCGTGCGCCAGCACCTCAGCGCCGAGGCCGCGCCTATCGCGGCCGACCTGCTAGCGGGCCTTCTTCATGGGGTGCGTCGCGACACGCGCTGCTCGCCGGAGAAGGTCGCGGAGGACCCGATTGGGGGCGCCCTGGCCTTGGCGATCCATGGCTTGGCAACCTTGCTGACGGAAGAGGATGTCTTCGTCTGGCGTGCGGATGCGGGGCAGGCAGGACAGCTTGTCCTGCAAGCGCCGAGGGCCAACGTCCTGATCTGGCGCGACCCTGGCTTTTCCGGTCGTCAGATCGGACACGCCTTGGGGGACTGGCTGGCAGAGGCCGAACAACACCCGCACCTCGTCGTTCTGGCCGCTGGTCAGTACGGACAAATCGATGAAGGCCCTGTCGCCAGACACCCGCGGGACAACATCGCCGCAGGACCCGATTCTGATGCGCCGCTCAATCTCGGTGGGGGCTTGGCGGACCATGAGAGCGACATCACCGAACAACGGCACGTGCGAACCGCCACGCTGGTTCGGCTGGATCACCTCATCGAGCTCTACGTCGACTATGACGCCGCGCAGGATGCGCCGCGGATGGCGGCGCTGATCGATCGTTTGACACAGGCGGCGCAGGCAGCATGACGGACGCAGACTGGATTGGCGGGGGTGTGAAGGCGATCGGGCCGCTGTGCGAGGCAGTCGGACTGGCGGTGGAGCCGGACGTCGAGGCGCCCGACGGCGTCACCCTCTGGAGCGGCACCTACGCCGCGGTCGCGTTCTGGCCCACCTGCGAGGAGCAGTTCGTCGTCCAGGCTGGACAGGCCGAGGCTTGGTTCGCGGACTATCTCTACGGCGCTGAGCGCCGCCGAAATGCGCGCGTCGTCGATGGCTATCTTCTCCTGGCCTTCGCTCAACCTGTGGCGGAGGCGCTCAACAGCGTCGTTCGGTCCGTCGAGCTCTCCACCCAGATCTGCCGCAAGCACGTCGTATGGCCGGACGCCGGCGGCGCTTGGCGTCGTCTGGACGCAGTGACGGTTCTGGGTCTGCCAACGGGGGTTACGGCGGCTTCTAGCGAACCGGCTTGGCCCGTCCTAGATGACGAAGCTGCGTCCTTGTGGGCGCGCATCCAGCGTTCCGGCCCGAAGCGCGCGGCCGAAGCGGAGGACCGGCACCCATGACCGGCTCGCTGCTCGCCGACAAGGTCAAGATCGCCGCATTCCGGGGCATCACCGAGCCCCTAGAATTGGATTTCACGGCGCCGGTGACCTTGGTGTACGCCGCCAACGGCACGGGCAAGACCACATTCTGCGAGGCCGTCGAATGGCTGCTGACAGGTCAGGTCGAGCGGCTGCGTGACGGCGCCTGGAACAACGACGTCCTGCAGTCGGCGTTTCTGGACGAGGTAGCTCCAGAGGTCGAGGCGACGGTCCGCATCGGCGATCAGCCTCATCGTCTGTGGCGCACCCCGGCCGGCGCTTGGATCGATCAGCGCAATGGGTCGCCGCGCAGGCCGGGCGATGTACTGGAGATCCTGGCGCCGACGGCGTCAGCCCCCGACAAGCATCACAAGAGCGCCATCAGCCTCCGCCAACACTACCTCCGCGGCACGCGGTTCCTGACCAGCGAGGCGCTTGCGGCGCTCGTCGACAACAGTCCGGAGAGCTTGAACCGACGGAAGGATGTGTTCGCCGACTTGCTGGGGATCCGGCACCTCCGGGACGCCGAGCAGGCGAGCGGGAAGTACATCGGCGAACTTGCGCCGTTCCTGAAGGACTTGGACGCGCGGCGAAAAGCCCTGAGGGCGGAAGCCTCTCAGCTCCGCGCCGAGCTCAAAGACGCCGCGGCGGCGAAGAACGCAGACGCCAGCCTAGCGGCGGCCGAAGACCTGTTGGCTCGCTCCGGCACTGGCCTGGACATCCCCGACCGGATCGAGGCGGCCGTCGGGGCGATCGCGAAGGGGCGCTCCGAACAGGCGCGGCGTTCCAAAGCCCTGGACGAGCTCGCGCCGGTTTGGTCGCGCAAGGCCGAGGTTGAGGCGCAGATCGCCGCCCTTCTTCCCTTGGAGACGGCGGCGGCCGAGACCTTCCAATCGGCCCAAGACGATCGGAGGACCGCAGCGGAAGCTGTGATCACGGCAGAGGCTGTGGTCCAGCCGGCCTCGACACAGATTGGCCGGCTAAGCGCGGCCGAGGACGCGGTGATCGCTCGTCTCGACGCCATGCTGAGCGCGGCGGCGCTCGCAGAGCCTTATCTGACGATCACGCCAGCGACCCTCGCGAATCTCGTGGAGGCTGCGCCTGAGACGCGTTGGGATGCGACGGCCAGAGCGGCGCGGCGCGCGCAACTCCGCGATGCCGTGAACGCGGAGCCGCGCATCGATGCGATGCTCTCCGAACGCGCCCAGCTTGCGGCGCGCCGCAATGAGCTCGCCGCTCAGGTTGTCAGCTCTGAAGAGCTGCAACGTTTGCGGAACGTTGCGGAAGCGAGCGAAGCGGCGTCGTCGCAGGCGCGTGCTGACGCCGAAGCGCTCGCCGGCCCCCTTGCCACGCTGCAGTCGGCGGGCCGAAGCGTGATCAATCATCAGCATGACGGCGATACCGACTGCCCACTCTGCGGCCACGACTGGCAGGGGCGTGCCCAACTCGTTGCAGCGGTCGAGCGCACCCTAAGCGCAGCGCCGGCGATGGTGGCGGCCGCCCGAGCGCTGGCGAGCAGCGCGGCGTCGGCCGCGATCGCCGCGCGCAAGGCGGTCACCGACGCGATCCAAATCCAAAGTCAGGTCGCCGCCCTTGATCGGGAGTCACAAGACCTGGAGCGTCGCTTGGATGCGGACCGACAGCTTCTGACCGCGCTCGATGCACCGTTGTCAGGATCAGATCGGCGGCGCTTTCTGGATTGGGCGGAGCGTCGCTTGGATCTCGCCGATGCGCTGGCGGCGTTGAGCGCCGCCCAGACGGAACATCAATCGATCCTCAGCGCAGACGGCGAACGCTTCCTCGATCGCGCACTCCCGATTGCGGACCTGAGAGCTCGACTGACCCAGACCATCCTCGGCAGGCGTACGATGTTGGAAGGCGTCTTGCGAACGGCGCGTGAAAGCTTGGGGCGCGCGCAAGCGACGCTCGCTGAAATGGTTACGGTAGAGACGACCCGGCAGACAGAGCTGGAATCGGTCCGCCGCGACCAGGCCGCCGCTGAACGTGAACGCGCTACGATCTCCCAGCTTTGGACGTCCGCGGCCGGCCAAGCCCCGTGGACGGCGGACGGGCTCGAGCGTTTGAGGGGCGAGGTCAATGCGGCGCTCGCCAAGCTCGATGCCGCCGACAATGAAGTGGCGGCCGCGCGGGCTTCCTGGGATGTCGAAATCAAGCACACCAAGCTGGCGAAGATCGAAGCCGATCTGGCGCCAATCGCCGCGAAACATGCTCGCCTGAAGGCGAGCAGCGACGTCGCCCAGCGGCTCCAGAAGGCGTTTCGCGAGAACTACACGGCGACGAGCCAAGCCCAGGTCGGCGGCTTGAGCCGCGTCGTGAACGCGCTGTTCCTTCGGATGCACGCGAACCGGATAGTTGATCGGATCGACCTCGGCCAGTCGGAGTCGTTCCTGCACTGGTTCGCGGATGCGGGGGTCGCGCAGCTCGACCCTGGTCGTGATTTCAGCCAGGGACAAAGGCAAGATCTCGCACTGGCACTGTTCCTTGCCCGGGCACGCGGATTGGGTGGCACGTTCTTCCTGGATGAGCCCGTTGCGCACTTGGATGACCTCAATCGCGTAGGGCTCATGGACGTATTCCGCGCCGTTGCCACCGAGGGCGGCGGTCGGGTTAGACTTGTGATCACCACGGCAAGCCGCAGCCTAGCGCGGCACATGGTCGAGAAATTCAGCACAGCCGGATCGGACGATCCGACGAACCCCGCCATGCGCGTCATCGAGTTGACCGGCAACGGTCGCCTCGGTGTCAGTCAGCAACAGGTTTACCCGATCGGCGTTTAGTTCGGCGATTGTCAGGTCAACGCCAACTCAGCTCTCCTAGTCGCGGCGGCTCACCCAAGCTAATCGAGTCCGATTATTGCCTGATCGTCTTGCCCGCGAGTTGAGGCGCCGATCAGCAGGCGACGAGGTCGGCGCCTAGGTAGATTTCGTCGAGGGCGGCGATGAAGGGCTGACTTAGTTGCCAGAGCCGACCGGTGATCGCCTTTTGGGCCTCGCCGGTCTCCGCTCTCCCATAGGCCGTCGCAATCGAGGCGACGTTGATATGAAGGATCTGGCGGCCCTTCTCGGATTTGGAGACCTTGCTGTCCTTGGGCGTCTCACTGGACGCGGTGACGACGATGATACCGCGACGCAGGGTTTTCGGATCGTAGGTCGTCTTGACCTTCACGACTGTCACCCCGGACTGGATGAGCGGTTCGAGCTGCCGGGCGACCTCGGACCGGTAGGTTGCGACGAGATCGAAATAGGCCGCCTCCACGCCGAGGGCGCGAATGGCGTCGAGCCGTTTCCGGTGGGTTCGGACCGTCGTCGCGAACTCGTCGTCGTCGAAGCCTTCACAACGAACCGAGAGGCTGGTGCGAGAGCTGTATCCACCGCCGATGTGCTGCGTGAACACATCATCATAGATCCGCAGCGCCTCCTCCGGATCCGTAGTGGCGATGATCTTTTCCGCCGCCTCCACGAGTTCCTCGAGGTCGTAGAGGGTCGACGTCATCTTCGTCTTGTTCTCGAAGAAGGCTGAGCCAATGTCGCCCCAGCCGTTCTCCAGCGGCAGGTTGAAGTCGTGGTCGATGTGGTCCTTTTCGGGCTTCACATAGCCGGACCGGTAGAGGAAGCGGCGGTTGTCGCCGAGGTCCGCGCGGGTCAGGGCGTTCTCGATCTCATCGAGCTTCAGGCCTTGGCGCAGGACCTCATAGTTGCCCAAGGCCAGCAGGTCCGCCCCCTTCAGCATATAGGCGGGCTTCTCCGTTCCGTCTTTACGGGTCGTCGTCTTCCGTTCGAACTCGGCAACGATAGCGGGTGCCGAAAGGAGGAACATCCGCTGGTCGTCCTCCTGTCCGGTGCAGACCAAGACGAAGAACTCACCATACGGTTTCTCGTCTGCATCCACGACATAGGCCGTCGGAATCTTGATAGTCGTGGCACCGTCCTGGATGAATTTGACCTGCACCACGCCAAGGCGCGGCGCCCGCTGGTCGAGGAAGTTGGCACCGGTCAGCCGACGCTGGATCAGATAATCGGCACCGTCGATATCGACCGACCGACTGAGCACCCAAAAGCGCTGGAGCAGGAAGGCGCGGGCGCGGGTTTCGCCGAGCACACCGTGCTCCATCGATTTCAGCCAGGGCGGGATGTCAGTCATTGGGAACTTTGGGCGTGCGGAGACCCGCAATCTGGGGAGGCGAGGACGCGTCGTCCATGGGCTCCGAAGGTCATGCGGGCGGCGGGCGAGGCGGAGCGGACCGCCCGCCTCCCTAACGAGGAATCGATGAAGGCGCGTGGCCGACAGGAGGCCCTTCTGGGTCGGGAAGGCGCTTGCACGGCCGCTGAACGGGGATCCGACGGAAGCTGCTTGGCAAGCAACTGCGCTTCCGGATTAGGCGGTACCGATCGCATGCGTCCCTATACCCTTATTCTAAAATCAAAGAACGTTGTTGCGCATGAGACGTGCGCCCATCTGTGGAGCGTGGGGCTTCACGAGGGCCTACCGTACCAGACGGCATCCTAGGCGACGAACGTCCGCATTTCCCCTTCCTGCTAATGACCGCTCTTGGCGCGTCCCCGAACGGTTACGGGTGTAGGATTGCTTTTGAGGGGCCGCCTCTAGGAGGAGGCTATGCGCCAGCCCGACTTGTTCCGCTTACCTCAAAAACCATGGGACGCTGGTCGGCTCATCGGCCCAAAAGCGCCTTTGAAGCCGAAGCACATCTGGGCGATCCGCCAGCAGTTAAAGACGAACGCTCAAGTTCGCGATCTCGGCGTGATCCCGCTCGCCATCCTAGCGATGATGCCGGGGACACAGGGGCCGAATAGATTTGGGAAGGCAGCCAATTAGGCTAGCGCGAGATGGCTCGCGAAGGCACAGCGACGCCATTCTAGATTATAAGGCTCCTTCTTCTCCCTTCCGAACCCATACAATTTTCCCTTCTCGGATTTCAATCACCCGATCTGCAACGTGGAAATAGCGGTCATCGTGACTGATGACGATGAGCGTGCGACCTCCCGACTTCATCCCAGGCAGCAGTTCCTCATAGAATCTGCGACGAAACTCCGGATCCTGATCGGCGGCCCACTCGTCAGTGACGAGGATTGGTCGGCCCTCTGCATAGGCCTGGATCAGAGCGAGCCGCTTCCTCTGGCCTGTCGACAGATCCGTCGTCGAAAACCGACCGTCCTCGATCCGGACCTCGCCAGCCAGCCCCAGGCAATCGAGGCGGCGTCTCGCGTCATCGGACGCCGCGCCGTAGGCGAGATCGTCGAACAGATAGTAGTCGGAGAACACGGTCGAGAAGAGCTGCCGATACTCGTCACGTCTCTCGGGCTCCACGCGTGTTCCGTCGAGCAGCACCTCGCCCGCGTCAGGGGCGTAGAGGCCGAGGAGAATTTTGACCAGGGTCGTCTTGCCCGACCCGTTCGCGCCGACGATGAACAGCAGCTCGCCTGCGTGGACCGTCAGATCGAGCGGGCCCAGCGTGAACGACCGCGCGCCGACGCCGTCGCCGAAGGAATACGTCACGTTCCGCAGCTCGAGAGACCGGATCATGCGAGTCGGCGAATCTGCGGAATCCATGATCAGGCTCAATCGCGGCTCGCTCTGCTCCAGAGCCTCCGAAAGCTTCGTTATGCGCCGGAAAGATACCTGCGCCTGATCCAGAACCGGCAAGGCCCCGGCCAAACGCTCGAGAGGCCCTTTGACATAGAGGAGCACGAGCGCGGCGCCGCTGATGACCGACCGGTCGACGCCAAGCCGACCGGACGCCGCCAGAAGAAGGCAGATCACGACGAAGAACAACGCGGAGCCGACTGCGTCCGCGATCCAGAACAGGGCCATCGCGCGGGTCTTCAGCGCCGCGATCCTTTCGGCGGCTCCGGCCAGCAGCACCCCGTAGACCCGAGCGCGGCGCGGCCGACTGATCTTGAGCTCCTTCGCGCCGTCGATGATCGCGGCGTACTGCTTGTGCAGTTCATCTGACGCGGTTCTGACGGCTTCGTAGTCTCGGACCCAGATGCGCTTGGCCACGAGGTTGACCGCTGAGCCTGCTGCGAGGGAGACCAGCGCGAGGAGGAAGATGACGGGCGAAAGCGCCAGCAGATAGACAAAGGCGCCGAGAGTGACCGCGAGGGCGACGGCGTAGCCGGAGAAGTTGAACGTGAAGGCCGAGACCGTGTCGATGTCGTTTGTCAGCACGGCCATGATTCCGGGCGCGCGCAGGGATTCGAGAGCTCGCAGCGGTGCCCGGAGGATGCGGGCGG
This sequence comes from Hansschlegelia sp., assembly GCF_035538955.1. Taxonomy (NCBI): domain Bacteria; kingdom Pseudomonadati; phylum Pseudomonadota; class Alphaproteobacteria; order Hyphomicrobiales; family Methylopilaceae; genus Hansschlegelia; species Hansschlegelia sp. The sequence goes on from NZ_DATLJK010000008.1 coordinate 243,656, forward strand.
AGATGTCCTTTCGAAGCGCCGCGATCAGCATCTGCCCGACCATGCTGTTCAAGGCGCCGGCGACGGCGGTTCCAACAAGGCTCAGAGCGCAGAGGCAGGCGAGCTCCGCGACGCGCCCGACGCTCGGCTCCACGGAACCGATCAGCGCGCTGTTCACCCCCGCCAGCAAACCGGCCGTAGCGACGCCGCCGACGACGCCTGCTGTAGTCGCGAGAAGCGCGGTCCAGCGGACGGGGCGCAGAAGACGCAACGCCTCCGCGATCAGGGCGCGAAGCTGACGGTCCCCAGACGGTCGGTTCATGCCCGTCGCCCGCCGGCTAGCCAGAGATAGACGGGAGCGCCGAGTAGCGCCGCCATGAGGCCGGCCGGCGCTTGCCAGGGAAAGAACATGTTCCGGCCCACCCAATCCGCGAGCATCATCAATGTTCCGCCGAGGGCCGCGCTCCCGAGCGTCTGCTCCAGCGGCCTCCGCAGTCCGAGCTCGCGTGTGAGATGGGGCGCCATAAGCCCGACGAAGCTGAGCGGGCCGACGAGCAGCGTGGCTGCGGCTGTGAGGATAGCCGCGAGACCGAGGATGACGGTTCGCGCAAGCGTCATCGGAACGCCGACCGCGCGGACCGTCGTCCCGCCGAGCGGCGATATCTCAAGCCAGCGCCAGACGAGGAGGCTCGCGGCCAGGCCGGCCGCCGCGACGCCGAGCGCGAGCTGCGCGGCGGAGGCCGAGACGCGATAGGTCGACCCGGACATCCAGGAGAGAAGGATCGCGGCGCGTGGATCGCCGCTCGTGAGCAGCGTGGCCGCGAATGCGCTGAACATCATGCTGAGAGCCATGCCCGTCAGAAGGAGGCGATCGGGCGAGCCGGAGCTGCGAGCCGTGGGCGCCACGAGCGCCAGCGCCGCCGCGGCCCCGCCGCCGGCCGCAGCCGTCATGGCGATTTGGGAGAAGTCCGGCGCGGCCAGAAGGAGAAGGACGACGCCGAGCGCCGCGCCGGACGACACGCCGAGGGATTCGGGACTGGCCATAGGATTTCCGGTGAGACGATGGAGCAGTAACCCCGCCATGGCGAGCATCGATCCTGCGGCTCCGGCGACAGCCACGCGCGGCGCGCGCCACGGCGCCACCAATTGGAAGTCCGCCCCCGACAGCCACGCCCAGCCTGATGCGGACCTGCCGAACGCCGTCGCCGCTGCGGCGGCCCCGACAAGCAGGACCCCGAACATGGCGAGCGCGAGAAACGGACGCTGCGCGCGCGGCTGAGGGGCTCCCGGCCGGAGCGGCTCCCGGCCCGCGGGCCGGCTCCTCAACGCCAGGAGCAGCATCGGCGCGCCGAACAGCGCCGTGGCGCTGCCGGTCGGCAGTTCTGCGTGAAAGAAGGCGACGCGCTGCACGCACTGATCGGTGAGCCAGAGCAGAAGAGCGCCGAACGTCGTCGCCCATGACAGTCGCTGCCGGAGCTTTCTGGCACCGAGCAGCCGTGCGATCTGAGGCGCCGCCAATCCAACGAAGCCGATGACGCCGGCTGCGCTGACGCTGAAGGCCGCCAGCGCAGCCGCGATCGCCACAGCAAGGCCGCGCATGACGCCGACCGGCAAGCCGACCGCGCTGGACTGACGGTCGTCGAGCGCCAGAACGGATAGAGGCCGCGCCAGAAGAGCGGCCGCGGCTCCGCAGAGGGCGAGCCGCGGCGCGAGATACTCGACCGAGCTCCATCCGTTCTGCACGAGCGAGCCTGTCTGCCAGACGAACAACGTGGTGAGCGTGTCATGGTGGAAGATCGTCAGCGCGGCGCCCACGCCGCCGAGCAGCAGGTTGAGCGTCAGGCCGACCAGGATGACGGCGGTCGGGGCGAAGCCGTGTCGGCGCGTCAGCGCGACGACAGAGAGGGTCGCGGCGCCGCCGCCGGCCAGCGCCGCCGCCTCCTGGCCGCGGTCGAGGAGGTCCGGCGCGAACAGGGAGGCTGCGGCCAGCGCCAGATAGGCGCCGGACGAGACGCCGAGCGTCGTGGCGTCGGCCAGTGGATTTCGCAGCGCATGCTGGAGCAGGGCCCCCGAGAGCCCCAGCGCTGCCCCGACGAGAAGGCTGACGACGACGCGGGGAGCCGCCATCTCGCGCAGCACAAGCGCATGGATGTCCGAACCTGGGTCGGCGAAGCTCGACCATGAAAGGTCGGGGCCCAAGGTTGCACGCGCCGTCAGGGCCGTCAGGCCGAGAGCGGCCGCGGCCAATGCCGCCGCGACGGCCGGTAGCGCGACGACCCTTTTGGCGCGCAGGCGGTCAGCCATCCTGCGCTGGCCCGGAGAGCACGGCCGCGGAGATCAGCCGCGCGCACCGCCACGCGGAGGGCGCGCCGCCAAGCGCGTAGAACGGCGCGATCGTCCGTATCCGGCCCGGCCTGGCGATCGGCAGGCTCCGCCAAAGCGTGCTTCGCGCAAGAGCGCGTTCGGCGCGCCTCGTCCGTTCGCCCTGATCGAGATAAAGCAGTCGCGCGTCTGGCGTTTCGGCCAGTTCGGCCAGATCGACCAATGCGTTTCCGAACCGCGAGGGCCGCGCGCGCAGAGCGTTGCGCAGGCCGAGCCGGAGCAGGATTTCATGAACCCAGCTGCCCTCCCCATAGAGGTAAATCTGTCTCCCGTTCTCGTGCAGCACCCCCACGAGAACCGGCTCCGGACGGCGGCCGCGGAGCTGAGCGGCGAATGAGGTGAGCGCTTCACGGAAGGCCGCAAGATACCGATCCGCGCTCTCGCGCCTTCCGATCGATCGGGCGATCGACCGCATCGCCTCACAGGCGTTGGCGAGGGGGGACGACGGCGGATCGATCAGCGTGACGACCTGCGTGGGGGCGATCCGCTCGAACTGCGGCTTGAGGCTGATCTGCCAGTTAGAGATGAAGATCCGTTGCGGCCGCGCCTGTGCGAGAACCTCCAGATTGGGCTCCGCCCTCGATCCGAGGTCGAGCGTCTCCAGGGGCAATGACGGTTCAGGCAGCCATTCCCGATAGACAGCGGTGTCGGTGACAGCGAGCGGCGCGACGCCCATCGCCAGGAGGCTCTCGGCCGCGGCCCAATCGGGCGCCGCGACCGAGATGGCCGGCTCGGCGGCGAAAGCTCTCCGTGAGAGGGCGGAGTCCGTGAGACAGGCCACGCCGGCGCCAATCACCGCCCTGCGCGTGAGCGGCAGAGCTCTGCCCGCACGCGACGCGTCGCGGGAGGCTCGGCCTCGAGCTGGCGCCCCGGACAACGTCAGAAGTCGAAGGTCGACGACAGCAGGACCGTCCGCGGGGCGCCGCGCGCCAGTCCGAAGTTCGTCGAAGCGGCCGCCCAGTAGCTCTTGTTGAAGACGTTCTCCACGGTCGCCCTCAGCGTCACGGGCTTTCCGTCCGCACGCTCGAAGGTGTAGCGGGCCCCGACGTCGAAGCGCGTCCAGTCCGGAATGCTCTGGCTGTTGTCTGCGCTCGCGAACTGCTTGGACGTGTGGATCATCCGGCCCGTGAAGGTCAGCCCCTGAACGATTGGCGCATCCCACTCCGCTCCGAGGTTGAGCTGCGTCTTCGGTATTCCGATTGCCCTCTTGCCGTTGTTGGCGCCGTTCGCTGTTTTGGTCTGCACGCCGTCCATGAAGGCGACTCCGCCAAGAAGTCTCAGGCCGACCGCGAGTTCGCCAAAGACATTCAGCTCGACGCCTCGGTTGCGGGTCTCGCCATCAAGGCCGTAGCGGTTCGTCTTCGCGTCCAGAAGTCCGTTGGGCTGCTCGATCTGGAACAAGCTCATCGTCGCAGCGACGCGGCCGAAGTCGATCTTGACGCCCGCCTCGTACTGCTTGGACTTCATCGGAGGAAACGCCGCGCCGAAATTCTCTGAGCCCGCAGGCGCGACCGGCCCCTGGCTCAGTCCCTCGATGTAATTCACGTAGAGAGAGACGCGCTCCCACGGCTTGACGACCACGCCGACGGCCGGAGTGAAGGCCTGCTCGTCATAGTCGGCGGTCCGCGCCCGGGTCGTAACGTTCCACGCCTTCTGCTGCACCTTCTGAAATCGTCCCCCGAGGATGAGTTGGAGACGGTCGTCCAGCATATAGAGGCTGTCGGCCACCGCGACGGTCGAAAGGGTTAGCGCGCTGGTCTTCGGGGTGCTGGAGAACCAAGGCGACAGGTCGGGCTTCTTGACGCCGCCCGGATCGTAGATATTCGATGAATAGGTGGAGATCACCTGAGGGCGGTTTCCCAGCTCCGAATATAGCCTCGTCGCGCTGATCGTCAGCTCGTGACGAACAGGCCCGGTCTCAAGCCTCGCCTTCACGCCCGTCTCGCCCGTCCAGGCCCTGTTATAGGTAGGCTGATAATAATTGTTGGCGTCGAAGTCCCCGGCTGCGTTCTTGATGTATTCGAAGTTGTAGAGGCCCGTCAGCGTGTTCCTGTGAGCGCCGAAGGTCGCGTAGGCGGTGAAGTTCTCCGTCACGTCATATTCGGCGCGGACGACGCCCGTAATGTCCTCGCCTTTCGTGTAGTACCAGTCCTGACCGAGATCGGCCGACGCCTTCGGCGCCTTGGGAATCTGGAAGCCCGCGCGATAATAGATCGGCCGGACGGGATTGTCGGAATCGTTCTTCTGATAGATCACGTCAGCTGAAAGCCTCAGCCGCTCTCCGCGGTAGTCCAGCCCGAGAGCCGCCTCGCCGAGCTCCGTCGACTGACCGTGAACCGAAGTGTCGCCCTTCCGATACGAGCCGTTCAGTCTCACGCCGAAGGCGTCATCGGGCCCAAACCTGCGCGCGAGATCGACGCTCGAGCCAAATTGCGCGTTGGAGGCGTAGCCCAACGTCAGGCGCGTCAGTGGATCGTCTCCGGCGCGCTTTGGAACGAGGTTGATCGCGCCTCCGATGCTGCCGCCCGGCGCCATGCCGTTCAGCAGCGCGCTCGGGCCTTTCAGGACCTCGACCCGATCGACCCAAGCCGTCCCAGCCATCTGATAGGGCGCGAGACCATAGAGGCCGGAGATAGAGATATCCGGGTTCCCCACCGGAAAGCCGCGGATGAAGAATTGGTTCGAATAGCTTCCGTCCGACCAGGTCGTCCGGACGGACGGATCGTTCTTCACCACGTCGCCGACGCTGCGTCCCTGCTGATCGGCGATTGTCTTGGCGGTGTAGCTCGTGACGCTGAAAGGGGTGTCCATGACGTCCCGGTCGCCCAGAAGACCAAGGCCGCTTCCAGTCGCCACCTGGCCGCCAGCGTAGGAAACGGGCCCTCTGGACCCTGCGACCTCGATCGGCGCCAGCGCGACCGCATCGCGGAGCGCCGCTTCGCTCGCCGACCTTCCCCGCAGATCGACCAGCACGATCGATCGCGGCCCCGCCAATCGATAGACGACGCCTGAACCGTCCAGCATCCGTTCGAGGGCCGCCTGCGCGCTCATGGTCCCACTGATGGGGTTGCTGCGCGCATCAGGCGGCAAAGTGAACGGATAGGCGATGCGCCAGCCGGTTACGGCGCCGAGATCGGCGACTGACGCGGCCAGCGACTTGGCCGGGATATGGAAGCGGTAAGTTCCAGAAGCTTCCTCGTCCTCAGACGCCTGCGCCCTCGCGGTCTGCGCGCCGAGCGTCGCGACAGCCGCAATCGCCGCGAGCCGGGCCGCAATCTGCAAGCCGTCATACGCCCGACGCCCGTCCGTTCTCATTGGTCCGCCCCCGCTGGCCGCGAGGCCACCGAAGGCCTCCGCAGGACAGAACGGACGACGAGCGTTCCGCCGTGCCTGGGGCAGGCAAGATTCATCCAGATGCGATCGTGGCGGGTAGCGCTCAGTAGTGGCGGGTAGCGCTCAGTAGATGACGATCAGGAGAGGCGCGCGAAGCACGCGTCCTCCGACGGCGGTCGCCACGGTCTCAAGGGAGGCGTCGACGTTGGTCAGGGGGAGGCTTGCGGAGACCTCGCGTCGGGCGAGCGCGCCGCGCACGAAGATTCGGCGGCTTGTGTGTCGCTGCAGGGCCGCCACAACGTCCTCCACCGTCGCGCCTTGCACCACGAGGCGGCCTGACATCCAAGATAGCGCAAGGTCGACGTCCGCGGCTTCGACGCCCCGCGTGCGGCCGCCAGCGATAACGCCCTTGTCTCCGCGTTGAAGGATCGTGAGTTGCCGGTCTTCCCGTCCCGCGAGGGCCACGCTGCCTTCACTCACGACGATGTCCGTTCCGTTCGGCAGCCGGTTGACGTCGAACTTCGTGCCTATGTCTCGAACTTCGCCCTCGCCGATTTCCACCGTGAAAGCGCCCGGAGCACCGTGCGCGACCTCGAAAAACGCCTCTCCGCGCAGAAGGCGCACCCGCCGCCTTCCCGGCTGGAAGTCAAACGCGACGGCTGTGTCTGCGGCCAGATGGGCCGTCGACCCGTCGGGAAGACGTAAGACGGAGACGGGATCTCGAGAGGTTACGAGGTCCGCCTGCCAATCCTCGACTACCCCCGGAGCCAGGACCACGACCAACGCGACGGCGGCCAGCCCTCCGGCCGGAGCCATGATCCATCCTCTGCGGGGCGAGGCGAGGCGGGCGAGCCTCCGTCTCATCCGGCTTCGCTCGGCTATCCCGCATGCGGGATCCTCCAACTGAGCGTACAGAACTCGCATCTCGTCGAAGGCTCGGCGATGTCCTGGATCGGAGTTCAGCCAACGCTCGAGCGCGGCTTGGTCCTCAACGGTGAACGCGCCGCCCGTTTTCCGCGCCAACCAGAGAGCAGCCTCTTCGCGTTGCTCGTCGGTCGGTTCGGCTGTCAGTGTCGTACCCCTCGCCAGTCGAGCGCGGCTCGCCGACGCGCCTAGCTAATCCGTATCCAATAACGGCCGGGGGGGGAAATCGCCGTGTCGTCGACCGACGGCGCTGACGATCAGTCCTCGCGGAGGTGCTCGCCCATTCGGGTCTGGCAGTGGCGGAGCGCACGCGCGATGTGCTTCTCGACGCTGTTGACCGATATGCCGTGCCGCCGCGCGATTTCCGCATTCGGCAAACCATCGACTCTGCGCATGAGAAAGATCCGGCGGCAGCGTGGCGAGAGTTCGCGGAGCGCCGCATCAAGCGCCCGGAGCGCCTCGGCGCCTTGAGCTGACCGCTCTGGCGACAGAACGCTGGCCTCGTCGACAGCCGCCGCGGCAAGCATGAGCTGGCCTCTCCGGCGCGACGTTCGGTGATGTTCGATCGTCGCGTTGCGGATCGAGGCGAACAACACCCGTCGGTCATCGTCGATGCTGCCCCGGGGGCCTGCCGCCAGCGCGCGGGCGAACACATCCTGCACGATGTCGGCGGCGATCTCGCGGCAACCGACGCTTCGGCGAGCCAATCGCTCCATCTGGCGACGATGGCTGTTGAACAGAGCCTCGAGTCTTTCTCGCCAAGCTAACATTGGTAGGACCGCAGTGAAGTTGCATCCGGCTTGCTGCGACGGCAAGCGAGGGTGCGTACCGCGGTAAAGAAATATACGCAAATACAATAACTTATATTTCTTCTAATGAAATAATGCGCTAAGCGCGAGCACTGCCGGCGGCCCATTTGGCCGGGCCAGTCGCCGGCGCGCGAAGAAAGCCGGAACAGGCCCTTAGCGCCTTAGGCTGTATTGACAAAAGGGGTTCCCAGATCTCTGCGTGACCGATGCAAGGCTTTCCTTTCAGAGAAGACAGTTTCGGCTCGGGGCGATCTGAGGGATGACGAGTGGGCGCTGGTTGGAGCGCGGCTACCTGCCGAACGCTGCCGGTGGTCTCGGCCCGCCCAGACAACCGCCGTTTTTTGAACGGGATGCTCTATGTGCTGCGGTCGGCTGCCCTTGGCGCGATATGCACGAGCGTTACGGCAAGTGGAACTCGGTCTATGTCCGGTTCCGGCGCTGCGCCGAGCAAGGGGTTTGGGACGCCTTTCCCAAAACGATGGGCGCGCGTGGTCTTACTGGTGACTGGCAGCCCATGATCGACAGCACCACCGACGGAGCCTATACGCAGGCCGCAGGCTCGTGCCGTTCGACTCGGTCGCGGCGACTAGCCTCGTCAGCGCGGCCTCGGCGAAAGGCCCCGAAAGTCTGCTTTTTGCCGTTCCGCTCATGTCAGCTACTGGCGGAGGGCCGCGCCTTCGCCGACCGCCACCACGCCGTTCGTAACCAGCGTCCTTGCGTTCTTGCCGGTCAATTCGTTCTGCGTGGTCGAGGGAATCGCGATGTCGCACGGCGCGCTCCAGATCGAGCCGCCATCGACATAGCGGGCTTGCTTGCCCCGCAGCACCGCGTATTCAGAGATGCGCCCGCGCCGGACCTCCTTGATCTCTTTGAGGAGTGCAGGGTCGATCCCATCCTCGTCCACGACATAACCGTTGGAGTCGGAGCAGGCGATTACTCGGCCGCCGAGCTGCTGCAGCTTCTTCGTGGTGTAAATCGCGACATTGCCGGAGCCGGAGACCACCGCGCGCTTACCCTCGATGCCTTCCTGGCGCGTCGCGAGCTCGGCCTCTATGGCGTTGGGCTCTTGGTCGCGGCCGCCTTCGCGTCGTCTCGGCGGCCGGCGCGCAGCGCGCTCTCGGACCGGCAGTTGCAGCTCACAGTCGACTACATCGAGGAGCGCTGCGCCGAGACGATTCGCCTCAGCGAGCTCGCCAGCCTCGCTGGTCTTTCGGAAAGCTACTTCAGCCACGCCTTCAAGGCCGCGACGGGCATGCCGCCGCATCGCTGGCAGCTTCAGGCGAGGGTCCGGAAGGCGAAGCGGCTGATCGAACGCGCCGAAGCGCCGCTGAGCGACATCGCCAGCGGGCTGGGCTTTTCGGACCAGGCGCATTTCACGCGCGTGTTTCGCGACCTCGCCGGCTGTACGCCCACCGAGTGGCGGGCGCGAAGTCGAGAGCCCGTGGCTCGCTCGCATGTATGGAGACGTCTTGACGATGACCAATGCTGACGCCGCGCCGCCGGCAACGTTCGAGCTTTCGGAAGTGTCTTTCGCGGTCGATGGCCGGGCTCTCCTGGCGCCACTCTCCGCGACCTTCGCGCCCGGCGCGGTCATCGGTCTGGTGGGCCATAACGGTTCGGGCAAGTCGACGCTGCTGAAGCTCATGGCGCGCCAGCAGACCGCGACGGCCGGAGCGATCCGTTATGGCGGTCGGCAGATCGGCGCCTGGCGCTCGCGCGACTTCGCGCGCCAAGTCGCCTACCTGCCACAACAGCCGCCCCTCGCCTCGGGGTTGACCGTCCGGGAGCTGGTGGCGCTTGGGCGTTATCCCTGGCACGGAGCGCTCGGCCGCTTCGGCCCCAAGGATACGCAGGCGCTCGCGGAGGCCATGAGGCTCGCCAATGTGGAGGACTTCTCGGACCGCCTAGTGGAGGAGCTTTCGGGCGGGGAGCGCCAGCGCGTCTGGCTTGCGATGCTGGTCGCCCAGCAGGCGCGCTGGCTGCTGCTCGATGAGCCGACCTCTGCGCTCGACATCGCCCACCAGATCGAGGTGCTGACGCTGGTTCGGAAGCTCGCCGAGACCGGCGGGCGCGGCGTCGTGGTGGTGCTGCACGACGTCAACATGGCGGCCCGGTTCTGCGACGAGGTGGCGGCGCTTCACACCGGGCGGATGATCGCGCGCGGATCCCCGAGCTCGATCATGGCGCCGGACCGTCTCGAGGCGATCTACGGCTTGGCCATGGAGGTGCTGCGCCACCCGCTCGACGGAACGCCGCTCGCCTTTGCAAGCTGAGCGGCGCCCGCCGGCGTGCAGGTTGATCGAGAGCCCTTTGGCGGGGGCAGGGTCTGCGCGCGCAACCTTGTCATCGCAGCAGTCCGGCTTCGGATGCACAAAGCGGGCTGTCTGGTTTCGAGGTCGCGTCGGCCCTACCCTGAACGAGGATCTCGGGAAGCGTGACCCCTCCGGATGCGTTTTGCGCGCTGGCTGCGCCGCCAGTCCCCGCCGCGGCCACGAGCGCGAGCGACGCAACCGCGGCCAAAGCCCGATCGCGCCTCGGCGCCGCTTTCCTATCAGAAGAACGTATCGATCCACCCCCGTGTCTAGATTGGGATTACATCCGGAGCGCCGTAATTCAATTCCTGTGGGCGAGCTAGTAATTATAGTAATTTCAGGATCTTGATATCGTAATCTCAGAAATTATATTTTTTATTGTTCGCATTAAGTTGCTTGAGGATAGCCTACTGCTTCAGTCGACCTCTTCGATCGGAACTCACATACTCTTCGTCGAATGCCCCGGTATGGCCGAGCTTCGAACGCCAGTTCGAGGATCACCAAGCCCGGCAGACGGTCCAAACCGCAGCCTGATGGCTGTCCGGTTCAAGGGGACCACTCTATTGGGTGGGCCATAGCTGGGCTCCGAAGGTCAGCTTTTGTGGCCGCTGGCTAATGTCCGCTAATGGCGGATTGCGTTGAAGAAGGCGGTCGCTGGTCAGCGTCACCATGTCGGCGCACGTATTGCGCCGAGGACGAGCGGAGCTCCGGGGCCTTTCAGGCTGCAATTGGCGTCGGCGCCGCGCCCAGCTTGGCGAGCTTTCTGAGGTTCTGAGCGGTGGTGGCGAGCAGGAACTCGTCGCGAGCGCCGCATGGCCCTCGAAGGCGCAGCCGGTCGAGCCGCAGGATGCGCTTGAGGTGCGCGAACAGCATCTCGACCTTCTTCCGCTCGCGCCGGGAGACGACGTAGGAGTCGGTCTTCGCGATGTCCCTCGCCATGTCGCGAGCACCCTCGTGGATCGAGCGAGGGATCTTCCGGGCCGGCGTGTTCGGGCAGCACCGCGGCTTCAGGGAGCAGGCGTCGCAGTCGAACTTGCTCGCGCGGTAGCGGATCATGCCATCGTCGTCGGCGAGCGGAGCCGAGCTCCGGTAGAACCTCTGGCGGGACCGCAACTCCTTCCCGCCCAAGCAGACGTAGAGGTCGCGGGCGTGGTCATACGGGAAGTCGGAGCGGCTGAACGTGCCGTCGGTCCGGGCGCTCTTGTCGAACACCGGGATGTGCGGCTCGATCCCGCGTTCATGGACCAGCCAGGCGAGCATCTCGGCCGAGCCATAGGCGCTGTCGGCTGCGAGCCGCTCGGGCCACAGCCCGAAGCGCTCCTGCGTCCGCGCGACCATCGTTCGCGCGGCGCCGACCTCGGCCTGCCGGATCGCGCGGGTGGCCTCGACGTCGACAATGATCGCGTGGTCGAGGTCGATCAGGTAGTTGGTGGCGTAGGCGAAGAAGGCGTGGCCCTTGTGCGCGCCGATCTATTGCGCCGCCGGATCAGACCGCGACACGAACTTCGGCAGGGTCTCGCTCGCCGCGCCCCAGGCCGCATCGTCGAGCGTGTCGAGGTATTCGCGGACGGAACGGCGGGACGCGGCCAGCTCGTCCCAGCCTACCTCCGCCGCGCCGTCCGCCGAGCGCTGCCGGTTGGCGTCGGCGCGGATTAGGCTGGCGTCGACCGCGAAGCCGTCGCCGCCGACGAGGCCCTCCGCCATGCAGCGCCTGGCCACGGTCTCGAACAGCTTGCGCAGCAGGTCGCTGTCACGGAAGCGGCCATGGCGGTTCTTCGAGAAGGTCGAGTGATCCGGCACGTCGCCGTCGAGGCCGAGCCGACAGAACCAGCGATAGGCGAGGTTCAGATGAACCTCCTCGCACAGCCGCCGCTCCGAGCGAACGCCGAAGCAGTAGCCGACCAGCAGCATCCGGATCAGGAGCTCCGGGTCGATCGAAGGACGGCCAGTCGCGCTGTAGAACGGGGCCAAATCCCGCCGAACCTCTGACAGATCTACGAAGCGGTCGATCGCCCTCAGCAGGTGGTCCTGCGGCACGTGCCGCTCAAGCGAGAACTCGTAGAACAGCGCCGCCTGGTCGACCTGCCGCTTGCCCATCATCGCCGCCGCCCTCCGCTCATGGAGCTGAATGAATCAGCGGCGCCGCCTCGCTTCAACGACGGAGTTTTTCAACGGAATCGGCGCCGAGCGGCTGTCAGCGCGGACCTCACTGGCGCCGAGCGGTCGCAGGCCGAGGGCGCAAGTGCAAGAATAAGCTGACGGTGCGTTGGGGCTCACCGAAGCGGCCGATCGAAACAGGCCGGCCTGGCGAGGCTTCACTGCGAACGAGCTGGCGGCCCGTGGTCGGGCCGATGCAGCGCAGACATCAGCTTTACCGATGCGCGCCACACCGCGTTGTTTTCTGGAATACACTTTGAAGCTGCGGCAATGAGGTAATCAGCCGCTAACGGCGGATAGCCGCTCAAGAACACGGGCGACCGCTTCGGCGCCGGGGTCGGGCACGCCGCTGAGCGACGCAGAAGGGACGTAAGACGAGCGCCCTGCCCGCGCTTTTATCATCGAGCGGGTTTTGTCTGCGCCTTGGCGGGCGGCTCTCGCCGCCTCGCGCAGACCGCCACCTGCGACGAGCTCGTCAATCGCCGGCTCCAATGCGTCAATCATGGTGCGGTCGCCGCGCCGGGCTCCGCCATAGTCCTGCATGCGCTTCAGTCCGGCCCGAAGCGCGCTTGGGAAAGACGGGTCTTGCTTGAGCCCTGCTCCGGCGGCCATGAAAAAGATCGCTAGCAGAACTCCGCTGCTGCCGCCGCCGATTCGCGACAGTATGTGGCCGAGCGCGGTCATCAGCGCAGCTTGGTCGCCGAGCGGCAGCCGATCGACCTGAGCCGCGATTGCGTCGGCGATCTTCGCGAACGTTGAGCCGGCGTCGCCATCGCCCACCTTGGCGTCGAGCGCGTCCAGCTCCGGCCCGGTCTGCTTCAACAAAGCGGTGGCGGCGGCAAGGAGGCGACGAACGGCTGGGTCGTCCGACGGCGAGATCGAGGGGGCGTCGTGTAGCTCGGGCGCTGAGATCGTGTGGGGCTGAACGAATCTCACTGCGGAAAGCCACGCCGCGCTTTCAGAGGGCGCTAGCAAGCCTGCTCGCCTCTCCTCGTCAAGTACGAGAGCTGTAAGCGAGAAGCCGCGCATGTCGAGCGAGGTCATCATCTCTGCCGGTCCGATCACCATTTCGACGTGAGCGGCGAGCTCAGTCCGAGCGACTGCGGCCATGACGATCGACATCTCTATGGGAGGCGTTCCGCCGAGCGAGTTGACCACCAGTACGATGCGGTCGGCCGGCGACAGCCTCTCAAGGAGCGGTGCGGCGACCTGCGCGACCAGATGGTCGGCTTCCGCGAACTCGATGACCCGGCTGCCCCGCTCGCCGTGGATCCCGAGGCCGAGCTCGACCTCGTTGGGTGCGATGCGCTCCTCACGCTCGACGCCCGGCATCGCGCAACTGGTGAGGGAAAGGCCGAGCGAGCGGACGTGCGTCGCCGCGTCGTCGGCGCGCGCCTTCACCGCGGCGAGCGGAAGCCCGGCCGCCGCGGCCGCGCCCGCGAGTTTGTGAACCAGCAGCGTACCGGCGATGCCGCGCGGCTGGGGCGCGTTATCTATCGAGATATCGTCGCCGACGATGACCACCTCGATCTTCAGTCCGAGAGCCCGAGCCTTCTCGGCGGCCAAGCCGAAGTTCAGTCGATCGCCCGTGTAGTTCTTCACGATCAGCAGACACCCTGCTTCTCCCGTAACTGCGATGATCGCCGAAAGAACGGCGTCGACCGTGGGAGACGTGAAGACCTCGCCGCTCACCGCAGCTGTCAGAAGGCCTTCTCCGACGAAGCCTGCATGCGCGGGCTCGTGGCCTGCCCCGCCGCCCGAGATCAATGCGACACGAGACCTGTCCCAATCCGCCCGCAGCACCACCCTGATGTCGGGATAGGCGTCGAGCCGAACGAGACGCCCGCCGGAGGCCGCCAGCATCCCGTCAAGGGCGTCGGTGACGACCGACGCCCGAGCGTTCATGAAGCTTTTCAAGGCGCGGCTCCTCAAGGATCGGACTGCGCCGAGCCGGTTTGAACGCGCGGCCGCCGCCCCCATTGTGTTTGTCGCCAGACGTCGAGACGCTCAGGCTGTGAGCGCTAGCTTGCGCAACGGTGGTAGGTTTCGCGTATTTCGGGGAAGCTGGGATCGAAGCGCTCGAGCGTGTCGGCGTCCTTCATGCGTACCGACACCGACATTGTGCCAAACATGATCTGCGATTGGCAGTTCAAAAGCGCCGCGAAACCGTCGCGTCCACGACATAACCGTTGGAGTCGGAGCAGGCGATTACTCGGCCGCCGAGCTGCTGCAGCTTCTCGGCGGTGTAAATCGCGACGTTGCCGGAGCCGGAGGCCACCGCGCGCTTACCCTCGATGCCTTCCTGGCGCGTCGCGAGCATGCTCTCCACGAAGTAAACCGCGCCATAGCCGGTCGCCTCGCGTCGAGCCTGCGATCCGCCATAGACTAGGCCCTTGCCGGTCAGCACGCCCGCTTCGTAACGATTGGTCAAACGCTTGTGCTGACCGAACATGTAGCCGATCTCGCGCCCGCCCACGCCGATGTCACCCGCCGGCACGTCGGTATATTCGCCGAGATGGCGGTGCAACTCGGTCATGAAAGACTGGCAGAAGCGCATGATCTCGCCATCGGAGCGGTCGCGCGGATTGAAGTCGGAGCCGCCCTTGCCGCCACCAATTGGCATGCCGGTCAGTGCGTTCTTGAAGGTCTGCTCGAAACCCAGGAACTTGACGATGCCGAGGTTCACCGAGGGGTGGAAGCGAATGCCGCCCTTGTAGGGGCCGAGCGCCGAGTTGAATTGCACCCGAAAGCCGCGGTTGATCTGGACCTGGCCGCGATCGTCAACCCATGGCACGCGGAAGATGATCTGGCGCTCCGGTTCGCAAATGCGCTCGATCAGCGCGTCGTCGGCGTGAGTCCGGATGTTTGGCTACCACGCGCCCCAGACTCTCCAGCACCTCCCGCACGGCTTGGTGGAACTCACTCTCGCCGGCATTGCGCGCCAGCACCTCGGCCAGAATCGGCTCCAGTTTCTCGTCAATGTTAGCCAGGACGCCCTCGTTTTAAGCAGATGCTGCAAATGACAGCGCTTGTATGCGAGGGGCGTCGGCTGCGCCACACCGGAATGGGCTTGACGTCAAGGAGGGCGTCGAGAGGGCCAAGCGCCCGCGAGGTCACCGGTAACTTGACCCTACTAACCCCTCAAGCGGCCCCGCCCTTAGTTCTCGAAATCGGGGGGTTCAAGCAATCCGGCTCCGAGAGCAATCCACACGAGCTTGGCATCATTCGAAGCGTTGAGCTTCGCTTTGATGACCGAGTGGTAATTCTGAACGGTCTTGTGGCTGAGCTGCAGCGCCGCTGCTGCCTCTTCCGTGGAGTTGCCTGCAGCTAGCAACTGCAGGATCTCGACTTCGCGTGGACCAAGACCATCTATCGGAGAAGCGCGGCCTGACACGCGCTCAGCGGCGATCATACGCGCGATGTCGTCGCTAACAGACCGTCCGCCGCGCATCACGGTGCCCATGCAGGCGATCAACTCGGCCGAGGGGCTGCTCTTCGTAACGTAGCCGGAGGCGCCGGCTTCGAAAGCCTTCAGCGCGTAATTCACGCTTTGGTGCATTGAGAAAACAAGGATCTTCGCCCTGCCATCATAGGCCCGGATCCGACGGATACCTTCAAGTCCGCTGGATCCAGGCATAGAGATGTCCATGACGACGATGTCTGGTTGGACCTTCTTATAGAGATGATATGCTTCAAGTACCGTTCCTGCCTCGCCGGTAACCTTATAATCCGCTTGTCTCTCGAGCAGTTTCCGGTAGCCAGCACGAACGACCGGGTGGTCGTCTACAAGGATTGCCGTCAGGCGTCTCATGCAAGAGTCTCGGTGAAAACGGTGCTTTCCAAGGGAATTAATGCGGAAACACGCACTCCTTTATCGGCGGCCGCTGCGGCGGAAAAGCTGCCGCCGAGGGCCGCGACGCGCTCGCGGATGCCTAGGATCCCATGACCTGACTGGGAGATGAGACGAGCAGGATCGCCGCCGCCGTCGTCCTCGACCGTGACACGGATCACGGAGCGCGACGCATCGGCGGCGATCTGGAGTCGCACCTCGCTGGGACGCCCATGACGCGTCGCGTTGGTGAGACACTCCTGGGCAATTCGATAGATGCTGAGCGCCGCCTGAGCCGGTACCCCCGTAAGACCTCCCATGATGTCGAGCTTGTACACTGGTGCAACGGCATGGCCGGCTCCGGCTCCGGCGAGGCGGGCGTTCCATGTGGCGACGAGTTGATCGAGACTGCGTTCAAGCCCCATCTCATCCAGCTCTGGAGGTCTGAGCCGCGCGAGCGTTCCGCGCAGTGTCGCCATCATACGACGGGTGATGACGACGATTTCGCGCGCCTCTTCCGCAACCTCTTGATGATCCGCTTCGATCGCCGCTGCGATTGCGTCAGACATCGCGGTAATGGCTGTCAGGCATTGTCCAAACTCATCGTGCAGATCGCGTGCCAAGGAGCGGCGTTCCTCCTCCTGAACCTGGAAGAGCCGCCGCGTCACAGCGGCGCGCTCCGCTGTTGTCTCCGCGAGGCGCTGAGTGAGGTCGTTGAACGCTCGCGCGATATGCGCGAACTCCGCCGCTGCCCGGAAGGACGGCAGCCGTACGGCATGATCACCCTGCTCAAGCCGTCGTAGCGCGCGCACGATGCGCTCAGCAGGCATCAGGGCATGTCCAATCACAACTGTCGAAAGCAGGCCGATCGCGGCCGCCATCGCGGCTGAGACGCCCACAACGACACTAACCTGCCGCCACGCTGCCCGAGCGGCGGCGCCCTCGTCGGTCTCAGCGCGGACTTGTCCCGCCTCCTGCATGTACAGCGTGATTGTACGGCTCACCGGCGCGATAGGACCGAACATGGCCTCGTTCAGGGCGACGAACCAAGCCGGGGGTTCGGATCCAGCGTTTCGGATTCCACAGAGACGTCTTGGCGCCCAACCGCTCCAGGCGACGCTCACGCAGTAGCCGGGACTGATCACCCTAAGCGTGTCGGAGCTGCGCCAGTCCGGAAACGCGAACTCCGCGCCGGGAGCGACCGAGCCCCGGAACGTCATTTCGCGCCAAGCCAGCGATACAGCCTCCCGCTGGACGCGTTGAGCCGAGGCGGTCAGCTCCGAATGGATGCTGCGATTGACATCCACCATCACCCAGGAGGCCGCTCCAAACAGGCAGAGAGCGACGACGCCCACGACCTGCAATATCAGGCTAACGAGAAGTCGCATGGCCAGAGCCTTCCTGCCGAACGGCGCCAATCATCCATTGCGGACTGACGCAGGCAAGCTATCCCACCGAATCCCGGGCAAAACTCCCGATCGAAGTCGGGATCGCCGCTCTTCATAAGCTAAGTTTTTTAAGGCTTTCCTGAGGGGCCCTCCTGGCTGGACGCCAGAGGCACAAGAAAAACGATGCTCTTGGAGGACGCTGGTGATCCGGATAAAGACGATTTCGCTGGGCTTGAGCCTCGGCGTTAGTTTCGCTGCGGTCGCTCCGGCGCTCGCCAATGACGACGTCCTGAAGCGAACCGCTGATCCTAAGCAGCAGGTGCTTCAGACAGTCGATTACGCGAACACGCGCTATTCCAAGCTCTCGCAGATCAACAAGGACAATGTGAAGAAGCTCAAGGTCGATTGGGGCTTCTCAACGGGCGTTCTGCGCGGTCACGAGGGTTCACCTCTCGTGATTGGCGACATCATGTACGTCCACACGCCATTCCCGAACAACGTCTACGCGCTGGACCTGAACGACAGCGGCAAGATCATCTGGACCTACCAGCCGAAGCAGGATCCTGCGGTTATTCCGATCATGTGCTGCGATGTCGTGAACCGCGGCCTTGCCTATGCGGATGACATGATCTTCTTGCATCAGGCCGATACGACGGTCGTGGCGCTCGACGCCAAGACCGGCGAGAAGAAGTGGTCAGTCGTCAACGGCGATCCGAAGAAGGGCGAGTCGAACACCGCAACCGTTCTGCCGGTGAAGGACAAGCTGATCGTCGGCATCTCGGGCGCCGAATTCGGCGTGCGCGGCCACATCACTGCCTACGATCTGAAGACGGGCAAGTTGGCGTGGCGGGCATATAGCCAGGGTCCTGACGAGGACATGCTGGTTGATCCGGAGAAGACCACGGAGCTCGGCAAGCCGATCGGCAAAGACAGTTCGCTAAAGACTTGGGAGGGCGATCAGTGGAAGACCGGCGGTGGATCGACCTGGGGTTGGTACTCCTACGATCCGAAGCTTGACCTATTCTATTACGGCACCGCGAATCCTTCGACCTGGAACCCGAAACAGCGTCCGGGTGACAACAAGTGGTCGATGACGATCTTCGCCCGTAATCCCGACACCGGCATGGCCAAGTGGGTCTACCAGATGACGCCCCACGACGAGTGGGACTATGACGGCATCAACGAGATGATCCTCACGGATCAGAAGATCGACGGCAAGGAGCAGCCGCTCCTGACGCACTTCGATCGTAACGGCTTCGGCTACACGCTGAACCGCGAGACGGGCGCGCTGCTCGTCGCCGAGAAGTACGACCCGGTGGTGAACTGGGCGACCAAGGTCGACATGGACAAGTCGTCCAAGACCTACGGCCGTCCGCTCGTCGTCGCGAAATACTCCACGGAGCAGAACGGCGAAGACGTGAACTCGAAGGGCATCTGCCCTGCGGCGCTCGGCTCGAAGGATCAGCAGCCTGCGGCTTACTCGCCGGAGACCGAGCTGTTCTACGTTCCGACCAACCACGTCTGCATGGACTACGAGCCTTTCAAGGTCTCGTACACCGCCGGCCAGCCTTACGTCGGCGCCACCCTCTCGATGTACCCCGCGCCGAACAGCCATGGCGGCATGGGCAACTTCATCGCTTGGGACGGCAAGAAGGGTAAGATCGTCTGGTCGAACAAGGAGCAGTTCTCCGTTTGGTCGGGCGCTCTGGCGACCGCTGGCGGCGTGGTGTTCTACGGCACGCTCGAAGGCTACCTGAAGGCTGTCGACGCCAAGACGGGCAAGGAACTCTACAAGTTCAAGACCCCGTCCGGCATCATCGGCAACGTCATGACCTACGAGCACAAGGGCAAGCAGTTCGTCGCGGTGCTCTCGGGCGTCGGCGGCTGGGCGGGCATCGGCCTTGCGGCCGGTCTGGCCAACCCGACCGACGGCCTCGGCGCGGTCGGCGGCTATGCGGCTCTCTCGCAGTACACGGCTCTCGGCGGTCAGCTGACCGTGTTCTCTCTCGCAGACTGAAATCAATCATCCAGCGCATGCATCGCGTCAGTAGACGCGGCGCTGATGTGGACTTCTGTGGAACCTGGCAGCTCCCTCTTCCAGGCAGTCCATGGGTAAGGCGGACCTCTCGGGGTCCGCCTTTTTTTTTGAACCATTAGCGGCGGAGCTGGATGGATACTTGAAGGCGATTGTGCACGGCTACAGACGAAGCCAGCTTGCTCGGACGACGAACGAAGAGCTCTCGCGACCGTCGGCCACGCGCATTCGGCCCGCACCGCGGTGGCTGTTCGGCCGCGAAGCCAGCCCGTCTGAAACGGAAGCAAACCCGCAAGCCAACCAACGCTTCCTTGCTTCTTGAAAGCTGACGTGCACGAAAGCGGCCTCTCATTGAGGCGCGTCCACCCCAGAAAACTAGCTTAAGGGGAACTCAAGCCGGCCAGAGCTGACCTGTGTTCCACCGCACCTCTCGCTCAAAGGACATTCGAGTCAGTGACCTTGAATTCCCGGGCCGCGAAGAAGAACGAGAACGCGCAGACAAACACGGTTGCGGCAATCCCGGCGGTTACGCCGAGCGTGGCCGAGAAACCACCTGCAGCATGGGTGAAAGCGATGAAGGGAGCCGCGAGGCCGCTCGCGGTGAAGCCGAGAAAGTACCGAACACTGTAGGCCTTGGCCCGCAGGTGCGCTGGCGCGTAGCGCGCTACCATCGCATCGTTCACGACCACCTGACCGTAGATGCCCGCCATGGCGAGGGCGAGGCCCGAGAGCAGCATAACGCCGGTTCCGGCGCTGGCGAGAGCTAGCCCCATCGTTTGAGTGGCGGCGAGCCCCACGAAGATGACAGGTAGCTCGACCTTGTCGACCAGCCGGCCGACGGCGAGCTGGGTCATTGCGCCGACCATAAAGACTGCGGTAGCGAGCGAACCGATGAACGACAGGGACAGATCGAAGCCGAGCCGTTCGTCGATCACTTTCGGAGCCGAGATCGTGGCAACATTGAATGTCATGCCGCCCGCCACGACCGCGACCACGAAGATCACGAGCAGGAGACCAGGCCGGGCCAGCGGTCTGGTCAGGCCGCCCGCCTCGACGCCGGAGCGCTCCTTGCCGTCGCCGGGCACCACTGCGAGGAAGACGACGCCGGTCGCGAGGCACAGGATGCCGGGAGCTGCGAAAGACGCGCGCCAGCCGAGCCACGCCGCGACCAGCGCCGTCACGCCGGAGGCGAAGCCGGCCCCAACGTTGCCCCAGACCCCGTTCACGCCGAGGGTTCGGCCTAGCTGCCGCGCGTGACTGACGAGCATCGCCGAGCCGATCGGGTGGTAAATCGCGGCGAACACTCCGAGCACGAATAGCCATCCTGCGAATGCGAATGGCGTCGAGACGAGAGACAGGGCAATCAGCGAAGCGCCGCAGCCGAAGAAGAACACGGCCAGCAGGTTGCGGCGGCCGACGCGTTCGGCGAACCACCCCATGGGCAGCGAGAAAGCGCCGAAGGCCACGAAAGCCCCAGTCGCGACCCCAATCAGGGACGAGTAATCGAGACCGAGGTCGGGGGCGATCGCGATCACGGCCGTGGGAAAGATCAGGAGCACAAAGTGGTCAATTGCGTGCGCGACGTTGACGAAGCGAAGCGTGCGGAGGGAGAGGGTCTCGGGGCTCATTGGCGGTTCCAACGAAGCGAAAAGTCCGCTCTCATAGCTTGCTCGATGCTCCACTGGCCCCCGAATTGTCGCCGGCCGGGTAGATTGCGAGAAGTGCGATAAGATCGTGGGATCCGCGGACTACAGGATGCGCCGCGGCCGCTCGCGGTGGCCGGGCTGCACACGGCCATGAATTTCTGCCCGAATGAGAAGTCTTCAACGATCCCAGGGCCGAACGGCCGCCGCACTGACGAACGGCAATGACGCTGCCATCGAACTGGATATTCGATAGATCGGCTGGGGGTGAGCACGACCGGCTCAACGGCGGGGGAGCTGCCGTTGATTTATGAGGACATCGAGAACGTCCGCTTCGACGAGCGAAGGAACGTGCAGAACGACGCCCTCCTCCCGGTTGAACCTACGCACGACCTTCCAAAAGAAGACCGGCGTGCTCGCCCAAACATCGTGACCGCCCATCGTTCTCTTCTATGCGGAATTGAATCTGCTGCGGGGTCAGCTCACCAATTCGTGTCGTTCCGGCATCTGGTTGATTGCACTCGAGCGAGCCACCGTCGAGAGCAAATCCGTTTGCGTGATGATGCCGAGAACCGTCTGATCACCGTGGGTAACGATGATCGCGTGGGTCGACCCGTCCGTCAGGATAGGGACGAGGTTTACCGCCGGATCATTCGGATCAGCCGTCCTCGGCTCCGACATCACGTCGGCGATTGCGCCACTGTTTCGAAGCGCCAGCTCCCGTAAGCCCAGAGTTCCTACAAGACGCCCGCCCGCATCTACGACTGGCAGAGTCCTGATGTTGTGCGCCAGAAGGAGCTCGCGCGCCTGCCGGATCGTGTTGTCCACCCGTATCTGTACCACGTCGCGCGACATAATCTCGCGGCAAGTCAGATTGCCATGAGTTCGCACAAGCGCCTGGTGCTCGACCTGCCGCAAAAGCCGGTCCAAATCAGCACGGTCTATGTCCAGCGTTTCGTTGAAAGCGACCAGCGCCGCATCGATATCCTCCGGCTTGAATCCGACGCGAATGGAGGCGGGAAGGTCCGCTGTCGCATGGTTGTTCGCGGGCACGGGAACCGCGATGTGCGGATAGTTTCTCCGGGAAATTTTGTGAAATGCGACGCCGAGCGCCACCAGCACCAGCGAATTTAGGCAGACCGGAAAGAGCGGAAACAGGAAGCCAGCCGAGGTGACCGCTGGCCCTCCGATCAACGCCGTCAACGCAGCAGCTCCTCCTGGAGGATGGAGGGAACGCGTGACCGACATCGCCGCAACCGCGAGCGAGACACCGACGCCGATGGCGAGCACTGGGCTTGAGACCCAATGGGCGGCCAGAACGCCCATGAATGCCGAAATGGTATTGCCACCGATCACCGACCAAGGCTGAGCCAAGGGGCTCGCCGGCACAGCAAAAATCAGAACCGCCGAAGCTCCCATAGGAGCGACGATCAGGGGGATATGAGGTCCCTCCCCGAAGCACCAACCGCAAATCAAACCCGTCAGAGTAATCCCTGCCAAAGCCCCCAAACACGCGATCACGCGCTCGCGAAGCGTGGCACCGGCGAGGATAGGTCTGAACAGCCGAAAGCCGGCGGCATCTCTGCCTCGCCACGGTCGAAGTTTTCCAAATGGCATAAGCGCTCACAAATTCTGACACGGAGTGGGCGGGCCGACGACGCACCTCAAGATCGAGGCCGCGAGCTGCGCTCCTGGAGGAATGAATGGCGAACAGTCGCTCGCGTGGGGGCAGCGTGGACAATCATGGAGCAGGTGAGCTTGTTCGCAGCTACCGATAAGGTACATTGGCGGCGCACCTTATCGGCAAGAGCTTCCTGAAATGCAACATGCTTGTGCAGAACGCTCAATCCGAGGGCGCCGGGGCTGATGGGTTGGCGCAATGACGCACATGACAATCAGGCTTCGCCCCGAAGCGCGCGGGAGCGGCCGCGTGGGAGGATTTAATTGACCCTGCCTCTTGTTGAAGAACTCATTGATCCACGAGTGTTGGCACTCGTCCCGGCAGCATCGTTCGTGTTGGGGCTGACCAGCTTTACAGCTCTGATTCGGGATGGAAAGATCGGCGGGCGTTACGATGTCATCGAATCGACCGTGGGCGTAACCGCGTCGCTCACCGCAATAGCGCTTGTGTTCCAACGTTACGGCGCACTCTTCGGCGCGCTCGTTGTCGTGCTCGGATTGCTTACGGTGCAATCACTAGGAAGTACGCGGCGGTACACCGTTCTTCGGCGCGTCGCGCCTTGGTTAAGTTTCGCCCTTCTGTTCGCCTACCTAGGGGTTGATTTTCGACAGCGGTAAGATCTCGCCGAGACGCGACTGGGCGTTTGGAGCGCCGCAGAGTGGCCAATTAGTTTCGGGACTGGGAGCCTGATGAGGCTGCGCCCAAGAACACGGCCTTAACCTGACGCACTCTTCGAGCGCACTCTCTTCGGCGGCATTTCTGAATGCGGCGCTTTGTTGCTGCGTAGACTCGGTATATTTGCAATCGACTCTTCGATCGCGCGCGAACCGATATGATCGAGCGACGCACCGAGCTATTTGCCTCCGGTTACGTTAGATCGCCCTAATCGCTATATCTCGTCGGCGGTCCATTCGATCTGGTAACACCTGAGGGCTTCGGAACGCCGCCGCCTGCGTGCCCGTGCCGTGACGCACGCAGTAAAACTAGCACCTGCCGACCGAAAAGCTGCTCCGGCACGGCGAACAGCGGCAGATCCCGGCGCATTCCAGTCCGCGACCTCAGACTTTCACCTCAACCGCGGTCCCGCTTTCCTGAACCACAGGCTGGTCACCCCGCGAAACTATTTTGGCTGTTTTAGAAGATCACGATCCAAGATTCGCGTTGTCTCGGATCACACACTTCTTCCCAGACGCCCACGAATATCCAATGAAGCGAAAAGCTCCAAAGAGCACTTCTGTCGAACCGACCAGGGCTACCTGATTGTGGACACCGTCCTTTAGAGTGAGGAGATTGATGAATTTTTTTGCGCTCTCGGAACAACAGCATGATCTTGATTGCTGCGATTGCGACGATCACTATGTCCGGAGAAGGTTCTAGGACACTCCGTCGTCGCCTCTCTTCTAGCCTTGTTCCGGCTTGAGAAACGTGGCGGCCTTAGGACGATCTAGCACGATGATTGATCGTGTCACTTGAAACGCTAAGGAGAGCGCGCGCCTGGAGGCAAGATGGCCGGTCGAACCACCATTGCAAGAGCGTCATTGCTCCACTCTGAATGTATCAGGCGGCCTGACTATTATGCGCCGGATCCATCTTTGTTGCCCCAGCACGACGCCACCGAAGCATGGCGGCCCAATCGCATAGGGCGTCGGAAAGTGCCGGATGTTTACCGGTGGCGGAAAGCCGCGCGTCGACGACTGATTGAGCAACGCCTTACGTTGCCGATTGCCGAGCGCGCGTGTAAGGCGGCGGCAGTCGCATCACGGCTCGACGAACTGGTTGGTGACGTGCGCAACCGTATCGTCGCCGCTTACTGGCCGATCCGGGGGGAGCTCAATTTACTCGACTGGCTCGCCTCCGCCGCCGAGCGTGGAGCGATCTGCGCTCTGCCGGTCGTAATCGAGAAGAACAGGCCGCTCGTCTTCCGCGGCTGGAGCCGTGGCGGCCGACTAGAGCGCGGCTTGTGGAACATCCCCGTCCCGCCGGCTGGGCAGAACCTCACACCCGACATCGTCCTCGCACCCCTTGTGGGCTTCGACTTCGCCGGGTATCGATTAGGGTATGGTGGCGGGTATTTCGACCGGACACTGTCAGCCTGCGACTACTCGCCTACGACGATTGGCGTTGGGTATTCCCATTCTGCGGTCGCGACGATCTATCCACAGTGGCACGACGTTCCGATGGGTCAAATCGTAACCGAGCATGCGACGTTCGCCGCCCGCACTAGATGAGTGGCGGCATGGACCAACTCTACCGTTCTTAAGGCGCTCCACAGCGCCGCTTTTCGCCTGACATGAGAACCAATGCCGTTCGCGTCGCACCGGAGATACCTGACGTGCGCAGAAATGCTCATGCGCATTGACTTACTGCATCGGCAAGAAGACCGTCGCGATGTGACGTCGTCTATGACGCAGCCACCGCGCTTGATGACAATCTAAGATCACAAAGCGGTTCTCTTCAGAAGTCGCTATTGCGGGCTGATGGCAAGGCCAATAATGCTGTAGGATGGATATCGGCCTTGCACGAACATTCCTTGAAGTGGCGTCGACCGGCAGCTTCGTGGCTGCGGCAGACAAACTGCACATTACCCCGACCGCCGTGAGCGCCCGGATACGAATCCTCGAAGATCAGCTCAATCGCCGCTTGTTTGTTCGGAGTCGCGCCGGCGCACGCTTGACGCCTGCCGGCGAGCGATTCCATCCCCACGCGACGGCCCTAGTTCAGCTATGGGAGCGAGCGCGTCAGCAGGTCGCGCTCCCTACCGGGCGGTCGGAGCTCGTTGGATTGGGAAGCGAGATCAGCCTGTGGAACCCGCTGCTTCCAAGGCTTCTGTGCTGGCTACGACAGAAGGCGCCTGAATTGGCGCTGAGAGCTGAGGTAAATACGCCAGAACGGCTGATCGATCGCGTGCAGGAAGGTGCACTAGACGTCGCAATTTTGTACAATCCTCCCGCTCGGCCTGATCTGGTGATGGAGTTGATAGATGAAGAAAAGCTTGTGATGGTTACGACCTGCCAGCGGGGCAGTATGAGTCCTGCGGACTACATTTTTGTGGAATGGGGGTCGGCGTTTGTGGCAAGCCACGATGCAGCATTCCCTCATCTCGCCAATCCTGGCACCTCCATCACGCTTGGCAGGGCGGCGCTTAATTTCATGCTGGAAGTTGGAGGATCCGGATATTTCAGGTTGAGCGTAGTTCGCTCCTATCTCGCCTCGAAGCGTCTGCATAGGGTAACCGGCGCGCCAGAATTTTCGCACTCCGTTCATGCTGTATACTCGTCACGCAGCACTGCTGATACGCTCGAGAGGGTGCGTGACGGTCTACAAGCCTGCACTCGCAGCCAGGAGGCGCACGGCGTTGAATGAACGAGTTTGAGTATGTCTCTCCTATGCGCCATAGTATAGGAGCCAATTATTGAAATACCTGACAGCTACGTCAGCATTCGAGCGAGATCGAGGCCCCGGTCGCGGATCAATCCGGCAGCCAGCTCCGCATCACGATGTTCGATGGCCTTAATGATAGACACGCAACTTGTCTTAGCGCCTACGGCGGGTCCGGCTTCGGACAGCGCGATGTTACGAATGCCGCGCAAATGGATTAGAAGGTCTTGCGATAACGCATCTATGGCAGCGCACCTCCCAAGCAATATGATCTCGCGATGGAATCGAATGTTGCCATTGGAATAAAAGTACCGGTCATCGGAAATCGACGGAATAAGTGCGTCGTACAGCGAGCTCAGCTGCGAAGTGGTTGCTCGCGCACATGCCAGCCGGGCAGCCATGCTTTCTAGCGCAGCGCAGGCGTGGACGATATCGATGATCTCGGGCTTAGTCTTTTTTACGACGAACACGCCGCTTCGCGGCTTGGAGCGTACAAAGCCCTGCTGCTCCAGCACCTTGAGAGCTTCTCGCACGGGCGTGCGGCTCACGCCTAGGTCGCAGGACAGTTTTCGTTCGTCAAGTCGTACCTCCTCGGCGGAATCGTAAACGTCCATTTTGGTGATAGCCGCCTTCAGCGCCTCGTAGACGAGCGTCCGGAGGCTAGACCTAACTCCAACCGGTTGGATCTCGACTGAACATTTGTTCGGCATGGTCGTCGACGTCTCTACGGGTGCTTCAATGACGATTTTCGGTTATCCGGTAAAGATCGTGGATGGTCGCTGGATGACGCCTCTAGCGACGTCGAGCGCCTGCTCGAGATCGGCGATCAGATCTCCGGCATCCTCAAGGCCGACAGATAGTCGCAACAACCCCCAACCGATGCCCGCCAGACGACGGGCCTCTTCGCTCATCCCGACGTGCGTCATCGTGGCCGGGTGCGCCAGCAAGCTTTCGACTCCGCCGAGCGACTCGGCCAACGTGAACACCCGCACAGCGTCAGCGAAACGGGCTGCCGCCTGGATGCCGCCGTCAATCTCGAAGCTCAGCATTGCTCCGGCGCCTCTCTGCTGCCGCCGCGCGAGATGGAAATTTGGATGGGAGGTCAGTCCCGGATAGTGGGTCGCCACAACGCCGTGGTGGCCGGAGAGGAATTCCGCTATCAGACCCGCGCTGCGCTGCTGGCGCTCAATCCGGGCGAAAAGCGTTCGTATCCCGCGAAGCGTCAGATAGGCATCGAATGGGGCGCCAGATACCCCCGTCACATTGGCCCAGTGAGCAAGATCGTCACCAAGAATAGGGTCTGCAAGGATCACGGCGCCACCCACGACGTCCGAGTGTCCGTTGAGGTACTTCGTCGTCGAATGAATGACGATATCTGCACCGAGTTCGATCGGCTTCTGCAGCGCCGGCGAAAGAAAAGTGTTGTCGACCGCCACCTTGGCACCTCGCGCCTTAGCGCTTAGGCTGATCTCCCGTATGTCGACCACGCGTAACAGAGGGTTGCTTGGCGTCTCGATTAGAACCAACGACGGCGTATGGCTCAATGCTGCCGCGACCGCAGCGCTGTCGGACTGATCGACGAACGCCACGTTCAGATGCCGTCTTGCCTGCTTGGCCATGAGCAAGCGTTGGGTCCCACTGTAACAATCATGCGGCGCGATCACGAGGTCACCGGGTCCGAGCCGGGAAAGTACGAGGTCGATCGCAGCCATGCCGCTCGACGTGATCACGGCGCGCGCGCCGCCTTCTAGCTTGGCCAGTGTGTCGGCGAGCATGTCGCGACTTGGATTTGCCACACGAGAATACTCGTAGGCTCCCGCGCTGTCGAACCCTTGGAAAGCGAATGTGCTGGTGAGGTGGATGGGTGGCGCGATCGAGCGGAAGCTTGGATCGCTTCCAATTCCGTTTGAAGCGGCGATTGTCTCAGGTTTTAGGTGCACTGCCATGCCGACTCCGTGCACCCGAAGGCGCCGCTCTGGGTAAGACGATGACGCCGGCCGACTATGCACTCAAGCGAATGCTATTGGTGCATAGGCGCAGAATTTTTGCTGGTTCTCCGATGAAGCGCGAGTGGCCGCGCTCGACGCCGACGCTCGACATGATCGCACAGGATCCCAGACGCTACTGCGTCTGGCAGGACGGCTAGATGGCGGTTCCCAGAATCCCTCGGGCGGGCGCGCCCGAGGGATTCTGAAACGGCAAGGACACGCTCTATCGAGTCCACGGCACCAACGAGCCGGAAACCATCGGCAGACCGGTATCGTCGGCTGCATTCGAATGCTGCATCAGGATGTTATTGACCCCTACCAGCGGGTTCGCGAGGATCGAGAGCGTCGTTCGATAGCGCACCAATGCGCTCCGCGAGCTTAACCCGTTCGCTCGGCCCAGACTCTCCCGGCGGTTCGTACCGGCCTCCTGCATGGAAGCACTCTATTGATCCGCCTTTCCCCGGGGAGGTACGCTGCGCGTCTGTCCTGTTCTCGATAAACAATGGCATCCTGTCGAAAGCCGTCCTGGCGCGGTCACGCTAGGCTCTCGCCAGCCGAACCACTCCGCCGATCGGGATGACGCCGCTGACCCTCCTGGAACAACCGCTGCAAGTGGACCTTCACAACCGTGTGCGCGGGAACGTGGTCCGCCTCGCGATCGCTCAGGCGCTCGCCGGCGCGAACTCGACGGTCGTCTTCGCGACGGGCGCCGTCGCGGGAGCCATGCTGGCGCCCTCAAGCGCCCTTGCGACGATGCCCGTATCGACGTTTGTGGTCGGCATGGCGGCCGGAACGCTGCCGGCGGGCGCGATCGCCCGGAGACATGGCAGGCGGGCTTCGTTCCTCGTCGGAACCACCTGCGGCGTGCTGGTCGGCCTGATCTCTGCGCTCGCGATGTATCTGGGCTCGTTCTGGCTATACTGCGCCGGCACGTTCTTCGGCGGCATGTACGGCGCCGTCGTCTTGTCTTTCCGTTTCGCGGCGGCCGACGGCGTCCCAGCAGACCGGCGCGCACGCGCGGTGTCGGCCGTCATGGCGGGCGGCGTGTTCTCGGGCGTGATCGGACCACAGCTGGTATCCGCGACGATGGACCTGACGCCGCCGCACGCCTTCGTGGCCACCTTCCTCGCCCAGGCGTTCGTCGCAGCTCTGTCGGCCTGTGTTCTGTGGGGCGTTCGGCTGCCGAAGCCGCAGCCATCGAAGGACGCAGGTCGTCCGCTCGCTGAGATCGTCCGTCAGCCGCGCTTCGTCACCGCCGTGATCTGCGGCGTGGTCAGCTATATGCTGATGAACCTGCTGATGACCTCAGCGCCGCTCGCCATGCGGATCTGCGGCATCTCTCAGAACGCGGCGAATCTCGGCATCCAGTGGCACGTCATTGCAATGTATGGGCCGGGGTTCGTCACCGGCAAGCTGATCACCCGCTTCGGTGCCCCGTCGATCATCCTGACGGGCCTGGCGCTGACAGCTTGCTCGGTGGCCGTTGGACTGACCGGGGTGGATATCGCTCACTTCTGGGTCACGCTGATCCTTCTCGGGGTCGGCTGGAACTTCGGATTCACGGGAGCCTCCGCTATGGTGCTCGAGTGCCACCGGCCGGAAGAGAAGACGCGGGTCCAGTCGCTGAACGACTTCATCGTGTTCGGACTGATGACGGTCGGCTCGTTCCTGTCAGGCGGAGTGCTGACCTCGTTCGGCTGGAACACCGTCTGCCTGATCACGCTGCCCCCGCTGGCGCTCGCTGCGTTCTGCCTGCTGAAGTCCGGCCTCGGGAGAAAGCCGCTTCCCCAATCCTCCTGAAGCTTGGCGCAACGGTCAGATGACCGCCTGGGCGCGATCGACCTGGAGAGCTCTCACGGTTCCGGCGGGCGATGCGCCGCAGCCGCTGACGATCCGGGTGGAGAGCATGCCGCCCCGATCGAGGTTCCATGAGCATCATCACGACTGGCACCAGCTGGTCTACGCGATCTCGGGGGTTCTTATCGTGTCAGTGGACGGAACCCGGTTCGTGATCGATCCGGAACATGGCGCGTGGGTTCCGGCGGGCGCCCCCCATGAGGTAAGCTCGCTCTACGGCTGCGAATTTCGGAGCCTGTGGATCAAGAATCTGCCGAGACAGGCCTGCGCTGACGTTTGCTGCGTGCTTTCGGTCAGCCCATTGCTCCGGAGCCTGATCAACGAAGCGGCCCAGGTCGATCGCACGATCGATGCGGCGTATTTCGGCGAGCTCTCGGCTTTCATATTCACGCAGCTCAGGCGCGCGCCACGCGTTGCCTTCGCGCTGCCTTGGCCCCGCAGCGGTCCGCTGCAGGCGATCTGCGAAGCGATCTATGAAGATCCCGCCGACCCTCGAGATCTCGAACACTGGGGCGCCGCCCTTGGCGTGTCAGTGCGCACCCTGGCGCGCAAGTTCAACAGCGAAGTCGGCGTGACCTTCAGTGCGTGGCGGGCGAAAGCGCGTGTGGCCCGCGCGATCGAGATGCTCAAGCACGGCGAGAGCGTCACCGAGACCGCTTTCACGCTCGGCTATGGGTCGGTTTCATCGTTCACCTTCATGTTCCGGTCGAACATGGGCGTCAGTCCACGCGCCTACGCCAAGAGCGCCGGAGACGCTGTTCGCCGCAAGGGTACGGGCTGAGCTACGCTGCGGGGCTCGAAAGTGATGGCGATCCGCACGCCGACTGCCGGTCCGATCGCACCGCCGAGGGTTGGACGGAGCAGGCGGGCTTGACGAGCAATTGCGCGCCGGCTCTCCGTTGCACTCGCCGCCGGCCCCGAGATTCGATTGCGGTCGCTCTATTCCCGGGCTGAGCGTCTCCTGCCCCTCAGAACTTCGCCTTGACGAATGCGCGGACATTGGCGCCCGGCAGCAGGATCTCGTCCTTCTTGAATGAGGCCGAGTTCCGGATGCGGTCATTCAGCAGATTGTCGCCGACAAGACCGACCGTAATCGAGCTCAGCCGAGTCACCGATCCGTCAAACCGGCGGGTGTAGCTGAGCTCGGCCTTCAGATCGTCGTAGCCCGGCGTGCGGGTCTCGAACGGCGCTGTCTCGTCATGCGCGAAGGCGTGCAGCAGTCCGACCCGGCCATAGAAGCCATCCTCGCTGCGCCAGAACAGACCGCCGCCGACCCGGTGGGGCGGAATGCGGGGCACGTCAGTTCCATCCGAGAACTTGGCGCGCACAAAGTCATACTGGACGTCGACCCCGAAGACATTGCGGCCGACCGTGATTGCGTCGAACTGAGCCGCGAGATCTACGCCGTAAAACTTGGCGTTCTGCTGAGAATAGACGACCTGAGCGAGCTCGTCTCCGATCCCGCAGCTATCAAAATCATCGTCGCAGCGGGCGCCGGTCAGCCGTCGGTAGATGAAGCCGCTGTACCGGGTGTAGTAGGCGCTGGCGTCGACGCGAAGCGGGCCTTCGGCGCGGCGCAGTCCGATCTCGACGGACTTCGCCTTTTCGAGCTTCAGGTTCGGATCGCCGATCTCGAATGTGCCCGGAGCGTCGTGCGGGCCCTTGGAGAACAGCTCGAGCGCCTGCGGCGCACGTTCCACATAGCTGCCGGTGACGCTCGCCACAAAGCCGAGCGGCAGATCCTGCATCAGGCCTCCGCTGACGCTCATTGGCGTGAAGCGGCGGGTGCGCTTGCTCTGGGGGAGATCGCCGCCGGCGGGCAGATAACCGGATGGGAACGCCGTCGCCGTGCCGTCGACAGAGGCGTGTTCGATGCGGGCCGCGCCCTGCGCGCGGAAGCCGCCGCCGAAGTCGAGTTGCTCGAACACGTAGGCCGCGCCGGAGCCGGTGTCTGCTGGCGGAATGAGCTCCCCGGCCTCTCCGCCGGTCCGAAGCTCGGCATAATCCCCCTGGGCGCCGAAGGCGCCGGTGAGGGCGGCGAACGGCAGGTCGATCTCCCGGTGCTGGATCTCGACCCGGCCTTCCGCCTCACGGTTCTTGAAGGTCGCCTGCACGCCGTCGACGCCATCTTCGCCGACGCCGACCTCGTTGTGCTTGTAGCTCGAGCCGCCAAGCCAGAAGCGCACGGCCTCGAACGGGCCGGCGTCAAAGCGCCATTCGCCCTGCGCCTGCAGCTTGTCCTGGCGCGGGTCGAGCCGGGTGTCCGACTCCGCCGCCTCGCCGCCAGGGATGTGGTAGAGCGCGTCGTAATGGCTGTAGGACAGGCCGAAATAGCCGTTGTCGAAGAGCCGGGCTACTGGTTGATCTCAGGTTCAACCAGCTTTGCGAGCTTGCGCAGGGATTCCTGCCAACCGAGATAGCAGGCTTCCTGCGGGATCACGTCCGGAATGCCATGCTGTTCGATTCGGATTTCCGTGCCGACCGAAACGGCCCTTAGGGCGACCGTAACAGTCATCTCTCCCCGCAGGTTCGCCATTTCTGATCTGAGGCGTTCCGGCGCGATCGTTAGGGCGCTGCTGCGCGCGGAGGGAAGCGTCAGGCCGGCGCCGAGGAGCTTCGCGTTCAACCCGACGAAGCGCAGCGCGTAACGTGTCTTGCTGGCCGCCGCCTGGAAGCGGCGGTAATCGGTGGCCCCGCTGATGACCACCTCTCGGACCCAGCTCAGGATCTCTTCCTGTTCCGCCGCGGACCGGCGCGGAAAATCATCCGGAAGATGCCATGCCAACCGTCGGCGCTCGGACGGCGCGATAGGAGCAACGCCCTTGGCCGTCCTCGTGCGCCCTCGACGTTCGACCTTCGCCTCGAGATAGCCCGCCGGCAGCCGATAACGGCGCTCAATCGCTCGTAGGGCAGCGAAGCTGACGGCGTTCGACGGCATGGATGCCCCCCTGCTCCAGGTCGCCAAGGCGTTCAGCGATGGAGTTGGACCGGCAGCGAGGAGCGAGGCGTGCAGGGACCGCAATGTGTCGCCATGCTGCGCCATGTGCAAACGCAAGGCTTCGCCCAAGCTCGACGGGTCGCTACAAGTGGTCCAGAGCTGGCTCGGCTGACCTTCGTTCTTTGGCTGGCTTTGCCTTTGCCGCTACAGGAAGTCGGCGCGTTCTAGTAACAGGCGCGCGGGCCGCCGTGTCGACACGCGGAGGTCGCGTCGGCGGGTCGCCGGCGGCTCGGCAGATGGCGTCACAGAGCGGCTGGAGATCGGAACGAAGCTCGAGAAGGCGCGCAGGCGCGGCCCCTGTGTTCTCAGCCAGCGCGACGAGGTCGATCCAACGTCCTCGGTAGGCCGGGAACGTTCGGCCCTCGAGATGAAGCAGGAGATGGTCATACAGCGTTCGCCGTTCTTCGGCGTCCAATTTCGCATCGAGGCGGCGGCGGAAAAAGCTTTCCAACATTCTGGGGGTGAGGCTTCTGGACACGGACGGCGTACGCTCACGCTGACGTTTTCGCGGGAGCGGGATTTGCTCGGGCGGAGAAAAATCGTCAACGCGGCCAGAGCATTGCGCACAGATTTTCGCCGTCCCGGCAGGCGGTCTGTTTTCCTGCGAGACGATCGGTGCTTCGTCGGCCAGCGTGGCGCATAGGTCGGCAAGCGACCGAGCCTGAGATGCTGGCGGCAGGCAACCAATCAGAGAAGCGGCCGGAGCTTCACGCGCTCGATCGTGGCTCTTCGAGCTCGTCGAGCAATTTTGAGCTTGGCACTCCGAGCGCGACCGCGATCCCCTCAAGCACCGTCACCGTGGGATTACGCACGCCGCGCTCGACGCCCGAGACATAGGTTCGATGGAGCTTCGCCTCGAAGGCGAGCCCCTCCTGAGACCAGCCTTTCGCCCGCCGGTAACGCTTCACATTGAGGCCGACCCGGCGACGCACGTCCATGTGCGGACGGTCAGGGCGATGTCGCCTATCGATCTACAGACGATGAGTCTCATTTCGCTGGACTGCCGCGCGGAACGGAGCGATGCCGGACGTGCGCCGGAGGTCGGCGCGCAGGAGACCATCGTGACCGCCGGAGTGTTCGTGCTGACAGACGCTGCAACGCTGATCCCGATGAAGCCGGCGAGCTTCGTCACCGAGGACGAGTTCCAGAACCTGCTCGCGAGTTTTCCGGAGCTGCTGGTCGGCGACCAGATCGACAGTCAGTCCCCCCGCCGCTTCATCCTCGTCTCGCGCGAGCAGTCGATCGCCGATCAGGAGGGCGGCGGCGGCCGCTGGGCGGTAGACCATCTCTTCATCGATCAGGATGGCGTTCCGACGCTCGTCGAGGTCAAGCGGTCGAGCGACACGCGCATCCGCCGCGAGGTCATCGGCCAGATGCTGGATTATGCGGCGAACTCGGTGTCGTACTGGCCGGTGCAGAACCTGCGGGACCGGTTCGAGTCGCGATCGGCGGAGGACGGTGTAGATCCAGCGTCAGTGCTCCGCGATCGTCTGGGCCTGGAAGAGAAGCCTGACGTTTTCTGGGGCCGCGTGGAGACGAACCTCAGGGCCGGTAAGGTGCGTCTGCTGTTTGTCGCTGACGTCATCCCGCGGGAGCTCAGGCGAGTGGTCGAGTTCCTCAACGCCCAAATGAGCCCTGCCGAGGTTCTCGCGATCGAGCTTCGGCAGTTTCAGGGCGAAGGCCTGCGTACGCTCGTTCCCACTGTGATCGGCCAGACGCAGGCGGCCATCCGGAGCAAGAGCTCGACGTCGGGCGCTCCACAGCGGAGCTGGGACGAGGTCTCCTTGCTTGAGGCGCTGGGCGAGCGCACTGATGAAAGGAGCGTGACGAACGCACGTTTGATCATCAGCTGGATGAAGCGGACTGCTGATCGCGTCGCCTTCAACACCAGCGTCGAGTGGGGATCGATCACCGCTGTGTTCACTCGCCCCGGAGCAGAGGCACGGCCACTTGCCATCTGGAGCGACGGGTCGTTTGGCGTTCAATTCGAGTATTTGAAGAACAAGCCGGTGTTCAGCGAACTTGCCGAACGGGAGGAACTCCTCCGCCGCGTCAATGAAACGCCGGGCATCGCACTGCCTCCGGCCGCCGCTTCCGCGCGTAAAACCGTCAAACTGTCCGCGCTTACGCCGGAAGCCGTCGCGTCGAGGAGTGGCTGCTCAAGCAGCCGGAGGCCAAGATCGTCACCGCCTATGTCGGGGCCGGCGCGCCGCGCTTCTTCTTCTCCTACAACCCCGAGCTCCCGGACCCGTCCTTCGCCAAGATCATCGTGCTGACGGGTAGCGAGGACGAGCGCGAGGCGCTCAAGCTCAAGGCGCGGCGGGTGATCGCGGCCGGCCTCGCGCCGGAGGCGCAGGTACGCGTCTCGCAGCTCGTGTTCGGCCCCTACACGCGCTACCCGGTCGCGTTCCGCGTCATGGGTCCCGACCCGCAAGTCGTGCGCGGAATCGCCGACACGGTCCAGGTCGTCATGACGGCGAACCCTAATACCCGCACGGTCAACCAGGACTGGGGCGAGCGGGCCCCGACGGCGCGCTTCGTGCTCGACCAGGATCGCCTGCAGGCGATCGGCTTGACGACCGCGGACGTGTCCGACCAGCTCCAGGTCCTGCTCCGCGGCGTGACCGTCGCCCAGGTTCGCGAGGACATCCGCGCTGTAGCGCTCGTGGTGCGGAGCGACCTCGGGGCCGCACCTGACCTCGGCCGGCTCGGCGATCTCACCATCGTCAACCGTGAGGGCGCTCCTGTGCCGCTCAGCCAGATCGGCCATGTCGTGTCTCGCCCGGAAGATCCGGTGACGCGCCGGCGCAACCGCATCCCGACGATTGCGGTGCAGAGCGACATCAACGAAAGCTTGCAGCCTCCGCAGGTCACTGCGGAGGTGTTCGAGGCGCTTCAGCCCACAATCGCAGCGCTGCCTCCCGGCTACCGCATCGAGATCGGCGGCAACGCTGAGGAGTCGGCCAAGGCTAATGCGGCGCTGGTCCCGATCTTCCCCGTGATGGTCGGCTTCATCCTGCTCACCCTCATCCTGCAGGTTCGTAGCTTCTCGGCCATGTGGATGGTGTTCATCACCGCCCCGCTCGGGCTCGTCGGGGTCATGCCAACGCTGTTCCTGTTCAACGTGCCATTCGGCTTCAACGGTATCCTCGGGATGATCGGCCTGTCCGGCATCCTGATGCGCAACACGCTGATCCTCATCGGGCAGATCCACACCAACGAGGAAGAGGGCATGAGCCCCTACGAGGCGGTGGTGGAGGCTACCGTCCAGCGGGCGCGGCCCGTGGTACTGACCGCGCTCGCCGCCGTCTTCGCCTTCATGCCGCTGACGCTTTCGGTGTTCTGGGGCTCTCTCGCCTACACGCTGATCGGCGGCACCGCGGCAGGCACCGTGCTGATCCTGCTCTTCCTCCCCGCACTCTACGCGATCTGGTTCCGCATCCGCCCGGAGATGGGCGAGAGCCCGGCACCGGCCCCCGCCGCCGCGGCCGCCCACGCCTGAGACCATCGCCCTCACGACAAGCTAACCGACGCTACGAGGATCGCGATGACGCCGGTCGCCGCCACGGCGCCCGGCGCATAGCCCGGAACGCAGAGCTCAACCCGTACGCCGTCTTCGCACGTGTGAATGCTTCGCGCATGGAGGAGGCGAGGAACGCCGTTGATAAGCCTCTTGCAGTAATCGAACGCGATCATTGCGGTCTGCACTTAGCGGCCGATCGGCGACATGTTCTAATTCCCCGCCGATGTTTGCGGCGAGCGCGATCCTCCACTCCTGGTCCACGGTGCTGCGACTTCGGAGCAGCCTCTCCACCGCCGCCGGGAAAGCCATAAAGCGGCCCCCTAGTTTGCGACGGCGGGGCTGTAACCGCGCGCCGGAGCTGCCCGAAGAAAACATCGTGCGTCATGTGACGCACGGTAGACCCAACGGGAGACACTTATGTCCGCACGTACCAAGATTTCCGCTGCCGTCCTGGCAAGCGCCGTCACCTCCGCGCTGGCGTCCGCCGCCGTCGCCGCTCCGCTGACCAAGGCGGAAGGCCAGGCGGCCGTCGCCGCGCACAAGGAGAAGTGCTATGGCGTCGCTCTGAAGGGCCAGAACGACTGCGCCGCCGGTCCGGGCACCACGTGCCAGGGCACCTCGACCACTGACTTCCAGGGTAACGCGTGGAAGTTCGTTCAGGGCGGCACCTGCGCCAGCATCGAGGTGCCGGGGGGCGGTCACGGCTCTCTGAAGCCCATCAAGTCCTGATCCTAATAGGCCGGGAGCGGAGGCGATGATGGCCGACGTCATTCACATCGACGGTCGGGATCCGACGCGAGATCTTCAGTTCCCGGCCTATCCGGTGTCGGGCCTCTCCGGAACTAGCCTGAAGCATGAGCATCTCCCGGCGATCGAGGCCGAACCTCAGGTGGGCTACTTCGAGGTTCACGCAGAGAACTACATGACCTCCGGCGGGCCGCCCCATCGTGTGTTGGAGCGGATCAGACGGGACTTTCCTCTGTCGCTACACGGGGTCTGCATGTCCATCGGCGGTCCGCAGCCAATCGACCGGCTTCATCTTGAGCGGTTCCGGAGACTGGTCGAGCGGTATGAGCCAGCTCTGGTGTCCGAACATCTCGCATGGTCAACCCATCAGGAGGTATTCTTCAACGATCTTCTGCCGCTCCCGTACAACGAGACGACGCTCGCCCATGTCGCCCGCCATATTGACGAGGTGCAGCAGGCGATTGGTCGGCCAATCCTGCTGGAGAACCCGTCCAGCTATGTCGCCTTCAGTGACACGACCATGAGCGAGATCGACTTCATCCGCGCGGTGGCGCGCAGGTCGGGCTGCGGTCTATTGCTCGACGTCAATAACGTCGCTGTCTCGGCGGTGAATCAGGGATTTTCGCCAGTACAGTATCTTTCCGAATTCCCGCTCGAGCTCGTTGGCGAGATCCATCTCGCTGGACATGCGCCCCAGGTAGACGACGAAGGCGGCCTACTACTGATCGACAGCCACGATCGAGCAGTCGCCGATGAAGTTTGGGACCTCTACGAAAAAGTCATCGGCAGCCGCGGCCCGGCTCCAACATTGATTGAGTGGGACAGCGACCTGCCCGAGTGGTCGGTGCTCCGGTCCGAGGCCGCGGCTGCTCAACGAATATTGGACAAGTACGCGGTCGCGACGGAGCGAGCCCGTGCGCTCGGCTGAGGATCACAGCACAAGGCGCTCGTCGACCTTCGCGGCGGACTTCGCTCCTGGCTTAACCGATCCGGGCCGGCCCACGCCGCCTAATGTGATCGGCCCAGGAAGCAAGAAGGCCGGCAAGCGCTACGACGTCTACCGCAACAACGTGACGGTCAGCCTGATCGACGCGCTGGCTGCGATATTCCCCGCGACGCAGCGCCTGACGGGCGTGGAGTTCTTCCGAGCGATGGCGCGCTTCCATGTGCGCGCGTGTCCACCGCACTCGCCTCTGCTCTTCGAATATGGCCGGGACTTTCCGGCGTTCATCAGTGCATACGAGTATGCGCGCGAACTGCCGTATCTGGCCGATGTCGCCCGGCTCGAACGCGCTTGGCTCGACGCCTACCATGCGGCGGATGCCCTGACGCTTTCGAGCCAGGCGCTTGCGGCCATCCCACCCGAGACGCTCGGAGACATCAGGTTTCAGGCGCATCCCGCGGCGCGCGTTGTGCGCTCTCTCTTCCCGGCCCTGTCGCTATTCGTCATGAACCGCGGCGACGGACCTATAGGCCAGGTGGAGTTCGCGCCCGAAGACGCCCTTGTAACCCGGCCTGACGCCGAGGTGTTTGTG
Organism: Hansschlegelia sp.; assembly: GCF_035538955.1. Lineage (NCBI taxonomy): Bacteria > Pseudomonadati > Pseudomonadota > Alphaproteobacteria > Hyphomicrobiales > Methylopilaceae > Hansschlegelia > Hansschlegelia sp. The sequence continues at coordinate 282,154 of NZ_DATLJK010000008.1, forward strand.
CGCAGTCTGCCACCTGGTGGCGCCGTCTTCCTCAAAGCGCTGGTCGACGGGCAGACGCTCGACCAGGCGGCTAATGAAGCGTTCGACGCGTCCGAGAGCTTCGATCTCCCGGGAAATATCGCCGGAATGATTGAGGCGGGAGTCTTCGTCGCGATCAGCTCTGGAGATCACTGATGGAATCATGCCGTTACAGTTCGACTGAGCCTAAAGAGGCGCGCCTCGACCTCTTTTCGGCCGGCGACCGGACCGTCAGGCTAGTCGAAACGTTCGCTCAACCCTCGCTCGCGCAACTTGCGCTGCGGCTGGGGCTTGCGACGCCGTTCTGGAGGTCAGGTGTGCTCAAATGGGATGGCTTCCTGCAGATCAACGACACTGCGATCACGCTGTTCACTGACGAATTCCGACTGCATTTGCCTGGGGGCCCCTACGCCTTTCCGGCACCCGAAGCGTTGGCATTCGTATCGGGCTCGGTCGAGATCCTCGCGCCGATCTTCCTTGTGCTTGGTCTCGGCACCCGGCTGGCCGCACTCGTTCTGCTGGCGATGACGTGCATCGTTCAACTCACGGTCCCGGAGGGTTGGCCGGTGCATCTGACGTGGGCGGCGATGGCGCTCGCGCTGGCGGCGTGGGGGCCGGGGCGGTTCTCCCTCGATCGACTGGTCACGCGTAAGACAGGCGATCTCGGCGACTGAGGTTGGAAAACCACTCGCATCCAGCGCGAGCGGCGCCTCACCCAAAGGATGAAAGAAGAAGGCAGCCGCGCTTGCGGCCGCCTTCTTCTTTCATCGACCCTTTGTTGGATGATCTAGCTGGTCGCACCGAATATTGGCGTGCAGCTGTCATACATGTAGCTGATCGAGCCAGCGTCAGGGCGAAGACAGCCAGTATGCTCCGCGGTCGGGCGAGAATGTTCCGCTGCGCTCCTTCTGCCTCATGGGATCGGGGTGCGCAGCGCGCGTATAGCGTCGTGGGCTACGTCTGCAAACCTCGCGCGGAGAGGAGCGAAGCTGCAGCGGCGATCAGCGCGATCCATTCCGGTAGCACTTCCAATATCCTTCAAGTCTGTTCGTGGAATGCACCATCCCCAAAGAGATCTTGCGGGATGCGCACCTAGGAAGAGGCCCTTCTGGTGAGATCAAGTTTAGCAGGCCGAGTTGCTGTGTAAGCTTCGCCCTAAAAATATATCTGGGTACGACCAAACTATTATGCCGGGCGACAAGTTATCCGTGCTGAGCCATGCCGGTCACTACTGAGGGCCGGGATCTATAAGAATTCCGTAGTTCGGCCGATGTCGCTACGCCGCCCGCCCGGCTGACCGGGCTCGACGGTCGAAGACGCTCCGCAGGTGATCTCACCAACGGGCGATGCGCGGGAGGACGAGGCGAGCAAACAACGTCACCAAGCTGCAGCCGAGGGAGTACCAGACGGTGATATAAAGCGGATCCTCGAACGGGCAGGCGAAGACAAACACAAACGCTCCCCAGGCGGCAGCGGCTGCTCCGGAAGCCATCGCGGTTCCGCCGCGATCGATTGGCGCCCCCCGCTTCATCAGAATGCAGAAGGCGGCAACCGGCGGAATCGAGAGGGCGACCATCTTCCCGACACACTGAACGCCACTGATCCAGTTGAGGCGAACGATCAGGTTCGCCAAGCCGTCGCGAGAGGCGTCCAGTAGCCATCCGGCCGCAAGCGATAGACCGAACAAGGCGGCCACCAGCGCTAGACCTCGCCGCGGAGATCGCAGCGGGTCAAGAGACAAGACCGCCACGCAGCCGCTGACCGCTGCTATCATTCCGAGACTGGTGAGCTTCCACCAGAAGGAAGGCTGATGCATCGCCATCGGCATGTCGTCTCGCAGCATTCCAAGCGAGAGGAACAGCGCGATCTCTGCGGCGCAGAGGCCGAGCAACAGCAAGGCGTCCCCCCACACCGTGCGTCTGCGCACCGGCTTCAGATCAGACGCGAGTTGGTCGATGAGCGGCTCAGTCCGCATAGGCTTCTTGCCTCTGCAACAGGGAGGTTAGCTTCCGGAGGCCGCGGTGAATGTTGATCTTCACGAGCGAAGCCGATTGTCCTGTCGCGCGAGAGGCTTCCTCAACGCTGTAGCCTTCGATCTTGACCAAGCGGATCACTCGGGACTGCGCCGGCTTCAGCGTTGTCAGGAGTTGCTCGAGCAAGGACGCGCTGACGACGGCCACCTCATGATCGTCGACAGCTATGTCCTCATCGAGCGCGACTGTAGGCTTCGCATTCAGGCTCCTGATCGCATCAATCCACTTGTAGCGAGCGATCGCGCACAGCCAGGCCCTGAAGGGCCGAGACGGATCGTAGGTGTGACGTTTCTCGTGCACGGCGATCATGGTGTCCTGCACGGCATCGTCGACCATGCCGGCCGGCAAGCGCCGCGTGAAGTAGCGGCGAAGCCAAACCGCAATCTCCGGAAGCAGTCGACGATACGCGGCTGAGTCTCCGCTCTGAGCGGCGGCCATGAGAGAGTCCCATTCGTCCTGCGCTCCCGCGCCATAGGGTTTCACTGACGAAGTACCCACCGAGCCCGATCACGGCTGAAAATGCCGCTACCGCGAGAAGCGTCGCTTCCGCATTTGCCAAGTGAGTTCGGCAAGCCGGCGGAATTCGTTACGGGGAGGAGCAACTGGCTTCGCCCAAGTCGTGATCAGAGCGGCGCGAGAAGCGCGCCCATATCCGGGTGACCGAGTTCACTCCGGCGTTGGGCCGAGCCGCCACGACCCCTGCCCTGCCGCTCTCAGAGGGCGACGACCTGCAAACCCGTCTGTCCGGTGCCGCCGACCCATGCGCTTTTCGTTTTCAGGCTCTTCGGGTTGCCCTCATTCAAGCTCACGAAGCGCCCCGAGCTGTCAGAACCGCAGCCGCGCGGCGGCCGTCAGGGTGCGGCCGGAGCCGAGCAGATAGCCGTCGCCAGGCGTCAGGCCGAAGATCGGGAGGCGGCGGAGCGGCCCGAAGGTCTCGATCCGCTTGTTGAAGATGTTCAGCGCCTCGAAGTTCAGCGCGAGCCGCTTGTCGAGGAGCTCCCAGGTCGCGGCTGCGTCGGTTGTCGAGAAGCCGTCGAGATGCTGGCCGAGCGCGTCCCGCCGGTCGCCGAAGAAATTCTGCGCGACGGTGACCTTCACCATCGAGGGGTGCACGAAGCTCACTCCGACGCGGCCGTAATGCTTCGGAAGGAAAGGCACCGCCGCGCCTTTCGGCACGCCGTAGAAATAGCCGTCCGTCGCCGTCTCGTTCACCTCGGTCCAGCTTCGGGTGTAGGTCGCGAAGACGCCCACGCCCCCCGTCAGCCAGAGGTTCGCGCTCGCCGTCAGCCGGTCGATGTCGGCCGAAGGGATGTCGGCGGAGCGGAGCGACTCCGAGATCGGGATCGAGAGGCTCCTGGCCTCCTGGCGCTGGTATTCGAGCGCCGTGAAGAGGTGGCGGCCCCACTCCGCGTCCCAACGCGCGGCCAGGGTCTCGACGCGTCCAGCGAAATTGAGCGGGAGCTGCGTCGGCGTGATTCCGACGGTCGTGATGGGGCTGAGGGTCAGGATGCTTGAGGTCGCCGTGTCGCGCCGATAGGCGGCGCGCAGCCATTGCCCGTCGAACGGCTGCCAGGCGACGCCGATCCGCGGGTCCAGCCTCTCATACTCGCCGCGGCGGTCGACCTTGGCCTGCACGGCGAACAGGCCGGCCTCGATCTTGAGATCAGGCGTAACCTCCCAGACAGCGTCGCCGTAGATCTTCCACGCGTCCCCGTTCGGCCGGCTCGTCGTCGGCAGGAAAACGCCGCCGCCGTCGTCCGTGGTCTTGTAGCGCGCGACCGAGCCTTCCACGCCGTAGCGGAAGGTCACATCGCCGACGCCGACCAGATGGCTCACGGCGGCGGTCAGCTCGCGCTGACGGACCTTCTGCTCTCGGTCGAGGCCGAAGAAGATGAGCAGCGGGTCGGCGTTGACGCTGCGCTGGTCGATCGTGGTCCCCGCCACCATTGCCTCGAGCACGTTGCGCTCGCCGAACTCGTGGCTCCAGCCGACGCCGTTCAGGGTGACGAGCGAGCGGGAATGATCCGGGCGCGCGGTGGCCCCGCCGGGCGTAAAGGCATCCTCGAACAGCCGCGCGTCGTTCCGGTTGTGAGCGGCGAGGCTGAACAGGGTGAGCTTGTCGTACAGAGTCGGCTGCGCGCCGACGATGGCGAGGCCGCTCGCCGAGCGCGCGCGATCGTTCGGCGTCGGGCTGTCCGGCCGGTCCACCGAGCCGTTCAGATAGACCGCGACCGGATAGGGTTCCATCGTCACGGCCTGCACCGCGGCGTTGGACGTCCAGCCGATGTCGCCCTTCTCCGCGATGATCCCCGCCTCGAACGCAGCTTCAAAGAAGGGGTGGTGCGCGAGCGTTGTGCGCCGCTCGGAGCTCGCCACCGCAAGCGGCGAAAGCAGCAGCCCCTGCACCAGCGAGCTGAAGGCCGTCGGCCCGCCATCCGCGAAATCGTCCGGCGGCGCCTGCGAAATCGCTGTCGCGAAAGGATCGGCGCGGTTGACGATCGCCTGGTCGAAATAGGTGCTCGGCTCGAACGCGTCGGCGACGCGGTCGCCATAGTAGCGGCCCCACTCGTCAAGCTCGAGGAAGCGCAGGGCGGAGCCGACGAAGGATCCGTTCTGCCGGTTGGCGTCTATCGTCGCGTAGTCGCCGCCGCGTGCCTGCCGCCGCCTCAACGCCTCGCGCGCGCTCTCGATTGCCTCGTCGGCGCGGTACTGGTCGACGGCGAGGACCGATCGGATGGTCGGCGTCAGCGGGTCGTCGTCATCAAACTGGTCGGCGTTGTCCAGCGCCTGCTCCGCCTCCACCAGATCGCCGTTCTGGTAGTTCGCGATGGCGAGCGCGATCTGCGGGGCGGCCGCGTCCGGGCTGATCGCGGAGGCCTCCAGCAGCTTGCCGATCGCTTCCGCCGTCTGTCCGCGTGTGAGCAAGAGGAAGCCGCGGGCGTAGAGGTTGAAAAAGCCGCCGGGATCCAGCGCCTCCGCCGCCTCGATCTCCCGCTCGGCCTCAGCCACCCGGCCGTTGGTGATCAGGAAGATGGCGTAGTTCGAGTGGTTGAGCGGGGCGGCGGGGTTGAGGGCGATCGCCCGGAGATGCGCCTCTTCGGCCTTCCGGGTCGCGCCGCGTGCGTCCTCAACCAGACTGGTCTCCAGCCAGACATTGTCGAAGCCGGGCGCGATCTCCCGCGCGCGCGCGAGCTCGCGGCTCGCGCCTTCGAGGTCGCTCTCGACGACGTAGCGGTAGCGCGCCGAGGCCACCAGCACCCACGGGTCGTCGCCGTCAATGCGCCGCGCCTGCTCCAGCGCCTTCTTAGCCTCGGCCTTCTCGCCCAGCATCATGAAGAGCAGCGCGCGGCCGGCCCGCATCATCACGTCGTCGGGGAAGCGGACGAGGCCGCGGTCAAGAATCTCGATCCCGCGCTTCGGACCCGATAGGAAGCTTTCGACGCTCGCGCGCGCAATTATTCCCGTGGGCTCGGCATCGAAGCCGCCGCTCGGCGGAGGCGATGAGCTTTTCGGATCGGCCATCCGCCGTGCGGCCCAGGCGAGATAGGTCGCCGTGGCGCGACGCTTCGGGTCGAGCCCGCGTTCCGCCCGGTCGCAGAACGACGTCGCCTGCGCCCAGCGCCGCCCGCGCGCCTCGACGACGCAGCGGACGAGATCCGCCCTCGCCCGTTCGCGCGCGGAGAGCGTCTTCCGCTCCGCCGCCGCGAGCGCCGAAGCCGCCGCCGCGGCGCCGTCGTAGGTGAGCGCAATCTCCGCCAGCGTCAGCCAGTCGCCTGCGGATCGCGCCGCCTCGGGCCGTGCAAGGATCGCACCCCGTTTCTCGCGCTCCTCCCGCCGGCCGAGATCGGTCGGCGAAAGCTCGCTGAAGCTGTCGGAAAGATCGCGGTAGAGCATGATCTGCTCGCGGCGATCGAAGTTCACTAGCGTCACCTTGCGCGGTGCCTGGCCGACGATCGCTTCGGCGCCCTCGCCCCGCCGGACGGTGACGGAGCCCTGCGGATTCCGGAGCTCCACCACTCCGTCGAGCACGATCAGCGCGGTCTTCTTGCCCTCGGCGGTGAGCGACCAATCGGTGCCGCGGATCGCGGCCGCGGCGGCCGGCGTCTCGACGGTGACGCCTGACCCGCCGCGCGCGGCGCGCGCCCACATCGAGCCCTGCGGCAGCGCGAGCTGGGTCTCGCCGTTTGGACCACGCGCAACGTCCTTCACCACGAGCGTCGAGTTTCGGCCGAGTCGGATCTGCGTGCGGTCTTCGAAAAGGATCGCGAGATTGCCCGCCGCGTTGGTTCGGAGCGCGTCGCCGCCGATAAGGTTCTGCTCGATATAGACGGAGCGCCAGTCGGGCTCCGCCCGGAGCGCCAGCTCCTCGCCACCCTTGGTGGCGATCACCTTCGCCGCGATAGGCTTCGGCCTCTCGATCGGCCCCTCGGCGAGCGCCACCACGGGCCCGTAGACGAACCCGGCCGTCAGCACGGCCGTCCGCAACCACGACGCGCGAATCACGCTCGGTCTTCCCCCCGAAGGCCGCCCCCGCGGCCCGCCAGCGTGTGTTTTCACTTATCCGCGCTGGACGCAGCCTGCGTCTAGCACGGGTTACGCCGCGGGGAGAAGCGGCGGAAGCCTTCTGTGGACCGCCGACGGTTGTTGAGTTTCGAGGCCGCCGCCGCTAGAGCGCGTTGCCGCCGCGCGGCAGAAAGCCTGCGCGACGGGTCGGGGGCCGCACTCATGTCGATCGCCGTCGTCGTCCTTGTGCTCGCCGCGCTGCTAGTCGCCGTGAGCTTCGCGGAGCCCGTCGCGACCCGGCTGCGGCTCCCCGCGAGCGTGTTCCTCGCAGTCTTCGGCGTCGTGATTGGGACCGTAGCACTCGCGCTGCGGAACGGCGCGGCAGGGGAAGGCGTGGCTCACCTCGCTGAGACGATCACCGACCTGCCGCTGAGCTCGGACGCGTTCTTGTTCGTACTGCTGCCGGTCCTGCTGTTCCAGTCGGCGATGAACACCGACGCACGCCATCTCGTCGAGGATGCGAGCTCCGTCTTCATTCTCGCGATCGTCGCGGTGCTGGTCTCCACCTTCGTGATAGGCTTCGCGCTCGCGCCGTTCACGGGGGTTCCGCTAATCGCCTGCCTGCTGCTCGCGGCGATCGTCGCGACCACCGACCCGATCGCCGTGATCGGCATCTTCCGGGAGGCCGGCGCGCCCGCGCGTCTCGTGCGACTGGTGGAAGGCGAGAGCCTGCTGAACGACGCCGCCGCCATCACCCTGTTCTCGCTGTTCCTCGATCTTCTGGTGACCGGCGAGGCGTTCAATCCGACCCGCACCGCCGTGCAGGGGATTGTCATGCCGCTCGGCGGCGTGGCGCTCGGGATCGCGCTCGGCCGCTGCGCCGCGTCGCTGATCGGGGCGCTGCGGGAGGATCCCCTCGCGCCGACCTCGATCAGCCTCGCGCTCCCCTACATCGCCTTCGCGCTTGGCGAGCACACGCTGCACGTCTCGGGCGTCGTCGCCGTGGTCTTCGCCGGCATCACGCTCGGCGCTGTCGGGCCGGGCAAGGCGCCGCCGGACGGCTGGCGGCACCTTCGGGCAGTGTGGGAGCAGCTCGACTGGTGGGCGGCTTCGCTGATCTTCGTGCTGGCCTCGATCCTGGCGCCCAAGCTGCTCGCGGACGCCTCGGCGAGCGACTTCCTGCTGCTCGCGATCGTGGTGGTCGCCTCGCTCGTCGCGCGTGCCGCCATCATCTTCGGACTTATCCCCCTGCTCGCGCGGCTGAAGCTCTCGCCGGCGCTGAGCCGCCCGTTCCAGTGCGTGGTGTTCTGGGGCGGCCTGCGCGGCGCGACCACGCTTGTGCTGGCGCTCGCCGTCACCGAGAAGGACACGCTGCCGCCGGAGATCCGCAACTTCGTGGCGGTGCTCGCGACCGGCTATGTGCTGTTCACGCTTCTGGTGCAGGGCGTGACGCTCCGACCCCTGGTGCGCGCGATGGGCGTCGACCGACTGTCGCCCGTCGATCTCGCGCTTCGCCACGACGTGTTCGTCGCGGCGCGGAGGCGCGTCGCGGACAAGGCCCGGCGCGCCGCCGCGGCGCATGGCTTCGGCGCGACGCTCGCGCCGGCGGCGGAGAGCATGGAGGAGCCCGCGCCGCCCGCCGCCGATCGATCTGACCGGCTCGCGGTCGCGCTCGTCACCCTCGCCCGCGCCGAGCGGGAGCTGATCATGGAGCGCGTGCGCGAGCGGAGCTTGTCGCTTCGGCTGGTAAACCGGCAACTCGGCGACACGCGACGGCTCAGCGATCGCGCGCGAGTCGCGGGGCTCGAGGGCTATCGCGAGGCGGCGTCCGCTGCGATCGAGATCTCGCTTTCGGAGCGCATGGCGCAGTGGGCCGCGCGCCGCTTCGGCTTCAGCGGCTGGCTCGCCCATGCGCTCGCGGACCGGTTCGAGACGCTGCTGATCGCATCCGTCTCGCTGCGCGGGCTCGACCCGTTCATCGACGAGACGATCGAGCCGGTACTGGGCGCCGAGATCGCCGCCGCCACGAGCGAGGCGCTCGCCGAGCGGCGCGCCGCCGTCGAACGCGCGCTCGCAGCACTTCGGCTGCAGTATCCGGAATACGCCGAGGCGCTGGAGCGTCGCCTGCTGGGCGCCGCCGCCCTCCAGTTCGAGGAGGCCGAATACGACCGGCTGAGAGAGGACGGGCTGATAGGGCCGGAGCTCCACCGCGACCTCCTGATCGACATCTCGCGTCGCCGCCGGCTCGCGCACTCGCGGCCGGCGCTCGATCTCGGCCTCGACGCCGAGGCGCTGATCGCGAAGCTGCCGCTGTTCGTGGAGCTCTCGGACGCCGCGGTGAAGCGCCTCGCCTCGCTCGCGGAGCCCGTCTTCGCCCGCCCAGGCGAACGGCTGATCCGGCGCGGCGAGGCCGGCGACGCCGCCTATTTCGTATCCTCCGGGGCGGTGGAGGTTCTGGCCGCGAACGGCGCCACGATCCGGCTCGGCCGCGGCGAGATCTTCGGCGAGATCGCACTGCTCACCGACCAGCCGCGGACCGCCGACGTGGACTCCATCGCCTATTGCTCGCTGATCCGGCTCCGCCGTCGCGCCTTCCTGTCGTTCCTCGCGCAGAATCCCGAGATCGCGGCGAGGATTGAGGCGAAAGCCGCGGAGCGGCTGCAGGAGAGCCCGGTCGAAGCTTGACCGCTACTTCTCGGTCGCGGCGAACACGCCGGTCCAGCCTGCGGCGGGAGGCGCGCGCCGCACGGACGCGAGCCGCTCGCCCATCCGGGCGGCGTAGGCGGCGAGAGTCGGATGCGTTTGGAGACTGGCGAGCGCGGCCTCCGCCTCGTTCCAGCGGCCGGCGCGGTAGGCGGCGAGGAACAGTTCCTGCTCCGCAGGCGCGGCGCCGTCGAGCGCGGTGAACACGGCGACGCCGTCCGCCTTGCCCTTGACCGCGATCCGGTCGAGCTCGACCAGCGGACGCGTGACCCGCGTAGCCGTGGCCGCGCCGATCAGCAGCGGAACGCCGTAGAGCTTGGACGCGCCCTCAAGCCGCGAGGCGAGGTTCACCGCATCGCCCACCGCCGTGTAGTCGAAGCGCCGGTCGGAGCCGAGATTGCCGACGACGCAGTCGCCCGTGTTCACCCCGACTCCGATCGCGAGGCGGAGCGGTGCCTCGCCGGCCGCCCCCTCTGCGGCGAGCTCCCCGTTCAGCCGATCGACCGCCTTGAGCATGCCGAGCGCGGCCGCGACCGCGCGCTCCGCGTGATCCGGCGTGTCGAGCGGGGCGTTCCAGAACGCCATCACGCAGTCGCCGATATACTTGTCGATGGTGCCGCCTTCCGCGAGCACCGCCTCCGACAGCGGCCCGAGCAGCCGGTTCACAAGCGACGTCAGCCGCTCCGGATCGTCCTTCATGCGCTCCGCGAGCGTGGTGAAGCCGCGCACGTCGCAGAACAGGATGGTGAGCGTCCGCCGCTCGCCGCCAAGCTTCAGCGCGGCGGGATCGCTCGCGAGCCGCTCCACCAGCTCGGGCGCCAGATATTGCCCGAAGGCCCGGGTGATCTCGCGCCGCGCCCGGCGCTCCCGCGCATAGTCGAGCGCGGCACTCGCGCCGATCGTCAGCGCCAGCGCCAGCGCTGGCGGCAGCGGCGAGAGCCACAGATGCGCGCGGTCGAGCGCTAGCCAGCTTGCGCCGAACATCGCGAGGATGAGAGCCGCGGCGCCGGCCGCGGCCGGCCACCCCACGCGCCCGCCCCGGGCGAGACTCGCTGCCGCGAGCCCGGCGAGAGTGAGCGCCAGCCACTCAGCCCGGAGCGGCGCGGGCCTGACGAGGTCGCCGGCCCGGATGGCGTCGAACGCCGTCGCCTGTACCTCGACGCCGGCGGTGAGCAGGCTGCTTCGCGCGGTGAAGGGCGTGGCATAGGCGTCGGCCCCCCCCGCCGCCGCGTCCGCCGCGGTGTGCAGGCTCAAGCCCACGAAAACGATCTTCTCCTTCAGTGTCCCCGGCGGCAGGAAGCGCTCGGGATCGAGTGCTTGGTAATAGGAGACGGTGGCGTAGGTTCGCGGGCCGCCGCGGAAGCGCAGCCGGTCGCCGGCCCGCGCGGAGGAGGTCACGCCGAGTTTCGCGGCGACCACCGCGGCGAAGGCGTCCTCGCCCATCGGCGCGCTCCGGAGCACGCCGTCGCCGTCGAGGCTGACCGTCGCCAGCCCCATGTCGGCGCCGTTCGCGAGCAGTTCGGGCAGCGGCTCGACAGTGATCGCCTGCGTCGCGTTGGCGTCATCGATGACCGTGCGGTCAGCCGCGAACACGGTCTCCGGCCCCGCCGCCTGGGCGAGCGCCGCGTCCGCCGCCTCCGTGGACGGCTCGGAGAACACTATGTCGAGGGCGACGACCTTCGCGCCGGCGCCCCTCAGCGCCTTTATGAGCTCGGCGTGCCGGTCGCGCGGCCATGGCCATTGCCGGCGGAGTTCCGCGAAGGAGGGCTCGTCGATAGAGACGATCACCACGTCCGCAGCAGGCTTCGGCGGCGCGATCGTGGAGAGCCGGTCGAACGCCGGGGCGTCGAGCGGGGCGCGCCAAGGACTCGCGAGCAGCAGGCCCAGCAGAAGCGCGATGGCGGCTGCCGCCGCAGCCCGAAGCCGTCGCTGCGCGCGTTCGGCCCGGGCGATCACTCAGCGGGACAGCAGGAAGCAGACATGCCCACCGATCCCTAAGATCAGCGCCCAGAGCGCGATCCCGACGAAGCGGTATTTCTTATGACAGATCACCGCGAGGTTCGCGGCGTTGTCGGCGTAGCTCTGGGCGATGGCGGTGACGTCGCCGGTCATGGCGAGGTCGAGCGCCACCTGCCGCGCCGTCGGCCAACCGCCCCAGAACAGCGGACCGCCCGGCCGGCGCCGCGGGATGATGACCCAAAGCGCGCTGAGCAGCGAGATAGTGAGCGCCCCGGTGACGAACAGCGAGGCCGCGAACACGCTAGTTGGCGCGGCCGGCACCTCGAGCGCGCCGAGAAACGCGTGGCGGACATCCGGCGACCAAATGATCATCAGCATGATCAGCGACATAATCAGCGTCGCCTTCTGATCGGCGACTTTCAGCTGGTCATAGAAGGTGTCGTTGATCGACCTAAGATAGGATAGGCCGTCTTCGCCGCCGCGCATCGCCAGATTCCCCCAGACGCCGCACCCCATATTCGGGCGAAGCTGCTTTGCCAAGGGGGCCGCACGCGACGTGCAGCCCCTGACGTGGAGCTCGCGACACCGAGCTTACTCCGACTTCCTCCAGTCACGGCTTGTTAATCGGCGGCGAACCTCGACCGGTCATCGGGGTCCAATGTTGGCCCCTTAGAGCTGGCTGAGCGGTCGGAGCTGGGTTGCGCAGTTACTCAGGACCGATGTCCAGTGAGCTCGGGCGTGGTTTTTGAAGCGCCAGTCGCAGTGTGCGTGAGGCGGTGGAGCAGATCCGACCATCTTGCAGCGCCGAACCCGCTTGGCGATTTCCGAGAGCCAAGGTTGATGGTGACTATGATCGGCGTCTTCTCATCCCGGCGGCTGAACAGGTGGAACAGGAGCTGTCCACCGGACAGCGCGAACGGGAGGTAGCCAGTTCGTCGAGGATAATGAGGTCGAGGAGGTGAGGTGGTCGGCCAAGCGGCCGCAGCGGCCCACGTGAATTCGTCTCCGGTCTGTCGCCGCCCGACTCATGAGTGATCCCGCCCGATGGCCAGACTAATCGCCGTCCCATGCGCCGTTTTGGAGCGATCAGGGTCGTTCCGCTCGGACCAAGGAGCCGCCTCAGGACCAGAGAGCGGCAGGAGGCGAATCGGCTCCGGCTCGGCACGTCGGCAGGAGGCAAGTTTTTGGCTAGCGCCGGCGAAGCGCGATGAGGAGATAGCTGCCGCCGATCAGGGAGGCGAAGAGGCCGAGCGGGAGCTGGTAGGGGAAGATCACGGTGCGCGCGAGCAGGTCGGCGATAGTCATGAGGGCCGCGCCGGCTAGCGCCGAGCCAAGGAGATGCGGGCCGGCGCCCGCGAGCCCGGCCGCCCGCACCGCATGGGGCGCGACGAGGCCCACGAAGCTCAAGGGGCCGGCGATCATCGCCGCCGCGCTGGTCAGGAGCGCGGCGATCGTCGTCAGCGCGAGGCGCGCCGCCCCGATGCCGACGCCGACCGCGCGGGCGGTCGCGGTCCCGAGCGGCAGGACGTGGAGCCAGCGGAGCGTCGCTGCGGCCGGCGCGACGAGCGCCGCCGCCGTGACGACCGCCGCGATCGCCTGATCCGGCCCCAGCGCGTCGGTCGCGCCCGTGATCCAGGCGAGCAGCGCGAAGGCGCTTGGCGAGCCGGTCGCCACCACGGCGTTGAGACCCGCCAGGCAGAGCGCCGCGATCCCTGCGCCCGCAAGCAGCATCCGCTCCGGACCGAGCCTGCCGCGTCCCGCGACGGCCAGCATCACGGCGAGCGCAGCCAGCGCGCCCGCTCCCGCGCCCGCCATCTGCAACGGCCAGGACACGGCGCCGAAGCCCAGCAGTACGGCCGCGAGGCCGACGCCCGCCCCGGCGCCGACGCCGAGCACCTCGGGGCTCGCCAGCGGGTTCGCGGTCAGCCGCTGAAGGATCACGCCGGCCGCCGCGAACATCGCCCCCGCCGCGGCCGCGGCCGCCACGCGCGGGCCCCGGAACGGCAGAAGCTCGGCGAACTCCGCCGCGGAGGAAATCCTCCAGCCATGCGCGTCGGCCCCGACCCACAGCGCCGCGGCGATCGAGCCCGCCGCGAGCCCGGCCAGGACGGCGAGCACGCGGGCGGGCTCCCGGCGCCGTCCCCGCTCCGGAGCCGCGGGTCGGTCGGCGAGGACAAGGCGCGGCAGCAGCCACAGCAGCAGAGGCGCGCCCAGGATCGCGGTGGCGGCGCCGGTCGGAATCGCGTCGCCGGCGCCGAGACGCCGCACGAGCGAGTCCGCGAGCCAGAGCAGGATGGCGCCGATCACGGGCGAGACCGCCAGGATCCGCCCGGAGCGCGCACCCCAAAGCCGCGCGAAGGCCGGCGCGGCGAGTCCGACGAAGGCGATCAGCCCGACCTCGGCCGCGACCATCGCGGTCAGCAGCACGCCGATCGCGAGCGCCGCGATGCGGATGACGGGCGTCGGCACGCCGAGACTGCGCGCGCCGATCTCGCCGGCCGCGAGCGCCCCGAGTGGCCGCGCCAGAAGCAGCGCCCCGACGCCGCCGAAGCCCAGCGCCGCGGCGATCGCGGCGGAGGCGCGCCAGCCCTCCTGCGTCAGCGAGCCCCCGCCCCAGATCAGCAGCGCGAAGAGATAGTCGCCGCGCGACAGGATGAGCGCCGCGGACAGGGAGCTCGCGACCATGGCCACCACCATGCCGCAGAGCGCCACGGTCACGGGGTCGAGCTGTCGCCGCCAGGCGAGCGCCAGCACCAGCGCCGCCGCGCCGGCTCCCCCCGCGAAAGCTACGGCCTCGCGGCCGAACGCGCCCATCGCCGGGGCGAGGATCGCCGCGACGCCGAGCGCGAGCTGCGCGCCGGCGAAGACGCCGAGCGTCGCCGGTTCGGCGAGCGGGTTGTCGAGCGCGGCCTGAGACAGCGCGCCGGACAGCCCGAGCGCCGCGCCGGCGAGCAGTGCGACCGCGATCCGTGGCGCGAGGCTGTAGAGGACCAGGGCGCGATCGACCTCGGCCGATCCCGCGCTGAGGCTCGACAGGACGTCCTGGAGCGAAAGGGCTGCGGCGACCGCCGCCAGAGCGCCCCACAGGAGCCAGGGTCCGACAAGCGCTCGCGGCATGCGTTCAGCCGACCGCAATCGCTTCAAGGCCATCGGCGAGGAGCCGCGCGAAACGCTGCGCGGCCGGCAGCGCGCCATAGGGGTTCACAGCAGGGAGCCCGAGGAAGCGGCCGGAGGCGACCGGCGGCATGGCGCGCCAGAGCGGGCTCTCCCGCACGGCGGCGAGCGCCGATGGCGGGCTTGGGCCGACATTGACCACGATCGCCTCCGTCATCCCGGCGAGGGCCTCGACCCCGACCGCGGGAAAGGCGCCGAAGCGCGTCGGAGCGGTCCAGGCGATCGCAAGCCCCAGCCGCTCGGCCACGTCGCCGAACATGCTGTCGGCGCCGAACGCCCGGAAGTGACGCGCATCCGCGAGGTTCATGATGAGCACAGGGCGGCCCGCCGATCGCGCGAGCCGCGCGCGGGCGGAGGCGAGCTCCGCGTCGGCCTGGGCGACCGCCCGCTCGGCCTCGGCGCTGCGGTCGATGCGCCGGCCGAGGTCGCGCGTCGCCGCGATCGCCGCCTCGTAGGGACGACGGCCCGGCTCGTAGATCGAGTAGTTCGCGACCGGCGCGATCCGCGACAGGAGGCGGGCGCGGTTCTCGTACCAGGGGGAGATCAGGATGAGGTCGGGCCGCGTGTCGAGGAGCTGCTCGTAGCTTATCGAACCTCGCAGGCCGAGGTCTGCGGTCGAGCGGGGCACGACCGGCTCCACCGCGGCGGTGCGGAACAGCACGAGTTCAGCCGCGGCGACGGGCGCGACACCGAGGGCGAGCGCGGTCTCCAGCATCGCCCAGTCTATCGCCGCCAGCCGCATGGCTGGGTCCGCGCGGGCGGCGCCCAGACAAGCGAAAGCCGCGGCGCCGGTGAGGACGCCGCGGCGGGAGAGAAAACCAGGCCGGCGGACCGGCCTGTCGTCGTTCACCACGTGTAGCTCGCCCTCACCAGCGCTTTGCGCGCCTCGCCATAGGAGCACACATTGATGCCCTGGCAGCCGGAGACGTAGCGCTTGTCGAACAGGTTCGTCACGTTGAGGCTGACCTTGTAGGCGTCCCACTCGTAGCGCGCGGCGACGTCGAACAGGGTCGCGGCCGGGACCTTGACGGTGTTCGGCTGCGTCGCCTCGGACTTGCCGAGATGGCGCACGCCGCCGCCGAGGCTGAGGCCCTTCATGGCCCCGGTCGTGAAGGTGTAGTCGAGGAAGGCCGAGGCGATCACCTCCGGGACGAGGAAGGGCTGCTCGCCCACCAGAAGCGGGTTCTCGTCCTTCAAGATCTTCAGCTGGTAGGCCGTGAACGCTCCGATGAACTTCCAGTTCTCGTTCAGGTTCGCCTGCGCCTCGAGCTCGAAGCCGCGCGAGCGCACCTCGCCGAGCTGCGTCTGGACCGTCGTCGGGGAGGTCGTGCCCGAAACGACGTTCTTCTTCTTCAGGTCGAAGACCGACGCGGTGAACAGACCGGAGAACCAGGTCGGCGCCCACTTCACGCCCGCTTCGTACTGGATGCCGGTCTCGGGCTTGAATGGCGTGCGGCCGATGGTCTGGAACGCCGCGTTCTGGATGTTGTTGGCCTGCACGAGCGGATTGAACACGCTCGCGATGCTGACATAGGGCACGACGCCGTTCGCGAACTCGTAGCCAAGGCCCGCGCGTCCGCTGAAGCGGCCCTTGTCGAGCTTGACGTCGGCGCCCGTGTCGTTCGGAAGCGGCTTGTAATCCCCGTTCAGCCACATCCTGTCGTAGCGGCCGTTGAGCGTCGCGATGAAGCCGCCGCCGAAGCGGACCTGGTCCTGAACATAGAGCCCCGCCTGATGGAGCTTGCTCTTCTCGTCGATATAGGGCGAGCCGAACGACGACTGGACCTCGTCGATCTCATAGAACTTGTAGTCGAGGCCAATGAGGAGGGTGTGATCCAGCCCACCGGTCGCGAACTTGCCGACGACATTGTTGTCGGCGGTGAAGCTGTACGACTTGGTGTGGTGGTTGAACGGGATGAGCGAGAGCGCGGTGGCGCCCGCGCTCGGCCGCGGCTGGAAGCCGTAGCCGAACGGGTAGATTTGCGCTTCCTTGAGATCGGCGTAGGCGAACCGCGCCTTGGAGTTCACCGTCCAGACGTCGTTGACGTCGTGATTGAACTCGTAGCCGGCCATCGCCTGGCGGCGGTCGTACCGGTCGAAATCGGAATCCGAAAAGTTGTCGCGCCGGCCGATGCGGCCGAGATCGATCGTCCCGTCGACCGACGTCGCGCGCTTCACCGTGCCGTAATAGGGCAGGAAGTCGCCGCCGCCGTGCTTCTGATCGGCGTGCTGGTAGTTGGCGTAGACGGTGAGATCCGTGCCTGCGTCCGGCGAATAGGTCGCCGCGCCCTGGAAAACGCCGCGGATGCCGTCTTCGCGCTTGCTGTATCCGTCGCCGCCCTCGAACTTGCCGGTGAAGCGGTACTTCCAGACCGGCGGCAGCGCGTCTCCTTTCGTGACGACGCCGTTCGGCACGACCTTGTTGATGTCGAACGCCGCAAACGCCGTGGGATAGTTGTCGATCCCGACCTCGACCTGGCCGAAGTCGTGGTCGAGCGGACGCTTGCTGACATAGTTGATGATGCCGCCGACATTGCCGCCGCCGTAAAGCGCCGCGGATGCGCCGCGCAGCACCTCGACGCGCTCGAGCAGCCACGGATCGGTGAAGAAGTTGCCGAAGGCGTAATTGTAGAGCTGCATGCCGTCGCGATAGACGCCGGTCTGGGTCGCGTCGAAGCCGCGGATGTAGAACCAGTTGGTGTCGCTGTCCTCGCCGAAGGGCTGCGCGAACACGCCCGCCGAATAGCGCACCGCCTCGTCGGTCTTTATCGCGCCGAGGTCTTCCATCTGCTCGCGGCCGACCACGCCGATCGATTGCGGGATGAGCTTGATCGGCGTGTCGGTCTTCGAGCCGGTGGTGGTCGCGACGGGCGCATAGCCTTGCACGGGCGCTGTCCCGGCGCCCTTGTCCCCGATCTCGCCGCCGCGCCCCTGCCCCTGCACCTCGATCGCGTCGAGCTGCGTCGACTGACCGGCCTGCTGGGCCATAGCAACTTCAGGATGCGCAATCACCGTCAGCGCTACGCCCGCAAGCAGAACCGCTCGCATATTCGTTACATAGATCACTCTCGTCCCCGGTATTCTCATCATCTGAGATCTGCAACGGCACGGTCTCTTTAGAATGTATCTATTCTAAACTACGATCTCGTGTCTTGACTGCCCTGATGCGGCCACTAAGAGTGCGCGGCAGCGCTTACGTATTGTATGTTTTTGGCTTCGTAATACTCAGAGCCTTCTGGTGTGCCCGTTGCGCACCAGAAGGAGGGGGGCGCAGCGCATAAGGGCCGTAGGTCATGAGCACGTTCCGGCCGCGCATGACCTCGGAGAGACGCGGCATCGCCGTGACCGGCGCGCCGCTCGCTCATTCATCGGATATCGGGCTGGTCGAGATCTGGCGGGCGCGCTGCGAGCCCGGGGCGGGAGGCGACTATGTCTCCCGCGACCCGCGCCTGTTCGTGGTCATCGAAGAGCCCGCCGCCGAGATCCAGCTCGATGTCGGCAAGGGCGTCGGCCGCGCCGCGTCCCGTAAACTCAGCGCGAGCTATGTGCCGCCGGAGGTTCCGCTCCGCATGAGCGTCGCAGGCTCCACCGTGGTCCGCCATCTCGACGTCCATTTCGACGTCGAGCGGCTCGGGCCGATCTCCGGGCTCGATTCATCCAGCGCGGGCGCGCCAAGACTGATGTTCTGCGATGAACGGATCCAGCGTTTCGCCCGCCTCATCGAACATGCCTGCGCCCGAGGCCGGTCCCCGCTCGGCCTATATGGCGACGGGCTGCTGGCGGCGCTGGTGGCGGCCGCCTTCGCGCCGCCCTCCCGGCGCCCGGCGCGCAGCGCGCTCTCCGACCGGCAGCTGCGGCTCGCGGTCGACTGCATCGAGGAACGCTGCGCCGAGACGATCCGGCTGAGTGAGCTCGCCAGCCTCGCTGGTCTTTCGGAAAGCTATTTCAGCCATGCCTTCAAGGCCGCGACAGGCATGCCGCCGCATCGCTGGCAGCTTCAGGCGAGGGTGCGGAAGGCCAAACGGCTGGTCGAACGCGCCGAGGCGCCGCTGAGCGACATCGCCAGCGGGCTCGGCTTTTCGGACCAGGCGCATTTCACGCGCGTGTTTCGCGACCTCGCCGGCTGCACGCCCACCGAGTGGCGGGCGCGAAGTCGATGAGCTGGCGGCTGGCTCGCATGTATGGAGACGTCTCGACGACGACCGATGCTGATCCGGCGTCGCCGGCGACGTTCGAGCTCTCGGAAGCGTCCTGCGCGGTCGATGGCCGCGCGCTCCTGGCGCCGCTCTCCGCGACCTTCGCGCCCGGCGCCGTCATCGGTCTGGTCGGCCATAACGGTTCGGGCAAGTCGACCTTGCTGAAGCTCATGGCGCGCCAGCAGACGGCGACGGCTGGAGTGATCCGCTATGGCGGCCGGCCGATCGGCGCCTGGCGCTCGCGCGAATTCGCGCGCGAGGTCGCCTACCTGCCGCAACAGCCGCCTTCGGCCTCGGGGCTGACCGTCCGGGAGCTCGTGGCGCTCGGGCGTTATCCCTGGCATGGCGCGCTAGGCCGCTTCGGCCCCGAAGACGCGCACGCGGTGGCCGAGGCCATGAGCCTCGCCAATGTGGAGGTCTTCGCGGGCCGCAGGGTGGAGGAGCTTTCGGGCGGGGAACGCCAGCGCGTCTGGCTCGCCATGCTGGTCGCCCAGCAGGCGCGCTGGCTGCTGCTCGACGAGCCGACCTCTGCGCTCGACGTCGCCCACCAGATCGAGGTGCTGACGCTGGTCCGGAAGCTCGCCGAGACCGGCGGCCGCGGCGTCGTGGTGGTGCTGCACGACGTCAACATGGCGGCCCGGTTCTGCGACGAGGTGGCGGCGCTTCACACCGGGCGGATGATCGCGCGCGGCTCCCCGGCCTCGATCATGGCGCCGGACCGTCTCAAGGCGATCTACGGCCTCGCCATGGAGGTGCTTCGCCACCCGGTCGACGGAACGCCGCTCGCCTTCGCAAGCTGAGCCGCGCCCGCCGTTCGGCGAACTGCGCCACCGGATGAATAACCTGCTCGCGGTGGCGCAGTCGCTCGCCGGTCAGACCACCACTGAGCGCGGTCCGCGGAGGAATATGGAGATTTCTTTCGGGGCCGCTTCAGCGCGCTGATCGAGGCGCAGGAGGTGGCCTCGCCGAGACCGGTTCGGTGCACCTGACGGATGCGGCACAACAACGAAGCCTCACCGAGGGGCGTCTAGGATTTGCCGGGCCCGCGTCAAAACCTTGTTCTCCAGCAACCACTCGACCGCACGGGGCCACGAATAGTCGGCGCCGACGCGCATGTCGGTCGCAAAGCTCCCGACCACCGTCCCAGCGCGCGCGTCGCGAAACTGCATGTGAAGCCGGTATTCGGTCATGCTGAGCTTGGTGACGACGCCGCGCAGCGACTGGTCCGCCCCA
>NZ_DATLJK010000009.1:0-359388 GCF_035538955.1 Hansschlegelia sp.
CACCGAATAGGCCCGCGTCAGCGGACGCCCGTCGATCTCGAGCCCGATCATCGTGAACTCGCCATTGCGGAAGCGGAACGACGGGTCGCGCGTCGTGCGGAACGAAAACAGCGTCTCCGTCCAGTGATGCACATGCGTCACGCGCTCTTCCAGATACTTGCTCATCGTCCCGTCTTCCCTGAAGAAGCCGCGCTTCCGAGCGCGTCATGCGGTCGGCTCGAAACCGACCCGCCCGACGCGGCCTCAGCAGTCGCGGCAACCCCCACCTGTCTGCTTTCGATGGGATTTAGGGGCCCGACATAGGCGATCTGCGGCGGGATTTCCACCGCCGTGGGAGGCCTTGCGCGCATCTTGTCTCAATGGAGCTACGCGGCCGGCTGAGCGCTTGGCGATGCGGCGTCGCTCGGCCGTTGCGCCGTCGCCTTCAGGAGCTCCGTGACCGTCTCGAAGTTTGCCGGCCGAGCGAAGTGGTAACCTTGCGCCAGCCGGCATCCGAGCGCGGTAAGCTGCTTCGCCTGCGTCGCGGTCTCGACGCCCTCTGCGACGATTCTCATCCCGAGCTTTCGCGCGATCTCGATGAGGCCCTCGACGACTGCGGCGCTCGCCGATCCCGGCCGCAGGTCGGAGACGAAGGACCTGTCGATTTTGATCACGTCGACCGGGAACGTCACGAGGTGGGTGAGGGAGGCGTAGCCGGTCCCGAAATCGTCGAGCGCCACCAGGAGACCCCGCGCGCGAAGCGCCTTCACGGCCTGGGCGACCATTTGGTCGCTGTCGCCCATATAGACCGACTCCGTCACCTCCAGCACGACGTGCCTGAGCGGCACGCCAAAACGCTCGAAGCTCGTGGCGATCCGATGCTCCAGATCGCCGCGCTGGAAGTCGCCGGTGGTGACGTTGATTCCGACATGCTGGAAGGGGATCCCGGCGTTCAGCCAGGCGCGCACGTCGCGGGCCACCGACTCCAGCATGCGTTCGGTCAGGCGGGCGGCCGCGGTCGGGTCCGACATCGCCTGGTGGAACTGCGCCGCCGACAGAATCTCGCCCTCGCGCGTGGAGATCCGGCAGAGCGCCTCGACGCCGACGGTCTCTCCGGTGTCGAGGCGGACGATCGGCTGGTAGTGCGCCTGGAGCCTGTTCTCGTCGAGCGCGGCGCTGAGCTCTTGAATGGCCCGGAAGCGCTGCGTGATGGTGGTGCCCAGATCCGGGCAGTAGCGCACATAGCCGCCCCGCGCCTTCTCCTTCGCGTCGTAGAGCGCGAAGTCCGCGTTTTGCCGGAGCGCGTCCGCTGTCGATCCATCGCGGTCGAAGATCGCCGCGCCGAGCGTGACGGTCGGCTGAAGCGCGCGGCCGCGGCAGATCGCCGGCAGCTTCATCGCTTCCATGATGTCCCTGGCGATCTCTTCGATGTGCAGATCGGCCTCGGGTCCGCTGTAGATCGCCGCGAATTCGTCCCCGCCGAGCCGATAACCGACGCCGGGGCTGACGCTGCGCCCGATGCGCACGCCGACCTCGCGGATCAGATCGTCTCCGCCGGCGTGGCCGAGCGTGTCGTTGACGATCTTGAGGCGATCCACGTCGATCAGGAGGATGCCGAAGGAGTTCGGCTCCGTGAGCTCCGCCTGCTGAAGCGCGAGGTTGAAGCTCACCCGGTTCGCCAGCCCGGTCAGGCTGTCGAAATAAGCGAGCCTGCGGTTGGCGAGTTCGGCCTCGTGCCGCTCCAGCGCGATTGCGCAAAGGTTCACGCAGGCATCGACGATCCGTCGCTCCATCGCGTCGGGGCCCCGCGGCTCCGTGTAGTAGAAAGCGAACGTCCCGATGGCGCGGCCGGTCTTCCCGATGATCGGGCTCGACCAGCAAGCCAGAAGCCCGTAACGCAGGGCCAGATCCCGAAAGCCCTCCCACAGGGGATCGGAGCGGATGTCGGTGACCGCTATGGGCTTCTTGAGAAACGCCGAGGTGCCGCAGGAGCCGGTCTGCGGGCCGATCTGGATGTTATCGATGCCCTCCGCATAGGCGGGCGGCAAGCTCGGGGCCGCAAGAGGATGGATCGCGCCGTCGGCGTCCACCGTGATTACGGTGCAGATACAGCCCGGCGCAAGAATCTCGGCTTCGGTGCAGATCCGCTCGGCGGTCACCGCCAGCGGCGCCCCGCGCGCGACCATTTCAAGAATTACGTTTTGAAGCTGTACGATTAACATTTACTTCGCCGCTGCGCCCGCCCTGGCCGCTCGCCCTGATTAGGCTGCGCCATCTGAACCGCGGGTGCATCCACCGCGGACAAGTTTAGACGAATGCGGCTCGCCTAAGCGGACTGCCGTTCCGGCGGCGCATTGATCCTACGGAGGAACGTCACGGCCAGCAAAGTGGTTGCCAAAAGGCGGCGCCCAAAGGGCGAACGGCGGAGAGCATGGCTCCCCGCCGTGAAGTCTTCTCAGGCGGCGGCCTTCTTGCGGCCGCGCTTCGCAGGCGCCGAAGCGGTCTTTTCAGCCGCGGCCGGCTTGGCCGCCGCCTGTGCGGCCTTGCGGCCGAGGCCCATCTTGAGCGCGAGCTGCGAGCGGGCGGCCGCGTAGTTCGGAGCGACCATCGGATAGTCGGCCGGCAGACCCCACTTGGCGCGGTAGTCTTCAGGGCTCATGTCGTAGGCCGTGCGCAGGTGCCGCTTGAGGCTCTTGTACTTCTTGCCGTCCTCGAGGCTGATCAGATAGTCCGGCGTGATGGACTTCTTGATCGGCACCGCCGGCTTGAGCTCGACCGCCGGCTCTTCGGTCTTGCCGCGCGCCGTCGCGCCGAGCGCCGCATGCACAGACTGGATCAGGCCCGGCAGATCGGCCGCAGGCACCGAATTGTTGCTGACATAGGCTCCGACGATATCGGCCGCGAGGCCGACGAAATCAATTTCATCGTTCATTGTGTATTTCGCTCCTTCACGAGTGAAGCACACATGCGCGCGTAACGCGGGAGATGCAAGCTCTTTTCAGCAGAAATTTTGATCTCTGCGCCGGCGTTGTTGCGAGCCGAGCCGGGAAGAGCGGCGCGATAGCCGGCTCGACAGTAAAGTCGGAGCGCTTCGACGCAGACGGCGCGCCGTCCCGAGACCCTGAAGCCGGCGGAATGCGCGGCGTGAAAAGATGTTCAGCTTTAGCGTGTTACGCGATATCGGCGTCGACAGTTCCTGCAATGTCGAAGTGCTGTCGGGAGGCCGAGAGTTTGGTCCAGTCGTGTCCGATCATCAGCGCATGGATGTCATCCGCGCCATCGTGAATGTTCACCGTTTCGAGAGCCAGCATGTGGGTCACAGCCGGGAAATCTTCTGAAATGCCGGCGCGGCCAAGCATATCGCCCGCAAAAAGTGAGATGTCGCGCCCCTTTCCCGCGTCTGTTGTGCTTCCCGGCTGATGCTGATTCGTCGGCCGGGCAGACGCGCGAACCCCGGCGCTCGGAAGCAACGCCTCTTCTGGAGCAGGCGCCGAGCGCGGCGAAGATGTCGCGCGGCGGCTATTGACCGCCTGAAAAGCTCCGCATAACCTTTGCTGCAAGAGCGAAGGGGCTCTCGCCGGCGCAACCGGGCGAGGGCCCCTTTTTTCGTTTTTGCGGGGGCTCATGGCCGCGACATTCGACCTGGATCGTCCGCTGATCGTCGGCGCGCTCTATTCGCAGACGGGGCCGACGGCGTTCGTCGAGCGCACCCAGTACAACGCGACGCTGCTCGCGATCGAGGAGGTCAACGCCGCCGGAGGGGTCGCCGGCCGCGAAGTGGTGCCGGTCACCTATGACGCCCACTCTGATCCGGCGCGCTTCAGCCAGCTCGCGGAACGCATGATCGACGAGGACGGCGCCTCGTTGCTGGTCGGCTGCTACATGACCAACACCCGGCAGGCGGTCGTGCCGGTCGTGGAGCGGCGCGGCGCGCTGCTCGCTTACGCCGCGCCCTATGAGGGCTTCGAGTATTCGCCCAACGTGATCTATGGCGGGGCGGTGCCGAGCCAGCACATCGTCATGCTTGCGCGCCATCTCATGGGCGCGGGCGGCAAGAGCTTCTATCTCGTCGGCACGCGCTACACGTTCCCGATCGAGTGCAACCGCGTGATGATGACGCTGGTCGCCGAGCGGAATGGGCAGACGCTGGCGGAGCGCTACGTGCCGCTCGACGCGCAGCGGCGCGAGCTCGACCAGATCGTCCAGGACATTCGCGCAAAACGGCCGGACGTCGTGTTCTGCACCGTGGTCGGCGAGGCCGCGACGGTGTTTTACGAGCTCTGCGCGGAGGCCGGCGTCGCAGCGCACACGACGATCGCCAGCCTGACGATCACCGAGGCCGAACTCGGCCTGATGCCGCCCGGACTCGCAGAGGGCCACCTCACGGCGGCGACCTATTTCCAGTCGGTCTCGAGCGCCGCCAACTGGCGTTTCGTGCGCAGCTATCAGGCGCGCTTCGGCCTGCAGGAACGGCTGAACGCGATGGCGGAGACCGCCTACAGCCTGACCCACATGGTTCTGGCGGCCGCCGGCCGAGCCAGATCCGTCGAGGCCTCGCTGCTGCGCGAGGATCTCGCCGCCACGCCATTCCAGGCGCCGCAGGGCGAGATCCGGCTCGACGCCGAGAACGGCCACATGCATCTCTGGCCGCGGATCGCGCGGGTCCAGGCGAACGATTTCAGGATCGTCGAGGAATCCGCCGCGCCGGTGAAGCCCGACCCCTATCTGATCAACCACGCGCCGCCGGAATGGGACATCAGGCCCCCGGCGCCGGCCCGCGCAGTGGGGGTCTGACGCCGTGCTGAAGGCGCTGCGCGACATACGCGACGTCCGCGTCGTGGTCTTTCATCCGAAGGACCGCGAATGCGACGAGCTGGTCGCGCAGCTGCGGCGGATCGGTTGCCAGGTCGAGGCGATCTGGCCGCCGCGCGAAGGTCTCCTGCCGCTCGCCGACGTCGTCTTCATGCTGTTCCGCCAGGACGGCTTCACGCATGTGCTGCTGAAGGCGCTGGCGGAGCGCGGGCCGGACGTCACCCTCGTCGGCATCGTCGAGTTCGAGAGCCCCGCCGTGATCGAGGCGGTGGCGCGCGCCGGCGTCGGCGCGATCGTCACCAAGCCGATCCGCGCCTTCGGGCTGCTGACCAGCATGGTCGTGGCGCAAACGTTGTCGACAAGAGAAAAAAGCCTGCTTGACAGAATTCGAAAGCTTGAGGATAAATTAGGTGGCTTCAGGCGGCTTGAAAAAGCCAAGTCAATTTTGATGACCCGCAAGGGCTGGTCTGAGAAGGAAGCCTACGAAGCTATCAGGTCTCGCGCAATGTCTGCGCGAGTTGCTATGGACGTCGTCTGTTCGACGATCATAGACGCAGAGGAATTGACGGGACCCTAGTCGCGCCGGCGCTGCCACGCCGCCTTCAGGTCCTGACATATCGATCCGTTCGCGCCACCGACGTCGCGAAGGGGTCACGGCTAAGGAAGCCATCGCCAGCATCGCCGCTGGCGGTGGCTTTTTTCGTTTTTGCGCCCTTCGCCCGAGCGATTGGCGCCGACCGCATGGAGAGCGATCGATGACGACGGAAGTTGACGCCCTGGACAAGAAGGTGCGCGTCGCCTGCGACGTGGGAGGCACCTTCACGGACATCTGCGTGCTGAACGAGAAGTCCGGCCTGATGCATGTGGCCAAGGTTCCCACCACGCCCGACCCGATCGACGGCGTGCTGGCGGGCATCGACGCCGGCGGCGTCGACCTCAACGACCTACTGCTGTTCAAGCATGGCACGACGCTCGCCACCAACGCGCTGATCACGCGCCGCTTCCCGCCCGCCGTGATGATCACCACCAAGGGC
Source organism: Hansschlegelia sp. (assembly GCF_035538955.1). Lineage (NCBI taxonomy): Bacteria > Pseudomonadati > Pseudomonadota > Alphaproteobacteria > Hyphomicrobiales > Methylopilaceae > Hansschlegelia > Hansschlegelia sp. Next base: position 5,826 of record NZ_DATLJK010000009.1, read on the forward strand.
TTTCGCGACACGATCGAGATCCGCCGCGGCAACCGTGACGATCTCTGGGACACCTACAAGGAGATGGCGAAGCCCTACATCCGCCGCAGGGACCGCCTGGTCGTCACCGAGCGGACGGACTACGCCGGCAAGATCGTCACGCCGCTCGACGAGGCGGAAGCGGCCGAACTCGCCCGCATCGTCAAGAAGCGCGGCGTGAAGACCATCGCGATCTGCTTCGCCAACGCCTTCGTCAATCCCGAGAACGAGCGCCGGATGCGGGACGTCATCGCCCGCGAGATCCCGGATGCGACGATCTCGATCTCGAGCGACATCATGCCCGAGATCTTCGAGCATGAGCGCTTCTCCACCACCGTCGCGAACGCAGTGCTGGCGCCGGTCGTCGGCGGCTACGCCAAGCGGCTCGAGGGCCGCATGAAGGAGGGCGGCTACAAGGAGGACGTGCTGCTGCTGCACTCCGGCGGCGGCGTGATGACGGCCAAGATGGCGGAGAACTTCGCGGCCCGCCTGTCGGCCTCCGGCATCGCGGCGGGCGCGATCGCGAGCCGTTTCGTCGCCGAGCAGGCCGGGTTCAAGAACTCGATCGGCCTCGACATGGGCGGCACCTCGACCGACGTCTCGCTCTGCGACGACGGCCAGCTGCGCGTCACCAAGGAGTGGTACGTCGAATACGGCTACCCGATCTGCTTCCCCTCCATCGAAGTGCTGACGATCGGGGCGGGCGGCGGGTCGCTCGCCTGGATCGACGCCGCCAAGTCGCTGCGCAACGGCCCGCAGTCGGCGGGCTCGACGCCCGGCCCGGCCTGCTACGGCCGCGGCGGCGAGAGCCCGACCAACTGCGACGCCAACGTCGTGCTGGGCCGCCTCAGCGACGAGCTCGCCGGCGGCAAGGTCTCGCTCGACAAGGCGCTCGCTACCGAGGCGATCCGCAAGGGCGTCGCCGAGCCGATGGGCATGTCGATCGAGGACGCGGCGCTCTCGATCCTCAAGGTCGCCAACGCCAACATGGCGGACGCGGTGCGGCTGCTGTCGATCCGTCGCGGCTATGACCCGCGCGACTTCGCGCTGGTCGCGTTCGGCGGCGCGGGCCCGCTCCACGGCGCGGCGCTCGCCAAGGACCTGTCGATCCCGGTCGTCCTGGTGCCGCCGAACCCCGGCGTCACCTCCGCGCTCGGCTGCCTGCTCGTCGACATCCAGCACGACGTCACGCAGATGTACCTCGCCAAGGCCGACGACGTGGACATCGCGGAGGTCGAGCAGACCTTTCAGGCGCTGGAGCGCGAGGGTCGCGAACGCCTGAAGATGGAAGGCGTCACGGAGGACCGCATGGTGTTCCAGCGCAAGATCGACATGCGCTATCTCGGCCAGTGGCGCGCGCTGTCGATCTCGCTGTCGGCGCCCGTCACGTCGCTCGATGAGGCGATCGCGACCTTCCACCACGAGCACGGCCGCGAGCACAATTACTCGCGCCCCGGCGCGCCGGTCGAAATCTACCGGCTGAGCGTCATCGCGACCGGCGTCACCGCCAAGGCGAAATTCGCCGAGTTCGAGCCGGTCGACGCCAAGCCGGAGCCCTCGGGCGCCCGCATGGTGCGCTTCGACGAACTGCCGGAGGCGGTCGAGACCCCGGTCTACGACCGCACCGATCTCCGGGCCGGCATGAAGGTCGCGGGCCCCGCGATGATCGACCAGCTCGACTCCACCGTCATCGTCCCGCCGGGCGTCACCGCCGAGGTCGACCGGTTCCTCACCATCGTCATGCGCATCCCGCAGGCCTGAGCCCAGCGAAGCGACAAGGGAAAACAGTCATGGCCGGTAGCTATCAAGACCTCGATCCGGTGACCTTCGAGGTTCTCAAGAACGCTTACGTCAACATCGTCGACCAGATGGCCGAGCAGATCTTCCGGACCTGCTACTCATTCGTCATCTACTCGCGCGACTTCTCTTCCGCCCTGTGCGACGCCAATGGCGACACGATCATGCAAGGGTCGGGCGACATCGCCGCGCATGTCGGCACGCTGCACTACACCGCCAAGGCGGTGATCAACGCCTTCAAGGACGACATCCATCCGGGCGACGTCTTCGTGGTGAACGACGTCTATCAGGGCGGAACGCATTTCAACGACACCCGCATCGTCCGCCCGATGTTCTACAAGGACGAACTGCTCGGCTTCGCCCAGGCCAACGGCCATTGGGCGGATGTCGGCGGCGCAGTGCCGGGCTCGTTCAACGTGAACGCGCTCGACCACATGGCCGAGGGCCTGCGCATCACCCCGACGCGGGTGTGGAGCAAGGGCAGGTGTCTCGACGACGTCTGCAACCTGATCGCCTCCAACACCCGCGCGCCCGCCGACATCATCGGCGACATGCAGGCCCAGGCCGAGGCCGCCAAGATCGCCGAGCAGGAGATCTGCCGGCTGGTCGAGAAATACGGCCTCGACGTCATCAAAGCCTCGTTCGGCGCGGTCCAGGACTATGTCGAGACGCTAACCCGCCAGCGCGTCGACGCGCTGCCGGACGGCGTCTGGGAGACCGAGGACTATATCGACGTCGATCCGGGCGCGGGCGAAGGTCTCGTGCCGATCCGGGTCCGGATGACGATCGACGGCGACACGGTGCATTACGACCTGTCGAAGTCGCATCCGAAGTCGATCAGGAGTTTTCTGAACGCCTGTTTCGGCGGCTCGTTCGCGGCGATCGTCGCCGGCACCAAGATGCAGTTCCCGGAGATCCCCCTGAACTCCGGCTTCTACCGCGTCGTCACCGTCGATCTCGGACCGGAAGGCTCGGTGGTCAACGCCGCCTGGCCGACCCCGGTCGCCGGGTTCTGCTCGGGTCCTTTCGAGAAGATCATGAACTCGATCTTCGAGCTCTGGGCGGAAGTGATGCCCGAGCGGGCGATGGCCTGCACCTTCAACCTCGACTACCTGCTGATCGGCGGGCGTGACGGACGCGAGGCCGGCCACAAGTACTTCATGTGGTACGACTGGATGGTCGGGGGCTGGGGCGCCCGCAACGGCCGCGACGGCTGGGCGGCCACCGGGCCGGTGTTCGGGGTGCAACTCGGGACGCAGCCCTTTGAGGGCCAGGAGCGGCTCGCCCCGGTGCTGACCACCTGCCATGAGCTGCGCGTCGACTCCGGCGGCCCAGGTGAATCTCGCGGCGGCATGGGTGTCCAGAAGGGCGTCATCCTGACCAACGTCGACCGCACGGTCGTGTCCTATTGCTGCGACCGCGAGCGTTCGATCACCTGGGGCCTCTGGGGCGGGCTGCCGTCGATCCCGCACGGGGTCTGGGTCAATCAGGGGCTCGAGAACGAGAAGTATCTCGGCTCGCTGTTCTCCAACGAGCCGCTGCAGTCCGGCGATGTCGTCAGCCGGCCGTCGGCGGGCGGGGGCGGACTGGGCGATCCGCTTGAGCGCGACCCGCAGCTCGTCTGCGAGGACGTCGCCGACGGCTATGTCTCGATCGAGCGCGCCGCGCTCGACTATGGCGTGGTCGTCAAGGAGATCGATCCCGATCTTGCCGAATACCGGGTCGATCACGACGCCACCCTGGCGAAACGCGCCTATATCCGGGCCAACCGCCTCAAATGGCTGCAGGTCGATCCGGAGGAGATCGCCGCAAAGTATCGCGCCGGCGAGCTCGACATGCTCGATCTGATCCGGACCTACGGCGTCATCGTCAACTGGGGCTCGGGAGAACTGCTGCGCAAGACGACGGAGCAGTTCCGCGCGATGCTTCTGCGGCGAGCCGCGCCCTATTGGGGCAAGCGCCGCAGGGTCGGGGAAGACGCCTCGGTCTCGCTCAAGGTTGCCTGATTCTCCGCTGCGCGGCGGACGGGATCGATCCTGCCGCGCGGTTCAAGGCAGCGGGCCGGCTTCTTCTTGAAGCCGGCCCGATCCTCGTACCCACGTCGCGCAGGCGGCGCGGCCCGCCGAACCGCAGAACGGGCAGGCCGCGAGAGAAACCTGAACAGACTAGTATTTTTATCTAGACACTTTTTGGCGACCGCTGGCCTTCGTTCGGAATGGCCGGTGCGCCTAATGGCTCCGTTGCAGCGCACAGAGGGCCCTCGCGCCAAGACGGCCGCAGCGGCCTCGCTGGCGGCATTCAGGCATGGCGGCGGCGGCTCCCGATCGCCGTTCATGGCCCGCGCGGCTTTCGGTCCGCCGGAGCCTCGCGACGCCATGGGCGCGCTGGCTCTTGTGTGGTCATGCGGGAACAGGTTCGTCCCGCCGCGCGGCGATTTTCGGCTTCCGGACCGAAGAACCTAACAAAAACAATGATCCAAAAAGAGGCGACCGGGAGTAGCCGGGGGCGGAGATCGAGCCTGCTCGCCCTGGCGGCTCGCTTCCAGAGGGGCCGCTTGCCAAGGCCGGGCGACCTGGCTCTCGCGAGGAGCGCGCCAATTCCATCGACGGCGACGGCGCGAAGCGCCGACCGCCCGCAGGCGGCTTTTGCGGTGCGGAAAAACTGCATCTTCTCGGAAGCAATAGCGGAAAAAAGCAGCACATGCTTCGGCCGCCTGTCCGACAACGTTCATCTAGATGAACCTTCTGACTGGGAGCTCGGGAAGGTCGCTATTCGGCGCTTCGGCGTCGTCAGGTCTTGCTCCGCGGCGTCATCTAGACGATGACAGTGCCGTCCACCGCCGTGGAAGATCAGCTCCAGTCAAAACAAAATAGTCAGGCCGAAGATCAGTTTACGCGTAGCGCGAAAGTGGCGCACGGCCCGCGATACAATCGGATGAAATCTTCAGAGCGATATAATGTTGAAAGTAAATACATCAAACCACCGACTTGGCATGCCGCTTGCTGACATTGCACGACTTGCCAAACGGGGAGAATGCCAAATGTCGATGACCCGCCGTACGATGCTCAGCGTCTCGGCAGCTTCGCTCGCCGCGCCGTACTTCTTCACGAGGTCGGCGCAGGCGGCCGAGACGATCAAAGTCGGGGTGCTGTTCTCGCTCACCGGCGGCCTGTCCATCATCGAGAAGTCGCTGCGCGACGCGACCATGATGGCGATCGCGGAAGTGAACGCCGCGGGCGGCGTCGGCGGCCGCCAGATCGAGGCGATCGTCGAGGACGGAGCCTCCGACCCGAAGACCTACAACGAGAAGGCCTCGAAGCTCGTCATCCGCGACAAGGCGGTGACGGTGTTCGGCTCCTACACCTCGGCGAGCCGCAAGGCGGTGCTGCCGGTCTTCGAAAAGCGCAAGAATCTCTATGTCTACCCGACGTTCTACGAGGGCTTCGAGTGCTCGAAGAACGTGATCTACACCAACGCGGTGCCGAACCAGCAGCTGTCGAACTTCATTCCCTGGATCTCCAAGACCCTCGGCAAGAAGAAGTTCTTCATCGTCGGCTCGAACTACGTCTACCCGCGCGAGATGGCCAAGGTCTGCAAGATCCTGATCCAGCAGCAGGGCGGAGAGTACGTCGCTGACGAGTATCTCGAGCTCGGCGACTCCGAGTGGGGTTCGATGGTCAACAAGATCAAGAACTCGGGCTGCGACGCGGTGATCTCCAACGTCGTCGGCGACTCGATCGTCTCGTTCTACCGCGAGTTCAAGAACCAGGGCCTCTCGCAGGACAAGATTCCGATCTGCGCCTCGGTGACCTCCGAGATCGAGATCGCCGCGATGGGTCCGGAATACGCCGCCGGCAGCTACTCGTCCTTCCCGTACCTGATGGCGATCGACACCGACGCCAACAAGAGCTTCATCGAGCGCTACCGGAAGTTCGTGAACGATCCCAAGGCGGTGACGCACAGCCCGCTGCAGTCCGCCTATATGGGCGTCTTCCTGTGGAAGCAGGCCTGCGAAAAGGCCGGCGACATCACGCCGCTCGCCATCCGCGACGCCTTCAAGGGCCAGGAGATGGACGCGCCGATCGGCCACGTGAAGATCGACGGCGAGAATCTCCACACCTACCTGACCCCGCGCATCGCGCAGTGGGGCTCGGACGGCCAGGGCAAGATCGTCGACGAGTACAAGGAGCCGCTGCGGCCGCTCCCTTACGCCGCCTACGGCGAGACCGCCGACAATCTGTTCTGCAAAGAGAGCGGCCTCGACAGCTCCAAGCTGAAGCTCTGATCAAGCCCTGACGGCCGGCCGCTTCGGCGGCCGGCTGCAAGCATCAATCGAGGTCAGGTTCATGGTAGACACGTTATTCATCGGTCTGAGCGTCGGCTCGGTGCTTCTTCTGGTCGCGCTAGGACTTGCGATCACTTATGGCGCCATGGGGGTCATCAACATGGCCCATGGCGAGATGGTGATGCTCGGGGCCTACACGACGGTGATGACGTCGACCTGGCTGGGCCTCGGGATCTGGTGGTCGCTGCCGATCGCCTTCGCGGTCACGGCCCTGGTGGGTCTGGTGATCGAGCGCCTGATCATCCGTCGCCTCTATGGCCGATTGCTGGACACGCTGCTCGCCACATGGGGCGTCGCGATCCTGATCCAGCAGATGATCCGGCTGGAGTTCGGCCTGTCCTTCTTCGGAATCCACATCCAGGGACTTGGGCCGGGCCTGCAGAACATGTCGATCCCCGACGTTCTCGCCGGGACGATCAACATCTTTGGGACCGAACTCAACAAGTACCGCGTCTTCATGATCCTGGTGTGCGCCCTTATGACCGGCGTGACCTGGTTAATCATGTACAAGACCAGCGTCGGCATGCAGGTCCGCGCCATCATTCGCAACGCCAGGATGGCGGCGGCCTGCGGCGTGGACGTGAAGCGGGTCAACGCGCTGACCTTCGCGTTCGGCTCGGGGCTGGCGGGCGTCGCGGGCGTCCTGATGGCGGGCTTCAAGACCGTCTTCCCGGACATGGGCACGCCGATGGTGGTCGACGGCTTCCTCGTCGTCGTGGTCGGGGGCATCGGCAGCCTGATCGGCAGCATCCTGGCGGCGGGCCTGCTCGGGCAGGTCAATGCGGTGGTCGCCTGGGCGCACAACGACGTCATCGCCCGCGCGGTCGTGTTCGCGGTCGTCATCCTGACCATCGTGCTCAAGCCCAACGGGCTGTTCGCTTACAAGAGGCGCTGAGATGCAAGCCACCAAGCTGCGGCTGAATCTGGCCGTCTACGTCATCTTCATAGCCTGCATCCTGCTCGCGCCGATGTTCCTGGAGGAGTTCGCGCTCAACCGGCTCGCCAAGTTCCTCGTCTTCGGAATGCTCGGCGTTGCGATCGCGCTGTCCTGGGGCTACGCGGGCATCCTGAATCTCGGGCAGGGGCTGTTCTTCGGCCTCGGCGCTTACATGCTCGGCATGTCGCTGAAGCTCGCGAGCCCAACCAGCATGGCGCAGGGCTCCGACACGCCGGTGCCGGACTTCATGCTGTGGAACGCCGAGCCCGGCTCGAAGACCGACCTCTGCTGCATCAATGGCGGCTCGTGGCTGTGGATACCGTTCCAGAACCACTGGTTCGGGATCCTCATGGGGATGGTCCTGCCAACCCTCGTGGCGTTCGGCCTGGGCATGGTGGTGTTCCGGAAGCGCATCGCCGGCGTGTTCGTGTCCGTAATCACGCTGGCCTGCGTGCTGCTGGTCAGGCTCCTGATCGTGGACGCACAGCCGCTCACCAATGGCTGGAACGGCCTCACCGACCTCGGGATCCTGACGATCGGCGAGACCGAGTTCGACCCCTACAGCGTGACGACCTACTATCTCGTCGCGATCTCGCTGTCGGTCGCGCTCATCCTCGGCCGGCTGCTGACCGAGACGCGCAGCGGCATGATCCTCCAGGCGATCCGCGACGACTACAACCGCGCGCGCTACCTCGGCTTCGAGGTGTCGTCCTTCCAGGTCTTCTTCTTCTGCGCCTCGGCGCTGATCGCCGGCTATGCGGGCATGCTCTACGTGATCGTGGCGGAGTTCGCTTCGCCGGCCTTCATGGAGCTGTCCTTCTCGATCACCATGGTGGTGTGGGCGGCGGTCGGCGGCCGCGGCTCCCTGATCGGCGCCTGCATCGGCGCGCTCCTGATCAACGTGATCGAGACCTCGGTCAGCGAGACCGCCGCGCTGGTCGAGGCCTGGAAGGTCATCATCGGCCTGATCTTCGTCCTTGTCGTGCTGTTCATGCCGCAGGGCCTCGCCGGCCTCGCGAGTTCCGTGACGGACCGCGTGCTCGAGCGTTTCAGCGGTCGCGCCGCCCGTCTGCGGCAGGCCGACAGCCAGCAGCAGCCTGCGGAGTGATCGAACCATGACTGTCGCCGCCCTGACACTGGACGGACTCGGCGTCGCCTTCGCGGGCTTCAAAGCCGTCGACGGCGTCTCGATCATCATCGAAGAGGGGGAGCTGCGGGTCGTGCTCGGCGCCAATGGCGCCGGCAAGACCACGCTGATGGACCTGATCAGCGGCAAGACCCGGAACACGTCCGGCCGGGTCTACCTCTACGACACCGACATCACGCACTGGCAGGAGCACCAGATCGCGCGCGCCGGAATCGGCCGCAAGTTCCAGATCCCAAGCGTGTTCCGCGAACTCTCGGTGCGGCGGAACCTCGAGGTGGCGAGCTTCGAGACGCCGGGCGTGTTCTCGAACCTTTCGCTTCGCCAGACCGCCGCCAGCAAGCGGCGCGTCGAGGAGGCGCTGGAGCTGACCGGCCTCGGGCCGCAGGCGGATCGTCTCGCCGGCGGCCTCAGCCACGGCCAGACCCAGTGGCTCGAGCTCGGCATGCTGATCACCCAGAACCCGAAGATCCTGCTGCTCGATGAACCCACAGCCGGCATGACGCAGGCCGAGACCCGCAAGACCACGGAGATCCTGAACGCGCTGCGCGGCAAGCACACGATCATCGTCGTCGAGCACGACATGGCGTTCGTGCGCGAGGTCGCCCGGCGCATCACCGTGATGCATCTCGGCCAGGTGCTGGCCGAGGGCGACATCAAGACCATCGAGAAGGACGAGCGGGTGAAGCAGGCCTATCTCGGCTCGAAGGGGATCATGTGATGCTGAGCGTCGCCAACATCGACAGCTACTACGCCCGCAGCCAGATCCTGCATCGCGTCACGGCCGACATCCCGACCGGCGAGATCACCGCCGTGCTCGGCCGGAACGGCGTCGGCAAGACCACCTTCCTCAAGACCATCATGGGCCTGACCGACAGGATGGCGGGCGAGATCACGCTCGACGGCCGGCCGCTCGGGACCGAGCCGACGTTCCGGCGCGCCCGCGCCGGCATCGCCTATGTGCCACAGGGCCGGGAGATCGTTCCGGACTTCACGGTGCGGGAGAACATCCTGCTGGGCGCCTTTGCGGCGCCCAAGGGGCAGCGCGAGGTGCCGCCGCTGGTGCCGGAGTTGTTCCCCTACCTGCGCGACAACATGAACCGCCACGGCGGTCTGCTGTCCGGCGGGCAGCAGCAGCAGCTCGCGATCGCGCGGGCGCTCGCGGCCAAGCCCAGCATCCTTCTGCTCGACGAGCCGACGGAGGGCATCCAGCCCAACATCGTCGAGGAGATCGAGAACATCATCATCCGCCTCAACAAGGAGGTCGGCCTGACCATCATCCTTGTCGAGCAGAATCTCGAATTCGCCCGCCGCGCGGGGGACAACTTCGTGATGATGGAAAAGGGCCGGATCGTCGCCTCCGGGCGGATGAGCGAACTAACTGACGAGCTCATCCACCGTCACCTCGCGGTCTGACGCCGGCGAGGGTCGAGGCGAAGGTCGTCACGCCTGCTTAGAGAACCGCCGGCCCGCATATCCGGGCCGGCCGCGCCTTCCCGCCATGGCGGCGATATGTCCGAAGCCCGATCGTCGCAGCGCGACAGCCGAGGTCTCGGAGGCCCCATGGCGGCTGAACGACGGCGCTCCCGGACGCCCCCGGGGGCGCCGTTCGTTCTTGTCCGCCGTCGAAGTAAAGGCATGACGATGATCTCGGGCCGTCTCGACGCGATCTGGCGCTATCCGGTGAAGTCCCTGCTTGGAGAGCGGCTCGGCGGCGCCGAGCTCGGCCCCACCGGCGTGGAGGGGGATCGCAGCTACGCGTTGATCGACGTTGAGACCGGCAAGGTCGCGAGCGCCAAGCGTCCGCAGCTCTGGCGCCGCCTGCTCGAGATCAGCGCCGAGACCGCGCCGGACGGAGAGGTGCGGGTGCGCTTTCCGGCCCGCAATCCGGAGCCGCTGAGCGCCGCCGGGATCGACCAGCTCTTCTCCACCTTCCTGGGCAGGAAAGTCTGGCTCTCCGCCCTCCGCCGCAGCGGCGAGAGTCTCGATCGCTCCGTGCCCGAGGAGGTTCTGGCGGTCGGCGAGGGGGCTGCGGTCGAGATGACCGATCTGCCGATCGCGCAGGCGGCCCCGGACGGCGGCTTCTTCGACTATGCTCCGATCCATGTGCTGACGCGGGCGAGCCTCGATCGCATCCGCGCGGCGTGCGGCGACGACGCCGTGGTCGCGGAGCGTTATCGGCCGAACCTCGTGATCGACTGCCCGGACGCGCCGCCGTTCGCCGAGAACGGCTGGACGGGCGGCGAGATCCGCATCGGCGGCGCGACGCTGAAGGTCATCTGTCCGACGCCGCGCTGTTCCGTTCCGATGCTTGCGCAAGGGGCGCTCGGCAAGGCGCCGGGAGCCCTGACGGCCGTGCTCGAGCTCAACCGGATCGAACTGCCGGATTTCGGACCCGGCCTCTACCCATGTCTCGGCGCCTTTGCGGCGCCGGCTGCGGCCGGGGAGGTGAGGGTGGGCGATCCCGTCAGCGTCGTCATCTGACGACGTTGACGCCCGTCCGCACCGTCGCCTGTTCGAAGTCCGAGATCAGCACGTCGACCCGCACAGTCCAGCGGCCGGGCAGCGGGATGGTCACCTCGTCCACCACCCAGCTGGCGTCGGTGAGTTTGCGCGCCGGCCGGCGGATCGGCTCCAGCTGGCCGAGCGGGTCGAGCAGGACGACGGTGACCTCCTTGGCCGCGAGCGGCGTGGCGTCGACGTTGAGCACGCTTACCGTCACTTTGGAGCGGCCGACGCGGGCGGGGCTCAGCACGAGGTTCGCCATCGCCCGCACGCCATGGGCGTGGAACTGCAGGCCGTTCACCGTGACAGTCACGGCCTCCATGCTGCGCGGCGGCGGCGTGAAACGCCACAGGCCGACGACGCCGAGCGTCAGCACGCCTAGAAGCATCTCGGCCGCGATCGTCCTGCGCAGCCGCCGGAGCGCGCGCGGGTCGCCGACCGCGACCCCGTTGGTCAGTGCGAAACGGTTGAGGGCGCCGAGCGCGAACATCGGCGCGACAAGCGCAAGCTTGGCGAGCAGCACAACGCCGTAGGCGCTGCTCCAGAGCTCAGCCGGCGCGCCGAGCTGCACCCAGGCCATGGCGGCGCCGCTGAGCAGCAGAAGCGCCGAGCTGACAAGGATGGGGAGCGAATAGCGCGCGAGGGCGCCTGCGCCTTCGGCCGGCGAGGACCTCAGCGCGTTGAGGAGCGGCGCGAAGGAGCCGAGCCAGAACAGCACGGCGGCGATGTGGAGCGCGATCGCCGGCCGCATCAGCCACGCCGGCTCGGCGGCGCTCGCATGACCATAGGCGACGAAGCCTGCGATCGTCGCGGCCGCGGCGGCGGCTGACAGCCAGCGCGCGGCGCGCGCGCCCAGGCGTCCGCTCCCACAGATGAGCGCGAGGATCAGCGCGCAGGCGATCAGGCCGACCGCCAGCCCGAAGCCGTTCGCCAGCAAGGCGCTCCAGACGTCCGAGCCGCGAAGCTCGGAAGGGCCTAGCCCGGTGACGTCGACCGCCTGCGCATAAACAAGGCCGGCGAGGCTCAGCAGCCCCAGCCCGCCCGCGCCGACCGAAACGCGAACGTCGCCGCGCCGTCTCGCGGCGAAGACCCAGGGGCGGAACAGGGCGGCGCCGACGCTTGCGAACAGCGCGACCATCAGGATGACCCGCGCCGCCCAGCCCGGCGCCCGATAGGTGCTCCAGGCGAGATCCTGAGCAGGCGCCGTCCCGCCGCCCCCAACCGTGAAGGTGACGCTGCCGCCGACCGGATGGCCGTCGCTCGAAGCCACGCGCCAGTTCAGGATCGCGGTTCCGGTCGCGCCCTCAAGCGCGAGCGGAACCTGGACCGTCGCGCCGTCGGCCCGCGCACCCGGCAGCCGGACGATCTCCCCGTCCGGGCGCAGCAGGCGAAAGGCTAGCGGCGTCACAGGCTCGCTGAACCGCAGCATCGCGCGCGCCGGCGGCGCGGTGAGGGCGGCCCCGTCCGCGGGCTCGGCGGTCTCCAGGATGGCGTGCGCCTGCGCCACGCCGACCCAGAGGCACAGCAGGACTGCGAGGATTCCGAGCCGCAGCAGACGGATCAACGCCTTGGGCCGACCACCAGGCTCGCCGCGGGCGTTCCGCCGTCCTCCGACGGGTCGATCCAGCGAATGACGCCCTTTGTGCATTGCTGAACCACGGGGAAGACGAGCCGATCGCCTGGCGCGCCGCTGTCAGCGAGCCCGAACGCGAAGCTGAAGGCGCCCTTCGTATGCGGGTCGAGCCGCCCTGACCAGACGATCTCCGTGACGCCTTCCGTCAGCTCCACGCCTTTGTAGATCACCGGCTTGTCATAGGCGCCCGTCACGGTCTCGGCCTTCCATCCGGACGCAGCCTTCGGCGTCACGTCCACCACTCCGGGGGGCATCCGGACCCTCAGCTTCACGGTGGGATCGTCGGCGCCGCAGCCATGGCCGAGCATCAGGGTCTTTTCCTGCGCCCCGCCCGGAACCACGCCCGGCGTGCTGAACGCCACATGGGCGGCCGCCGGCGCCCCGCCGAGGACGAGCGCGAGGCCGACGAGGCCGAGGCGGCGAACTGCATGCATGACGGGTTTCCTTGTTGGCCGCCGGGCCGCTCGCTCATTCACGCCGTCCCGCCCGCAAGCAGGCGCGGCAGCTCCGCCGCGAGCGCGGGCGCGAGGCCTTCGGCGGAATCGATCCGGACGGACTTCGGATAAAGGCGGCCCACATCGTAGCCGATGCCGATCGCGAAGAGTTCGACCATGCCGCGCCGGTCGATCTCGGCGATCGTCTCGCGCAGATGCGCCTCGAGGTAGTTGCCCGCGCGCGAGGACAGCGAAAGCGTCGTCTCCTCGCTCGGCGCGCCGTCGGAGATCATGATCAGGATGCGACGCCGCTCGGGGCGGCGCAGCAGGCGCCGGCACGCCCAGCGGAGCGCCTCGCCGTCGACGTTCTCCTTGGGCAGGCCTTTGACCTGCAGCAGCTTCAGCGCGCGTCGCAGGCCGCGCGCAGGCGCGTCCGCCGCCTTGTAGACGATGTGGAGCAGCTCGCTCACGCGGCCGGGATCGGCCGGCTTGCCGGCGGCGAGCCACGCCTCGCGCGCGCGGCCGCCGCGCCAGTTTTGGGTGGTGAAGCCGAGCGCCTCGACGCGAACGCCGGAGCTTTCGATCGCCTGCGCCATCAGCTCCGTCGTCAGCGCGACGATCTTCAGCGGCTCGCCGCGCATCGAGCTCGAATTGTCGAGCAGCAGCGTCATCACCGTGTCGGCGAAGGGCTCGTTCTTCTGCTGGCGGAAAAAGCGGCCGGAGGCCGGGTCCGTCACCACGCGGGCGAGACGCGCTGGATCGAGCAGCCCCTCCGGCTGATCGCGCTCCCAGCCGCGCGGCTGCAGCGCCAGCAGCGAGCGACGGAGCCGTGTAGCGAGCCGAGCCGCCTCCCGGCGCCGTCCGGCGAAGCCGTCGGGTTCCTCCTCCTCCGGCGGCGGCGACAATTCGGCGAGCAATGCCTCAGCCGCGGCCGTTCGGTCGAAGGCGGTGGTGAACACGCGGTAGCCAGACGGCGCCTGGGGCCCGCCGCCGCCGGTCCGTCGGGCGGACTGGGTCGCGGCGTCTTCGACCGGGATCATGGTCGCGGAGTCGAGCTCGCCGCTGATGCGCGCGTCGGTCGCCTCAGGCTGGCCGAACAGCGGCGCGTCCTCGGTCGCCTCTTCGGTCGCGGATTTGAGTCCGCTCGCCTCGCCCTGGGATTTTTGCTCGCCCTGGATCGGTCCGGGGTCGCGGTCGCCGCGGGCCGGCTCATCGGGCTCGGCCGCGCCTTCGGCGAGCGCTTCGCCCGCCTCCGGCCGCAGCGACCGCGCCAGCCGGAGCGCGGCTTCCGCAAAGCGCCGCTGGTCGCGCAGGGCGCTGGCGAGCGCGTCGAGGTGCGGCGCGAGCGCCGCCGACAGGGCCGCACGACGCGCCTCGACAAAGCCGAACCGGCGGCCGGGCAGTGCTGCGGGCGCGAGCCGCTCCCGCAGCAGCATCGCGAGCGCCTCGGCCTGCAGGATCTCGCTGGCGGCTTCCGCGTAATGCGGTTTCAGGCAGCGCTCTTCGAGGGCGGCGGAGAGATTGTGCGCGACGCCGCGATATTCCGCGCCGCCGATCGCCTCCACCCGCGCCCGCTCGAGCGCCCGCAGCACGCGCGCTTCCCGGTCGGACGTGACGGAAGCCGTATGGTCTGGGTCATGATGCGCGCGATACAGGCCCGCAAGGTCGGCTTCGCCGCGCAGCGCGGCGCGGGCCGCGGCCGGCATGTCGGGCGCGCGCCGCGTCACGCGTCCGGCGGCAGGGTCAGCCTCCTGTTCGGCGCCGCCAAAGGCGAGCGTGACCTGTGCGCCGCCGCCCAGCGCGCGGGAGCAGGCGGCGATCGCCTGCTCGAGCGCGTCGCCCTTGGCGCGCGCGCCGGTGCGGTGATCCTGCGTCGCCGTGCTCCGGACGGTCGGCGAGGGCCCGGCGAGGCTCATCCGGCCACGGGCCCGGACAGCCGGCCGCCGAGCTCCCGCCCGAAGCAGCGCTGGAAGAATTCGCGAACCGCGGCATGCTCGGCGCGGTCGCATCTGTTCAGGAAGGTGACCCGGAAGCCGAAGTCGAGATCGCCGAGGATCTGGGCGTTTTCAGCCCAGGCGACGAGACCTCTCGTGCTCATCAGCACGCCGAGGTCGCCATTGGCGAAGGCGGTCCGCGTCAAGCCGGCGAAGCGCACCATGGCGGAGACGGTCTCAGGCCCTTCGCCGTCACGCATCCAGGACGCCTTGGCGAGCACGATCGCGACTTCCCTGTCATGCGGCAGGTAGTCGAGCGTCGCGATCACGTTCCAGCGGTCCATCTGGCCCTGGTTCATCTGCTGGGCGCCATGATAGAGGCCGGTCGCGTCGCCGAGCCCCACCGTGTTGGCGGTCGCGAACAGCCGGAAGCCGGGATGCGGCTCGATCACCCGGTTCTCGTCGAGCAGCGTGAGCGCGCCCTCGGCTTCCAGCACCCGCTGGATCACGAACAGCACGTCGGGGCGCCCGGCGTCGTATTCGTCGAACACCAGCGCGCAGGGGCGCTGCAGCGCCCATGGCAGGATGCCTTCGCGAAACTCCGTCACCTGTTTGCCGTCGCGCAGCACGATCGCGTCCCGCCCGATCAGGTCGATGCGGCCGACATGGCCGTCCAGATTGACGCGCAGGCACGGCCAGTTGAGCCGTGCGGCGACCTGCTCGATGTGGGTCGATTTTCCTGTGCCATGGAATCCCGTCACCATGACGCGCCGGTTGCGGGTGAAGCCGGCGAGGATCGAGAGCGTCGTCTCGGGATCGAACAGATAGTCCGGGTCGATCGCCGGCGTCAGGCGCGACCGCTTGGAGAAGCGCGGCACGCTCAGATCGCTGTCGAGCCCGAACAGCTCGCGTGCGGTCGCTTCGCCGTCCGGGCGGTCGGCCGCGATCGTCTCGGCGGGCGCCACAGCCGTCATTGGCCGACAGGCATGGCCGTCGGGCGGAACAGCAGGCTGACGGCGCCGTAGTGGCCTTGGCTCACTTGCCCGCCGCCCAAGTAGAAGGTCAGTTCAGCCGCGCGATCGCCGACATCCAGACTGCAAAGCTGGACGACGAGATACTCGACCTCTGTGCCCCAGAGCCGGGCCGGCATCGCCGGCTGGCCGATCATCTGCAGCCGGAACCACTGCGCCCAGCCATGCGGCTCGTCCTCACAGGCGCCGCTTGACGGTTTGGAGACGACTACGTCCCGGCTCGTCCCCTCCACGGCCTGGATGCTGCGCACCTCGAGCGGCCCGGTGACGCGAGCCTCATTGTGCACCTTGACCAGAAAGGTGCTCCAGCGACGCTGGACGAGCGGGCGGTCCGCCGGGTCCTTCGAGGCGGGCGCCACGCTGAACCAGGCCTCGTCGTCGAGATGCACCTCGGCCAGCGCGTAGCGGTTCAGGACTTCCTGGATGCGGCCGACGGCGTCGGCGTCGGGCAGGGCGTCGGCCGCCGCCAGCGCGGCGCGGTCCGCCTCGGAGATGGGCCGCCCGGCCTCGGCCATCACCTTCAGGATCTCCGCGACATTGGCGCTCAGCCGCTCGCGCGCCGGCCGCGGCTCGCGGGCGACCTCGATCGCGAGCTGCGGCGCGGGCGAAGGCGCGGCCGCGAGATCGCGCGCGGCCGCGGGGCCCGCTCCGGCGGCGAGGCTCATGAGGATGGCGGGCGCGAAAGCGCAGAGGCGAGCCGCCGCGTTCAATCCTGATGCGCCTCGAAGCCGAAGCCGAAATGCGCGTGGTAATGCGCGATCTGCCACTGTCCTGCTTCCTTGCGAAGTACGTAGGTCGTGAGCACGCTGTGAAAGTGCTGGATCTCGTCGGGCTTCGCCTTGAAGGCGATGTGGTACTGGCTGAGCTCGGCGATCCAGGCGGCGGAGCCCGATTGCTCGACGACGATCTGCAGCGGCTCGATGGTGAGAGCCTGGATCTCGCCGAACGTCTTCTTCCAGCTCGCGATGACGTTCTCCGGCCCGAAGAACGGCACCGGCGCGGTCGGCTGCAGCGCTGTGACGCTTTTCTCCGGCGAGAACAGCTCGAACATCGCCCCGAGATCGAGCGCCGAGAACGCGGTCGTGAAGCGCTCGTGCAGGTTCCAGACCGGGTCGTCCGGCCGGTCGATCGGCGGCGGCGCGACGATGATCGTCGAGGGGTCGTCGGTCATCGTCCGGAAGCCCGGAAAATGCCCGTGATAGTGCACCAGGCGCCATTCGCCGCTTTCGCGCCGGTAGACCTCCGTCGTGAACATCCGGTCCATCAGCACGAACTGGCCGGTCTGGGTCTGTACGGATTCGTAGCGCACGGCGCTGACCAGCCAGGCCACGTCGCCCTCGGCGTTCGTCCGCAGCAGCTTGGCGTCGATCTTGACGTTGCGGTTGTGCGCAAAGGTGCGCCGAAAGCTCTCTTGGACGTTGCCCCAGCCGACCGCAAGCGTCGCCGCGGCGGGAAACGCCGCCGAGATCTTGTCGTCGTCGCGCGCCCAGAGCTGGCTCATGCGCCAGAGGTCGCCGGCCTCGTAAGCATTCCAGAACGTCTCATGGGCGGCGAGCAGCCCGGCGTCGGGCTGGACCGCGGCCGCCTGCGGAGCTTCGGCGCGCGTGGGCGAGCCGGGCGCGCCTACGAAGGCGAGGCAGCCCAACAGGGCGGCCGCAAGACCAAGACGCATCAGAAGTCCCCACCACAAGGCGTCGTGATGGGGCGGCCCGGTGGCCGCCCCGCATGGCGTCGTCGCCGGTCCGAGAGAACGGCCCGGCTCAGGGCGCCGACGTCTCGTGGAGGATCTTCTTGAAGGACTCGTAGGCGTAGTCGTAGGCGGCCGTCGCCTCGTCATAGTCTTCGGGCCGCCAGCCGTTGCGCTTGACCTCATAGGCCTGCTGGAGCGCGCGGATCATCCATTCCACGCTCGCCTTCGAGCCGCGGATCGGCTTCTTGTCCACGAGGACGAAGGCCGGGTTGGTGTGGCTCGCGCCGAGGATGCGCAGCGCGACCCAACTGCTCTGCTCGATCGGAATGTTGAACTCGATCGGCCTGACCTGGCCGTCGGCGACGATCTGCTTGCTCGCCACCGGCTTGCCGTTGACCACGACCTCCAACAGCACGTTGCGGGTGTCGCCGATCCGGGCCCGCTCGATGTGCCACCAGGGGATGTTGCGCCAGCTCACGCCGGTGATCGGCAGGTCCGAGATGCGCTGCTTCTTGGGCTCCGGCAGCGTCTGATAGACCGTCGCCTGCGTCTCCATCGGATAGCTCGAGCCCAGCACCTCGATCATCTCCGGCTCGACCGGCAGAAGCGCCGCGACGTCGGCGGTGACCGTTACGGTCGAGGCGGCGGGAAGCTTGATCTCCGTGCCGACCTTCCGCGACGGCAGATTGCCGTTGACCTTGAAGTTCATCAGATGGCTGCGGCCGTCGGAGACGTAGGAGTCGCCGGCGTCGATGGCGTCCAGAATGCCCTGATAGGTCACCGCGGCCTGCGGGTTGGCGATCTTGGCGTAGGAGCGGCCGCGGCCGACATTCTCGCCGTTGATGCAGGGCCAGTCCGTCTCGCCCGCGATCTCCGCCCGGTAGCCGGCGTTGAGCGTGTGATACCAGATGTTCAGCTCGGAGATGAAGTTGGTGTTTCCGACGCCGAGCAGATCGGTCGCGCCATGGGCCACCGTCATGATGTATTCATTGGCGCCGATGCTGTCCATCGGCGGCGTTATGTAGTTCGGAAGATCGGCGGACTGCACGTCCAGGCCGAAGCCGGAATGGGTGTAGCTCGACAGGGCGCCCTGCGACTGCATCCATTTCAGCACCGGAAGCGTGTAGCTCGGCCAGTCCTCGATCTTCTTGGTGCCCGGATAGTCGATGTCGCGGATGCCATGGCCGGAGGTGTGGCCGCCGGCGCTGCTCGGGAACTGCGAGACCTCGAGATTGTGCGTGACGACGTTGTTGGGCGTCGAGATCGGGTCCGGCTGGCCGGTGAAGTACTTGGCCTTCTGATAGTACCAGTTCGGGCCCCAGATCAGGATGTCGGCGACGTCGAGATCCTCGCCGGTCGCGTAGCGCAACATGTCCTTCGGCTCGATGCCGTAGGTCGGATCGTTGTAGTGCAGGCAGCCGGCGGTGTGGACGTGCTTGTCCAGGCTTTCGTAGCCGAGCGCCCGCGGATTGATCCAGCGCTTGTACTGGAAGGTCTCTGTCGACGGAGCGTCCGCCTTGACCGTGATGGTCCGCGTATACTTCTCGTATTGCGGTCCGCGGCCGGTCTCGACCGTGTACTCCCCGGCGGGAAGCTCCACGGTCTCGCCGTCATAGCGATAGATCTGGTTCTGGAAGAACAGGTCCGGAACGTAGCGCTTGGAGCGGTAGGGATAGACCCGGCCGAGCTTGTCGCGGATCGTGAAGCGCGCTGCGGTGGGCTTGCCGTCCTCGTCGAGCACGTGCAGCGTCACCGGCACCGCCTTGCCGACGTTGAAGCTGAACTGCGCCTCGCCGCGCATGCCGGGGCTGCCGGGCGCGTAGGGCACGGAGCCGGTGCCGCTCGAGCGCAGCGTCCCGACATTGAAGGACATCGTCATCGACTTCAGGCCTTCGTCGCGGCTGTAGACCTGAAGGGTCGCGTATTCGAGCGGGAAGCCGGACAGCGTCTTCTGCATCGGCGCGCCCTGGAACAGGCTGACGGCGGCCCAGCGGTCCTTGGTCGGAACGAAGGACAGGTCGCCATGCTGCGGCCAGATCCCGGTCTGCTCAGGCTGCGGCGGCTGCTTGTACGGATAGCCGCCGCCCCACGTGCCCCAGGTCACGCCGGTGTGGAATACGTGCTCCAGCATGACGTCGGTGAACTGGTCGTCATAGACGCTGCGCTCGACTTCCATGCGGGTGAAGTCGTACGGCATCGCCGCCTGCGGACTGTCGACGTCGAGCGCGTCGGTCGCGCCGGCGCGGTTCGAGATCTTCACCAGAAAGGTGGTCCAGCCGTCCTTGGTGAGGCCCTCGGTCGAGCCGCTCATCGGCAGCACGGTGACCTTGCGCAACGGGTCGATGTCGACGCGCGCGACGGCGTAGCGGTCGAGGATCTGCTGGACGGCCGCGACCGCCTCGTCATCCGCAAGCTGGCCGGCCTTGTAGAGCGCGTCGCGGTCGGCGTCCGATATCGGCCGGCCGACGAAGGCCATTGCCTGGAGCAGGTGATCGACCTGAACCATGAGCGGCTGTTTCGAAATGCCGCTGACGATGGGCGACAACGCGCCGGCGGACTGGAAAGGCTGCGACCACGCCAGCTGCGACGCGGCCGGCGACAGCAGCAATGGCGCGGCCACGACGCAAGCGCCCGCCACGCGCGCCCCGAAGGCGCGCATCCCCGAAGACCCCCTGATCATTTCAACTCCTGCTCAAGGCCCTGAAACGCCGGCTCGCCCTCGCCCGCAACCTCCTCAAAGCAGAGTCCGTGCCACGGGCCCGCGGAGCGGCGGTCTCGCGCCCGCGCAAGGTCAGTGGAACGTTGAGGAGTGAAGAGGTTCCGGGGCTCGCCGGGCGGCGAAGATCTGCGGCGCCCTCCGCAGAGGCGATGCAGGCGTATAACAAGGCACTATTTGGAGAAGGTGCAAAATAACGCGGGTGCAATGCTCGGTTTAGCCGGCGAGCGGCGGCGCCTGTCGCGCGCCCGTGCTTTTTGCTCTCCGTCCGGGACGGGGGCGCGGGCGGGATCGATCGCGGCTCCTCGGCAGCGCCGATCTTCCGCCTCAGGGCGTCTCGGTCTCTTTCAGGATGCCGCCATAGATTTCGTAGGCATACTGGAACGCGGCGGCGGCCACCGGCGCATCCGCCGGGCTCCACTGGCGGCTCTCGGCGTCATAGGCCTGCAGCAGGGCGCGCTGGCTCCATTCGACGCTCGTGCGCGACGCGCGCACCGGCTTGTTGTCGACCAGCACGAAGACCGGGTTGGAGTGCCCGGCGCCCATCAGCCGCAGCGCGACCCAACTGCTGCGCTCGATCGGCGCCGCGAAGGTCATCGTGTGCAGCGAGCCGTCTGCAGGGACCGGCTTGCTCGCCGCCACGCGGCCGTTGACGACGATCTCGACGGTCACGGAGCGGGTGGCGCCATAGCGGGCGCGCTGGATGTCCCAGCCGGCGCTTGGGGCCGCCGCGGCGCCGGACGGCAGCTCCGCCGCAAGCGTCGCGCTGATCTCGACGACCCCCGGCCTGTCGAGCTTGACCTCTGCGCCGGAACGCCGGTCCGGGCTCTTGCCGTTCACCGTGAACGCGGTCAGCGCGCTGTGTCCGTCCGAGACGTAGAGGTTGCGCTCGTCGAACCGCCGGCGAACCGAGGGCGTCGAGGCCGCGGCGCCGAGCGACGCCGGACCGGGCGCGGCGGCCTCGACGCCCTCGGTCGCGTCGCAGCGCAGGCCGCCGACAATGGTGGCGCGCATGCCCGCGTTGAGGCTGTGATACCAGGGGTTGAGCTCCGCCACGAAGGAGCCGCGGCCGACGTCCAGCATGTCGAGGGCGTCATGCGCCACGCCGAGCGCGAAGGTGCCGGCGCCGGGGCTCATCGCATTGGCGGTGTTCGGCAGCCGGTCGACGCCCGCCTGCGCAGGGCCGGGTTCGGGCGTGAAGCCCGCAAGGCCCCCCTGGCTTCGGATCGAGGCCAGGAAGGGCAGGGCGTAGCCGTCCGCGCCGGGCTCGTCGGACGCCGGGATCAGGCTCGGATCACGTATGCCATAGCCGTCGATGACGCCGCCGAACGGCCCGCGCAGGGTGGCGCGCGAGACGATCTCGGCGCCTTGGCCCGGGGCGCGGTCGGCGAGCGAACAAAGCGCGAGGGCAGGGCGAGGCGGGCCCTTCGCGTCGTTCGCGGACGCGGCCGCGTCGGGCGGCGAAGGAGCCGCAGCAGGCGCGGCCGTCGCCGAGGCCAGGATCGCGGGCGGCGCTCCGGCCGCGACGGGCTGTGGGGTCGAGACGTTCGATAAGGCGGCGCCCTCCGGAGCCGCCGGGCCCCAGGAGACGCGGAACTGGCGGCCGCCGTCGAACGTCAGGGAGAGCAGCGCGCGCAGGTCGCCAAAGGCCGGCGCCGACCAGGGGCTGCCGAACACCGCCTGATAGCCGCCGGCGACGACGATGATCGCTGCCGCGGCCGCTTTCACCGCCGTGGCGAGCCGCCGGTAGAGGCGCGCTTTGGCGGCCCCGAGCATCGCTCAGCCGCGACCGGGCGCCTGCAGCAGAAGCTGCGCGCGCTTCCGCACCACCGACATGCACTTGTCGGCGAAGAAGCCGAGAATTCCGGGCAGCGTCACGTCGAGCTTCACCATCTCGGGCAACACTTCGATCTTGCCCAAGCAGCTCTGACCCATCGCGCTGACACGAAAGTTCAGGACGTTGTCTGTCCAAACATCCTCTTCGATCGAGAGCGGGATCGACATGTTCTTTGCCTTGACGATCCCGTCCTTTATTTGCTTGATGGCCTGATCCTGCCCCAGTTGATGACTGACGGTCATCGTGACTGGCTTAGACATTGCAACCTCCTGATCGGACATGGCCGATGAAGACTTTCGGCGCCCGACTGCTTGCGGCTTTCGCCGCGGTGTTGGCCTTGTGCGGAACAAGCCCCGGCGTCAGCGCGGCTGGCAGCGCCGCGGCGGGCGGGGCGCAGTTTCGCGCGAAGTGCGGCATCTGTCACAAGGCCGCTCCTAGCGCGAATTCCATCGGGCCGACGCTCTACGGGGTGTTCGGCCGAAAGGCCGGGACCGCGCCAGGATACCACTATTCGGACGCGATCGCCTCTGCGGGTTTCGTGTGGGACGAGGAGAGACTGGACGCCTTCCTGAAAGATCCCAGGGCTGCGGCGCCGGGAACCAAGATGTCGTTCCCGGGCCTTCCGGACGCCGGACAGCGCGCGGATCTGGTGGCCTTTCTGAAATCGCTCGGCCCTGGCCAGCCGTGACGGCGCTCACAGGCCGGCGCTTCGAAAGCGGGCGCGGGTGATGGCGTCCGCCGACAGAGCTTCGGCCTCGAGCCGCGCGAGCTTCCGCTCCAGCATGGCGAGTTCGTCCCCCATGAGGGCGGCTTGCGGGGCTCCGCCTGAAGGAAACGGCGGCTCCACCATCAGCGCCTCGTCGTCGCGCGTGAAGGCGAAGAGCAGCCGCCCGACGACATAGAGCGCGGCGTAGGCGAGCAGCGTCGTCGACGCGCTGAACACCAGGCCGATGAGAAAGGCGCCGCGGAAGATCAGCGGGTTGAGGCCGGTGATCTCCGACAGCGTCGCGCAGACCCCGAGCAGCCAGCCGCCGAGGCGTTTCGGGATGAGGGCGCGCGCCCGCCGTATCATCGCACGAGCTCCGACGCGGCTTGGCCGCGCTCGGCCAGCATGACGGCCTCCAGATTCTCGATCCGCATCGCGATATCGGCGGCGTTGCTGGTCAGGGCCTGCATCCGGTCCTCCTCGTCGGCCCGGGCGGCCGCGCCCTCCAGCCAGCGCACGAGCGCCGCCGCGACCGCCACCGTCGGCGTCACCACGAAGCACAGGAAGGCGAGCGTCGACAGCACGGCCAGTTCAGCTCTTGGCGTAGGAAAGCGCAGTCTGGCCGCCGAGCTTCTCCTTGATTTCTTGGAGCTCCGCGCTCGCCTGCGACTCGATCGCCAGCCGGTTCAACGCGGCGTTGACCTCTGAGGCGCGGCCGATGTCGTAGACCTCCACCCGGCCCTCGAGCTCGTCCAGAAGGCCCTCGACTTCGCCGAGCTGCGACATCGCGGCGTCGATCCGCTGGTCGTAGGTCTTGCGGCGCAGCCACAGCCGCGTGGTGGCGGAGCGCTGCAGAGTGCGCATGGCGCGCTCGCGCGCCTTGGCCTCCTGCAGCTTCATCTGCAGACCCTGCATGTCCTGGCTCTGGTGGGCGAGCGAGCGCAGGACGCTTTCGAGCTGCGCCTCGAGCGTCGCCAGCATCGAGACGTTGCGCGCCTTGGCCTGCAGCGCTTCGGTCGCAAGGTCGTCGCGGCCGCGCTGCACGGCGGTCTCGGCCTTGGACTGCCAGTCGGCGACGTCCGCGTTCAGCTTCGCGACGCGGCGCTCGAGCTCCTTCTTTTCCGTGATGCTGGTGATGGCCGAGGAGCGCGCCTTCACGAGCGTCTCCTCCATGTCCTGGATGAGCAGACGAAGGCGCTTCTGCGGATTGCTGGCCCAGGTCACGACCGAATTCACGTGTGACCGACCGACATGGATCGCCCGCGAGATGATTCCCATGCCAAGCTCCCTCGATGTCCCGGGGCGCGCCCGGACGGGCGGCCGCTGCACGCTGGAGCAGCAAATCGCATGCCATTGAGCCCGCTGGCGGATCCCGCCGTCGCAACTGCTTCTGAAACGCGCTGTGATGAACACGCGTCGCCGGGCGCTTGATGACCCATGGAGCCTATGCCATAGGCAACGCCTCCCCGCGGGCGCAGACTTCAGAGGTGGCGTAGATGACGGAAGTCCAGGGCCTGATGGCCGGCAAGCGCGGGCTCGTGATGGGCGTCGCCAACAACCGGTCGATCGCCTGGGGCATCGCCAAGGCCGCCGCCGCCGCCGGCGCGAAGCTGGCGTTCACCTATCAGGGCGAGGCGCTGAAGAAGCGGGTCGAGCCGCTCGCCGCCGAGCTCTCGGCGGACGTCGTCGGCCATTGCGACGTCACCGACCCCGCCACAATCGACGCCGTCTTCGAAAAGACCGGCGAGGTTCTGGGCGGGCTCGACTTCCTGGTTCACGCCATCGCGTTTTCGGACAAGGACCAGCTCGACGGCCGCTACATCGAGACGACGGCCGAGAACTTCCACAAGACGATGTTCATCTCCTGCTACTCGCTGACGGCTGTCGCACAGCGCGCCGAGAAGCTGATGGGGAATGGCGGCTCGATCCTGACGCTGACCTATTACGGCGCCGAGAAGTGGATGCCGCACTACAACGTCATGGGCGTCGCCAAGGCCGCGCTCGAGGCGAGCGTGCGCTACCTGGCGGCCGATCTCGGCCCGCAGGCGATCCGCGTCAACGCGATCTCCGCCGGCCCGATCAAGACGCTGGCGGCCTCCGGCATCGGCGACTTCCGCTACATCCTCCGGTGGAACGAGTACAACGCGCCGCTCCGCCGCACGGTCTCGATTGAGGAGGTCGGGGACTCCGCGCTTTACCTGCTCTCCGATCTCGGGCGCGGCGTGACCGGCGAGGTCCACCATGTCGACGCCGGCTATCACATCGTGGGCATGAAGAACCCGGAAGCGCCGGACATCTCCGTCGTCGGCTGACGCCTCGGCCGCGGTTCGTTCATCGCCGATTCAGCTGGCGGCGCTCAATCCTCCGTCTTCAACGTGTCGGCCCCGGACGTCGCGCATGCGCATCCTCTGGTATCTTCTGACTTGGCCCGGCCAGCTCGCCCGGCTGGCGTCGCTCGCCGGCGGATCGGGCACCTGGAGCGTGCTCGGCTCGCCGCTCGGCGTCGCGATGAGCACCAGCGCTTTCTACCTGATCGCCTATTTGCTGTTCTTCAGCCCCGGCCCCTAGGCGTCGCTGCGCGTCGCCCAAGTAGAAACCCTTAAGGGGCGCTGATCGATTGCATCCCTAGGTAGGCGCCGGCATGGTGGCGGCACGACGCCGCAGCCGGGAACGCCGCCATGCCCACAGTCACAGGCACGCTGAACGACGAAAGCCTCTCTGGCGGAGGCGCCGACGATGTGGTCGTGGGCGGCGGCGGAAACGACTTGCTCGCTGGAGGCGGCGGATCCGACTGGCTCTTCGGGGACTTCCTCACCGCGCTTCCCGTTGCGCGGGTCTCGACGAACGACGCTGGGGGCCAGGCCAACGGCGACTCTTACGATCCCGTCTTCTCGCCTGACGGGACGCGCGTCGTCTTCAACAGCTGGTCGACCGACCTGGACGGCGGCGCGGTAGGGCTCTTCATGAAGGACTTGGTCACCGGAGAGGTGACCCGGCTGGGCCCTCTCGCGGCCTCGGCAGAGAGAGGCTTTCTGGCGCTGAAGTTCTCGCCGGACTCAAACAGCGTGGTCTATGAAACGTCGGAGCACCAGATCGTCGTCCAGGACCTTGCGACGCTTCAGGTCAGCATCGTCTCTGCCAGCGCCGACGGCGAAGCCGCGAATTCAGGCGCGTTCGGTCCGGCGTTCTCGTCTGACGGCGAGCACGTGGCCTTCGTAAGCCGCGCCACTAATCTTTCCGAGAGTTCGACGGGCGAGCTCAGCATCTATATCAAGGATCTCGCGACCGGGGCGATCGAGCGCACGGCTATCATCCCGCCCTCGCCGGACTACGAGCAGACGCACGGCCCCTTCGTCGATCAGGCGACCTTCTCGCCAGACCTGAGCAAGGTCGCGCTCTACTCGCATTATTACGACAACTACTATGTTATTCAGGATCTCGAGACGGGAAATTCTATCGAGATCGGCCGCGCCGATACTGGCTGGTCCATAACGGAAGTCGCTTTCGCCCCCGACAGTCAATCCGTCGCATTCGCCGAGTATGGCGGCGTATTTCTGTATGATTTTGAGACGGGTTCCACGACTCCTCTGTCCACCCTTCATGGCGCGAGCCACTTGGTCTTCTCGCCAGACGGTCGATACGTTGCATTCGTCGCAGATGATCAAGATCCCGATTACGAAAACGAGAAAGGGGACATCTGGGTCGTCGACGTTAGCGACGGCAGCGGCCACGTGGTCGGCCGCGGAACCGCTCCGAGCTTCTCAGGCGACGGCTCGATGCTCGCCTATAGCAGCCCGACCCGACCGGTAAGCGGCGACACCAACAGCGCGAACGACATCTTCGTGGTGGCGCTCCCGCCTGCGGGGTCAGCCGGCGACGACACGCTCGACGGCGGGGCAGGGGCGGATGTCATGCAGGGCGGCGTCGGCTCCGACACCTACTACGTCGACGACGCCGGCGACCAGGTGATCGAGGCCAACGTCACGGGGCGCGACCGCATATTCAGCTCGGTGAGCTACGCTCTGACCGGCCAGTATGTCGAAGACCTGACGCTGACGGGCTCAGCCAACATCAACGCGCTCGGCAACACGCTGGACAATCTGCTGGTTGGCAATTCCGGCCACAACACGCTGGACGGTTCGAGCGGCGCGGACACGATGCGCGGCGGGCTCGGCGACGACATCTACGTCGTGCAGAACTCCGGGGATCGGGCGCTCGAGTCCAAGGGCCAAGGCTTCGACGAGGTGCGGAGCGCCGTGAGCTACACGCTCACCGGCCAATATATCGAGCAGCTGACGCTTACCGGGTCGCAGAACATTGATGCGCTGGGCAACACGCTGGACAACGTCCTCGTCGGCAATTCCGGCGACAACAGGCTGGACGGCTGGAGCGGCGCGGACACCATGCGGGGCGGTCTCGGCGACGACGTCTATATCGTGCAGAACACGGGCGACGTCGTCGCCGAAGCGAAGGGCCAGGGCTCCGACGAAGTCCAAAGCTCCGTAAGTTTTGCGCTCACGGGTCAGTACGTCGAGCGGCTGACGCTCACCGGCTCCAAGGACATCAATGCGCTGGGCAACACGCTGGACAACGTCCTCGTCGGCAATTCAGGCGACAACACTCTGGACGGCTGGAGCGGCGCGGACACCATGCGCGGCGGACTGGGCGACGACGTCTACGTCGTGCAGAACGCGGGCGACCAGACCATCGAGGCGAAGGGCGAGGGTTTTGACGAAGTCCGGAGCTCGGTGAGCTTTGCCCTGACGGGGCAATACATCGAGCAGCTGACGCTGACCGGATCGAAGGACATCAACGCTCTCGGCAACTCGCTCGACAACATCCTCGTCGGCAATGCGGGCGACAACACGCTGGATGGTTGGACGGGCGCGGACACGATGCGGGGCGGAGCCGGCGACGACGTCTATGTCGTGCAGAACGCCGGGGATCGCGCCGTCGAGTCGAGCGGCCAGGGCTTTGACGAGGTGCGCAGTTCGGTGAGCTACGCCCTCACCGGTCAGTACATCGAAAAGCTGACTCTGACCGGCTCGAAAGACATCGACGGTCTCGGCAACACGCTCAACAACACGCTCGTCGGCAATGACGGCGACAACGAGCTGAATGGCGGCCAAGGCGCCGACACCATCATCGGCGGTCTCGGCGCCGACGTGCTCACAGGCGGCAGCGGCGTAGATCACTTCGTGTTCTCGTCGCGGTTGGAGGCCGACCCCTTCGGCCCCGACCGGATCACCGATCTGTCGAACTCGGACGTGATCGACGTTTCGGCGATTGACGCCGACGTCACACGCTCCGGCAACAACGCGTTCACGTTGGTCGACGCGTTCAGCGGCCGCGCCGGACAGATCATGCTGAGCTACGACAGCGAAACCGCCCTCACGTCGATCTATTTCGACGTCAACGGCGACAGAAGCTCCGACATGCTGATCGTGGCGGCCGGCTCCCACGCCGCCTTCGATAATTTCATTCTCTAGCGCGGACTCGTTGGACCTTCGGCAGCCGCCAGCATACAATCTTCCGATCGTATGGATTGTTAGCAGGGATCGTCGCTCGTGGCGCCTTTGTGGAGGCCGCAGATTCATGGCGCGGCGGGACCGCTCTACGTCCAGATCGCCGACCAGATCGAGGCGGCTGTCGCGGCCGGCGAGTTGCGCGCAGGCGATCGCCTGCCGCCGCAGCGGGCGCTTGCGGATGAACTCGGCGTCGACCTGACGACCGTCACGCGCGCCTATGCGGAGGCGCGCCGGCGCAATCTGCTCGACGCCGTGACGGGGCGGGGCTCGTTCGTGGCCGCGCCTCGCAAGGCTGCGGGCCCGGCAATCGACCTCACCATGAACGTGCCGCCGTCGCCGCGTGGCGTCCGGCTTGCGGAGGAGATCGGGCGCGGGGTGCGCGACCTGCTGGCGCGCTCCGACGTCGACACGCTGATGTCCTATCATGCGGGGCCGGGCGCGCCCGGCGACCGCGCCTGCGCGGCGGCCTGGCTTCGCCAGACGCTAGGGGCGGTCGATCCCGAACGGATCTGCATCAGCCCGGGCGCGCAGCCGGCGCTCGCGGCGCTGCTGGCCATGCACGGGCGCGCCGATGGCGTCGTGCTGACCGAGCCGCTGACTTATCCGGGTCTGTTGTCGGCCGCCGGCCATCTCCGGCTGCGGACGGCGGCCGTGGCGGCCGATCAGGACGGCATGCGGCCCGACGCGCTCGCGGCGGCCGCGAGCGAGAGCGGCGGGCGGCTCGTCTACCTCAACCCGACGATCTGCAATCCCACCGCCGCCACGATGCCGGAGGCGCGGCGACGCGAGATCGTCGCGGTCGCCGCGCGCGCGCGGTTGACGATCATCGAGGACGATCCTTACGCGCCGCTCGCGGGCGACGCGCCCCCGGCCTTCGCGGCCCTGGCGCCTTCGCTTACTTGGCATGTAGCGACTGTGTCCAAGTGTCTGGCGCCGGGCTTTCGAACCGCCTTCGTGGTCGCGCCGGGCGGCGCGGAGGCCGGCAGCGTCGCCCGCGCTCTGCGGGCGCTGACCCTGATGCCGGCGCCGCTGATGGTGTCGCTGTTGAGCTTCTGGATACGGGACGGCGTCGCAGCCGACGTGCTGGCGGGCGTGCGGGCCGAAGCGGCCGCGCGCCAGACGTTGGCGCAGGACATCCTGCCAGCCGAAGCGAGGGCGCACCCGAGCGGGCTGCATGTCTGGCTGCCGCTGCCGAGCCGATGGAACCGGCACGGCCTGATCGAGAGCGCGCGCGCCCAAGGCCTCGGCGTCACGCCGTCGGACGCGTTCGCGGCCGGCGCGGACGCGCCCGAGGCGGTGCGCATTTCGCTTGGCGGGGTGCCGGAGCGGGCGCGCCTAGCAGGCGCGCTGCGGACGCTCGCGGCGGTGGTGGCCGACGCCGAAGGCGCCGCTCACGAGGTCGTCTGAGACTTGATGTCGAGCCAGACCGAGGCGGTCTCCGCCTCGTCCTTGCGCACCAGCCGGCCTTCGCCTGCCTTGTGGTGATACTGGCTCGCCACCAGCCAGCCCTTCAGCGGGCGCAGCGGCGGGATGCAGGTCAGCAGCAGCAGCGGCAGGGTGGTGAACAGGTGGACCCAATAGGGGGCCGTGTAGGCCGCCTCGAGCCAGACCGCGAAGAAGGCCGAGGGCAGGCACGCGAAGGTGATCGCGAAAAACGCCGGCCCGTCCGCCGGATCCGCATAGGAATAGTCAAGGCCGCAGGCCTCGCAGTTCGGGCGCAGCTTCAGGAAGCCTTGGAACATGTGGCCCTCGCCGCAGCGCGGGCAGCGCCCGCGGATGCCGACGGCATACGGGGCGAGGTTCGGATGGTCAGCGGACATGGGGTCGTGCCTCCCGGCCGCTCGTCTGGCGGGCGGCTCCTTGTACGGGAGAGATGTAGGGATCGGAGCATACAATGTCAATATTGTATGCTGAGGCGGCTAGCCACGAGAGAAAACGGCGACCGCTTCGACATGCGCCGAATGGCGAAACTGATCGACCGGGGTGACGAGGTCCAGCCGATAGCCGCCGGCGACCAGGATCGCCGCGTCGCGCGCGAGCGTCGCGGCGCTGCACGAGACCGCGACGACCCGCGCCACCTTGGCGCCGGCCAGCGTCCGGGCCTGGAGCTCCGCGCCGGCGCGGGGCGGGTCGAACACCACCGCGTCGAACCGCGCGAGCTCGGCTGAGGTCAGCGGCCGGCGGAACAGGTCGCGCGGCTCGGCCGAGATCCGCTTGAGCCCGGGCGCCATGCGGGCGGCGGCGGACAGCGCCTCGACCGCCGCCGCTTCGGAATCCGCGGCGAACACTTCCGCGCGCTCGGCGAGCCGCAGCGCGAACGGCCCTATGCCGCAGAACAGATCTGCGACGCGCTTGGCGCCGTCGACGCCTTCCAGCACGAGGCGCGCAAGCTCTTCCTCGCCCTTGGCGGTCGCCTGCAGGAAGCCGCCCGGCGGCGGCGTCACCTGCGCCCGGCCGATCGCGAGCACGGGGCGGCGCCGCTCCACGACGACGTCGCCATGGATCGAGAGGCGGGCGAGGTCGAGCCGCCCGGCAAGCTCGACGAGCCTGAGCCGCAGGGGCTCAGGCGGCGGCCCGCCGCCCCTGATGTCGACGTCGAGCCCGGCCGCGGTGGCGCTCGCCACGATGTCGAGCGGCTTGCGGCGGGAGCTCAGCGCCGCCGCGAGCGCGCGCGCCGCCGGCAGCGCGCCGGCGAGTTCCGGCGCGAGCAGCGGGCAGGCGGCGACCGGCACGATCGCGTGGCTGCGGGCTTCCGCGAAGCCGACCGCAATCCGGCCGTCCGCGCCGGCGCGGGCATGGAAGGTCACGCGCCGCCGGCCGGCGCCATGAGCGTCGAGGCAAGGCGCGATCCTGGCTTCGGCGTCGAGGCCGGCGCGGCGGAACGTCTCGACCAGCAGCGCGCGCTTCCAGGCGAGCGCCGTGGGCTGCGCCAGCTGCTGGGTGGCGCAGCCGCCGCAGGCGCCGACCTCGGGGCAATAGGGCGCGACCCGCTCGGGGGCGCTCTCGACCACGCGGACGAGCCGAGACCGTTCGCCCGACAGGTCCGCCTCCACGAGCTCTCCGGGGAGCGCCAGCGGGACGTGGATGGGGCCCCCTGGCCCCTGCGCCACGCCGTCGCCTCGCTGGCCGAGGCGTTCAATGCGCAAGAGCTCGGTCACGCCCGGCGCGCCGCGAGCAGGAATTCGCGATTGCCGTCGCCGCCCGTGATCGGCGAGGGAACGATGCCGAGGGGCGTGAAGGCGAGCTCGACCACGAGCGCGACCGCGGCGTCCGTGACGCGCGCATGCACCTCCGGGTCCTTCACCACGCCGCCTTTGCCGATGTCCCGGCGGCCGGCCTCGAACTGCGGCTTCACCAGCGCGATCAAGGCGGCCGCGGGCGCCGCCAGGGCAAGGGCTGCGGGCAGCACGACGGAGAGCGGCGCGAAACTCACGTCGACCGTGACGATTTCCGGCGGCGCCGGCAACGCGCTCGCGGCGAGCGTGCGGACGTCGGTGCCCTCGAGGCTCAGCAGGCGCGGCTCGGCGCGCAGCCGAGGGTGCAGCTGGTCGCGCCCGACATCGACCGCCGTGACATGCGCCGCGCCGCGGGCCAGCAGGACTTCGCTGAAGCCGCCGGTCGAGGATCCGACGTCGAGCGCGTGGGCGCCGGCGACCTCGATTCCGAAATGGTCGAGCGCGAAGGCGAGCTTCACGCCGCCGCGGGAGACGTAAGGGTGGGCGGGCGCGGCTTCGATCTCGGCGCCAGCGGGCAGCGGATCGGAGGCGCGCTGCACCTTCGCCCCATCGGCGCGCACAAGGCCGGCGGCGATGGCGGCCTGCGCCTTGGCGCGGCTTTCGAACAAGCCGCGCTCGACGAGCAGAAGGTCCGCGCGGCGGCGGGGAGAGGAAGACATGAGGCGGATGCGGCCGTTGGGTAAGGTGAGCCGCTGTCTAGCACGCCAGAAACGAAAACGGGGGCGCAGAGCGCCCCCGTTCCGTCAGATCAGATCTGTCGATCGTCTCAGTACTTGGTGACGATCGGAGCCGGCGCAGCCGGGGTCCACAGCGGGATGATCACGCGGGTCCAGAGACGGGTCTCTTTGCCGCCGAGGTTCCGCTGCCACACGTCGCGGGTCAGGTAGGCCTGCATGATGACCGGGCCGAAGTTGTAGCCGACGAGCGGGCCGAGGGCGAACTGCTTCTGCTTCGGACGGCCGCCCGGGGTGTCGTATTCGGTCGAGCCGAACGCGGCGAGGCCGAGTTCCCACTTGCCGAAGGTCTTGGTGGCGGTCAGGTCGAGGTTGAAGCCGTTAGCGGTCTTGCCGCCGTAGTTGTTCGAGGTGCCGAACGTGATGCCCCAGAGCAGGTTGGCGGTCAGGTTCCAGCCATTGCCGGTGTAGCTCGCCGCAAAGTCCTGACGCCAGGTGGTGGCGTGGACGCGGATGTCCTTGTCGCCGGCGTTGAAGTAGAAGCCGGACAGGTAGCTGACGCCGAAGCCGTTGCCGAGGTCCCAAGCGAGGGCGGCGGCGGCGAACGGGTTGTAGAGGCCGTAGTTGTCGACATTGGTGCCGCGAACGTCGACGTGGGCGTTCGGCAGCGCGGCCAGCAGCTGGAAGTTGCCGCCGAGGATGGTCCACGGGGTCGACCAGGCGATGACCGGGATGTCGACCAGCAGCTTAGTGTCGGGGTTCGTGTTGCGAACGCCCCAGCTCAGCGTGTTGACGAAGTACACGCCTTCCGGAAGCGGCGCGCCGCGCGCCAGGCCGACCGTCTCACCGGTCTGCGCAGTCGCGGGGAAGGCGTTCGCCTCCATCGACGAGGCGCCGAGCATCATCGCGCCCACCGCCGCAATTTTCATCACAGTTTTCAGCATGTTGCCTTTCCTCCGATCGGCGCCCTGCCGGGACGCCGCCTCTCCGAGCACGAAATCGTTTTCGCCTACCGGTTCGGTTTCTTCCGTCCCCGAAGTCGAAATCTGTCGGAAACAGAACCGATGGCTCAACAAGCGCCCCCGACTCGGCGCCGCTGCTTGGAGAGGACATTTTTTGGGCGGGTTTCGCCACCGGAATCGCCGGGTGTCGCCCTAGTTCCGCAACCACTGTCGCCGAAATGTCGCAGCGGATCTTGGGTAAATTATTGGTAAATTCACATTCGCGAGACGGGGAAACGGCGCCCGCCGATTGTGCAAATTATAAGGACTTCAAAGAGTTGAATGGTTGCAGGATCCGCCCGCGATAGCCGGTTGCGCTACTTCAGCGTGTTTTGAGCGACTATAAGCCCCGGCAAACCACCCGATCCGCCGACCGCCAGGTCAGGCGTCGCCGCCTTATCCCAGCGGTACCCGAGAACCCCGCCTCGCCGAAATCCCGTCACCGTATTGCCCACGATGGTGGCGGGACCGACGCCTTCCACAACCGACACGCTGATTCCCACGTCGCAGCCCCGGACGACATTTCCGGAAATTGTGACGTCGCGCAGATAGGGACCCCAGCCGGCGTTGATTCCGGCCGTCGGGGCGTTCTCGACGACGTTGCCGGTGACGGCGACGTCCGCCTCGACGCCGATGCCAAGCCCGTAGCTCTCGCCCGGCCCGTCGAGTTTCTTCCGGCGGAAGAGATTGCGGACGACGTTGCCGACGACCGTGCCGAGTCGGCCGCCTTCGTTGAAATTGGCGACGCAGATGCCGTTGCCGGCGCCGTCCACGAGGTTCGAGGAGATCACCGCGCCGGAGAAGCCGTATTCGGCGAAGATGCAGGTCTCGCCGCTGTCCAGGCAGAGATTGTCGGTGATCATGACGTCATCGGCTGCGTGCGCCCGCACGGCCGAGAAGGCGGAGCGGCGGATGGCGTTGCCGGAGATCATCACGCCGCCGGCCTTCGAGACGTTGATCGCGTTGCCGTTCCAGCCGAGCCCGCCGTCGAGCGCGCCGGTGTCCTCGATGCGGTTCCGGCTGATCACGGAACTCTCGTCGGCCTTGTCGTTCCGGCGCAGCAGCACGCCGTTGTTGCGGCAGCCGAGAATGACGCTGTCCGTGAGCGACAGGCCCTTGCCGTCGATCGAGAACAGCGCCGCCTGCCGTGCGCCTTCGAACCGGCAGTCCCGAACTGTCCCGCCCGAGCGCAGCAGCATCACGCTGTTGGCCCCGGCGTCGAGCACCGTGACGTCGTCGATGGCGAGCGCGGCGACGTCGGCGAACTCCAGCACGCCGGTCTCCGCGGCCCCCGGAATCGCGCCGCCGTCGAAGGTGAGCCCCCGCAGCGCGAGGCGTTTTGCTCCCTTGGCCTTCAGGACGGGCCCGGAGCCGGAGAGCTCCAGACGGGTGGCGTGCGGCGCGCCGACCAGCATGACGCCGTCCGGAAGCGTGACGTTGGAGACCCGGTAGACGCCCGGCCCGAGCGCGAGCGGGCGGCCTTCGCGCGCGGCGCGCTCGAGGGCGCGGGTGAGGGCGCGGCTCTGGTCGGCGTCGCCGGGTCGGACGCCGAGCGCTTCGGCGTCAAGCGCGCCCGGGAGCGCCTCCGCCCAGGCGGGCGCCGCGGCGAGCGCCGCAAAGGCGGCAGAGGTCGCCATGAAACGTCTGCGCGAGATCGCGAGATCGGCTGGCGCCGCGCGGGCCACTGGTCGTCTCCGGGAAGCACTGCGCCCCGCGGCTGCGGGGACGATCAAGCTTCGCCGTTGGCGAGCTCGCGAACAAGCCGCCCATGGGCCTCAAGCGTCCGCGCTCGATCGATCGTGATGCAGCGGCCATGCTCGACGACGACGCGGCCGCCGACGATCGTGGTCGCCGCCCGCGTCGGACCGCAGAGCACGAGCGCCGCGACAGGGTCCCACTCCCCGCCCGCGAACGCCGGGCCGGAAACGTCGAAGGCGGCGAGATCGGCCGCCTTGCCGGGCGCCAGCCGTCCGATGTCGGGCCGGCCGAGCGCATCCGCGCCGCCGAGCGTGGCGAGCTCCAGCGCCTGGCGCGCCGTCATCGCTCCCGCGCCCTCGGCGACCCGCTGCAACAGAAGCGCCTGGCGCGCCTCGTTCAGCAGATGGCCGGAGTCGTTCGAGGCCGAGCCGTCGACGCCGAGACCGACGGGCACGCCCGCGGCCCGCATCGCGCGCACGGGAGCGACCCCGCTGCCGAGCCGCATGTTGGAGCACGGACAGTGCGCGACGGCGGTTCGGCTGCGGGCGAACAGGTCGATCTCGGAGGCGTCGAGCTTCACGCAGTGGGCGTGCCAGACGTCCGGACCGCACCAGCCGAGCTCCTCGGCATACTGGCCGGGCCGAAGACCGAAGCGCTCCAGCGAATAGGCGACGTCCTCGTCATTCTCCGCAAGATGGGTGTGCAGCCGGACGCCGTAGCTTCGCGCGAGTTCGGCGCAATCGCGCATCAGTTCGCGGCTGACCGAGAAAGGCGAGCATGGCGCGACCCCGACGCGCGTCATCGAGAACGGGCGCGGATCGTCGAACGCCTCGATCAGCCGCCGCGTGTCGGCGAGGATCGCGTCCTCATCCTCGGCCATTGCGTCCGGCGGCAGGCCGCCCTGCGACTGGCCGATGCTGATCGCCCCTCGGGTGGCGTGGAACCGGAGCCCGACCTCGCTCGCGGCTCCGATGGAATCGTCGAGTCGCGCTCCGTTCGGGAACATGTAGAGGTGGTCGGAGCTCGTGGTGCAGCCGCTCTCGGCGAGTTCCGCAAGCGCGACCGTGGTGGAGACGCGGATGTGCTCGGGACGCATCCGCATCCAGAGCGGATAGTGCGCGCTCAACCAGCCGAACAAGAGCGCGTCCTGTCCCGCCGGCAGCGCGCGGGTCAGGTTCTGGAACATGTGGTGATGGGCGTTGACGAGGCCGGGCGTCACCACGCAGCCGCGCATGTCGAGGATGACGTCCGCCTCGCGCGGCAGCTCCGGGGTCGGACCCACCTGCTCGATCACGCCGTCGCGCGCGAACAGGCCGCCATTCGCGATCTCGCGCCGCGCCTCGTCCATCGTGACGAGAATGTCCGCGTTCCGGATCAGCAGCGTTGGCAAGACAGGCGCTCCGCATCAGGGCCGCTGCCCCGCCGGGCGGGTTCATGACCGATCGGGCCGCCCGCGTCGAGGCCGGGAACAAGCGCGGGACAGGCTAGTTGCAACAGTCAGGACCCTGATCGGCGACACGCCAGAGGAGGCTCGGCGAATGTCCACCAAGCACCCCAAGACCAAGACTCCCACGGATGCGGACCTTCGGGCGAATCCGCTGATCGGCGCTTCCAAAGGCGCGACCATGGCCCACGCGACTCCGGACGACGTGGAGGACGCGGAGGGCGAGAGCACGTTCGAGGGCGACGTCGAGAACGACGTCAATCCCAAGGCGGCATCGACAAGGACGACGCGCGGGGCGCGAACCGCAGGCGCGGGTCCTGAACGCGGAAGGATCAAACCAGTGTCAGGCGACAAGACCCACGAGCAGCAGCTTCGGATGTTCGAGCGCAAGCCCGATGTCCCGGACCCCCGCCGAACCGCGGAGGCGCTTCAGGAGGAGCATAGCGGCCCCGCCGAGGCGACCGCCGGCGAGCCGCGCGACGAAAAATATCCGGTCAGCCCGCAGGGGCTTCACCAGGAGAACCGAGACCACAACAAGCACAACAACCAGGGGCAGTCGGGCCACCGCCCGCAGAGCCACAGCCCCGATCAGGAGAAGCGCTGAGCTTCAGCTTGATTCACGCGAAGGAGAAATCCGATGGCGAAAGCCAGCCGACACAATATGGGCCCGGGCGCGCAGGGCAAGAATGACGGCTCCGGCGCGATGACGGACGCACCGGAAGGCATGATCGGCGAGAACCAGATCCTGTCGAACCGCGACAAGTCCCAGCATCCGCAGGAGCGCGGGCTCGACGGCAAGCGCGTCCAGAGCGAGCAGCGCCAGGACGCGGCCTTCGAGAAGTAGGCGGCGGGGCGGCGGCCTATTCGGCCGCCGCCGGCGTCTCGGCCGCGCCTGCCGGCTCGAGCGCCGCCGCGATGGCGTCATCGACCCGCTCGAGCCAGATGAACTCCAGCCGGTCGCGCGCCCCCTGCGGGATCTCGTCATAGTCGCGGCGGTTGCGGGCCGGCAGCATCACGCGGGTGACGCCGGCGGCGGCCGCGGCGACGACCTTTTCCTTGATGCCGCCGACTGGCAGCACAAGGCCGCGCAGCGAGATCTCTCCCGTCATCGCGGTGTCGTTGCGCACCGTCCGGTTCGTCAGCAGCGAGGCCAGCGCGACATACATCGCGACGCCCGCGCTCGGCCCGTCCTTCGGAGTTGCGCCGGCCGGGACGTGCACATGCACGTCGTTCTTCTCGAACAGCGCCGGATCGACGCCGAGCGAGGCCGCGCGGCTCTTCACCAAGCTCATCGCGGCCTGCGCGCTCTCACGCATCACCTCGCCGAGCTGGCCGGTGAGAATAAGCCCGCCGCGGCCCGGCGTGCGGGTCGCCTCGATGAACAGGATGTCGCCGCCGACGGGCGTCCAGGCGAGGCCGGTCGCGACCCCCGGGACGCTAGTGCGCATCGCGACCTCGTTCTCGAAGCGCGGCTGGCCGAGGATGGCCGTGAGGTCGTCGACCCCTATCCGCACCTGCTCGGCGCTGCCCTCCGCGACCCGCACCGCGGCGTGCCGCAGGGCGCGGCCGATCTCGCGCTCGAGGCTGCGGACGCCGGCCTCGCGCGTATAGGAGCGGATGATGGCGCGCAGGGCGTCGTCGTCTATGGCGGCCTGCTCGGGCTTCAGCCCGTTCGCCTCGAGCTGCCGGCGCACAAGGTAGCGCCGCGCGATCTGCAGCTTCTCGTCCTCGGTGTAGCCGGCGAGGCTGATGATCTCCATGCGGTCCCGCAGCGGACCCGGGATGGTGTCGAGCATGTTGGCGGTCGCGATGAAGGCGACGCGGGACAGGTCGAACGGCACCCCCAGATAGTTGTCGCGGAACGTTGAATTCTGTTCCGGGTCCAGCACCTCGAGCATCGCGGCGGAGGGATCGCCCTGAACGCCGCGCCCCATCTTGTCGATCTCGTCGAGCATCATCACGCAGTTGCGCGCCTTGGCCTTGCGGATGCCCTGGATGATGTTGCCCGGCAGCGCGCCGACATAGGTGCGGCGATGGCCGCGGATCTCGGCCTCGTCATGGACCCCGCCGAGGCTGACCCGCACGAACGGCCGGTCCATTGCGCGGGCGATCGACTGGCCGAGCGAGGTCTTGCCGACGCCGGGCGGGCCGACGAAGCACAGGATCGGCGCGCGGCCCTGCGGGGCGAGCTTGCGGACCGCGAGATATTCCACGATGCGGCTCTTGATCCGCTCGAGGCCGTAATGGTCCTCGTCCAGGA
Source organism: Hansschlegelia sp. (assembly GCF_035538955.1). Classification (NCBI taxonomy): domain Bacteria; kingdom Pseudomonadati; phylum Pseudomonadota; class Alphaproteobacteria; order Hyphomicrobiales; family Methylopilaceae; genus Hansschlegelia; species Hansschlegelia sp. Next base: position 44,394 of record NZ_DATLJK010000009.1, read on the forward strand.
TCCGGCGCGCCTCGGCGATGTCGATCAGCTTCTCGTCGCCGATCTTCCACGGCAGCTCGATCAGCCAGTCCAGATAGGTCCGCACCATGCCGCCCTCGGCGGCGGCTTCCGGCATGCGCTCGTAGCGGCGAAGCTCCTTGCGCGCCTGCTCCTCGACCTCCTTCGGCATTTCGGCCTTGGCGATGGCCTCGCTGAGCTCGGCGACCTCCTGCGCCTTGCCTTCGCCCTCGCCGAGCTGGCGCTGGATCGCCGCCATCTGCTCGCGCAGCACCGCCTCGCGCTGGCGCTCGTCGAACGACGCCTTGGTCTGGCGGCCGATCTCGGCCGAGATGCGCAGCACCTCGATCCGGCCGGCGAGCAGCCGGGAGACCTTCTCCATGCGCGCGACGAGGTCGACCGTCTCGAGGATCTCCTGCTTCTCCTCCGGCCTCACGTCGAGATAGGCGGCGGCGAGATCGGCGAGTTGGGCGGGCGAGGTCGCGCCCTGCACCGCGGCGATCAGTTCCTGCGGCGCCTGCGGCAGCAGGCTGAGCGCCTCGACCGCCTGGCTCTGCAAGTGCAGGAAACGCGCCTCGATCTCCGGAGAGCGCGTGTCGGGCTCGGGTATGTGCAGGACGCGCGCCGCCGGGAACGGCGTTCCGGGGAGGAAGTCGAGCACGCGCATGCGCTGCGCGCCCTGGCAGACGATGTGGTGCGAGCCGTCCGGCGCCGTCATGTAGCGCACGATGTTGGCCACCGTGCCGATCCGGTAGAGCCCGTCCGGCCCCGGATCCTCGGCCTCCGGATCGCGCTGCATCAGCACCCCGATCGGCCGCTCCTCGCGCACCGCCTGCTGGACCGCGGCGATCGACTTCGGCCGCCCGATCGAGAACGGCGCGATCAGATGCGGGAACAGCACCGTGTTGCGCACCGGCAGGATGATCAGCGCGTCGGACGGGATGGGATGGACCTCGGTGGACGCCGAAGACTCGGCGGCCGGCGCGTCCGAAACGTTGTCGCTTGGCGTCATCAGCTTGCTCCCCTAGCCGGCCTTGGAGAGGCTGAACACGAGGCAGCCATTGCGCGCGATGCGGCGGACCACATAGCGGCCCGGCGGAAGCGGGATGCGGCGTTCGAACCGGCCCTGCGGCAGCTCCAGCCTGTGGATCGTGGCGTTGCGCAGCTCCGGCGGCAGCACGCGGCGGCCGGCGACGATCAGCGCGCCGTCGTCGATCGCGGCCTCGACCTGATCGGGGTCGACGCCGGGCAGCCCGACGATGACCAGAACCTCATGCTCGGTCTCGATCACGTCGACCGGCGGCTCCCAGCACGGCTCTGGCGCCGCGCCGCCCGGCCGCAGCTGAAAGATCTGCCGGCGCATCCGCTCGGCGCGCGCCAGCGTCTCGACCGCTTCCGCCAGCATCCAGTTCGCCGGGTCCCTGTTCGGCATTGGGAGCCTCTTTCGTCGTGTCTGCGGGCCCGGTCGCGCCGGACGCCGTGTCGAATGAGCGCCCCGACCTGCACGCCGTCAAGCCGAGGACCGGCCCCGCATAGGGGCCGGCCGGGGCAGGTCCATGACCTGTGACAAACGCGGGCGGCCTGGCCGCCCGCGCCGCGTCACTGCTGCTTGCGGCGCTCCGCCACCTTCTCGGGCGTGACCTTCCCCTGCTTGCCGCTGAAGTGGCCGATCACATAGTTCGCGACCGCCGCGAGCTCCTCATTGCTGTAAGCGGCGAAGTTCGGCATCCAGGCGGCGGCGTTGATGTCCTTCAGGTCGGACCCCTGAAGCAGAGCCATCGTCAGGTTGACGCCCTCCGGATCGTTGACCGAACGCAGCCCGGCGAGGCTCGCGTAAGGGGTCTGCTGGCCCTTGCCGTTGTACTGATGGCAGCTCGCGCAGGCGCCCTCGAAGATCCTGCGGCCGAGGTCGCCCTTGGCTGCGTCGGCCGGGGGCGCCCAGGCGGTCGACTGCTTGAGCGAGTCGGGATCAGGCGCGATTTCGGTTCCGGCGGGGCCGGGCTGGGCCTTCACGAGCCTCAGATAGCTGACGAGCGCCCCTCGGTCGGCCTCGTTCAGATGCCGGGTGCTGTATTCGACCGCCTCAGCCATCGGGCCCGACGCGGCGGCGCGCCCCTCGGCATGGCCGGTGGCGAAGTAGTCGGAGAGCTGCTGGTCCGTCCAGGCGCCGACCCCGAAGGTCTTGTCCGAGGTGATGTTGTAGGCGCGCCAGCCCTGGATGTCGGCCCCGGCGAACTCTTTGCTGTCGTCGAGCGCGAAGGCGAAGTTGCGCGGCGTGTGGCACTCGCCGCAATGGCCGAGCGCGTTGGCGACGTAATCGCCGCGGTTCTGCTCCGGCTTACGGGCCGGATCGTCGCGGAAGCGGCGGGCGTCGAGGAACGCCATGTTCCAGAAGGCCATGCCCCAGCGCTGGTTGAACGGGAAGGACAGCTCGTTCTTCTTCTCCGGCGCGCGGACCGGCTCGAGGCTGAACAGATAGGCCTTGATGGCCACCGCGTCGTCGCGGCTCATCTTCGTGTAGGAGGTGTACGGGAAAGCCGGATAGAGATTGCTGCCGTCTTTGCGGACGCCGTGGTGGAGCGCGCGCACGAAGTCGTCGTCGCTCCAGGTTCCGATGCCGGTCTCCTTATCGGGGGTGATGTTGGTCGAATAGATCACGCCGAAGGGCAGCTTGAACGGCGTGCCGCCCGCATAGGGCTTGCCGCCCGGAACCTGGTGGCAGGCGACGCAGTCCGCCGCGCGCGTGAGATATTCGCCGCGCGCCACGAGCTCCGGGGTGGCGGTGACGTCCGCGGCCGAGACATCCTTGTCGTTGCGCATCCACCGATAGGCGGCGAGGCCGGCCAGTCCGACGACGCAGATGACCGCGAGCGCGACCGCGATCTTCAGCAGGCTCTTCAGGAAGGCCATCAAGCCGCTCCCGCTTTGGGGTCGGCCAGCAGTTTCGGGTCGAGCGGCAGCTTGCGCAGGCGCACCCCGGTCGCGGCGAAGACCGCGTTGGCGATCGCCGGGGCGGCGATCGCGGTGCCGACCTCGCCCATGCCCCCGATCGGCCCTTCATTCTTGACGATATGAACCTCGATCGGCGGCGTCTCGTTGATGCGCATCATCCGGTAGTCGTGGAAGTTGCTCTGCTTCACCGCGCCGTTCTCGAAGATGATCTCGTTGTAGAGCGCCATGGTCCAGCCGAAGACCAGGCCGCCCTGGATCTGAGCCTCCACCGTGTTCGGGTTCATCACCGGCCCGCAATCGACCGCCGCGACGCCGCGGCGGATGCGGATGTGGCCGCCCGGCGAGACCTCGACCTCGGCGATCGCGCAGATATGGCTGCCGAAGGGCGACGCGAAGGCGACCCCGCGCCCGACGCGCGGCGGCAGCTTCTCGCCCCAGCCGATCGCCTCGGCGGCCTTGTTCAGCACCGAGAGCGGCCGCGGGTTCTTGGCCAGCATCTTGCGCCGGAACTCGACCGGATCCTTGCCCGCTGCGTGCGCGAGCTCGTCGATGAAGCCTTCGGTCTTGAAGATGTTGTGGGTCGGTCCGACGCCGCGCCACCAGCCGATCGGAATCGCCTCCGGCATGTCGTGCGGCACCCATTCCACATGGAAGGCCGGGATGTCGTAGGACAGCTCGTCCGAGCACTCCGTCAGGTCGGCGTCGAAGCCGTCCTTGCGCAGCATCTGCGGGGCCCAGCGCTTGGGGACGGAGGCGCCGCAGGTCCGGTCCTTCCAGATCACCGGGTAGCCTTCGTCGTCCACAACCGCCGAAACGCGGTCGAGATAGGCCGTGCGCGGGATGTCGTGGCGGATGTCGTGCTCCCGCGACCAGACCATCTTGACCGGGTAGGGGACCTGCTTGGCGATGTTGACCGCGAGCTCGATGTAATCGGCCTCGAGCCGCCGGCCGAAGCCGCCGCCGAGATAATGGTTGTGCAGGATGACCTTGTCCTCCGGCAGCCCGGTCAGCTTGGCGGCCGCGCCGGCGGCGCGCGTCGGCACCTGATTGCCGACCCAGATCTCGCAGGCGTCGGGCCGGACATGAACGACTGCGTTGAGCGGCTCCATCGGCGCATGAGCCAGGATCGGATGCTCGTAGACGGCCTCGATCGTCTTGCCCTGCCGGTCGAGCGGGCCGTCGCTGCGGGCGACCAGGGCCTTGCCGGTGCGGGAGGCCTCGTCGAGCGCCTTGAACAGGCCGGCGGTCGAGAAGTTCGCGTTGGGGCCGTGGTCCCACTCGATCTCTAGCGCCTCGGCCCCTTTCTTGGCGGCCCAGTAATGCGGCCCGGTCACCGCGACGCCATGCGGCAGCCGGATGATGTCCTTGACGCCCGGGACCTTGCGGGCCGCGTCGTCCTTGACCGACTTCAGCATGCCGCCGGCGGTCGGGCAGGTCACCACGTAAGCGATCTGCATGTCCGGCACCCGCACGTCGATGCCAAAGATCGCGGAGCCGTCGATCTTGGAGGGGCTGTCGATGCGGCGCATCGGCTTGCCCACCAGCTTGAAGTCCTTCGGGTCCTTGAGCCCGACCTTCTCCGGGGCCTGCTGTTTGGCCGCCGCCTCGGCGAGTTCGCCATAGGTCGCGGACTTGCCGCTGGCCGCATGCTTCACGACGCCGGCCTCGGTGGTGCACTCGCCGGCCGGGACGCCCCACTGTTCGGCGGCCGCGGAGATCAGCATGGCGCGCGCGACGGCGCCGGCCTCGCGCAGGATCATCCAGTTGGACCGCACGCTGGTCGAGCCGCCGGTGGTCTGCGACTTCAGCAGCGGCGTGCCGTAGAGCAGGTCGATGGCCGGCGCATGTTCCACGACGACCTGGTCGAGGCCGACGTCGAGCTCTTCTGCCAGCAACATCGCCTCGGTGGTGTAGACGCCCTGGCCCATCTCCACATTCGGCATGACGAGCCGCACCGGCCCCTCGGGGTTGATGCGGATCAGCGAGTTCGGCGCGAAGGTGGCGCCGTCCTTGGCCGCGAGCTCCGCGTCGCCGGGCTGCGGGCGCGCCGCGATGGTGGCCTTGGCGGAGCCGGCGCCGAGGAAGAAGGCAAGCGCGAAGCCGCCGCCGGTCTGCAGGAGGGCGCGGCGGCTCGGCTGGGGCAGGGCGGAGATCGGGAGGGTCATTGCGCCGGCCCCTTCTGGAGGTTGTAGGCGATCGTCTGCTGGCCGACCGGCTGGCCGGTGGCCGCCTGATGGATCGCCTGGCGGATGCGCACATAGGTGCCGCAGCGGCAGATGTTGCCGGACATCGCGGCGTCGATGTCCGAGTCCGTCGGTTGCGGCTTGTGCTGCAGCAGCGCAGTCGCGCTCATGATCTGCCCGGTCTGGCAGTAGCCGCACTGCACGACCTCGACGGCCAGCCAGGCGTCCTGGATCTTCTTGCCTTCGGGCGTCGCGCCGATCGCCTCGACGGTGGTGATCTTCGCCTCGCCGAGCTGCCCGACCGGCAGCACGCAGGAGCGCACCGCGCGGCCGTCGACATGCACCGTGCAGGCGCCGCATTGGGCGATGCCGCAGCCGAACTTCGTGCCGGTCAGACCGATCACGTCGCGCAGCACCCACAGAAGCGGCATGTCCTCGGGGACGTCGACCGAGCGATCTTCGCCATTGACGTTGAGCGTGAGCATGTAGGCGAGCCTCCCCTCGGAACCTGGAGCGACGCCCGCGCCGGGACGTCGCCAATCGTAAACTAGGGCGCGAGCCGAGGTGGCGCGACGGCCGCTACTGCAAGCGCGAAGCTGCAGATATTCAAAACAGGCGCTGAGCCGAGCCCGCGACCGGTCGTCGCCCAAGGACCCATAGCGTCGGCTTTTCAGTTGAAGACCTGATCCGCCCGCGCTGTTCCATCCGGCGACAAACGGGTTCAAAAGGCCGGGCTCTTTCGCTCGGCAGCATCAAACCGCAACCACGAGGCGCCCCATGGACTACGTCAAACTCGGCTCGACCGGCCTTGAAGTCTCGCGGGTTTGCCTCGGCTGCATGACCTATGGCGAGCCGGGACGCGGCAACCACGCCTGGACGCTCGACGAGGAGGCGAGCCGGCCGCTGATCCGGCAGGCGCTCGAGCTCGGGATCAATTTCCTCGACACTGCGAACTTCTATTCGCTGGGCTCGTCGGAAGAGATCGTCGGCCGCGCCGTCCGCGAATTTGCGCGGCGCGAAGAGATCGTGCTCGCCACCAAGGTGTTCATGCCGATGCGGCCGGGGCCGAACGGCCGCGGCCTGTCCCGCAAGGCGATCTTCGCGGAGCTCGACGCCAGTCTGAAGCGGCTCGGCACGGACTATGTCGACCTCTACCAGATCCATCGCTGGGACTACGCCACGCCGATCGAGGAGACGCTGGAGGCGCTGAACGACGTCGTTCGTTCCGGGAAGGTCCGCTACATCGGCGCCTCGTCGATGTATGCGTGGCAGTTCGCCAAGGCGCTCTACGTTTCGCGGCTCGCCGGCTGGGCCGAGTTCGTCAGCATGCAGAACCACCTCAACCTGATCTATCGCGAAGAGGAGCGCGAGATGCTGCCGCTCTGCGCCGACCAGGGCGTCGGCGTGATCCCGTGGAGCCCGCTCGCCCGCGGGCGGCTCACGCGGGACTGGGACGAGAGCAGCGCGCGCCAGGACGCCGACGAGTTCGGCAGGACCCTCTATGTCGCGAGCGACCGCCAAGTCGCCGAGGCGGTCGCCAGGATCGCCGCGGCTCGCGGCGTGTCGCGCGCCCAGGTCGCGCTCGCCTGGGTGGCGCAGAAGCCGGAGGTCACCGCGCCGATCATCGGCGCCTCGAAGCCGGGCCATCTGACGGACGCGGTGGCGGCGCTGTCGCTGAACCTGACGGCGGAGGAGATCGCCGCGCTGGAGGCGCCGTACGAGCCGCACTCAGTGGCCGGGTTCGCCTGAGCCTCGGCCTGCAAGCTTGACTGCCGCGCCTCAATAGGTCTGCTATATGATATAAGATAGTAGGGCAGTTTCCCTTGCCCGCTCGGTTGCGTGGCGCCGTGCGACTCACTCTAGGATGGCTGGTCCTGCCGCATGTCTGGCGCAAGCGCGATGAACAAGCGCGATGAATGAGAGCAAGGAACTCGCCGAGGTCGCCGGCGCGGAGTCGCTCGGCTTCCGGCCGCTCTACCGGCAGGTCCGCGACCGGCTGATCAGGCGGCTGGTTGACGGCGTCTGGGCGCCGGGCGAGCCGCTGCCGAGCGAGATCCAGCTCGCCGCCGAGCTCGGCGTCAGCCAGGGCACGGTTCGCAAGGCGCTCGACGCCATGGCGGCCGAGAACCTCGTCGTGCGCCGGCAAGGGCGCGGCACCTTCGTCGCCCGCCACGACGAAGAACGCATCATGTTCCAGTTCTTCAAGCTGGTCGGCGACGACGGCCGGCGGACATTTCCGCAAAGCCGCGTGCTCGGGCTCTCGGTCGCCAAGGCGAACGCCGCCGAGCGCGCCACGCTGAAGCTCGCCAAGGACACGCGGGTGATCCGCATCCGCCGGCTGCGCTCGATCGACGGCGCGCCCGTGATCGTCGAGAATATCGCGCTGCCTGAGCCGATGTTCCCCGGCCTCGCGGCCATGGAGCTGCCGAACAACCTCTATGGCCTCTACGCGATGCGCTTCGGCGTCACGGTCGCCAGCACCCGCGAGCAGCTCAAGGCGGTGTCGGTCTGCGAGACCGACGCTAAGGCGCTTTCCACGGAGGCCGGCGCGCCCGCGCTCAAGATCGACCGGCTTGCGCTGTCGCTGGAGCGGCAACCGGTCGAGTGGCGCGTCAGCGTCTGCCTCACCGATAAGCTTCACTACCTCTCGGAACTGCGCTGACGCGGGCCGCCGGGACCGCTGGCGGGATCGTGTTCGCGAGGCAGTCTTATAAAAGATATGTTATCACTTTACTTCACGGGAGAGGGCGTCTAGCGTCCCCGACCGGACGAGAGGACGGCCCGCCAAGAGGCCGCCTCGCCGTCGGCGCGAACCGGCGCCGACGAGCAGCGGGATGGAAGCGTGACGAACCGCGTGGCAAACGCAAAGGCTCACCTGTCCGCGCGGCGGAGCACGGCGCAATGCGCCGGCTCCGTCCGCGCCGCTGCTCCCAAGACACAAGAAAATCAAGACATCCGCTCTGTCCTTGGGAGGGACGCATGGCTTCAGAGGGCCCTCTTCTGGAGGTCGCCGGCGTAACGCTTCAGTACAAGACGCCGCAGCATCTGATCACCGCGACCTATCGGGTCGATTTCGAAGTCTTCACCGGCGACCGGTTCATCCTGCTCGGGCCATCGGGCTGCGGGAAGTCGACGCTGCAGAAGGCGGTCGGCGGCTACATGACGCCGACCGAGGGCCAGATCCGGCTAAAGGGCAAAGTCGTCACCCGCCCGGGCCCGGACCGCATGATGGTGTTCCAGGAGTTCGACCAGCTGCTGCCGTGGAAAACGGTGCGGCAGAACGTGGTGTTCGCGCTCGAGGCCTCGGGCCGCCTGACCGGCAAGGCCGCCGACGACAAGGCCATGCACTACATCGAGAAGGTCAATCTGGGAGCCTTCGCTGACAGTTATCCGCACATGCTCTCCGGCGGCATGAAGCAGCGCGTAGCGATCGCGCGCGGGATGGCGATGGAGCCCGACATCCTGCTGATGGACGAGCCGTTCGCCGCGCTGGACGCGCTGACGCGCCGCAAGATGCAGGACGAGCTGCTGATGCTCTGGGAGGAGACGCGCTTCACGGTGCTGTTCGTCACGCACTCGATCCCAGAAGCCATCAAGATCGGCAACCGCATCCTGCTGCTGTCGCCGCATCCGGGCCGCGTGAAGGCCGAGCTCAACAGCGTCGACGATCCGCAGGAGGCGCGCCTGCTCGAGCAGCGCATCCACAACATGCTGTTCTCAGACGAGGTCGGCGAAACGATGGAGCCGGTCCATGCGTGAGTCCGCCGCCGCCTCCGCCATGACCGGTTATCCGGCCGCGCGCCCCGAACTGGTGCGCGAGGACTCCTCGGGAGAGGCCATCACGGTCGTCGAGAAGCCGCTCTCGCCGTTCGAGATCTGCTACAATTCCGGTTGGCTCAGGAAGGCCACGATCCTGGTCATACTGGCGGTGGTCTGGGAGCTCTACGCCCGCTACCTGAACAACGATCTGCTGTTCCCGACCTTCACCGCCACGATCTCGGCCTTCGCGCAGAACGTCGCGGACGGCGTGCTGCCGGCGCGGGCCTGGGCGTCCATCAAGGTGCTGCTGATCGGCTACAGCCTTGGCGTGCTGCTCGCCGCGGTGCTGACCGCGCTCGCCATCGCGTCGCGGATCGGCACGGATTTCCTCGAGACCATGACCTCGATGTTCAACCCGCTGCCGGCGATCGCGCTGCTGCCGCTCGCCCTGATCTGGTTCGGCCTCGGCAATGGCAGCCTGGTCTTCGTCCTGGTCCATTCGGTGACCTGGGCGATCGCGCTCAACACCCATTCGGGCTTCTGCTCGGTCAGCAAGACGCTCAAGATGGTCGGCAAGAACTATGGCCTCGGCGGACCGCGCTTCATCTGGCAGATCCTGATCCCGGCGGCATTCCCGAGCATCCTGACCGGGCTGAAGATCGGCTGGGCGTTCGCCTGGCGCACGCTGATCGCGGCCGAGCTGGTGTTCGGCGTCAGCTCCGGTTCCGGCGGCCTCGGCTGGTTCATCTTCGAGAACAAGAACATGCTGGACATTCCCAACGTGTTCGCCGGCCTGCTCACCGTGATCCTGATCGGCCTAGTGGTCGAGAACCTGATCTTCCAGACCGTCGAGCGCCGCACCATCCAGCGCTGGGGCATGCAGAACTGAGCGGCGCCGTCGCCCGTCAAATGTCTTATATATGACCTAAGACATTGACATCGTCAGGCCGCCGGATAGCGTCGGCGGGTCTACAAAAAACGATAAAGCCGCCACAGGCGGCGGGGAGAAAACGCATGGCCATCGGATTGACGCGGGGCCTCTGCCTCGCCGCAGCGCTTGCTTTTGGCTGGTCGACCGCGGCGTCGGCCGAGGCCAGCACCGTCAGGCTCGCCAAGCAGTTCGGCATTTCGTACCTGCCGCTGACCGTGATGCAGGAGGAAAAGCTCCTCGAGCAGCATGCTAAGGACGAGGGGCTCGACATCACCACCGAGTGGCTCCGCTTCACCGGCGGCTCCGGCATGAACGAGGCGCTGCTGTCCGGCAATCTGGACTTCGCGGCCGGCGGCGTCGGCCCGGCGCTCACGATCTGGGGCAAGACGCGCAACAATCTGAAGGTCAAGGGCGTCGCGGCGCTCAACGCGATGCCGCTCTACCTCGTCACCACCAATCCGAACGTCAAGACGATCAAGGACTTCACTCCGAAGGACAAGATCGCGCTGCCGACCGTCAAGACCTCGATCCAGGCCGTCACCCTGCAGATGGCGGCCGAAAAGACCTTCGGCGAGGGCCAGCAGAACAAGCTCGACCCGCTGACCGTCTCGATGGGCCACCCGGACGCCCAGATCGCCATGATGGGCGGCCAGTCCGAGATCAACTCCCATTTCGGCTCGTCGCCGTTCCAGGAGCTCGAGCTCAAGGACCCGAAGGCGCACAAGGTGCTCGACAGCTACGACGTGCTGGGCGGCCCGCATACCTTCAACCTGGTGTGGGCGAGCTCGCGCTTCGTCGAGGCGAACCCGAAGATCGTGAAGGCCTTCGTGGCCGCGCTCGAGGACGCGATGCAGCGGATCAAGAAGGATCCGAAGGCGGCCGCGGAGCTCTGGATCAAGGCCGAGAACGTCAAGATGCCGGTCGAGGACGCGGTGGCGATCATCTCCAATCCGCAGAACGAGTGGACCACGACGCCGAAGAAGATGCTGGCCTATCTCGACTACATGAACCGCGCCGGTCTGGTCTCGACCAAGACGGATGACTGGAAGGAACTGTTCTTCCCGAACATCCAGAACGCCCAGGGCAGCTGAGGAGCGCGGACGCAGCGATGAACGCGGTGGCGACGGCGGCGCGGAGCGACTCGGACGGCGGCGAATTGACCGTCCGGGTGTGGCGAGGCGCGGAGCAGGGCGGCTTCCAGACCTTCCAGGTGGCCCGTCGGGCGAACCAGACGGTTCTGGACGTCGTGACGGAGATCCAGCGGGAGCAGGACGCCACGCTCGCCTATCGCTACGCCTGCCGCGTCGGCATGTGCGGGTCCTGCGCGATGGTGGTGAACGGCCGCCCGCGCTGGACCTGCCGCACCCGCGTCGCCCGCGCCGAGGAGGACGGCGCGCTCACGCTCGAGCCGCTGCGCAACATGCCGGTCGTGAAGGATCTCGCGGTCGACATGGAGAGCTTTTTCGAGAAGTGGCGCGACGCCAAGGGCTTCTTCGAGCCCGGGGAGGCGCCGGCGAACGACTTCGCAGTGGTTCGCCCCGACAGCCCCGAACGCGCGCAGGCCGACGCCGGCGTCGAATGCATCAATTGCGGCGTCTGCTATTCGGCCTGCGACGTCGTCAGCTGGAATCCCGAATATCTCGGCCCGGCGGCGCTCAACCGCGCCTGGACCCTCGTCAACGACGTCCGCGACCGCGGCCAGGACGCGAGGCTCGACGCGGTCAGCGGCGACGCCGGCTGCCACTCCTGCCACAGCCATATGAGTTGCACCGAGTTCTGCCCGAAGGCGCTTGCGCCGACCTACGCCATCGCCGGCCTCAAGCGCGCCACGATGCGCCGCGTCTGGAAGCGCAAGCCATGAGCGCCGGGCTCTACCTCGCGCAGCGGCTGACCGCGGTGGTCCTCGCCTTCGCGGTTGCGGTCCATCTCGTCACGATCGTCTATGCGGTGCGCGGCGGGCTTAACGCCGGCGACATCTTGGCTCGCACCACCGGCAATGTCGCCTTCCTGGCGTTCTACGTGGTCTTCGTCGCCGCGGCGGCGATCCACGCGCCGATCGGCCTGCGCAGCGTTTTGCGCGAGTGGACCGCCTGGCGCGGCCGCTCGCTCGATCTCGCGATGCTCGGCGTCGCGGCGGTGATCGCCGTGATGGGCCTCAGGGCCGCCTTCGCGGTCTATTCGGCATGACGGCCGCGACCGGCGCGCTCCGGGCCTCGCGCCGCAAGCCCGGCTTCGTCGCCGCGATGCTGCACCGCCTGTCGGGCGTCGCGCTCGCGATCTTCCTGCCGATGCATTTCATCGCGCTCGGCACGGCGCTCGGCGGCGCGGACCGGCTGGAGAGCTTCCTGGCGCTCACCCACAACCCCGTGGCGCGCTTCGCCGAATGGGGGCTCGTCAGCGCGCTCGCGCTGCACATGGCGCTCGGCCTCAGGGTGCTGGCGATCGAATTCGCCGCCGTTCGCGAGCGCACCGCCGTTACCGTTTCCCTCGCCTGCGCAGCCGGCCTTGCGGTCGGCCTCATGTTCCTGATGAGCGGCGCATGACCGCGCTCGCCGGCTTCCCGCTTTCGACGCTCACCTATCTGTGGGCCGGCGCCTTCGTGGGCGCCGTCGCGTCGGGCGGCGCCGGCTTCGCCTTCGCACTCGCCGCCTCGTCGATCTGGCTGCACGCGCTCGAGCCGGCGCAGACCACGGCGCTCACCGTGACCTGCGGCACGCTGCTCCAGTTCGTCACCATCTGGCCGTTCCGCAAAGAGGTCGATCGCGGCCGCCTGGCGCCGTTCATCGCCGGCGCGGTGATCGGCGTTCCGATCGGCGTCGCGGTGCTGTCCAGCGTCGACGTGCCCAAGCTCAGGATCGCGATCGGCGTCGGCCTCGCGATCTACGGCGCCTATGCGCTGATCGCCCCGAACCTGCCGCGCGTCACCGGCGGCGGCCGGAAGGCGGACGTCGCGGTCGGCTTCGCGGGCGGCGTGCTGGGCGGCATTGGCGGCTATTCGGGCGTGCTGCCGACGATCTGGTCGCAGCTGCGCGGCTGGCCCAAGGCGACCGCCCGGGCGGTCTATCAGCCCTACATCCTGTTCGCGAATTTCCTGACCATCGCGCTGATTGGCGCGGTGGCTTTCGACAGCCGGGGCGTCTGGCTGTTCCTGCTCGCGCTGCCGGCGCTCGCGCTCGGCGGCTGGGCGGGCCTTTCCATCTTCAGCCGCCTCGACGAGCGGCTCTTCCGGCGGTTCCTCGCCGGCATGCTGCTCGTCTCGGGCGTGACGCTCCTGATCTAGGAGGACGACGATGCATCTGGACATGAACGAGGTCGAGGCGGTCTGCTCAGACCTCTACGTCCGCGCGCTCAAGATTCTGCCGCCCGACATCAAGGCGGGCTTCAAGGCGCTCGTCGGGGCGGAGACCGGCGAAACCGCGAAGGCGGTGCTCGGCACCATGGTGGAGAACATCGCGGTCGCCGAGCGCACCAACAACATCCTGTGCCAGGACACCGGCATCCCGATCTACAACGTCACGATCGGCCGGGGCGTGGACTTCGACGGCGTCGAGCTGAAGGAAGCGATCCGCCGCGGCTGCGCGCGCTCGACCAAGGAGAACTCACTGCGCTCCTCGGTCGTGCATCCGATCACCCGCAAGAACGAGCAGACCTCCTGCGGCGTGCGGGTGCCGATCATCCATGTCGACTTCGACGAGCGCGAGGACACCGTCGCGATCGAGATGATCCCGAAGGGCTCGGGCTCGGAGAACGGCTCCTTCCTGCAGATGCTGCTGCCGTCCGACGGCATCAACGCCGCCAAGCGCTTCGTGATCGACCGGGTGATCGAGCTCGGCGGCCGGGTGTGCCCGCCGACCATCGTGGGCGTCGGGCTCGGCGGCACCTCGGACCTCTGCATGCACCTCGCCAAGATGGCCGCGACGCGGCCGTTGAGGTCGGTCTGCTCCGACCCGGAAGGCGCGAAGATCGAGGCGGAGCTGTCGCGCGCGGTGAACGAGCTCGGCATCGGCCCGCAGGGGCTCGGCGGCCGCTCCACCAGCTTCGCCGTGCATGTCGAGATCGCCGCGACTCACATCACGCAGAACCCGGTCGCGGTGAACATCCAGTGCCATTCGGCCCGGCGCGCCACGGCGACCATCACGCCGGGCGGCATCGCGTTCAGCTGAGGCAGAGATGACCCATCATGTCCTCGACATGCCCGTCGACGAGGCCGCAGTTCGCGCCCTCAAGGTCGGCGACACCGTCACGCTGCGCCAGACGCTGTTCGGCATCCGCGACGCGACGCTGATCCACATGTTCGACCGCGGCCGCGAGACCCGGCTCGACCTCAAGGGCCACGCCGTCATCCACACCGCGCCCAACGTCCGGCGGGTGGAGAAGTCCGAGGCCGCCCCGGTCGGATACGAGCCGTTCTGCATCGGCACCACCACCTCTATGCGGATGGAGCGCTTCACCCGCGCGCTGATGGAGCGCGAGGGCGTGCGGCTGATCATCGGCAAGGGCGGCATGGGGCCGGAGACGCTCGCCGCTTTCCGCGACATCGGCGGCGCCTATCTGGCGATCGTCGGCGGCGCGGCCGCGCTGGAGACGACCTGGATCGAGCAGATCGAGGACGTCGACATGGACGATCTTCACCCCGAGAGCCTCTGGCGCTTCAAGATCCGCGACTTCGGCCCGCTGCTGGTCGGCATGGATTCTCACGGCGGCTCGCTCTACGCCAACGTCCGCGACGACGTCGCCAGCCGCCGCGACGCGGTGCTGGCGAGCATCGGAGCCGGCGAATGACGCCGGCGCTCCGCACCGTCGACACCGACATCCTGATCCTCGGCTCCGGCGGCGCCGGCCTGTTCGCCGCGCTGCACGCCAAGAAGATCGCGCCCGATCTCGAGGTCACGGTCGCGGTCAAGGGCCTGCTCGGCAAGTGCGGCTGCACCCGCATGGTGCAGGGCGGCTACAACGTCGCGCTGGCGCCCGGCGACTCGGTCGAGCGCCACTTCATGGACACGATCGAAGGCGGCAAGTGGCTCAACAACCAGGATCTCGCCTGGACGCTGGTCAACGAGGCGCAGATCCGCATCCGCGAGCTCGAGAGCGAGCTCGGCTGCTTCTTCGACCGCAATCCTGACGGCACGGTCCACCAGAAGGCCTTCGCGGGACAAACCTTCGACCGCACGGTGCACAAGGGCGACCTGACCGGCATCGAGATCATCAACCGCCTGTCCGAGCAGGTCTGGCGCCGCGACGTGAAGCGGCTCGAGGATCACCGGGCGCTGGAACTGATCCCGGCCGCGGACGGCTCCGGCCTCGCCGGCGTGCTGATGCTCGACATGCGCTCCGGCGAGCCGCTGTTCGTGCGCGCCAAGGCCACGCTGCTCGCGACCGGCGGCGGGCCGACCATGTACAAGTACCACACGCCCTCGGGCGACAAGTCGTGCGACGGGCTCGCCATGGCGCTCCGCGCCGGGCTGCCGCTGCGCGACATGGAGATGGTGCAGTTCCATCCGACCGGGCTGCTCGCCGGCACGGACACGCGAATGACCGGCACGGTGCTGGAGGAGGGGCTGCGCGGCGCCGGCGGCTATCTGCTCGACGGCGGCCGCGAGCGCTTCATGCATCTCTACGACCCGCGCAACGAACGCGCGACGCGCGACATCGTCAGCCGCTCGATCATCCGCCGCATCCGCGACGGCCACGCCACCGAGAATGGCGGCGTCTACATCCAGATGAGCCATCTGGGGCCGGAAAAAGTCAGAAAAGACTTCAAGGGCATGGTTGAGCGCTGCGCGGATTGCGGCTTCGACCTCGCGGCGGGGCTCGTCGAGGTCATCCCGACGGCGCATTACATGATGGGCGGCGTAGCGTTCGGCGGCGACTGCCGCACCGAACTGCCGCGGCTCTACGCGGCCGGCGAGGACACCGGCGGGGTGCACGGCGCCAACCGGCTCGGCGGCAACGGGGTCGCGAACTCCACCGTGTTCGGCGGCGTGGCCGGCAAGGCGATGGCGTCTGCGGTGAGCCGCGAAGGTTCGCGCGCCGATCCGGATTCCTCCGCCATCGAGCAGGGGCTGGCGCGCTGCTTCGGGCCGCTCGGCCGGCCCTCGGGCGAGCTCGGCGCGATCCGCGAGGCGCTCTACGAGACGATGTGGGCCGACGCCGGCATCCTGCGTGACGCCGCCGGCCTGCAGCGGGCGGAGAATGCGCTCGCGGGACTGGCCGACGCGGTCGAGCGCTCCGGCGCGCCGGACGGTGACCGCCGCTACAACCTGACCTGGATGGACCGGCTGAACCTCGAAA
The DNA here is from genome assembly GCF_035538955.1 of Hansschlegelia sp. Classification (NCBI taxonomy): domain Bacteria; kingdom Pseudomonadati; phylum Pseudomonadota; class Alphaproteobacteria; order Hyphomicrobiales; family Methylopilaceae; genus Hansschlegelia; species Hansschlegelia sp. Next base: position 60,507 of record NZ_DATLJK010000009.1, read on the forward strand.
GCCTGGTCGCGGTCAGCCGGGCGATCTGCGCCGCCGCGCTCGCCCGCACCGACAGCCGCGGCGCGCATTTCCGCGAGGATTTTCCGGAGACCTCCGAGCTCGCGACCTCGCGCTACACGGTGGTGCGCGAGCGCTCCGGCGCGCTCGAGGTCGCGACCGAGCCGGTGGCCTTCACGCGCGTCCGGCCCGGCCAGTCGCTGCTCGACGAGGCGGCCTGACCGTCTAGGCGAACGCGATGGAGCCCTTGGGGGCGACGACCACCCCAGAACATCCAGAGATGCGTGGACGTCAGGGCTCGCGCCAAGGCGTTCGGGCGCAGCGCCGACAGCTGGAGGGAGCGGTTTTCCAGAGCGCGCATCGCGAGGGCGGCTGACGCCGATCCGCCTCAAACGCCGTTGACCGAAAACGTATCATATGTCTTATACAAGAGCTAACGGAGCGGCGCCGCAAGCCGCCAGTCATCACAGGAGGATCTCAAGGCGATGACGAGCACAGCCAATGGGGACGGCCGCAACCCGCACGTCCTCGCCCACAGTCCGAAGGACAATGTCGCCGTCGCGGTCATCGAGGGGCTGAAGGCCGACACCGACGCGTTTGGCGTCGTGACCGAGAACAACGGCACGTTCCGCGTTCATGTGAAGAGCGACATTCCGATCGGCCACAAGGTCGCGCTGACGGATCTCAAGGCCGGCGACACGGCGATCAAGTACGGTCAGGACGTCGGAAAGATCACCGCGGACGTCGCCAAGGGCGAACACGTCCACACCCACAACATGAGAACGAAGCGCTGGTGAGGGACGGACAGATGGCTGACGTTATGATCTCCAACCAGAGCCCGTTTGTCGGCGGCGCTCCGGATCAATTCTACACCCCTGCGCTGCCGAGCAAGCGCGCGTCGGCGGACGCCGCCAAGGCGACCTTCATGGGCTGGCGCCGCGAGAACGGCCGCGTCGGCGTGCGCAACCATGTCGTGCTGCTGCCGCTCGACGATCTGTCCAACGCCGCCTGCGAGGCGGTCGCGAACAACATCAAGGGTACGCTGGCGCTGCCGCACGCTTATGGGCGCCTGCAGTTCGGCGAAGACCTCGCGGTCCACTTCCGCACCCTCATCGGCATCGGCTCCAACCCGAACGTCGCGGCCGTGATCGTGATCGGCATCGAGGAGCAGTGGACCAACCGCGTCGTCGAAGGCATCGCCAAGACCGGCAAGCCGGTCGTCGGCTTCGGCATCGAGCAGCATGGCGACATCGCGACCATCGCCCGCGCCAGCTACCAGGCGAAGAAGTTCCTGCAGTGGGCGACCGAGCTGCCGCGTGAGGAGTGCTCGATCACCGAGCTCTGGATCTCGACCAAATGCGGCGAGTCCGACACCACGACGGGCCTGTCGTCCTGCCCGACGGTCGGCAACATGTACGACAAGCTGATCCCGCACGGCATCTACGGCGTGTTCGGCGAGACCTCGGAGATCACCGGGGCCGAGCATCTCTGCAAGGAGCGCGCGGCGAGCCCGGAGATCGCCGAGAAGTGGTACAAGATGTGGAAGGCCTATCAGGACGACGTCATCGAGGCCCACAAGACCGACGACCTCTCGGACAGCCAGCCCACCAAGGGCAACATCGAGGGCGGCCTCACCACGATCGAGGAGAAGGCGCTCGGCAACCTCGAGAAGATCGGCCACGAGTGTAAGTACATCGACGCCCTCGAGCCGGCCGAAGCGCCGGCCAAGGGGCCGGGCCTGTACTACATGGACACCTCCTCGGCCGCGGCCGAATGCGTGACCCTGATGGCCGCGGCGGGCTACGTCGTGCACACCTTCCCGACCGGCCAGGGCAACGTGATCGGCAACCCGATCGTCCCGGTGATCAAGATCTCGGGCAACCCGCGCACCGTCCGCACCATGGGCGAGCACATCGACGTCGACGTCACCGGCGTGCTGCGCCGCGACATGACGATCCCCGAGGCGGGCGACGCGCTGATCGACATGATCATCCGCACCGCCAATGGCCGGCTCACGGCCGCGGAGTCGCTCGGTCACCGCGAATTCGTGATGACCAAGCTCTACCGCAGCGCGTAACCCCGAGCCTCTTTCCGCAAGCGCGGGGAGGGGCCGCCCGCCAGCGAAGCGGGCGCTGAGTTCCCGCCGCGGCCGAGCGCAAGCGCTTATCGGCTGCGGCGTTTTCTTTTCCATGGCGCTCTGCCCGACGCTGGGATCGCGCCTGAACCCCCGCGACGAGGTTCCATGAAGATCGTCATCTCGGAGTTCATGGACGAGGCCGCGATCCGCAGCGCCTTCGTCGGCTTCGACGTCGTCTATGATCCCGCGCTTGTGGACGCCCCTGATCGGCTCGCCGGCGAGGCCGCGGACGCCGACGCGCTGATCGTGCGCAACAGGACGCAGGTGCGCGGCGCGCTGCTCGACGGCGCGGCGCGTCTGCGGTGCGTCGGCCGGCTTGGAGTCGGCCTCGACAACATCGATGTCGCGGCTTGCGAGGCGCGCGGGATCGCCGTCTACCCGGCGACGGGAGCGAACGACGTGTCGGTCGCCGAATACGTCATCGGCACGGCGATGCTGCTGCTGCGCGGCGCCTACCGGGCGACGGACGAGCTCGCGGCCGGGACCTGGCCGCGCAACGCGCTTTCCGCAGGCCGCGAGATTTCCGGCAAGCGGCTCGGCCTCATCGGCTTCGGCTCGATCGCGCGCGAGACCGCCCGGCGCGCAGTCGCGCTCGGCATGTCGGTCGCCGCCCATGATCCGTTCGTCGCGGCGGACGACCCGGCGTGGCGGCCGTCCTGGGGACGGGTGGAGTCCCGGCCGCTCGAAAGCCTGCTGCGCACCTCGGACGTGGTCTCCTTGCATGTGCCGCTGACCGACGAGACGCGCGGGATGATCGGGGGCGAGGCGATCGCGACGATGCCCGACGACGCCATCCTGATCAACGCCGCGCGCGGCGGCGTGGTCGACGAGGCGGCGGTCGCCGAGGCCCTTCGGTCCGGCAGGCTCGGCGGCGCGGCGCTCGACGTGTTCGACGCGGAGCCGCTGAAGGGCGCTGCGGCCGAGCGCTTCGCCGGCTGCCCCAACCTCGTTCTGACGCCGCACATCGCGGGCGTCACTGCGGAGTCGAACGTCCGGGTCTCCCGCGTCACCGCGGAAGCCGTCGCGCAGCATCTGAGGGGGCACTGATCATGGCGAGGGTTTCGCTCGCAGAGGCGCACGATCTCGTCGCCGCCGCGCTGGCCGCGGACGGCGCTTCCGACCGCAACGCCGCGAGCGTCGCGCGCGCGCTGGTCGGCGCGGAGGCCGACGGGCTGAAAGGCCACGGCCTTTCGCGCGTTCCGGGCTACGCCGCCCAGCTCCGAGCGAAGAAGATCATCGGCGACGCCCCGCCGGCCGCAAGCCGGCCGCGGCCGGGCGTGCTGGCGATCGACGCCGCGCATGGCTTCGCCTATCCGGCGCTCGATCTCGCGGTCGAGACGCTGCCGGCGATGGCGCGCGCGCAGGGGATCGCCGCCGCCTCCATCAGCCGCTCGCATCATTGCGGCGCGGCCGGCCAGCCGGTCGAGGCGCTCGCCGACGCAGGGCTCGTCGCCCTGCTGTTCGCCAATACGCCGGCCGCGATGGCCCCCTGGGGCGGCCGCACCGCCGTGCTCGGCACCAACCCGATCGCGTTCGCCTGCCCGCTGTCGGGCGAGGCGCCGATCGTTATCGACCTGTCGCTGTCGCGCGTCGCCCGCGGCAACATCATGGCTGCGAAGCAGCGCGGCGAGAGCATCCCGGAGGGCTGGGCGCTCGACGCCGAGGGGCGGCCGACGACCGATCCGGCCGCCGCGCTGAAGGGCACCATGGCGCCGCTCGGCGACGCCAAGGGCGTCGCGCTCGCGCTGATGGTCGAGCTGCTCGCGGCAGGGCTCACTGGCGCGCTGTTCGCCGGCGAAGCCTCATCCTTCCTGGACGCTGAGGGCGGCCCTCCCGGCACCGGGCAGCTCATCCTGGCGCTTGATCCCGTCGCCTTCTCGTCCGGCGCCGGCGAGCGCTTCGCCGTGCTCGCCCGCGCGATCGACCAGCAGGAGGGCGCCCGGCTGCCGGGCGCGCGCCGGCTCGCCAACCGCGAGACGGCCGCCGCGACCGGGCTCGAGATCGGCGACGCGCTGCTGGCGGAGATCCGCACGCTGGCGAACATGACTGCCGATCGATAGACAAGCTCGCCCGACCGCAAGGCGGCCTCTATCGCCGCATAGGAACTAACGTGCTGTTCGCGCTGAGGTTTGGCTCGGAATGATCCGGCCTTCATGGTAGAAGTCACGCCTCTCGCAAGCGCCGCCGCCCACAGGCGAGCCCCGCCCCATGTCCGCGTCCAGCGCGCGGCGAGCCCCGGCGCAGCCTGACCGAGACGCAACGCCTGGAAGTAACGGACTATGCCGTCGATCAGCGCCTTCATCCTCTGGCCGGACCTCGCCCAAAGCGAAGGGCGCGGCCGGGAGCGAGGCGCGCTGTGATCCGGCTGACCTCCGGCTGGTGGCGCCAAGTCAACCGCCACACAGTCCGCGCCGACGCGCTCGCCGGCCTTTTGGGCGCGCTACTGGTGCTGCCGCAGGGCATCGCCTTCGCGACGCTCGCGGGTCTTCCGCCGCAATACGGGCTCTACAGCGCGGTGGTGCCGACGATCGTGGCCGCCGCCTTCGGCTCGAGCCTGCACGTCGCCTCCGGCCCGACCAACGCGAACTCGCTCGCGCTGTTCGCCGCGATCAGTCCGCTCGCCGCCGTCGGCAGCCCGGAATACGTCACGCTCGTGCTGGCCGTCACCGTGATGGTCGGGATCATCCAGTTCGCGGTCGGCGCCTCGCGCCTCGGCGGGCTCACCGACTTCCTGTCGCCCTCCGTCCTGCTCGGCTTCATGAGCGGCGCGGCGATGCTGATCGCCTGCTACGCGCTGCCCGACGCCGCCGGCCTGCCGGCGCATAGCGGACGGGGGCCGTTCGCAGCGGCGGCCTCGGTCTTCACCGAGTGGCGCGGGATCAATCCGGCGGCGGCCGCGGTCGCGCTCGCGACGCTCGCCGTGACGCTCGGGGCCCGCGCGGTGTCGCGGCGTCTGCCCTTCATGCTGTTCGGCCTTGCGGCGGGCTGGATCGTCTCGGAGGCGCTGACCTTCTGGGGCGGACCGGAGGCGGTCGAGGTCATCGGCGCGATCCCGACCCCGATCCCGCCCTTCAGTGTGCCGCTGCCGCCGCTCGACAGCCTGCCGCATCTGGTGCCGATCGCCGGCGCGCTGGCGATCATCGCGCTTGGCCAGTCGGTGTCGATCGCCAAGGCGGTCGCCGCGCGCTCCGGCCAGCGGATCAACGTCAACCGCGAGTTCATCGGCCAGGGGCTGTCCAACATCGCGGGCGGCTTCTTCTCCTCCTATCTCTCCTGCGGCTCGCTCAACCGCTCGATGCCGAACCTGGAATCGGGCGCGCGGACGCCGCTTGCGGCGATGATGGCCTCCGGCTTCCTGATCATCATGGTGGCGATCGCCGCGCCGATCCTGCGCGACATTCCGACCGCCGCGATCGCTGCGCTGCTGCTCTACACGGCCTGGAGCCTGCTCGATCTCGGCCGCTTCGCGGAGATCGCGAAGCTCAGCCGGATCGAGTTCGCGGTCGCCTCAACCACCTTCGTGGCCATGCTGTTCCTGCCGTTCCACGTCGCGATCCTAATCGGCGTCGCGTTCTCGCTCGTCGCCTATCTGCACCGGACGTCGCACCCGAAGATCCTTGCGCTGGCGCCGGACCGCGACACCGAGATCGGGCGGTTCACGCCGCTCTCGCATCTCGCCGGGGCGGCCGAATGCCCGCAGCTCAAACTTCTGCGCATCGAAGGCGCAGCCTATTTCGGGGCCGCGCAATATGTCGGGGATCGTCTGCATGACCTGCGGACCAGGTCGCCGACGCAAAAGCACCTGCTGGTGATGTCGCGCAGCATGAACTTCATCGACCTCGCCGGCGCCGAGCTCTGGGAGAACGAGCTGAAGCGGCGCAGGCTGGTCGGCGGCGACCTCTACTTCCACAGGCCGCGTCAGGCGGTTCTGGACGTCTGGCGCAAGACCGGCTTCCTGAAGCGGCTCGGCGAAGACCACATTTTTCACTCGAAGGCCGACGCGATCGGGGCGATCTTCCGCAAGGTCGACCCGAAGATCTGCGCCGCCTGCCAGGCGCGGATTTTCAGGGAGTGCGGCGCGGGCTCGCCGACCTCGTTCTTCGACGCCAAGGGCGCCGGAAGCTACCGCGAAGACGAAGCGGTCGAGGCTGCGGCGCCCGCCGCCGGCTGAGTTTTCGCCGCGCCGAGAGATCCGGCCGCGTCTCATCGCGCCGTCGGCGGGCCGCCCATGAGCGGCGCCTAAGTCTAAGCTAATCCAGAATAGATCGCGCCAATAACGATTGGATCGTGGAGTGCGGGCTCTCACGCCGCGCGCACTCGTTAGGATTCATCTATTGATCAATTCGGAAAATGAAATAGCCGCTATCGGTCGCGCGCGGGAAGTATGTCGTGTCGCCTGCTCAGAGAGCGAGGCGTGCGTCAAGCGATTTACATGAATAAACTGATCGGAACAGCCGAATACTGAAAATCTAAATAGCGCCAGAATGGCGCTGGTTGACGCACAAAGCCTCCGATGATCACGGCGAAGGATAAGAAAAGGTAATGGAGGAAGCGAGCGCATGTCGATCAACACAGGCGCGATTGCGTTAGAACGACCTGAAGTCCAAGACATCATGGTCGATCGTCGGCCGGATGAGGATCCGGTCATCACGCCGGCGGCGCGCAACACCATCACGCTCGCGGCGACTCTCGGCTATCTGTTCGACGCCTATGCGATCAACATTTACGGCATGACTCTCGCGATGATCTCGCTGGAGTTCGGGACGAGCCTCCAGACCATGGGGTTGATCGGCTCGATCTTCATTGCGGGCTACATGCTCGGCAGCTGCGTGTTCGGCATGCTCGGCGATCGCTTCGGCCGGAAGAAGACGCTCGGCGTGTCGATCTTCGCCTATGGCAGCGTGACCGCGCTGACCGGCTTCGCCACCTCGCCGATCCAGTTCGCGATCGGCCGGTTCTTCACCGGCGTCGGCGGCGGCGGCGAGCTCACCGTCGGCGTGCCCTATGTCGTCGAGGCATGGGACACCAAGCGGCGCGGCCTCGGGGCGGGGCTGATGTTCGCCGGCTATTCGCTCGGCGTCGTCTACGCCGCGATCGTGTCCGCGCTGGTGTTCGACGCGTTCGGCTGGCGCGCGATGTACTTCCTGGCGGCGCTGCCGGCGGTCATCATCCTGTTCGTCCGGATGCAGCTCGAGGAGAGCCCTGCCTACACCGCCATGCTCGCGCGCCGCGAGCGCACCAAGGAGGAGCGAATCGCCTTCTGGCCGGCGCTGTGCGCCAGCCCGCAGCTTCGGCGCAATCTGCTGTGGGGCTCGCTGATCTACGTCTCGCTCGCCTGCATCTACTACGCCGAGACCGTGTTCGTGGTGCAGCTGATGGTCACCGTGCACCATCTGACGAACACCAACGCCGTCATCGTACTCGGCCTGTTCAACGTCTCGATGTTCGTGGCCTCGATCGCCGCCGGCATGTTGTCGGACCACGTCGGTCGCAAGCCCGCCGGCGCGATCCTGATCATCCTGCTGACCGCCTCGCTGTGGATGATGTTCTCCACTGCTTCCGTGCCGCTTTTCATCCTGTTCGGCTGTCTGGCCTTCGCGGGCATCGGCGGCTCCTGGGCGATCGGCATGGTCTATGTGGCCGAGCTGTTCCCCACCGAGGTGCGCGGCTCCGGCTTCGGCTGGTCGGTGGCGCTCGGCCGCTTCCCGTCGATCTTCGTTCCCGTCGCGGTGGCGTGGATCGCGGGCGTGGCGCCCGGCGGAATGGCCGACGCGATGAAGTATTCCTGCGTCGTCCTGGTCTGCGCCCTGGTGGCCTACATCTTCGGCCCCGAGACCCTGCAGAAGAAGCTGCGGCACCGCCGCTGACCTGCCCGGCGGCGGCCTCCGGGCCGCCGTTTATCCCCCCTTGCCAAAACGCCCGGCGGTTCCCGCCGGGCGTTTTTTGTTGGCTCCTCGCTCGGACGGAGGGCGGTCTTTCCCTCCCTCCAAGAGGGGAGGGTGAACGGGCGAAGCCCGGCCGGGTGGGGTGTTCAGGACAGAGCTCTACGCCCAAGGACCCCACCCGACCCCTCGCTCCGAAAGGGCCACCCTCCCCACGCTGCGCGTGAGGAGGGAGAAGAGAAGGGCTAGGCTTTTATTCCTTGACTTCTCGCCTCCCTCGTGCTCTGCTCCAACTGTCCTTTCCCGATAGGAAGGCGTGTCCGGACCGGCCGGCCATGCGGGGGAGGAGCGGCGCCTGCGCCTGCGAGCACCGGAGCTCGCGGTCCCGGGACGTCGGCTGCGGGCCTTGGCGGAAAGCTTCGGCTGGCCTCCGAGGATCATAGGCCGCCCGCCCCGCACTAGGACGGGGCCGCGCCATCGAGCGCCTTAAGGCGCGGGATGGGTTTTGGGCCCGAGGCGCCTCCCTGGAGGCGGCGAGGTCCAAAATCCGCAAAGGGACCGGCCTCTCACGAGGCTACGGGCCGCCCGCGGCCGGAGCGCGGCTTCCGCAGTCGTCGCCAAGCCGCCGCGCGTGGAGCGCCGGGCGACCGGCCAAATTACGCGTAAAACCACGGTGGTCCGGCGCTCCGCGCCTTCCGCTGTCGCTGTTTGAACCGGATGGATGAGATGCCGCCGTGGGACCCGGCGGATGGCGCACGCCTGCAGCGCGGCGCTTGAACGTCTCCCGTCATGCCCGCGCCTTCGCGGGTATCCACGACTTGGTCGTGTGACGTGCAGCGGAAAGCAAGTCGTGGATGCCCGCGAAGGCGGGCATGACGAGGGAGGGGATGGCGAGGGGCGGGGCCTGGCCGGGCGCCCGGCCAGGCTGAGGCCACGGACCGGCCGACCGGAGAGCGGCGCAAAAAAAAAAGGCCGGCGCGAGGGATCACGCCGGCCTTCAACTGAAGAAGGATGCGGAGGTCAGGCCGCCTTCTTGTTCGCCTTGCCGGCGAGGCCGAGGCCGAGCAGGCGGTCGGCGTTCTTCCAGGTCGCCTTCTCCCAGGCCTCGGGCGACAGGCCGAGGTTCCGGAAGTCTTCGACGCCCTGCTTCATCGGGCGGAACGGGTAGGAGCTGCCGAACAGGAACTGGTCGGCCATGAAGTGGTTGGCGGCCTCGACGTAGAGATTGCCGCCCGGGCAGAAGGTGTACATGTCGGGCGACACGAAGACGTTCTCGTTGCGGAACGCGACCGTCACGATCTCCCGCACGTTCGGGTAGAAGCCGTGGCAGCACACGATCGGCAGCTTGGGGAAGGTCTTGGCGACATTGTCGACCGCATAAGGGTCGTTGAGGCGCAGGTCAGGCGTGGTCGGGCCGGACATCACGAAGGCCGGGACGCCGAGCTGCTCGCAGACTTCATAGAGCGGCATCAGCCGGTAGTCGTCGGCGCGCAGCGGGGTGGCGTAGAAGCCGGCGTCGAGATTGAGCCCCTTCATGCCGAGCTTCTTGATGGCGCGGGTCGCCTCTTCGACGGCGGCTTCACGGCCGAGCTCGATCGGGTCGACGGAGGCGATCGGGACGAGACGCTTGCGGTTCGCGGCGGCGACCGCGGCGAGGTCGTCATTCGAGACGCGGACGCCCGGCACGCTGCGGGCGACCATTACGGCGACGCTGATGCCGGCGTCGTCCATTTCGCTGACGACGCCGTCCGCGTCCTTGGCGCGGGTGAAGTGTTCGATGTCGCGGCCGCCGACGCGCTTGTTGAGCCACTTGACCACTTCGAACTGCGGCGTATCCGGCTGCGCGCCGAAGAAGGCGTGAAGGAACGCCGGCCGGCTTCGCATGTCGACGACGGGCGTGTTCGTCGGATAGGCCTCGGACATATGTTTCGCTCCTGAGGGACGTTTCTGGTTGTTGTTGCGCGACGGCGCCGGCGCGTAGCCGCCGATCATCCGGCGACCGTCGGAACGACCATGTTCGGGAACGCCCAGCCGGTTTCGCTTCGCCACTATCCGCGCGCGCAAAGCCTCAAGGCCATTCGATTTTCTGCATCGTTTCATAGAAGGCGGTTATTCCCGCCGATGATCGACCGGGCCTGTGCGACAGATGAAAGGAAATATCCTGGTCAATGGATTGATAGACGCAAACGAATTTACAGTGGAAATCTGCGGCTCCACCCTGAGCTTTGGGCCGGCGCTCAAAGAACCGGCCATCAGGTTTTTGGGAGAGAACATTGCGCCCATTCGAATGGAGGCCGGTCGGCGAATACGATCCGAAGCGGCTCGCGGAGGCGAGGAACCAGCTTCTGAGCGCGACGCAGTGGCTGGCGCGGGTCGAGCGGAGCTACGCTGCGCCGAATGGCGAGGTGAGCCTGCGCTGGCTCGACGAACGCAACGTCATCTCGACGCATGATCTCGGCTCCGAGCTCGGCCTCGAGCTGAGCGTCGACGATCTCAAGATGCAGTTCACCGAAGCCGGAGCCCCGTCCGACCATGAGATCGACGTCGAGGAGAGGTCGCCGGCCCATGTCGAGGCCTGGCTGCTGATCGAGCTGCTGCATCGCGGCGTCGACCGCGAGCGGTTCTCCAAAGATCTGCCCTATGACAGCGTCGGCCTGCTCAACGGCGACGGCGTCGAGTTCTCGCCGGCCGAATACGAGCGCGAATTGCGGGCGCTCGACGCCCTGATGCGCAACGCCGCCCAGGCGATCCGGGCCGCCGCGCCCGGTGAGCAGGGTGACGCGCTGCGGGTGTCGCCGCGCGACCTGCGGGTTCAGGCTGCGGCGGACGGCCGGGTGCTCGGCTTCTCGCCGGGAGACGACATGATCCCGGAGCCGTTCTTCTTCGTGGCGGCGGCCGGCGAGCCCAACGGCGCGGCCAGCCCGCTCGCGGTCCTCCGGGCGTCGGAGATCCAGGAGTCCGACGCCGCCGACAGGGTCACCGCCTTTCTCAGGTCCGGCGGCCAGCCGACGACGCACTGAGCGTCGTCGGTGTCCGCGAAGGCCGCGCCGGCGACGTCAGGCCGGCAGGGGGACGGCGTCCTGCGCGACCTGGCGGCCGGCGTCGCTCGTGAAAGGCGCGAGCGACGGGCTGTCGGGCGTGATCTCCGCAAGGCGCGCGTCGAGACCGCCCTGCTTGTTCAACTTCTTGACCGCGCTGACCAGCGTCGCCGCCATCGGCGTCATGATCTCGCCCTCCGCCCAAAACAGGCAGACGTCCTGGCTGACCACCGGGTCGACCAGGCGCAGCGCCCGGGTGCCGCGATGGAGTCCGGGCATGTGGGTGAAGTGCGACGGGATGATCGTGCAGAGCCCCGCGAACTGGACCTGGAACATCAGGTGCAGGATCGACTCCGACTCCACCTTGGCCTCCGGCGCGCCGCCGACCTTCTCGAAGATCCGGTCGACGAAGCGGCGCTCATGCATGCCTTCGCGCAGCATCGCGAGCGGGAGCCCGGCCGCCTCCCGCCAGGTGATCTCCTCGCGGCCTTTGAACTCCGCGACGTCGGGGACCAGCAGGCTGAGGTTCTCCTTGTAGATCTTCAGCGTGTTGCGTCGTCCGAGCTCCGCCTGGTCGAAATAGGTGAGGGCGACGTCGAGGGTGAAATTGTTGAGTCCGGTTTTCATGGCGTCGTTGCCGAGAAACTGGACGTCCATGGCGACGTTCGGGTGCTGCTCGCGCACCATCTGCAGCAGAACCGGGAGGATCGGCGACATCGACGGCATCGCGCCCATGCGCAGCCGGCCGTGCAGGTTCTTCTGCATGGCCGCGACCTCGTCCCGCATCGCCTCGCAATTGGCGATGACGTTGCGCGCCCACTTCGCCACCCGGTCGCCCTCGGGGGTCAATCCACAGAAGCGCTGACCGCGACCTCGCAGAAAGATAGGCACGCCTATCTCAAGCTCGAGCTGCTTGATGCCGCAAGACAGGCTCGGCTGAGTGACGTTGCACTTCTGCGCCGCGCGGCCGAAGTGACCCTCTTCCACGACGGCCGTCAAATACTTGAACTGCCGAAGAAACATGGCGTGCTCCATCCCGGGATTTACCGGACGAAGACATCTCGACGTCCGGGCGGCCGCTGCCGGCTCTTTAAAATTAGTGTAGTTGAAGCCGCGCCGTACGCAATCCGATTGATCGGATCAATTATTGAAAGAAGCGAACGGATCGTTCGCGCGGCCAGATTTTCCCAGTTTCCCGCTCTGGTTGTTTCGCGGCCTTCAAGTCGAGCGCCGTCGCTCATCACGATGAGACTGCACAATGGATGAGCTTGCTCTCGCGGTAGGCGCAATCGGGCTGGTCGCGGGCGTGATGATCGGCTGCGTCGGCGTCGGCGGGGTGATCGTCGTGCCGGCCCTGGTCTACGGCCTCGGGCTCAGGATCCAGGACGCGATCGCCTCGGCCATGATGGGCTACATCCTGACCGGCCTGATCGGAACCGCGGTGTACGCCCGGGCGGGATCGATCCGCTGGTCGCTGGCGGGCTGGATCGCGGTCGGCGCCGCGCCGGGGGCGCTCGCCGGGGCCTGGGCGAGCAACGGCGTCGATCCGCGGCTGCTCGAGCTGCTGGTCGGGGCGCTCGCGCTCTGGTCGGGCGCAAACAGCCTGTTCGGCCGCCGCCAGCTGGGCGAGAGAGAGCGGCCGCTGCGGCCGCTCGAACTCGCCGCCGTGGGCGCGCTGACGGGGGTCCTGTCGGCGATGACCGGCACCGGAGGGCCGCTGGTGCTGGTGCCGATCCTGATCTCGCTGAGGCTTCCGCCGCTCGCCGCGGTCGGGCTGAGCCAGGCTGCGCAGATCCCGATCGCGGCGCTCGCGACCGTCGGCAACTTCGCCTATGGCGAGCCGGACGTCAGCATCGGGCTCGTGCTCGGGCTCAGCCTTGCGGCCGGAACATGGGGCGGCGCAAAGCTCGCGCATGCGCTGTCGCGCGAGGCGCTCGGGCGCGTCGCCTCGACCCTGCTGGTGGTGGTCGGCGTGCTGATCCTGACGCGGCTCGGCCTCAGGCAGTTCGCCTGAGGCCGCCACGTCGTCGCGATGTCGGGAAGGGGTCCGGCTTAGCCGAACTTGTCGTAGCGGATCGCCGAGGGGCTGAGACCGCCTTGCGTGATCAGCGTGCGCAGCGCCCCGTCGACCATCGGCGGCGGCCCGGCCACATAGGCGATCAGGTCGTCATAGCGGCCGGCCATCGCGCGGCCCGCCACCTCATGCACCATGCCGCTCGCAAGCTTCACGCCGGGATGGTCGGGATGGTCCGCGCCTGACGGATCCTCATGCGACAGCGCCAGCGTGACCTCGAGATTGCCTTGCGCCTCGGCGACCCGCTGGGCGAACTCCTGAAGGTAGAAGCCGTCCGCCAGAGTGCGGACCCCGAAGAACACGTAGCCCTTGCGGGTGCGGAAATGATCCGCCTCCGCGGCCGAGGCGAGGATCGACATCATGCCGGCGATGCCGGAGCCGCCGGCGATCATCAGCAGGTTCTTGTGCTCGTCGGCGTGGAAGGTCGCCCGGCCCAGCGGCCCGAACACCTTGACCTTGGCGCCCTCGGCGGTGGCGCCGAACAGCCAGTCGCCGAAGCCGCCGCTGGGCTTGCGCTTCACGACCAGCTCGATCCGATCGGCGGAGCGGGTGAAGTTCACCATCGAATAGGCCCGGGCGCCTTCGAGCCCCGGCGCCTCGACGACCACGAACTGCCCGGCGTCGAAATCCATCGGGGCCGACAACGCGACCTCGAAGCTGATGACGTCGCCGGTGAGCCTGCGGATGTTCTCCATCAGCCCCGTCCGATAGGCGGGAATCTGATGGCGCGCCGGCTTGGCGGCGACCTCGGCCGGCACCCGCAGCACGCAGTCGCCGACGGCGCGCGTCTGGCAGAGCAGCACGTCGCCCTTGTCGCGCTTCAGGCGCGCGGCGCCGGGAGCTTCCTCCCAGGCCACGTCGACCTCGCCGGTCATCACCCGCGCCCGGCAGGTTCCGCAGGTCCCCGTCGCGCATTCGTGCGGCAAGGTGAGCCCATGCCGCAGCCCGGCATAGAGCAGGGTCTCGCCCGGCGCGCAGTCGAAGCCGAACACGCCCGACTTGGTCTCGACCGAGACCGCGCAGTTTTCGCGGGCGAGCGTGGGCGCCGCGAGATCGTCAGCTCTTGCTAAAGAAGTCATCGTCCATGTCGTCTTCTTCTTCGAAGTCGTAGGTGAGCTCCTCGGCGATGAACGCCAGCAGCTTACCGTCCTCCTCCTTGAGCTCGTACGTCTTGAGCGGCTTCTCGGTCTCTCCGAGCAACTCGAGCGAGACCAGGTTCCAGGCCCAAAGGTGCTTGGTGCAGGTGAGCACGCAGTTGGCGATGACGCCGGACTCGTCCAGCGGCTCCTCCATATGCGGGCAGATCGGCGGGATCGCGCGGAAGCCGGAGCCGTAATTGGCGACCACGATCCGGATGTCGTTCGCGTCGACCAGCTTCAGGGAATTCGGCGCCACCTCGGCGGCGTCGCACAGATACGTCCAACTCATAAGGGCGCCTTTTGCTTGTGTGAGGTCGGCGGCCGGGCGTCGATCGGGGCGAGCGCCCGACGCCCGGCACAGCCGTCCGCCGCGGATACTGGCGACGGACTCACATTCAGATCGGCCAGTGGGAGCCCTTGTCCAGCCGCCGGTTCTCGAGCCGGGTCTCGCGGCTAGTGAACAGAGCCTGGCCGTTCTCGATGCGGAACGTGTCGTAATACTTTCCGACCAGGAACAGCCGGCTCTCGCCCGCGTCGATGTGCGAGTTGGTGCCGTCCAGCAGGTGCTGGAACACGATGAAGGCGCTGACGGCCTTGGCGGTGGCGCCGTCGTCGGCGACGTCGACCGTGTAGATGGTGGTGTGGCGCGTCAGCGGCGAATGGTCGGTGTTGTGCTTCGGCAGCAGGCGGATCAGCGCCTCGAGATCTTTGCGCGACCCGTGCAGATAGGTCATGTCGTAGTTGATCTCAGGGCTCCACGCCTTGATGTCGTAGACGAAGCTCGCGTCGCAGAGCGCGAGCCACTCGTCCCACTTCTGGGAGTCGAGCAGGATGGTGGCGCGGTAGATCGCATTCCGGACCGCGTCGGCGGCCTCGCGCGCCTGCGCGGGATCAAGCCCGCCGCTCAGCGGCGGCGCGGTCATCTCGGTCTGGATATCCATTGCGGTTCTCGTTTCCTCGCGGCGTGGAGGGCCTGATCGGCTCGGCGCGGCCGCGCCGATGGGCCTCTTCTCGTATTCTCGTAAAATGAGGAGGCCCGGCAGGAGAGGGGCAACCTGCCGGGCCTCCGTCGCCCGTCACTCGGCGGCGATCGCCGGCGCGTTGTAGGGCAGCTCGGGGTTGCTCGGCATCCGGTTCATCCACTTGCCCCACTCGTCGTAATAGTGGCGCATCCCGTTCTCGTCGTGGATGGTCTGGTTCTCCTGGCGGCCGTGAAGGATGCGGCGCGATTCCTGGCCGGGCCGCATGGTCGTGCCCTGGCCCTGAACGCCGATCAGATCTTCATGCAGGTTGCGGCCGAACGGACCCCAGATCGAGTTGTGATGGTTGATCCGGGTCTGGCGCTCTTCCGGCGTGTCGCTCTTGAGGCCAAGGCCGCGGAACTCGATCATCACCTTATTCGGTCCGAGCGGCGTGACGACGTCGCAGCGGAGCGCGGACCCGCGCAGATTGAAGTTCATGCCCGGGAACAGGTCGATCATGTACCACTGGTTCGGCGGCAGATGCGGGAAGGAAAGACCCGCCCGGCTCTCGAAGCCTTCGTACTGGTCGTAGTTCACCTCGAAGGTGCCGACCACGATGTGCCCGTGCTCGAAGGACTCGTTCTTGCGCGCGAAGTAGGCGTCGTTAAAGCCGGTCACGCGGTTATGGTAGTGCATGAAGTCATGATAGAACTCGCAGTTCGTATCATGCCAGAGCTTGTAGTTCGTATCGACGATCGCCTTGTGATAGTGGAACACCTCCATCGGCTCGGCTTCGAGCGTCTTGCGGAGGCACTGGAAGGGCTCGCCGGCCCAATCCTCGAGCGAGATCGGATTGTCGTCGAGGTTGACCCACACGAAGCCGCCGAACTTCACCTCGCAACGCAGACGCCGCAGACCGACGCTCTCCTTCGGGAGCCGGTCCTGGTAGCCTTCCTTCTCGCGGCTGATGTAGACGCAGTTCCCCTTCATATCGAACTGCCATGCATGGAACATGCACGTCATCCGCTTCGGGTTTCCGGACGGCTGGCCCTCATAGAAGCTGCCGGAGGGGCGGCGCTCGATCAACATGCCGCGATGGGGACAGACGTTGAGGAAGGCGCGGATCTCATTGTCCGGTCCGCGCGTCACGATGATCGGCTCGTTGGCGATGCTCGTGGTGCGGAAGTCGTACGGCTTCGGCAGCTCCGACTCGTGACAGACCGGCACCCACGCCTTCTTGAAGATCTTCTCGATCTCCTCGTCGAAGATCTCCTGATCCGTATAGACGCGGCTGTCGACCCACTCGCCCTTCTGCAGGGGCGGAGTGGCCATCCACTGGGTGTGATTCCTCGCTGGCATCGGCGCTTCCTCTGCTCGTTTTTTGTACCGGCGACGCTTGGGCCCCGCCGTGCGGTTACCGCTCCGCTTCGGTGCGTGGACGAACGATCGCCGGGAGAATTCGATTGGCCAAATGAAAGGTTCTTATTGTTTGATAGATACCGGCTTTGCCGCCTCCTCCTCTGCGCACGTCGCCGGGGGTCGCGAGCGGCTGCCGACAAAATAGGCCGGCTGCATTTCTACCCCCCGCACGATAGCGCTATCCTATCACTCCATTTGAAGTAACAATTTTACAGCGGAGGCGCGGCGGCGTGCCATCGTCTCGAGGCGAGCAATGGCGCGTCTCCAACGCAAAAAGCTCTGCCGGACAAGATCCGCACAAAGCGGACACGTCAACCAACGGCCGAGCGTTCCTGGGAGGGAACATGGCCAGCACCAGAGCATCGGCGATGCTCGTCGCAGCCCTTGCGGCGGCGACGATGACGGCGTCCACCGCGGCGAACGCGGAAATGAGCTTCGGCAAGCCCGGCGAGAAGGTCGACCTGGTGGTCGGCTATCAGCCCTATTACACCGCGTCGTGGTCCGGCGTGGTCAACAACGGCAAGGGCTTCTGGAAGAAATATCTGCCTGAAGGCTCGACGGCGACGTTCCAGATCGGGCTGCAGGGCGCCGTTATCGTGAACGCGATGACCGGCGAGAAGCAGCACATCGGCTATGTCGGCGACATGCCGGCGATCGCCGCGACCTTCCGCAACCTGCGCGACCGCGGCGGCACCGACCTGCGCATCGTGGCGGCGCTCGGCACGTCCGAGCAGCAGTGCAACATCATGCTCGTCCGCAACGACGCGCCTGACTTCAAGGACGGCAAGGAAGCGGTCAAGTGGCTCGGCGGCAAGCAGACCTCCGCCCCGCAGGGCGCCTGCTCCGACCGCTTCGCGCGGCTCGCCTTTGAACAGACCGGCACCAAGCCTGCGACCTACCTCAACCAGAACGTCGAGGTGATCACCACCAACTTCCGCGCCGGCAAGCTCGATGGCGCGACGGTGTGGGAGCCGACGGCGTCGAAGATCGAAATGACCGGGCTCGCCAAGCGGGTCGCGACCGGCCGTGACTTCAACGCGATCGACGGCGCCTTCCTGGTCATGGCGAACGATCTCATCAAGCAGCGGCCGGACGTCGTGAAGGCCTGGCTCGAATCCGAGATCGACGCTCAGCTGTTCATGGCGGACATGAAGAACGCCGACGAGGTCGCGCAGCTCGCCGAGTCGCAGACCGAGCGGATGGATCGCAAGATCCTGTGGACCGCGCTTTACGGCGCCGCCTCCCCGAAGGACGTCGGCTCGACCAAGCTGCAGTTCGACTTCATTGTCACCGACCGCGTGCACAAGCTGCTCGACGACGCGACGGCCTTCCTGAACACGCTGCCGGCCAAGCCTGCGGCCGAGCCGAAGATCCGCGAAGGCGGCGTCGACGACTCGATCGCAAGGGAAGTGCTCGCCGGCCGCGGGCTCCAGAGCCCGATCGGCGTCATCACCGCGCAGGCCGCCGCGGATTCCAAGGCGAACTGACGATCAGTCCGCGGGCGCTCCGGCGCCCGCGTCGCCCCCTGACCGCCTGAGAGGAAAGCAAGATGAGCGTACTCGCCGATGACGCTTTCGCCACCGGCCAACGGCCCGCCCAGGCGCCGCGACGGCAGCCGACGGGCTTCGCCCTCCTGGCGTATCGCATAAACAAAGGGTTCCGGTCCCCCACGCCTTACCTGATGCTGCTCGGCATCGGCCTGTGGATTTTCGCCTACTGGCTGCTGTGCGAAGGTCTTCAGCTGCCAAGATTCGAGAAGATCCCCGGTCCGGTCACCATTCTCTCCGACTGGCTGTCGACCGAGCCGCGGCAGGGCACCTCGATCTTCACGCCCGTCTACTATGAACACATCTATGTGAGCTGCCGGCGGATCGCGATCGCCTTCTTCCTCGCGACGCTGCTCGGCGTGCCGCTCGGCCTTCTGATGGGCTGGTCGAAGACGATCAAGGACTACACCTTCCCGGTTCTCGAGACGCTGCGCCCGATCCCGATCATGGCGTGGGTGCCGCTCGCGATCCTGATGTTCTCGGGCTACGAGACGCCCGTCATCTTCCTCGCGACGCTCGCCTCGTTCTTCGCCACGACCCTCAACACCATGCTGGGCGTGCAGTCGATCGACGAATCCTACTTCCGCGCCGCGGGCTGCCTCGGCTCCAAGAAGTGGGACGTGTTCCGCCATGTGGTGGTGCCGGGCGCATTGCCTTTCATCTTCACGGGTCTGCAGATCAGCGTCGGCGTCGCCTGGTTCTCGCTGGTCGCGGCCGAGATGGTCTCGGGCGACTTCGGCCTCGGCTACCTGATCCTGTCTTCATACGTGAACAGCGTCACCGTCCCGATGGTGATCGGCATGCTCACGCTCGGCTTCGTCGGCTGGTTCTCCTCGGCGCTGGTGCGCTGGGTCGGCAACCGGCTGATGCAGTGGCACGTCAAAGCGCTCGCGATGCAGGGCCGGTGAGGAGATGACGATGCAAAGCGAGTTCAACCGGGCCGGCGCCGCCACCTCCAAGGGCGCGATCAGCATCCGCAACGTCACCAAGGTCTATGATCCCGACGGGGCGCAGGTGATGGCGGTGGACAACTGCTCCATGGAGATCGCGCCTGGCGAGGTCTGCATGATCGTCGGCCCGTCGGGCTGCGGGAAGACGACGTTGCTGAACGCGATCGCCGGCTTCCACTCGATCACCGGCGGCGAGATCCTGCTCGACGGCGTGCCGCTCTGCGGCGCCAAGAAGCCGCTCGCTGACCAGGGCTCGGATCGCATCGTCGTGTTCCAGAACGGCGCGCTGTTCCCCTGGAAGACGCTGGCGGAAAACGTCGCCTACGGGCCGATGGTGCAGGGCCGCTGGCCAAAGGCCGAGTGCATCGAGCGGGCTCGGACCGCCCTCCAGGAGGCGGGGCTTGGCGCGGTCGCAGACAAATATCCGGGCGAAGTTTCGTCCGGAATGGCGCGCCGCGCCGAAATCGTCCGCGCCCTGATCAATGAGCCCAAGGTTCTGCTGCTCGACGAGCCCTATCGGGCGATGGACGCTCTGACCAAGCAGATCATGCACGAAGCTCTGCTCGAGATGTACGATCGGACGAAAGTCACGATCTACTTCATCACGCATGATCTCGAGGAGGCGATCTTCCTCGGCGACCGGGTCTACGTCATGACGACGCGGCCCTGCCGGGTGAAGAAGGTGATCGATATCAACCTGCCGCGTCCGCGCGACTACCACACGCTGACGTCGGAGGCCTTCCGCCTGCTGGTGCAGGAGGCGGACGAGGCCGTCCACGAAGAGGCGATCAAGGCCTTCCAGGCGGGCGAGCGCGAGATGGCCTGAGCGGCCTGAGCCCCAGCCATCCAGCGCTTTATCCAAGGATAAAAGAAATGAGCGCCGTCACGACCCTCGACCCTGCCGCCCCGCCGCCTCCCGCCTTCCGGCGCCGCTCGAAGCTGGAGCGCACCCTCTCGAACGCCGCGTTCTGGCGGGGGCTCGTGGGGCTCCTCGTCTTCCTGCTGATCTGGCAGGCCGGCGGATTCCTCCACACCTCGCTAGGGCTCGAGGTGCCGTTCTTTAGCAAACTGCCGGCGCCGACCGCCGTCGCGGGAGCGGCGTCCGAGGTGGTGGTGCAGTCCGGCTACTGGATGAGCTGGGTTGAGAGCGTCAAGCGCGTCATGGCCGGCTTCCTGATCGCCCAGCTGATCGGCATCCCGTTCGGCCTGGCGCTCGCGGTCAACAAGTACTTCCGCGACATCTTCTTCCCGCCCTTCGAGATCCTGCGGCCGATCCCGCCGCTGGCGTGGGTCCCGGCGGCGCTGATCTTCTGGCCGACGAATGAGATGTCGATCATCTTCGTCACGTTCCTGGGCGCCTTCTTCACGATCGTGATCAACGTGCTCGGCGGCGCCCGGACGATCGACGTCCGCTACCTCCGCGCGGCGCAGTCGATGGGCGCCAATCAGTGGCACCTGTTCTCGCGCATCATCCTGCCCGGCACGCTGCCCTCGATCTTCACTGGCGCGGCGGTCGGCATGGGCATCACCTGGAACGTGGTGCTGGCGGCCGAGATGGTCTCGGGCGGCGGATCGCAGTCCGGCGGCGGCTTGGGCTTCTTCATCTGGAGCTCCTACATGGGCGGCTCCATGGAGCACATCATCGTCGGGATGATCTCGATCGGCATCGCGGGCTATCTCTCGAGCGCCCTCATCCGCCTCATCGGCGAACGCGTCATGCCCTGGCGGCGCGCCTTCTGAGCGTCCGCGCCCGTCATTCTCCAGGAGTTCGACCCATGGTCACGACCGTTCCGCCGTCCGCCATCGACGTCACCGACACCGCCACCGGCAAGAGCCGCGTAGAACTCAAGAACGTCTCGCGCGGCTTCGGCGACGAGTGGGATCGCGAGGAGGTCATCAAGAACCTGACCTTCGAGATCAAGCCCGGCGACCTCACCTGCATCGTCGGTCCCTCGGGCTGCGGCAAGTCCACGATCGTCAACCTGGTCGCAGGCTACGACACGCCGGAGTCCGGAGAGATCCTGCTGAACGGCAGCCCCGTCAGGGGGCCGGGCAAGGACCGGATGGTGGTGTTCCAGGAAACGGCGCTGATGCCGTGGCAGACCACCTATGACAATGTCGTGTTCGGGCCGCTACTGCGCGGCGAGGGGACGCGCGCCGAGATCGACAAGGAGGCGCGGCGGCTGCTCGACCGCGTCGGCCTCGGGGATTTCAAGAAGAAATATCCCTCGCAATTGTCCGGCGGCATGCAGCGGCGCGCGGAGCTCGCGCGGGCGCTGATCAACAAGCCGCTGCTCCTGATCATGGACGAGCCGTTCCGCGGGCTGGACGCGATGTCCCGACCGCTGATGCAGGAGTTCTTCCTGCGGCTTTTCGAGGAGAACCGGCGCACCAATCTGTTCGTCACCTCGGAGATCGAAGAAGCTATCTTCCTGGCCGACCGCCTGATCGTGCTGTCGAACCGGCCCGCACAGGTGCGGGCCATCATTGAGATTCCGCTGCCGCGGCCGCGCCAGTTCCACATGATGAGCTCGCCGGAAGTGTTCGAGATCAAGAAGCAGGCGCTCGAAATCCTCCACGAGGAAGCGATGAAGAGCTTCCGCGGGCAGGCGATGCGCGGCGACCAGAGCCGAGCCCAGGCCCATCCGTGATGAAGCTCGGCTTGGGATCGCGATGAGCGTTCTCGGTCTCTTCCTGACGCGCGAGGCGATCATCACCGCTGCGATCTGCGGCGCTCTCCTGAGCGCCGCAGGTTCGTTCCGGGCGGGCCGGACCGGTCCGGGCGGCGTTCTGGTCAAGACCGGATACGCGTTGACCGGCGTCAGCATGCTGCTGATGATCATCACGGGATTCGTATCCGGCCGCTGACGGCGAGTAGGCGTTGCGATGCTTGTCGAGGCGCAGTCTCTCGCCAAACGCTTTGGAGGCGCGCCGGCGCTAGACGGCGTCTCGTTCCAGGCGGGGGCGGGAGAGATCGTCGGCCTGCTCGGCGCCAACGGCGCGGGCAAATCAACCACCATGCGGCTACTGGCCGGCTATCTGCGTCCCGATGCCGGCGCCGCGTCGATCGCCGGCCGCGACGTGG
Source organism: Hansschlegelia sp. (assembly GCF_035538955.1). Classification (NCBI taxonomy): domain Bacteria; kingdom Pseudomonadati; phylum Pseudomonadota; class Alphaproteobacteria; order Hyphomicrobiales; family Methylopilaceae; genus Hansschlegelia; species Hansschlegelia sp. The sequence continues at coordinate 82,737 of NZ_DATLJK010000009.1, forward strand.
TCTCCAACGGCTTGGCCGCGCGTGCGGCGCTCGGCTACCTGCCGGAATCGCCGACCGGATTTCCTGATCTCACGATCCACGAGTTCCTGACCTTCGCGGCCGAAGCCCGCGGGCTTTTCGGCGCGGCGCGGCGCTCAGCCATCGAGCGCGCCGTGGCGTTCGCCGACCTCGCGCCGGCGCTCGACCGGCTGCTTGGGGCGCTGTCGCAGGGCTGGCGGCAGAGGGCCTGGATCGGGCAGGCGGTGCTGCATGATCCGCCGGTGCTGATCCTCGACGAGCCGACGACTGCGCTCGACCCCGCCCAGAAGGCCCGGCTGCGGGACAAGTTGAGGGGCGCGGCTCCCGACAAGGCGATCCTGATATCGACCCATATTCTCGAAGAGGCCGAGACGCTCTGCGACCGCGTGATTGTCTTCCGGGCGGGCCGCATCGTGGCGGACTCGCCGCTCGCGCCGTTGCTCGACGCGGCCGGACGGCTCGCCCCCGCCTACGCCGCGCTGAACCCAGAACATGCAGGCTGAACCGGCTGTCGCCCAGGCGCCGGCGTGGCGAGACGCCGTGCGCGCCACGTTCCGCCACCAGCTGCGGCTGCTGCTCTATTCGCGGCTGACGCTCGTCTTCCAGATCGGTTTCCTGCTCACGCTGTCGGTCTTCGTGTTCCTGATCGGCGATTTCTTCGCAGCCGACCAGGCCTCGCTCGATCTGATGCTGGCCTTCCTGCCCTGGGTGGCGCTGATCTTCGTGCCGGCGCTTGCGATGCGCGCCTTCGCGGACCGCCCGCTCGACCGTGAGCGCGAGTTCCTGCTCACGCTTCCGGTGTCGCCGAGCGCGATCGCGGTCGGCGCCTGGCTCGCCGGCGCGGTCGTGATGATCGTCACCCTGCTTTTCACGACGCCCTTCGTCGCCACGTTGGCGTTCTTGGGAAAGCCGGATCTCGGAGCGGCGGCGGCCGGCTATCTGGGTGCGGCCTGCCTGCTGCTCGCCTTCTATGCGATCGGCCTGTTCGCCTCGGCGCTCGCCCGGAGCGAGATCGGCGCCTTCGTGTTGGCGCTCGCCATGCTGTTCGTGCTGCTGCTGTTCGGGTGGGACGGGGTAGGGCGGCTCGCGCCCGGCGGCGTCGCGGCGAGGCCGCTCGAGGTCCTGGCGTTCGCATCCCCGAAATTCTGGCTCGACCGCCTCGCCACCGGCGAAATCCAGCTGCGGGCGCTCGGTTATTTCGCATTGCTCACAGCCGCCGCCGTAGCCGGCGTTGCGGCTGCGCTTCGAATGGGCGGCGACCGGCGGCCGGGGCGGGTGGCGCGGCTGGCCGTCGCGAGCGTCGTTTTCGGCGCGGCGGTCGTCGCAGCCACCGCCGCGATCCCGGCGCGTTTCGCCCTGGACCTCACGGAGGCGCGGCGTTTCACGCTGTCCCGCGGCCTGATCGAGATCGTCGGCCGCCTGCCGGAGAACGCTCGGATCGATCTCTACTGGAGCGGGCAAGGCCCGGAAATCCCGGAAGCGGTCCGCGCCTATGCGGCGAAGGTGCGGGATTTCCTCGAGCTGGTCGCCAGCCGTTCCGGCGGCAGGCTCTCGGTCGCGGTTCACGATCCCGTCCCCGGCGCGCCTGCCGAGGCGGCGGCGGAAGCCGCCTCGATCCGCCGCATGCCGTTGAGCTCGGGCGACGCTTTCTTCCTGGGAGCCTCCTTCGCGGCCGACGGACGGCGGATACCGATCGCCTATTTCGACCAGAACCGCGAAGCGCTGCTGGAATACGACGTGGCGACGGCGCTCGCGGGGCTCACGCGCGCCGCCGCCCCGAAGGTCGGCGTGATCTCGCCGCTGCTCGCGCCCGGCGGCGCGGACGCAAGCCAGGTCGGATTGAGCGTCGTGGCCGAGCTTAGGCGCGCTTACGACGTCGCGATCATTCCCGCCTTCGCTGATCGCCTGCCAGAAGGCCTCGACTGCGTCGTCGTCATCGGCGCGACCTTCCTGAAGAAGGAGATGTTGCGCTCGATTGACCAGGCGGTGGGCCGCGGGGCGGGCCTGATCGTGATGATCGACCCGCGGCTCCGCCTCAATCCCAAGAGCGACGCCGCGACCCCGCAGCCGTCGCGCGAGATCGACGACATCTCGGACCTGCTGCTGCGTTACGGCCTCCGCTACCGGGGCGACGATGTCGTGGGGGACGCCAGCCTCGCGACCCCCGTCGCGGATGCGTCCGGCAGGACGATCACCTTCCCGTTCTGGATGAGGTTTACGAAGGACCGCCTGTCGGCCGCCAATCCGGTGACCGCCGGGCTCGGCGACCTTCTGTTCGTCGAGCCCGGCGCCTTCGACGCTCCGGACAGCGCCGCGCTGGTGACGACCACTGCGGCGGCCGGGGCGGCGCCGCGTTCCGAAATGGCGGAGAAAACGCCTGCGGCGCTGGCGGCGGCGTTTTCGCCCGGCGGCGGCCGGCGGATTATCGCGGCCGAGGCCGACGGTCCGTTCCCGGGCGCCTTCGACGGCGAAGCCGACCGCCCAAAGGGCCCGGCGTCCGCGGTCTTTGCGGTCGCCGATATCGACTGGATCCTCGATCCCTTCGCCTATGAGCCCGCGCCCGACCCGAGCGCGCCGCGCAAGCCGCGCAACGACAATGCGGCGCTTTTCCTCAACATGGTGGAACGGGCGACCGGCGGCGGCGCGCTGATCGCGACGCGGTCGCGCGCTGGCGAAAGCCGGCCGCTCACCCGGGTCGCAGCGCTCGCCCGCTCCGTCTCGGAAGCCGATCAGGCAGCGATCGGCGCGGCTTCAACGCGTGTCGCGGAAGTCGAGCGGCGGATCGCTGCGTTGCCCGAGGCCGCCGGGGTGCGCTCGTTTTCGGATCTGCCTCCCGACGTACAGCAGAAGGCCGCCGAACTGCGTCGGGCTCTCGCCTCCGACCGCGCGGCGCTCCGCGCCTTCCAGGACCGGAAGCGGGCGGCGCTCGAGACGCTGCGCTCGCGCGTGATCCTGTTCAACCTTCTCGCGGGACCCCTGCTGGCGCTGGCGTGGACGGGCGGGGTCGCGCTGCTGCGCCGAAGCCGGCGTACGCATGCCCAGGCGTCCGCGGCAGGCCAATGAGCGGCCCTTCTCATCAATTGACACAGTTTATTTCCGTCTGATCGTCCGGCGGCGTCTAATGGCCTTCGCTGCGGCTGCAGCGAAGCACGCGACAAGTACCGATAAGAAAACGGCGGCTCCGCTCCTCGTTCGACGAACAAGAATTCGCCAGTAAAAATTCGATCGGAGAGGCGCGCTGATTTTGCTGTCGGCGCTGCCTCGGATGAGCTTTACATAAATCTAATGCGGCGAACGATCTAATCGAATTTAATCATGAGCGAATACAGTGATTACGCGTTGCGGTCAGTTTGTGGCTTGTCTAAAAATAATCAGGCGCTGTTTCGCCTGCTGATCTTGGGATGTGCAGATCGCTATGAGTCTGATCTCTGACGCTCTTGGGCACGCAACGAGCCTTTTTCGGCGCACCGCTAGCGGGTCACGCGCGGTCCGGTCCGAACCCGGTCGTCCTGACATGCTGGAGGCGCTCGCCGGGCCCGCAGAGGTGGTCGAGACGTCCCCGACGGTCGCCGACGAGGTCAAGTACACGACCTGCTACATGTGCGCCTGCCGATGCGGGATCAAAGTCCATCTGAAGGATGGCCGCATCCGTTACATCGAGGGCAACAAGGATCACCCGGTCAATCGCGGGGTGCTGTGCGGCAAGGGCTCGGCCGGCATCATGCAGCAATATTCGCCGGCGAAGCTGCGCAAGCCGCTGCTCCGGACCGGGGAACGCGGATCCGGCGAGTTCAAGGAGATTGAGTGGGACGAGGCGCTGGCGCTCGCCACCAAGTGGCTTGGCGACATCCGCCGGACCGATCCCAAGAAGCTCGCCTTCTTCACCGGCCGCGACCAGAGCCAGTCGCTGACCGGCTGGTGGGCGATGCAGTTCGGCACGCCCAACTTCGCCGCGCATGGCGGCTTCTGCTCGGTCAACATGGCGGCGGCGGGGCTTTATTCGATTGGCGGCGCGTTCTGGGAGTTCGGCGAGCCGGACTGGGAGGAGGCGCGCTACTTCATGCTCTTCGGCGTCGCCGAGGATCATGACTCCAACCCGATCAAGATCGGCCTGTCGAAGCTCAAGGAGCGGGGCGCCAAGTTCCTTTCGGTGAACCCGGTCAAGACCGGCTATTCGGCCATCGCCGACGAGTGGGTCGGCATCCGGCCCGGCACGGACGGCCTGTTCATCTTCGCGCTGATCCACGTTTTGCTGCGCAACGACATCGTCGATTTCGATTTCCTGGCGCGGTACACCAACGCGACCTGGCTGGTGATCGACAATCCCGGCGGGGCCGATCATGGCCTGTTCGCCCGCGACGCCGACGGCGCGCCGCTCGCCTGGGACAAGGATCTCGGCGCGCCGGTCGCCGCGTCGAACGCCGACTTCTCGCCTGCCGTCGTCGGAACCTTCGACCTTCCGGACGGCCGGCGCGCGGCGCCGTCGTTCCAGCTGCTCGCTGATCGCTATCTGAGCGACGAGTTCGCGCCCGAGGCGGTCGCCGACCGGTGCGGCGTGACGGCTGAGCGCATCCGGCGCATCGCGGCGGAAATCGCGGAGGCGTTCAACAATCCGGTCGTGATCGACCAGCCCTGGACCGACTGGGCCGGCCGGCGGCATGAGAAGATGGTCGGTCGCCCGATCGCGATGCATGCGATGCGCGGCATCTCCGCCCATTCCAACGGGTTCCACACCTGTCGCGCCCTGCATGTGCTGCAGATGCTGCTCGGCGCCGTCGATACGCCTGGCTCGTGGCGCTACAAGGCGCCTTATCCGAAGCCGCTGCCCGGCGGCCCGAAGCCCGCGGGCAAGACCGTCGCGCCGAACACGCCGCTCGGGGGCATGCCGCTCGGCTTCACGATGGGGCCGGAGGATCTTCTGGTCGAGGCGGACGGCACGCCGAAGCGCCTCGACAAGGCCTATTCGTGGGAGGCGCCGATCGCCGCCCACGGCCTGATGCATATGGCGATCCACAACGCCTGGGCGGGAGATCCCTATCCGATCGACGTCCTGTTCATGTACATGGCCAACATGGCCTGGAACTCGTCGATGAACACGGCGGGGACCATGCAGATGCTGACCGACAAGCATCCGGACGGGACCTATAAGATTCCGAAGATCATCTACTCCGACGCCTATGCGTCCGAGATGGTCTCCTACGCTGACCTCGTGCTGCCGGACACGACCTATCTCGAGCGCTGGGACTGCATCTCGCTGCTCGACCGGCCGATCGGCAGCGCGCACGGCCCCGCCGACGCCATCCGCCGCCCGGTGCTGAAGCCCGACCGCGACGTCCGGCCGTTCCAGGAGGTGATGATCGACCTCGGGGCGCGGCTCGGCCTGCCGGGCTTCGTCAACGAGGACGGCTCGGCCAAATATCCGGGCGGCTACCCGGACTACATCGTCAATCACGAGCGTAAGCCCGGAATCGGCCCCCTCGCGGGCTTCCGCGGCGAGGACGGCGAGGCGGTCGGGAAGGGCGCGCCGAACAAGAGCCAGCTCGACCGCTATGTCGCCAACAAGAGCTTCTGGCGGATGGAGCTGCCGCACGACCAGCTCTACTTCAAGCACGGCAACAAGGGTTATCTCGAAAACGCAGTGAAGCTTGGCCTGATCGACAAGGCCGAGCAGATCGTGCTGCACCTCTACAGCGAGCCGCTGCAGAAGTTCAGGCTCGCCGCCGAGGGACATGGCGAGCTGCAGCCGCCGGAGCGCGATCGTGAGCGGCTGAAGGCGTATTTCGACCCGCTGCCGATCTGGTACGCGCCGCTCGAAGAGCAGGCGGTCTCTGCCGGGGACTTCCCGCTCTCGGCGATCACCCAGCGGCCGATGGCGATGTACCATTCGTGGCACTCGCAGAACGCTTGGCTGCGTCAGATCTATTCCAAGAACTTCCTCTACATGCACCGCGAGACCGCGAAATCGCTCGGTCTTGAAGACGGCGACTACGCCTGGGTGACCAGCAACCACGGCCGCATCCGCGCGCCGGTCCGCACCATGGAGGGCGTGAACCCTCACACAGTCTGGACCTGGAACGCGATCGGCAAGCGCAAGGGCGCCTGGAACCTTCCGGTCGACGCTCCGGAAGGCCAGGAGGGCTTCCTGCTCAACCATGTCATCTCCGAGCGCCTGCCGGAGAAGGACGGCTACAGTCACTCGAACTCCGATCCCGTGACCGGCCAGGCCGCCTGGTACGATGTGCGGGTGCGGGTCGAGAAGGCGGTTGGCGAAGAGCAGTCGCCGCTGCCGAGTTTCCCGCCGCTCGCGCGGCCTCCCCGCATGCCGAACCGGCCCAACGTGCTGCGCTACGACGCCGAAGGCCGCACGCGGCCGTGGCAGCGCCGGCCGGCCGCAAAGCAGTCTGGAGTTTGAAATCGTGACTTGTCTTCCAGAGGCCGTCCCCGGCCAGAAGAAGCTGGGCCTGGTGATCGACCTCGACACCTGCGTCGGCTGCCACGCTTGTGCAGTGAACTGTAAGGAGTGGAACGCGAGCGGTCATTCGGGGCCGCTCACGGACTACCAGAACACCTCAGACGGCGTGTGGTTCAACCGTGTCCACACCTTCGAAGCGGGCGAGGGCGAGACGTCCCGAACCGTGAACTTCCCACGCTCCTGCCTGCATTGCGAGGAGCCTGCCTGCGTCACCGTCTGCCCGACCGGCGCCTCCTACAAGCGCGCCGAGGACGGCATCGTGCTGGTCAACGCCGACACCTGCATCGGCTGCAAACTGTGCTCCTGGGCCTGCCCCTACGGGGCCCGCGAGTTCGACGAAGACGACGGCGTGATGAAGAAATGCACGCTGTGCGTCGACAAGATCTACAACGACAATCTGCCGGAGGCCGACCGCGTGCCGGCTTGCGTCGCGACCTGCCCGTCGCATGCCCGCCACTTCGGCGACCTCGGCGATCCGAACTCCGACGTTTCGATCCTGGTCGCCGAGCGCGGCGGTTACGGCCTGATGCCGGAGCTCGGCTACAAGCCGGTGAACCGCTATCTGCCGCCGCGGCCGCGCAGAAACGGCGCGCCGGCGCCGCTCGCCGCCGCGTCGTCCTCGTGCGGCTCGGACGAAGCCATCTCACTTCTCGACCTTGCGATGAAGAAGCCGGACGGGAAGGGCTCCGCCTTCCTGCGCTGGGCCGATCGCGTCCTGTCGCGGTGACGTCATGCATCCTGCTCTATCAGTCATCGTCTTCACCACGGCCACCGGCGCCGGCTATGGCCTGCTGATCTGGTCCGGCCTTCTGTCAGCGTTCTCGGCGACCCCCGCCGAGCGGGTAGTGGCGCTCGTCACGCTTGCGACGGCGCTGCTACTCGTTACGCTCGGACTGATGTCGTCGACGCTGCATCTCGGCCGCCCGGAGCGGGCGTGGCGGGCGCTGTCGCAGTGGCGGACGTCATGGCTGTCGCGTGAGGGGCTGGCGGCGATCGCCACCTATGTGCCGGCGACGCTGCTCGGCCTCGCCTGGATCGTTTCGCCGGAGCCGGGACTTGCGGCGGTGCTGCTCGGCGTCGTCACCGCCTGCTGCGCCGTCGTGACCATCTACTGCACGGCGATGATCTACGCCTCGCTCAAGACCGTCCATCAGTGGCGCAACCAGTACGTTGTGCCGAACTATTTCGCGCTTGGCCTGTACTGCGGCGCGCTGCTGTTCGCGGCCCTGCTGCACTTGCTTGGCCATGGCGAGCCGCTGGTCGACGGCGTCGCGGCCGTCGCCGGTCTGGTGGCGCTCGGCGGCAAGCTCGCCTACTGGCGGTTCATCTCGACCACGCGCCACGAGAGCACTCCGGAGTCCGCGACCGGCCTCGGCGGCATCGGCAAGGTCCGCCTGTTCGAGGCGCCGCACACCGAAGAAAACTACCTGATGCGCGAGATGGGCTTCACCATCGCGCGCAGGCACGCCGACAAGCTCCGCAAGCTGGTCGTGCTGGCGCTGTTCGGAGCGCCGATCGTGCTGATGCTGATCTCGCTGCTGCTCGGCGGCCTGCCGGCGGGGGTCGCGGTCCTGATCGCCGTGCTGTCGGCCGGTGCCGGCGTCATGGTCGAACGCTGGCTGTTCTTCGCCGAAGCCAAGCACACGGTCATGCTCTACTACGGGGCCAGGACCGCATGACCGACCATGCCCCGTCTTCTCCAGTCGGACTGGCGTGGGCGGGGCTTGGTCGCGCCCTGCGGCCGCAATGGTTCGCCGCCGTCACGCCGACGACGATCCGCGCCGACATCGTCGCCGGCCTGACCAGCGCCACGGTGGTCCTGCCGCAGGCGGTCGCGTTCGCGGCGATCGCCGGCCTGCCGCCGCAATATGGCTTCTACACCGCGATCGTCGTGCCCGTGGTGGCCGCGCTGTTCGGCTCCTCCTGGGTGATGGTGTCCGGACCGACCCTCGTCATCTCCGCCCTGATGGCGAGCACGCTGAGCGTCCACGCCGAGCCGCTCACGGCCGAGTTCATCGCGCTCGCGATCTTCCTCACCTTCCTGGTCGGCGTCCTGCAATGCGCGTTCGGCGCGCTGCAGCTCGGCCGGTTCGTGAACTTCATCTCGCATTCGGTGATGATCGGCTTCACGGCCGCGGCCGCGCTGCTGATCTCGGTCAGCCAGCTCAAGGATGCGCTCGGACTTTCTGCAGAGCGCGGCCACAGCATCTTCGGCCAGATCGCGAGCCTCGCGAAGGCGGCCGGCGATACGAATCTCGCTGCGTTGGCGATCGCCGGCGTGACGCTTGCGACGCTTGTCGCCCTGCGGATGCTCGCTCCGCGGCTGCCAGGATTCATCATCGCGCTCGGCGTCGGCAGCTTGCTTGGAGTCCTCATCGAGGCCGAGGCGATGGGCGTGCGTATGGTCGGGGCGCTGCCCTCGGTCGCGCCGACGCTCGCGATGCCGGCGTTCTCCCTCGAGACCCTGCACGCCCTCGGCGAGGGTGCCTTCGCGATCGCGCTGCTCGGCTTGGTTGAGGCGATCTCGATCGGCCGCGCCTTCGCGCTGAAGCAGAACCGGCCGTTCGAGGCGAACCGCGAGATCGCGGCGCAGGGGCTTTCGAACGTCGTCGGCAGCTTTTTCCAGTGCTACGCCGGTTCCGGCTCCTTCACGCGCAGCGGCGTCAATTACGAGGCCGGCGCGGCGACGCCGCTGTCGGCCATCTTGTCGTCCTGCTTCCTGCTCGCGATCCTGCTGGTGGTCGCGCCGCTGTTCGGGCGGGTGCCGATCCCGGCCGTCGCCGCCGTGATCCTGTATGTGGCGTTCCGGCTGGTCGACCTCCGGGCGATCCGCCGGCTCGTCGCCACGAGCCGGACCGAGACAACCATCGTGGCGATCACCTTCGCCGCCGGCCTTTTCGTGAATCTCGAATTCGCGGTCTATGGCGGCGTCATCGTCTCGCTGCTGATCTTCCTGTCGCGGACCGCCAAGCCGACGCTGTCGATCGGCGCGCCCGACGGGCTGCAATCCCACAGGCCGTTCCGGAACGCAGAGCTCTACAGCCTGCCGGAATGTCCGCAGGCCGCCTTCGCGCGGCTTGAGGGGCCGCTCTATTTCGGCGCGGTCGACTATCTCGAGCGCGAGCTTGGCCGCATCCAGCGCCAGCGGCCGAACCAGAAGCGGCTCGGGATCATCCTGCGCGGCGGCGGCGACGTCGATCTGCCGGGCGCGGAGCTGCTGATCTCGGAAGCCAAACGGCGCCGGGCTGCAGGCGGCGATCTCTACCTGATCGCGCGCTTCCCGCCGCTGCTGAGGACGCTCGAGCGTTTCCACGTCATCGATACGCTCGGCCGCGACCACGTCATGGCCTCGAAGGGCGAGGCGATCGCGCGGATCGTACCCGAGCTCGATCCCGAGATTTGCCGGGCGTGCAAGCCGAGGATCTTCCGCGAATGCCCCGCGGCGGCCGGCATGGAGAGCGCGCCGTCCACCGAGCGTCTTTCGGCGAGCCTCGGCGCGTCATGAGGATGGTCTTTTCCGGCCCCGGACGGGAGATGCGGCGGACAGTCCGCGCCCGGCGCGCGTGGGCTCAAGAAAGCAGAAAATGCGGCGACCAAGTCCGCATGGGAGGGAAGCGCAATGAAACAGAGAGGACCGGACGACGCGTATGACCCGGAGGCCGCGATGCGGCCGCTGGACGAGGAATGTCCCTGCCAGGAGGGCATGAGGCCCCAGGCGAAGCTCGGCCGTCGCCAGCTGCTGCTGTCGGCGGCCTCGACGCTCGGCGCGAGCGCGCTCGCGGTTGGCGCGGCCCGAGCCGCGGAGGCCGCGCCTCCGGGGGCCGTGCATTATGACGTTCCGGAGGACCCCACAAAGGAGCAGGGCCGGCCGCTGCTCGCCGACGGCGGCTACGGCACGCGCTCGCAGTTCGAGACCGAGGTGCGGGTCAAGGCGAAGAACCCCACCGACCTGACCTCCTGGACCTTCACGCCGCTCGCCGCCCAGATCGGCAACCTGACGCCGTCAGGGCTGCACTTCGAGCGTCATCACGGCGGCATTCCGACCATCGACCCGGCGCGGCACGAGCTGATCGTCCATGGAATGGTCGGCACGGCGAAGAAGTTCTCCGTCGCTGATCTGAAGCGGATGCCGTCCGTCACCCGCAAGCACTTCATCGAGTGCTCGGGCAACACGCTGACCGAATGGGCGAAGCCCACCGCCAAAACCGTGCAAGTTACGCATGGTCTCCTCAGCACCTCGGAATGGACCGGCGTGTTGTTTTCGACGCTCGCGCGCGAGGTCGGCCTGAAGGACGCCGCGTTGTGGGTGCTGGCGGAGGGCGCCGACGCCGCGGTGATGACCCGCAGCATTCCGATCGAGAAGCTGCTGTCCGACGGCATGATCGCTTACGGCCAGAATGGCGAGGCGCTGCGCCCGGAGCAGGGCTATCCGCTGCGCCTGCTGCTGCCCGGCTATGAGGGCAACACGCACATCAAATGGCTGCGGCGGCTGCAGGTCAGCGACCGGCCCTTCATGACCCGCGAGGAGACCTCCAAATACACCGATCTGATGCCGGACGGCCGCGCGAAGCTGTTCACGCTGCAGATGGGCGCGAAGTCGGTCATCACCTTCCCGTCGGCCGACATGATGCTGCCGAAGCCCGGAGTCTACGAGATCAAGGGAATCGCCTGGTCCGGCCGCGGGCGCGTCCAGTCGGTCGAGGTCTCGACCGACGCCGGAAAAACCTGGCGTCCGGCCAATATCGAGAACGCCGCGGAGCCGATGTGCACGGTGCGGTTCAACTGCCCGTGGGCTTGGGACGGCCAGGCCGCGACCCTGCAGAGCCGCTGCACGGACGAGACCGGCTATGTGCAGCCGACGCGCGAAGAGCTCGTGCGGCTGCGCGGGCTGAACTCGGTCTACCACTACAACGCGATCCAGAGCTGGGCGGTCGCCGCGGACGGAGGGGTGAGCAATGTCCACGCTTAAGTTGTTCAGTCTCGCCGCCCTCGTTCTGGCGCTCGGCGCCTCCGCCGCCTTCGCCGAGGGCCCCGAGGTGGGCGCTCCCGTCTCCGACCAGGATCTCGCGCGCTATTTCGCGATCCAGCCGGACGGCGAGGGGCTCCCGCCCGGCAGCGGAACGGTATCGGCCGGCGCCAAGGTCTATGGCGAGCGATGCGCCGCCTGCCACGGCGACAAGCTCCAGGGCGTCCCCGCCGCAGGCGGCCCGGCGCTCGTCGGCGGGCGCGGCACGCTCGCTTCGCCAAAGCCGGTGAAGACTGTCGAGAGCTACTGGCCCTACGCGTCGACGCTCTACGACTATGTTTGGCGGGCCATGCCGTTCGACCAGCCGGGCTCCTTGTCGCCCGACGAGGTCTACGCCGTGTCGGCGTACATCCTCTCGAAGGCGGGCGTGGTCGGCGAGGACGCCACGATGGACGCCAAGAGTCTGCCGAAGGTCGAGATGCCCAACGCCAAGGGCTTCTACGACGGCCGAGGCCCCGACCTGTCGCTCTACCATGCGGAGCGCTGAGGCCGGGCCGGCCTGATCCTACGAGTCGGGCGAGCTCCCGGGCTCGCGGACGGCTGGCTTCCGGGAGGGCGGGGGAGCGGGCTTCGGCCCGCTCTCCTTGTAGCTCAGGCAGGTGCGGATGATCGGCGAGCAGAACGCATTGCGCGCCGCGCCCACATCGGTGGCGCCGGCATACTCCACCTCGGCGACGCGGTCTTTTACGAAGCGCAGCTGGACCCTGCAGTAGCCGTCGGTCGCGACGCCGACGGAACTCGGCCCCCAGGGCATCATCAGCGGCAAGGCTGGCGTCGTCAGGCCTCCGGGGGTCGTGCCGCCATGCGCATAGGTCCAGATCTCGCCGCGGCGATCCTCCGCCGTGCCGGTGGGAAAGCCGGCGCACATCCGGACGTCGCTTTGGCTGAGGCCGACCAGCTCTGTCCGCCCCAGATAGGCGTTGCGCGCCTCCTGGGCCGCGCAACCGCAGAGCGTGACGGCGAGAAGCCCGATCAGCGCTACTGCCCGCGCACCGCCGAGGCGTCGATTGGGCGGAAGAGATGGAGCCGCTGCGGCCTCTCGCATGGGGACCTCCTTCGGTTGCGGGCGGCGCGGGGCCGCTTTTCGCCAAATCGGGCGCGCCGCCGCTACGGCGCATCGGGCGCTAGCTTCAGTCCGGTCGAGCGGGACTCAGGATTGTGGCTTGATCTTGAGCTGATCGATGGCCCAAAGCCATTCGCCGCTCTCCTGCCGCCGCGCGACTTCGGCCGAGATCGTCCCGTTCGGCAGCCGGGCGAACGTCATCGCCGTGGCGTCGTTGCGCAGCGCCGGCAACTGCTCCGGCGCCGGGAAGCTTTTGCGGCGCTCGAGCAGCTTTGCGTAGAATTTGCGGATTTCGGCGTGGCCTGTGGCCACGACCTCGCCTGCCGCCAGCACGGCGTCGTGCTCGTAGAGCGCGACGAGGCCTTCGAGGTCTCCGTCATTGGCGCGCGCGATGAAGAGGCGGGCGAGGTCCTGCGGGTCTCGTGCGACCTCACGATCGGCTGTGCTCATCGACTGGTCTCCTTCTTGAGGCGAAGGCGAGTGGCGGCGGCCCTCATGTCAGCGGCCGGCCCTCGCGGTCGCGCACCACGACGCTGACCGGAACGCCCGCCTGGACGCTCTCCGAGACGGTGCAGAAACGCTGGAACTGGGAAATCGCGCGATCGACCCGCGGCATCTCCTCCGCCGTGGCTCCGACGGTGATCGCGACGTCGATGCCTTCGACGCGCAGGCGGTTTTCGTCATTGCGGGCGACCCGGCAGGAGGCTTCGGCCTGGACGCTTCCGGCGTCCTGCTTGTACTTGCCAAGCGCGAAAACGAGGCTGGCGCACAGGCAGTTCGCCACGCTCGCCACCAACAGCTGCTCAGGGTGGGGCCCGGCGTCCTCGCCAATCGGCGCCGCTTCGTCGACGAGCAGATCCGGAATGGCGGCTCCGAACTCGACCATGAAGCGATAGCCGTCAATCTGACGAATCCGGATCCGCGCTTCTGTCGTCATGAGGATTCCCGGATGGCGCTACGACGCCGCTGGAGCAGGGTTGCCGCGGCGCTCTGAGTGAGCCGGCTGTGTCCGGCTACACAGTTCGCGGACGGGCGTTGCGGCGCGCCGGGAGTATGGAGCGGGGGCTGCTTCCGGCAACCGGGGCCTCACCGGCCTTGACGTCGGATCGAACCTGGCATACCAAATACCACATATAAGAGCGCACAAAGTCACCCCGAGTGACGCGCGGTCGGAGGCGCAATGCGGCTTCGGCGGAAGGAGGAAACGACGGATGACGACGCAGCGCCCAATTCGCGACTGAAGCGGATTCGATCGGAGTTCTCTCCTGTCGAACGACCGTTGAACGATCTGGCGCCGGTCGAGAACGATCGCGCCGGCCTGCACGATCCGGGTCTCAACGCCGGACCAGGCTGATCGGAGGATCTATGTCGCAGAAAGTGGATCTGGAGCAGTTGGTCGCCGCAATCGGCGACGCGGTGGTCGTCGCGGATGCGGACGGCGCCATCACGCTCTGGAACCCCGCCGCGGAACGCATGTTCGGCTACACCGAGGCGGAAGCCCTCGGCCAGTCGCTCGATCTGATCACGCCCGAGCGGCATCGCGCCCGCCACTGGCGCGGCTACGCGAAGACGGCGGCGACAGGCAAGACCCGCTACGGCCATGAGCTTTTGCGGGTGCCGGCGATCGGCAAGGGCGGCCTGTCGCTGTCCATCGCCTTCACCGTGTCTCTTCTGTTCGACGAGGCAGGCCGCGTCAGCGGGATCGCCGCGGTGATCCGGGACGAGACCGCCCGCTGGAACGAAGAGCGGCAGTTGCGCAAGCGGATCGCCGAACTCGAAGCAGCCCAACCCGCCGCCGAGGGGGCTGACCTACAGGGCGCGCACGCGTGAGGAATAAGCGCCGAAGACATAATGGCGCGGTCGTAAGTCAATCAGTTGAAATCGCGATCCAGGGATCGAAAGGGAGCAAGACATGAGCCAGCCGCTCGAAGGCATCAAGATCATCGACTTCACCCACGTACAGGCGGGTCCCGCCTGCACGCAGTTGCTGGCGTGGTTCGGCGCCGACGTGATCAAGGTCGAGCGCCCCGGCGCCGGCGACGTCACGCGTTCGCAGCTTCGTCACATCGAAGACGCCGACGCGCTGTACTTCACCATGCTGAACTCGAACAAGCGCTCGCTGACGCTCGACACCAAGACGCCGGAAGGCAAGGAAGTCCTTGAGAAGCTGATCAAGGAATCCGACGTCATGGTCGAGAACTTCGGCCCCGGCGCGCTCGACCGCATGGGCTTCTCCTGGGCGCGCATCCAGGAGCTCAACCCGGGCATGATCCTCGCCTCGGTGAAGGGCTTCTCGGACGGCCACCACTACGAAGACCTCAAGGTCTATGAGAACGTCGCGCAGTGCGCCGGCGGCGCCGCTTCGACCACCGGGTTCTGGGATGGGCCTCCCACCGTCTCGGGCGCCGCGCTCGGCGACAGCAACACCGGCATGCACCTCGCGATCGGCATCCTCACGGCGCTGCATCAGAAGAACAAGACCGGCAAGGGCCAGAAGGTCGCCGTGTCGATGCAGGACTCGGTGCTGAACCTCTGCCGCGTCAAGCTGCGCGACCAGCAGCGTCTCGACGCTCTCGGCTATCTCGAGGAATACCCGCAGTACCCGCATGGCGAGTTCTCGGACGTGGTGCCGCGCGGCGGCAACGCGGGCGGCGGCGGCCAGCCGGGCTGGGTGCTGAAGTGCAAGGGCTGGGAGACCGACCCCAACGCCTACATCTACTTCACCATCCAGGGCCACGCCTGGGCGCCGATCTGCAAGGCGATCGGCAAGGAGGAGTGGATCGAAGATCCGGCCTACAACACCGCTCGCGCCCGCCAGGACAAGATCATGGACATCTTCGCCACGATCGAAGAGTGGCTGGCCGACAAGACCAAGTTTGAGGCGGTCGACATCCTGCGCAAGTACGACATCCCGTGCTCGCCGGTGCTGTCGATGAAGGAGATCGCGAACGATCCGTCGCTGCGCGCCAGCGGCACCGTCGTCGAGGTCGACCATCCGAAGCTCGGCAAGTATCTGACCGTCGGCAGCCCGATCAAGTTCTCGGACATGCAGGTCAACGTGAAGGCCTCGCCGCTGCTCGGCGAGCACACCGACGAAGTGCTGAAGGACCTGGGCTACACCGATCAGCAGATCGAGATGCTGCACCAGGCTCGCGCGGTCTGATCGCCGCCCGTCGCTTCCTCTGACGGCATGGCGGCGCGCTCCAACGCGCCGCCATTTCTTTTTCCGGTCCTCCGTCGGGTCCGACGGAGCGCTATCGCAGAACGGGGCCGCCCATGATCGACCCCCACCTTGCCGGCCGGCTCGACTTCGCCCACCGGCTGCCCACCAAGCCGCCGCTGCCGCCGGGGCGCAACGCGCTCGGGCTCTTCGAGCAGCGCGACGCGATCCTATATGTCCCCGCTGGTCTGGACGCCGGACGGCCCGCGCCGCTGGTGACGCTGTTTCACGGCGGCGGTGGCCATGCGGCCAAGATCCTGCCGATGCTCGAGGAGCACGCGGCGCGCCGCCGCTTCCTGCTGCTCGCGCCGCAATCGCTGTTTCCGACCTGGGATCTCGTGATCGCTGGCCACGGGCCCGATCGTGAGCGGCTCGACGCCGCGCTTGGCGAGGTCGCCGCACGGTTTCTTCTGGACCCGGCGCGTTTCGTGTTCGCGGGCCACTCAGACGGCGGCAGCTACGCCCTGTCGCTCGGCCTCGCCAACGGCCACTTCGTCACTCACCTGGTGATTTCTTCGGCCGGCTTCATGTCCGTGCATCTTCAGACGGGCGCGCCGAAGATCTTCATCTCGCACGGCACTCGCGACGAGCAGATCGCGATCGAGCGCAGCGCGCGGGTCCACGCCGCGAAGCTGACCGAGGCCGGCTATGAGGTCTCCTACATCGAATATGCGGGACCGCACGCCTACCAGCCGACGGTGGTCTCGCAGGCCGTCGACTTCTTCATGGCGCCAGCGGCCGCCGGGGCCAGGCTCTAGGCCGGCCGCCGGCGAGACCTGCTGCGCGGACCCGCCGCCCGGTCCTGCGCCTGTGCAATCCCTTGAAGAGCTGGCGACCCCGCGTCTCGCGGGTTGCGCCCGGGCTCCCGCTGGGCGCCACGCGGCCTAGGTCCTCGTAGCGCACAAAAAAACCGGCGGGCTTTCGCCCGCCGGGTTCCGGATGCGCTGAAGAGGGAATTCAGGCTTCCGTCAGGGTCACTTCTTGCGGACGACCACGCTCTGCGGGTTGAGGCTGCCGATGTTGCCGCTCTCGCTGCCGGCCGCCGGATCGATGACGGCGTTGATGAGCGTCGGGCGGCCGGAGTCCATCGCCTCGTCGACGGCGCGCTTCAACTCGTCCGGGGTCGTCACGTGGACGCCGACGCCGCCGAAGGCCTCCATCATCTTGTCGTAGCGCGAGTCCTTCACGAACACGGTCGTGCCGGGATCGCGGCCGGTCGGGTCCATGTCGGTGCCGCGATAGATGCCGTTGTTGTTGAAGATCACGATGCACACCGGCAGGTTGTACCGGCAGATCGTCTCGACCTCCATGCCCGAGAAGCCGAAGGCCGAGTCGCCTTCGACCGCCAGCACCGGCTTGCCGGTCTCGACCGCGGCCGCGATCGCGAAGCCCATGCCGATGCCCATCACGCCCCAGGTGCCGACGTCCAGGCGCTTGCGCGGCTGGTACATGTCGATGATGCCGCGGGCGAGATCGAGCGTGTTGGCGCCCTCGTTGACGAGGATCGCGTCGGGCCGCTCCTTGATGACCTGCTTCAGCGCGCCGAGCGCGGTGTGGAAGCACATCGGCGAGGAGTTCTTGCCGAGCTTCGCCGCCATCTTGGAGATGTTGGCGTCCTTCTTGGCCTTGATGGCCTCGGTCCACTGCGCGGGCACGCCCGGCCAGCTCGAGTCGATGCCGGCGAGCAGGGCGGAGACCACGGAGCCGATGTCGCCCACGAGCGGCGCGGCGATCTCGACGTTCGAGTCCATCTCCTTGGGCTCGATGTCGATCTGGATGAACTTCTTCGAGCCCGGCTCGCCCCACTGCTTGCCCTTGCCGTGGCTCAGCAGCCAGTTGAGGCGAGCGCCGACGAGCACGACGACGTCGGAGTCCTTGAGCACCGTCGAGCGGGCGGCGCCGGCCGAGAGCGGGTGGTTGTCGGGCAGCAGGCCCTTGGCCATGCTCATCGGAATGTAGGGGATGCCGCTCTTCTCGACGAACTGGCGGATCTCGTCGTCGGCCTGCGCATAGGCCGCGCCCTTGCCGAGGACGATCAGCGGACGCTTGGCGCTCTTGAGCAGGTCCATGGCGCGCTTGACGGCCGAGGGGGCCGGCAGCTGGGCCGGGGCGGGGTCGATGACCTTGACCAGGGAGCGCTCGCCCTTGGCGGCGTCGAGCACCTGCGAGAACAGCTTCGCCGGCAGATCGAGATAGACGCCGCCCGGACGGCCCGAGACCGCGGCCCGGATGGCGCGCGCGACGCCGATTCCGATGTCTTCGGCGTGCAGCACGCGGAACGCCGCCTTGCAGAGCGGCTTGGCGATGGTGAGCTGGTCCATCTCCTCATAGTCGCCCTGCTGCAGGTCGACGATCTCGCGCTCCGAGGAGCCCGAGATGAGGATCATCGGGAAACAGTTGGTGGTGGCGTTGGCGAGCGCGGTGAGGCCGTTGAGGAAGCCCGGAGCGGACACCGTCAGGCAGACGCCCGGCTTCTTGGTCAGGAAGCCCGCGATCGCCGCGGCGTTGCCGGCGTTCTGCTCATGGCGGAACGACACGACGCGGATGCCTTCAGCCTGCGCCATGCGGCCCAGATCGGTGATCGGAATGCCCGGCACGCCATAGATCGTCTCGATGCCGTTCAGCTTGAGCGCGTCGATGACGAGGTGGAAGCCGTCCGTCAGCTCCTGGGGAGCATCGGCTTCGGCCATGCTGACATCGGCGGTCGTGGAACTGATCAGCTGCGCTACTGCGGACATTTGCTTCCTCCGGAGGATTCCTGGCTGTTCATCAGCCGTTGTTGCGGGGCGCCTGGCGTAATCCGCGCGCGGCGCGCATGGCTCTCAGAGCCCCTCGGGGCCCATCAGTTCTCGGCTAGGGCGTGTCTGTCGCGCCGGCGGCCTGCCTGTGGCGCGGCTTCGGGCGGCGCGTCACGCGGTCTCCGCAACCCGGCGAACTGTGCTCCGCTGTCTGCGGCGTCAGTTCGATCGCCCTCATGGGCCGTCTCCTCGATCCCTTCGCGCCGTCGCCGGTTAACCGGTCTCTGGTTGGCGCGTCTTCTTTAGCTTCCCTGAAAGCGCGGCCGCCTCCTTTAAGGAGACTAAGTATCCGCCCTCTGGCTGCGCCTCCGCCAAGCCCCGATCCATAGAAATCGAGGAAATCAGAGCGGTTTCTGGCGCGTCACTACGGTGCTGATGACACTGGCATGCCAGATGCCAGTCGTCAACACTATCTTCGATCGTCCGATTGCTAAAATGGTTGCGCCCGCCGACTGGCGGCGGGCGCGGGCGACGTCAATCCAGACGTCCCGACGCGCCCGGAGAGGAAAGGGCGCGTCGGGACGGTCCCTCTCGTCAGCCGAGAGGAACGGCGCGCGCCCCGGCTGGGGCCACGGCGTCCGCCGTGAGGTAGCGCAGGCGCAGCGGCTTGAGGACGAACAGCGCCAGCGCGGCGGCCGCGACATTGAGCCCGACCACGATCGCGAACACGGCGGTCCAGCCATAGGCGGCCGAAATGATGCTGGCGAACGGCACCAGGAAGGAGGCGGTCCCCTTCGCGGTGTAGAGCAGGCCCGCGTTGGTCGTGGCGAACTTCGAGCCGAAAGTGTCGCCGCAGGTCGCGGGGAACAGGCTGTAGATCTCGCCGAAAACCGCGAAGTAGAGCGCGGTGGACAGCACGAACACGATCGGGTTGTGGCCCTGCGAGAGCAGCATGATCACGGCGAAAGCCGCGATGCTGAACGCGATGAACATCGTGTTCTCACGGCCGATATTGTCGGAGATGAAGCCGAACAGCGGCCGGCCGAAGCCGTCAAAGATGCGGTCGAGCGACAGCGCGAAGGTCAGCGCAGCCATCTGCAGGCCGAACATGCTCACCGGCACGCCGGCGACGTTGAAGTCGTGCGCGATCGGCGCGATCTGCGCCGCCGCCATAAGGCCGCCGGAGGCGACCATCACGAACATCGCGTACATCAGCCAGAACACCGGTGTGCGGATCGCTTCGCGCGGCGTGCGGTCGACCTTGCTCTGCGGCAGATTCACCCGTTTGCGCTGAACCGCCGTGATCTGGGTCGGCTTGCGCAGGAAGAACGACAGGACGATCACCACGCCACCCTGAATCAGGCCAAAGGTGAAGAAGGCGCTCTGATACCCGCTCGAGGCGATCATGTGGGCGATCGGCACGACGGTCAGGGCCGCGCCAGCGCCGAAGCCCGCTGCGGTCGCGCCCGCCGCGAGACCCCGTCGGTCCGGGAACCACTTCAGCGCATTTCCGACGCAGGTGCCGTAGACGGAACCGGCCCCGATGCCGCCGATCACCGCCGCGAGGTAGAGCAGCGGCAGAGAGCTTGCATAGGAGTCGACCGTCCAGGCGAGGGCGATCATCACGCCGCCGAAGAACACCACGATGCGCGGGCCGTATTTGTCGACAAAGTAGGCTTCGACCGGCACCAGCCAGGTCTCGGTCGCCACGAACACCGTAAAGGCGAACTGGATCGCCGCGCGGCCCCAGTGAAACTTCGCGTCGATCGGGTCGACGAACAGTGTCCAACCATATTGCAGGTTGGCGATCATCGCCATGCTGAGCACGCCGACGGCGAGCTAAAACCATTTGGCCGAAGAGGCTTGCTGACGTTCCATCCCAAGTTCCTTTTTGTGTTGGTCTAGTGACCAAGGCTTGGGGAAAGGCTGGCATGCCAAAAATTGGCATGCAACGGCTCGTCTGATTTCGAGCTTTCGCGGGTCAGGGGCTGTGAGCCGCTCGGCGGAGCGCGCGCCTCGCTCGCGAGCGGGTCTCAGGAAAGCTGTTGAGCGTTTGATCAACTTAGCCTTTCCGGCGACAAACACGTGTCGACGAAGGCTGCCGCCGGGTAGACGAAACGGCGTTCGGAGCCGTCTGAGCACGCCTCATGCGCAGGGCAGGCATGCAGCCGTCTCATGCGTCCGGCGGCGTTGCGCGGGCCGCCGACCGCCGCGCGTCAGTCTCGTTCTGGGAGACGCTGTTTCGGAGGCGCGATGACCTCGATCGCCTTGGGCCGCAGCCGGAACACGGCCGGCGTCTTGGTCACGATCTCGCCGTCGGCGTTTACCGACCGCGGGCGGTGCGTGCGGATTTCGAACTCATCGCCGGACATGGAGCGCACCTCACTCCAGGCGCCGTGCTCGCCCGCCCGGAACGAGCGGAGCATGAGCGCGAGCCGCCAGGCGCGCGAGAATTCGAGGCTGTAGAGATCCAGTCGGCCGTCGTCGATTTCCGCGTTCTGCTCGATTACATTGCCGCCGCCATAATAGCGGCCGTTGCCGACCGCGACCTGCAGGGTTAGAGCCCGGCACGAACGGTCCCCGCTGCGGATGCTGACGCGGAAGGGCTTGGCGCGGGCGAGGACCTTGAGAGCCGTGATCACATAGCCGAGCTTGCCGAAGCGCTGCTTGATCTCGCTCGTCAGCTCCTGGGCCAGTTCGGCGCTGAGCCCGATGCTCGCGACATTGAAGAACAGCCGGTCGTTGACCTCGCCGAGGTCGATCCTCCTGACCTCGCCTTCCGCGATGATGCGGCAGGCCTCGGGGATGTCCGCCGGGATGTCGAGCGTGCGCGCGAGATCGTTGGCGGTGCCGGTCGGCACGATCCCGAGCGGCCGGCCGGCCTCCATGACGCCGCGGGCGGCTGCGTTCATACTGCCGTCGCCGCCGCCGACCACGATCACCTCGTAAGCCGGCCCCTCCTGAGCGATCAGTGCGGACGTCTTGTCCGGAGAGTCGCAGTCGAGCGGCGTGACCGCGAAGCCGCGGCCTTCGAGCTCCTCCCGGATCTCTTTGGCGCTGACCTCGCCGCTGCGGCTCTTGGCGTTTACGACGAGCAGTGCGCGACGCATGGACGGTCGACCCCCCTGATGACATTGCGACTATCTAGCGCGTCCCGCGTCGGCGGCGCTGTCTTTCGACATGCGCGCCTAATGGGCTGCTCAACAGCCGGCAGCCGGAGCGGTCGAAATCAGGAACTGGTGCCGCGTGCAGGGATCGAACCCGCGACCCCCTGATTACAAATCAGGTGCTCTACCAACTGAGCTAACGCGGCGGTCTTTGGTTCAGCGTCTGTCTCCCGAACTCGCCCTTGGGCGAGCCCGGTGTTTTGCAGCGACGGATGGCCGACGACAAGGGCGCCGGCCATTCATCGGGTCACGCCGCCGCCACAGGGCGACGGGCGGTGACGAGGTTCACCGCGATCGCCACGGCGACGTTCAGCACGAGCGCGATCAGTCCGATGTAGACGGTCGTGCCGGCAGGGCCGCCGAACGGCAGCGCCTGCAGCGGTTTCAGCCCTTCCGGCCCCCAGGCCATCCAGCTGCCGCCGACGAAGCCGACCGCCCAGCCCGCGAGCAGCCCTGGGGCGCGGAACCAGTTGGTGTAGAGGCCGAACACCAGCGCCGGCAGCGTCTGGAGGATCCAGATGCCGCCAAGGAGCTGAAGGTCGAGCGCGAACTTGGTCGGCAGGTAGACGATCACCAGCAGCGCGCCGACCTTGACGACCAGCGAGGTGACCTTGGCGACCGCCGCCTCGCCGGCCGGCGTCACCTGCGGATTGACGTAGGCCTTCCAGAAGTTCCGCGTGAACAGGTTGGCGGCGCCGATCGACATGACGGCGGCCGGCACCAGCGCGCCGATCCCGATGGCCGCATAGGCGAAGCCCGCGAACCAGCCTGAGAACAGCGTGTCGAACAGCGCCGGCACGATGTCGTTGTTGGCGGCGACCTTGATGCCTGCCGCGTGGCCCATATAGCCCAGCATGGCGATCAGGCCGAGCAGCAGCGTGTAGGCCGGCAGCAACACCGCGTTCTTGCGGATGGTGTTGGCGCTGTTCGAGGCGAAGATGCCGGTCAGCGTGTGCGGATACATGAAGGCCGCGAGCGCCGAGCCGAGCGCGAGCGTCGCGTAGGCCGCCATCTGGTTGCCGCCGAGCAGCAGCCCGCCCTTGCCGGCCGCGGCGAAATCGGCGCCCGCCTTGTCGAATACGGCGCCGTAGCCGCCGAGCTTCATCGGCACCACGATGACCGCCACGATCACCACGATGTAGATCATGATGTCCTTGACGAAGGCGATCAGCGCCGGCGCCCTGAGCCCCGAGGAATAGGTGTAGAAGGCGAGGATCAGGAAGGCGATCGTCAGCGGGAAGTTGTGGATCGGCCCGACCGAGATGCCCGACAGGCCGAGCGCCTTGATCACCGCCTCCATGCCGATGAGCTGGAGCGCGATATAGGGCATGGTGGCGACGACGCCGGTGATAGCGACGACGAGCTCGAGCGCGCGCGAGTTATACTTGCCGTGCACGATGTCGGCGGACGTCACATAGTTCATCTCCTTCGCCTTCTTCCACAGAAGCGGCATCACCAGGAAGACGAACGGATAGACCACGATCGTGTAGGGCAGGGCGAAGAAGCCGTAGGCGCCGACTGCATAGACCAGCGCCGGCACCGCGATCACCGTGTAGGCGGTGTAGAAGTCGCCGCCGACCAGGAACCAGGTGATCCAGGTGCCGAAATTGCGGCCGCCAAGCCCCCACTCGTCGATATGAGCGAGCGTCTCGGGCTTGCGCCAGCGCGCCGCCACGAAGCCCATGACGGTGACAAGCAGGAAGAAGAACAGGAAGACGGCGAGCGCGGAGTAGTTGAGCGTCGGCGTCCAGACCGCCGGAGCGGCCGCCGGATCAGTCGTCATCGCGCACGCTCCGATAGGCGATATAGGTCAGGAGCGCCGTGATCGGCACGAAAGCCAGCTGGTACCAGTAGAAGAACGGGAAGCCCCACAGCCTCGGCTCGAGGTGGTTGTAGAACGCCGGGTAGAGCAGCCCGACATAGGGAATGAGCAGCAGCCACAAAGCTGCCCGCGACTTCCGGCGGTCCATCCTTGCCTCCCGGGATGATGACGGAGTTTTGATTGCGTTCGGGGATTTGACGCGGCCCGTCAAGATCGTCGCGGCGGCTGACGCGGGAGAGAGGCTTACGGGCAACGTTCTCGGGTGAGCCTCAGCCGCCGGCGGCGGAGGGGCGCTTTTCTGAAGGTTTGTTGCGCGTGAAGGCGCAGAGGCCGCGCGCGGCCCCGCGTTAGCGCGATGTCGTGCGGCGATGCAGAGCGGGCCGCGCATGCGCGCAATGGGCGCCGCCGGGCGCGTCCGCGCGCTGCGCCGGCGCCGTCAGAATTATTCCGCCCGCAGCGCACCCGTTAAGTCGAAATAAACGGCGAACCCTGCCTTTTCTTCAACTTGTCTTCTCGCCGGATACGGTAGTCATGCGCATACGCACGAAGATTTTCGCCCTTGTGGGTTCGCTCGCTCTTGTGGCCGCGACGCTGACCGGGATCGGGCTCTATTCGCTGGCGAGCTACCGGGCTGCCGCGGCCGCCTCTGAGGGCGCTGCCGCCCAGGCGCTGAACGGCGAGCGGCTGAACCGGCTCGTGACCGCCACCGTCATGGACGCGCGCGGCATCTACGCGGCGCCGGACGCGGCGACCGCGAAGCCGTTCGGCGACGGCGTGCTGGCCTCGTTGAACGCGATCGACAAACTGCTGGAGGAGTGGCGGCCGCTGGTCCCGGAGGACAAACGCGCGCTGTTCGAGGCGGTTGCCGCCGACGCCGCGCGGTTCAGGGCGTTCCGGACCGAGACCGTCCGCCTCGCCGCGGAAGTCTCGCCGCGCGCCGCGAACGAGCAGGGCAACAACGAGGCCAATCGGTCGAACCGCAAGGCGTTTCAGGCGAGCATCGACGCGTTGACGCAGCAGAACCTGAAGGACCAGCAGGAGATCACGGCGGCGGAGAATGCGCTCTACGACCGCACTGTCTGGCTTCTGCTGCTGCTTTCGATCGGCGGCGTCGCGGGCGCTCTTGCGCTCTCCGCCTTCACCGCGCAGCGCGCGATCGTGCGGCCGCTCCTCGGGGTGACGGCCGCAATCCAGCGCCTGGCGGCTGGCGACCACCGGCTTCCGGAGGTGAAGGAGACGAAGGACGAGATCGGCGACATCTGGCGCAGCATGCGGGTGTTCGCGGCCGCGATGGAGGAGGCGGAGACGCTGCGCGCCCGCCAGGCGGAGGCCGAGAGCCTGCGCGCGTCGGGCCGCCGCAGCGAGATGAACGGCCTTGCCCGCTCCTTCGAGGGCAGCGTCGGCGAGCTGGTGCAGAGCCTTTCGGCGGCTGCGCAGGAGATGGAGGCGACCTCCCGCGGCCTCGCGGCGAACGCCGAGCAGACCACGCGTCAGTCCGCCGCCGCGCTGTTCGCGGCGAACGAGACCTCGGCCGCCATGCAGGCCTGCGCCGCGGCGACCGAGGAACTTGCGACCTGCGCCGAAGAGCTCGGCCGGCAGGTCGAGCGCACGTCGGGGGCCGCCTCCGACGCCGTCAACAACGTGCGGCGCGCCCATGAGCGGGTCGACGTGCTGGTCAGCGGCTCGCGCAAGATCGGCGAGATCGTCTCGCTCATCCAGAGCATCGCCGAGCAGACCAACCTGCTCGCGCTCAACGCCACGATCGAGGCGGCGCGGGCCGGCGAGGCCGGGCGCGGCTTCGCGGTGGTCGCGGCCGAGGTCAAGGACCTCGCCGGCCAGACCGCAAAGGCGACGGAGGAGATCACCGCCCAGATCGGCGCGATCCAGGACGCCACCAACGGCACCGCCGGCGCCATCCAGGAGATCGCCGGCATCATCGACGACGTCCACCACATCGCGACCGAAACCTCCGCGGCGGTCGAGCAGCAGCGCGCCGCCACTCAGGAAATCGCCCGCAACGTGCACCAGGCGGCGGCTGGCACGCAGCAGGTCAGCGCCGACGTCTCGCAGATGCAGATCGCCGCGCGCGAGGCCGGGCAAGGCGCAGTCGACGTGAACTCCGCGGCGGGCGAGCTCGCCCGCCAGTCCGCCCGTCTCGAGCAGGAGGTCGACGGCTTCCTCGTCGGCGTCCGCGCCGCCTGAGGCTACCGGGCGGTCCGGCCGATCGCCTCGGATTGCGTCCGGAGGCGGTCGGCGGCCTCCAGCCGGAAGGAGGCGAACAGAACGACGCCGCCGGCGGCCGCCAGCATTGCGCCGACCGCGCCCGGGGACGTCCAGCCGAGCCCCAGCGCGATCGCCGCCCCGCCGAGCCACGCGCCGAGCGCATTGGCGAGGTTGAAGGCGGAGTGGTTGAGCGCGGCCGCAAGCGTCTGGGCGTCGCCCGCGACGTCCATCAGCCGGGTCTGCAGCGCGGGTCCCATCGCGATGCAGCCGCCGATCAGGAACAGGTTGATCGCCGCGCTCCAGCTCGCCGCCGAGGTGAACACGAAGGCGGCGAGCACCACGCCGTTCCACACCAGCGCCCCGACCAGCGTCGCCTTCAGCGCCCTGTCCGAGAGCCAGCCGCCGGCGATGTTGCCGGCGATCATGCCGAGGCCGAGCAGCGCGAGCATCGGCGGCACCATCGAGAGGCTCAGGCCGCTCACCTCCGTCAGAGTCGGGGTGACGTAGCTGTAGACTGCGAACATGCCGCCGAAGCCGATCGCCGCCACGCCGAGGGTGAGCCACACCTGCGGCCTGCGCAGCGCGCCGAGCTCGCGGCGCGCGCTCGCGCCCTCCGGAGCGGGAATCTCGGGGGTGAAGACGCGGACCAACACGGCCGTCAGGGCCGCAAGCGCCGCCACGACCAGAAACGTCGTGCGCCAGCCGAAGACCTGCCCCAGCCAGGTGGCGAGCGGCACGCCCACGACGTTGGCGACGCTCAACCCAAGGAGCACGTTGGCGACCGCCTGCGCCCGCTTGCGCGGCGGCACGAGCGCGGCCGCAGCCAGCATGGCCACGCCGAAATAGGCCCCGTGCGGCAGCCCCGCGATGAACCGGGCGGCGACCACGCCGGCGTAGCTTGAGGCGAGGGCGCTCAGCAGGTTGCCGATCCCGAACACCATCATCAGCCCGATCAACAGCCCCCGCCTCGGCGCCCGGGCGAGCGCGACCGTGATCGCAGGCGCGCCCACCACGACGCCGAGCGCATAGGCCGAGATCATGTGCCCGGCTTCGGGGATGCTGACGTCGACCGCAGTCGCGACAGACGGCAGGATGCCCATCGCGGCGAATTCGCCGGTGCCGATCGCGAACCCGCCGACCGCGAGCGCGAGCTGCGCCAGCGCCGATCCGTAGGGGGCTGCGGTCGAAGCGGCCGCGAGTTCCGCTTCCACGGCGGCGAGGTCGGCGGGGTCGGACAGGCGGCACTCGGCGGCGGTCATAGGCTCACGATGCGATGTGGCGGAGCCGGGAAGCTGACCTTCACGGCCGCCTGTTGCAATGCAGCAGACGCGCATGGCGGCCATACGTCTCACGGGCGGAGGCTGTGCATGGCCGGAGCGGCCACGTCGCAATGGCGGGCCGGCGGCGCTAAGGTCCGGCGGGAACGCCAGCGGAAGATTCCGATGCAAGCCTATCTCGATCTCCTGCGCCGGATCCTCGACGAGGGGGCGCGCAAGGAGGACCGCACTGGCACGGGCACGCTGTCGGTGTTCGGCGCGCAGCTCCGCTTCGACCTCAGCAGGGGTTTTCCGCTCGTCACCACCAAGCGCCTGCACCTGCGGTCGATCATCCACGAACTGATCTGGTTCCTGCGCGGCGACACCAATGTCGGCTATCTGCGCGAAAACGGCGTCACGATCTGGGACGAATGGGCGGACGCCAACGGCGATCTCGGGCCGGTCTACGGCAAGCAATGGCGCTCATGGGCGACGCCGGACGGCCGCACGATCGACCAGCTCGCCGGTGTGCTGGCCGAGCTTCGCCGCAACCCGTCATCTCGCCGGCTCGTCGTGTCAGCCTGGAACCCGGCGGACCTGCCTCAGATGGCGCTCGCGCCCTGCCACTGCCTGTTCCAGTTCCACGTCGCGGACGGGCGGCTTTCCTGTCAGCTTTACCAGCGCTCGGCGGACGTCTTTCTTGGGGTGCCGTTCAACATCGCCTCCTACGCGCTGCTCACGCATCTCGTGGCCCATGACATGGGTCTTGAGCCGGGCGACTTCATCCACAGCTTCGGCGACGTCCACCTCTATCTGAACCATGTCGAGCAGGCGCGCGAGCAGCTGACGCGCGCGCCTCGGCCGCTGCCGACGCTGCGGCTGAACCCCGCCGTCCGCTCGGTGTTCGAAGTCGCCTATGAGGACATCGCGATCGAGGGCTATGACCCGCATCCCGCGATCAGAGCGCCGGTCGCGGTATAGCTGATGGGCGCTCCTCCGGGTCGACGCGAGCGCGCGAGCAGCTATTACGAAACGCTCAGGGTCGTGGCGAGCGTCTGCGAGACGGTGTATCGCGTGAGCGGGTGCGCATTGGCGCGACTCAGAGGTTCGGGTGGAGAGCGCGCCCGCGTTTGCGCGTTCGGGGACAGGGACGAACAGAGATGAATTTCAGGTTGGCGGCGGCGCTTGCGGCCGGTGTTTTGTCGGTAAGCGCGGGCACGGCCTCGGCGCTCAGCACGCCGGCGGTGTTCGCGCAGACCGAGCAGGCGCTTCGGGCCAAGCTCAAATCGGCCTTCGCCGGTCAGCCCGCGCGCTTCGGCTTCGAGAATTTCCGCCGCCGCACCAACGGCAAGGATGAGGCGGTGTGCGGTCAGGCCACCATCTATATCGGCCGCGACAAGCCGAGCCTGGTGCGCTTCGTCTATCGCTACAATTCGGGCGACGCCGCGATCGAAACCCTGAACGCCGGCGAGACCGCGACCGTCCAGAAGCTCTGGACGCCGCTCTGCCTGCGCGGACGGCCGATCGAGTGAGAGTTCCGATCGCCATCGTCGCCGCGGTCGCGAGGAACCGCGTCATCGGCCGCGACAACGGGATGCCGTGGCGGCTGCCGAGCGACCTGAAGCGGTTCAAGGCGATCACCTGGGGCAAGCCGCTGATCGTCGGCCGCCGCAGCCATGCGGCGATCGGCCGGCCGCTCCCGGGGCGCGAAACCATCGTGCTGACCCGCGACAAGGCCTTCCAGGAGGAAGGCGTGCACGTGGCGCACGACCTCAAGGACGCGCTCGGCCTCGCCGAGGCGATCGCCGAGGAGATGGGGGCGGACGAGATCATCAGCGTCGGCGGCGGCGAGATCTACGAACTGACCCTGCCGATGACGACCGTGATGCACCTCACGGAGATCGACGCCGCCCCGGAAGGCGACGTGCTTTTTCCCGAGTACGACCCCTCGCAGTGGCGCGAGACGTTCCGCGAGGAGCACGCCGCCGGCGGCCGCGACGAGTACGGCTTCACGTTCCGGGACCTGGTCCGCGCACGCGGCGCTTGAGAGGACGTGATCGGAGCAAGGCCGGATTCCGATTGACGGGCCGGCGCCGGCGCCGCACTGGCTGAGCACCCGCGTTGAAGACGCGCGCAGCGCGGATATCCTGCGCGCGGGCCCGCGGTCGACGTAGCAAGGAGTCTTGATGCCCTGGAGCAACCAGAGTGGCGGCGGCGGTCCGTGGCGCAATCAGGGCGGCCCGTGGGGCCAGGGCCCTCAGCAGCCGGGACCGACCCCTCCGGATCTCGAGGACATGCTGCGGCGGGTTCAGGAGCGGTTCCGCACCATGCTGCCGGGCGGCGGGGGCGGCGGCCGCGGTGTTCTGGCGCTCGTCTTCCTGGGCCTGATCGGCTGGGGTCTGTCGGGCTTCTACAAGGTCGAGGCGGACGAGGAAGGCATCGTGCTGCGCTTCGGCAAGTATGTCAGCACCACCCAGCCCGGCCTGAACTACCATATTCCCTATCCGATCGAGACGGTGCTGACCCCCAAGGTCACGACCCAGAACTCGATCGAGGTCGGCATGCGCACGACGCCCGGCGGAACCCGCACCGTCTCGAGCCGCGAGGTTCCGCAGGAGAGCCTGATGCTGACCGGCGACGAGAACATCGTCGACGTGAACTTCTCCGTGGTGTGGGTGATCAAGCCCGCAGATGGCGCATCCGGACGTCCGAGCGGCGCCGCCGACTATCTGTTCAATCTCGAAAATCCTGAAAGCACCATCAAGGCGGTCGCCGAGAGCGCGATGCGCGAAGTCGTGGGCCGATCGCGCCTGCAGCAGATCCTCACCGAGGGCACGCCGGAGACCGAGAGCGTCGCACAGCCGCTCGCGCCCGACGCGCCGCCGGTCGAGCCGGTGCGTCCGAAGGAGGAGGTGCAGCCGGCGGCCGTCACCGCCGCGGCCGTGCGCGAGCTCATGCAGAAGACGCTCGACAGCTACAACGCCGGCGTCGACATCACCCAGGTCCAGCTCCAGAAGATCGCGCCCCCGGGCGAGGTGCTGAGCGCCTTCCGCGAGGTCCAGGTGGCGCAGGCCGACCGCATCCGGCTGACGAACGAGGCGCAGGCCTACGCCAATCGCATCGTGCCCGAAGCGCGCGGCAAGGCGGCCCAGGCGACGCAGGCGGCCGAAGGCTACAAGGCCTCCACGGTCGCGGCCGCGCAGGGCCAGGCGGCCCGCTTCCGTCAGGTCGCCAGCGCCTATGATCAGGCGCCGGACGTGACGCGCGAGCGGCTGTTCCTCGAGACGATGGAGCGGATCTATGGCGCGGTCGACAAGGTGATCATCGATCCGAAGGCGAGCGGGCAGGGCATCGTGCCGTTCCTGCCGCTGGACCAGCTGCAGAAGTCGGGGCGAACCGCCCCCGCGGCCGAAGCGACGGGAGCCGCGCAATGAACCGCAGCGTCTTTGGCGGCTTCTTCGCCGCGCTCGTGCTGTTCGCGCTGTTCGCGCTCTACAGCGCGCTCTACCGCGTCTATCAGACCGAGCAGGTCATCGTGTTGCGCTTCGGCCAGCCGGTCGCGACCGTCACCGATCCCGGCCTCCACATGAAGTTGCCGTTCGTCGAGACGGTCACCCGGATCGACAAGCGCATCCTCGACCTCGACATGCCGGAGCGCGAGGCGACCTCGAACGATCAGAAGCGGCTCGTGGTCGACGCCTTCTCACGTTACCGGATCACCAATCCGCTGCGCTTCAGGCAGGCGGTCGGCTCGATTGAGCAGGCGAACGCGCGTCTCACCAACGTCCTGACCGACGCGTTGCTGGAGGCGATCCGTTCCTCGACCTTCCAGCAGATCGTGCGTGACCGGCGCGACCAGATCATGGCCCGCATCCGCGATCAGGCGAACCGCGAGGCGGATCGGTTCGGCATCCAGATCGTCGACGTCCGGATCCGGCGCGCCGACCTGCCGGAGCAGAACTCCAAGGCGGTGTTCGAGCGCATGCAGTCGGAGCGCGCGCAGGAGGCGGCGCAGATCCGCGCCCGTGGCGCCGAACAGGCGCAGGGCATGCGGGCTCGCGCCGACCGCGACGCGCAGGTGATCGTGGCCAACGCCAACCGGGACGCCGAGATCGTCCGCGGCCAGGGCGAGGCCGAGAAGACGCGGATCCTCGCGGACGCCTACAGCTCGAACAAGGACTTCTTCGTGTTCTATCGGTCGATGCAGGCCTATGACACGGCGCTCAAGTCCGGCACCCGGCTGGTGC
Organism: Hansschlegelia sp.; assembly: GCF_035538955.1. Taxonomy (NCBI): domain Bacteria; kingdom Pseudomonadati; phylum Pseudomonadota; class Alphaproteobacteria; order Hyphomicrobiales; family Methylopilaceae; genus Hansschlegelia; species Hansschlegelia sp. The sequence continues at coordinate 113,989 of NZ_DATLJK010000009.1, forward strand.
TGTCCCCGGACAGCTCGTTCTTCCGCTTCTTCCAGCAGCCAGGCGGCGCCCCCGCGGCGCCTGCGGGAGCGCCCCCGGCGCAATGACGGACTTCTTCGCCGCCCTCGGGCTGGTGCTGGCGATCGAAGGACTCCTGTTCGCCGGCTTCCCGTCCGCGGCGAAGCGCGCCAGCGAAAACATCGTCGCCACCCCGGACCAGACCCTGCGTCTGATCGGGGTGGCGTCGGCCGTGCTGGGGGTCTTCATCGTCTGGATCGTTCGCGGCTGAGCGGGAGGCGTCGCTGACGCCGCTCTGGCCGCGCGGTGCGGCGTCGTGTTAAACCGCGCCACTCTCAGCATGGAGCTCGCCCGGATGGACGGCCCGACCGATCCTTCGCTGCATCTCATGCCGGCCTATATCGACGGCGCTCTGGTGGGCGAGCCGACCGAGGCGGTGACGGACCCCGCCACCGGCCGCCTGGTCGGCCGCGTGCCGGATCTCGGGGCGGACCACGCCGCGCAAGCGATCGAGGCCGCCCAGCGCGCCTTCCGCCCCTGGGCGGCGAAGACCGCCAAGGAGCGCTCCGCGATTCTGCGGCGCTGGTTCGATCTCGTCATCGCCAACAAGGAGGAGCTCGCGCTGCTGATGACGCGCGAGCAGGGCAAGCCCCTGGCGGAGGCCCGCGGCGAGATCGACTACGCCGCCTCCTTCATCGAGTTCTACGCCGAAGAGGCGAAGCGCGTGTCGGGCGACACGCTGCCGAGCCACCGCGCCGACGCCCGGATCCTGGTGTTGCGGCAGCCGGCGGGCGTTGTGGCGGCGATCACGCCGTGGAATTTCCCGGCGGCGATGATCACCCGCAAATGCGCGCCGGCGCTGGCGGTCGGCTGCACCTTCGTGGTCAAGCCCGCGATGGAGACCCCGCTCACCGCACTCGCGCTCGCGCGCCTCGCCGACGAGGCGGGACTCCCGAAGGGCGTGCTCAACGTCGTCACCGGGCAGGACGCGGCGGCGATCGGCAAGGTGTTCACTAGCCATCCCGCCGTACGGGTGGTGTCGTTCACCGGCTCGACCGAAGTCGGCAAGATCCTGATGAAGCAGGCGGCCGCCGGCGTGAAGCGGGTAGCGTTGGAGCTTGGCGGCAACGCGCCCTTCATCGTCTTCGACGACGCCGATCTCAACGCTGCGGTCGAGGGCGCCATGGTGTCCAAGTACCGGAACATGGGGCAGACCTGCGTCTGCGCCAATCGCATCTATGTGCAGTCGGCCGTCTATGACGCCTTTCTCGAGAAGCTGACCTCCGCCGTCTCCCGTCTCAAAGTCGGCTCGGGAGCCGAGGAAGGCGTCACGCAGGGGCCGTTGATCACTGCGGAGGCGGTGGAGAAGGTGGAGCGCCATCTGAGCGACGCGGTGTCGAAGGGCGCGCGTGTCGTCGCTGGCGGCAAGCGCCATGCGCTCGGCGGCTCCTTCTTCGAACCGACGGTCGTCGCCGACGTTACGCAAGACATGGCGGTCGCCCGCGAAGAGACCTTCGGGCCCGTCGCGCCGATTTTCCGCTTCGAGACCGAGCAGCAGGCGATTGAATACGCCAACGCCACCGAGTTCGGACTCGCGGCTTACTTCTATGCGCGGGATGTGGGGCGGATATTCCGCGTCGCGGAGGCTCTTGAATACGGCATGGTCGGCATCAACTCTGGGCTACTATCGACCGAGCTCGCGCCGTTCGGCGGCGTGAAGGAAAGCGGTCACGGCCGCGAAGGATCGCAGCGCGGCGTCGACGAGTTCGTCGACATCAAATATCTGCTCGTCGCCGGGATCTCCGGCTGAAAGGACGGGACGTCTTGAGCATTGAGGATTTCAAACGCGCCGCCGCGGAGGCGGCGCTTGCGCATGTCGAGCCCGGGATGAAGCTCGGTCTCGGCACAGGCTCCACCGCGGCGATCTTCGTCGAGCTGCTCGGCCAGCGGGTTGAGCAGGGGCTCGACGTCGTCGGCGTCCCGACTTCCGAGGCGACGCGCGAACTGGCGGAGCGCTTCGGCGTCCCGCTGACGACGATGAAGGACGAGCCGGAGCTCGACCTCACCATCGACGGCGCAGACGAGGTCGACCCGCAATTGCGACTGATCAAGGGCGGCGGCGGCGCGCTGCTGCGCGAGAAGATCGTCGCCTATGCGAGCAAGCGGATGATCGTCATCGCGGACGAGAGCAAGCGCGTCGAACGGCTGGGCAAGTTCCCGCTGCCGATCGAGGTGGTCCCGTTCGGCAAGGAGTCGACGCTGCGCGCGATCGCCAAGCTCGCCATCGAGCTCGGCGTAAACGGCGAGGTGGTGCTGCGGCGCTCCGAGGACGGCTGCCCTGTGGTGACCGACAGCGGCCACGTCATCCTCGACGGCCACTTCCACCGCATTGATGAGCCGGAGCGGCTCGCGGCGGCGCTCGTCAGCCTTCCCGGCGTGGTCGAGCACGGCCTGTTCATCGGGCTCGCCAGCCTCGCCATCATCGCCGGCGAGAACGGCGTCTCGACCATCGAGCCAACCGAAGTCCAGCAAGCCTCCAGGAGGATCGCATGATCCTGTCGCTCGCTCCGCGTCGCGTCGCATCGGCGGTGCTGTTCGCAGCCGTGCTTGCGAGCGCGCCGGCGTCCGCAGCGGACCTGAAGCTCGCCCGGGAAGTCGTCGAGGTCTCCGGCGCCGCCGCGAGCTTCAAGGACATCGTGCCGATCTTCCTCGACGAGGCGAAGCGCACCTTCGTGCGCACCAACCCCGAGCTCTCCAAGGATCTGGATCAGGCGATCAAGGTTGTCATGCCTGAGTTCGAGCGCCGGCGGGAGCAGCTTCTGGACCAGATCGCAGGCGTCTACGCCGCGCGGTTCACGGACCAGGAGCTGACGGAGATCAAGGCGTTCTATGAGACGCCGGCCGGCGTGAAGCTGGTGAAGGCGCTGCCGGGCGTGCTGCAGGACAGCTACGACAAGACCAACGCCTGGAGCCGGCAGATGAGCCAGGACGTGGTCACGCGGCTCCGCGAGGAGCTGAAGAAAAAAGGTCACGATATGTGACTTGGCGTGCGGAGTGCGGTTCCGGTGAGTGAGTACGACGTCGACCTCTTCGTGATCGGGGCGGGTTCCGGCGGGGTGCGCGCCGCGCGCGTCGCGGCGGGCTATGGCGCGCGGGTCGCGATCGCGGAGGAGTTCCGCATCGGCGGCACCTGCGTCGTCAGGGGCTGCGTGCCGAAGAAGCTGCTCGTCTACGCCAGCCGGTTCCCGGACGCCTTCGAGGACGCGCAGGGTTTTGGCTGGAGCCTGCCGCAGGCGCCGCAGTTCTCCTGGCCGGCGCTGATCGCCGCCAAGGACCGCGAGATCGCGCGGCTCTCGGGTCTCTACGAGGCCAATCTCGAACGCTCGAACGTCATTGTTCACCAGCAGCGCGCCGTGATCGACGGACCGCACGCGGTGCGGCTTGCCGATGGCGGCCGGATCACGGCCGGCGCCATCCTGATCGCGACCGGCGGCCACCCGGTGGCCATGGAATTCCCCGGTCTGGAGCTCGCGATCTCATCGAACGAAGCTCTCGATCTAGCTGAACTTCCTGAGCGAATTGTCATCCAGGGCGGCGGCTACATCGCGGTCGAGTTCGCGTCGGTTTTCGCCGCCCTCGGCGTCGAGACGATTCTGATCCATCGCGGCAGCAAGGTTTTGCGGGGCTTCGACGAAGATCTGCGCGACGACGTCCAGGAGGCGATGGCGCGGCGAGGCGTGAAGTTCCTGCTGAACGACCACGTCGTCGGAATCGAGCCGACGGACGCCGGCAAGCTTGTCCGCACCGATTGCGGCGAGACGCTCGAGGCGAGCGAAGTCATGATGGCGATTGGGCGGCGGCCGCTGACCGCCGGGCTCGGCCTGGAGTCCGTCGGCCTCGAGTGCGACCACAAGGGGGCGGTCGCAGTCGACGCGTTCTCCCGCACCTCCGTGCCTTCGATCTATGCGATCGGCGACGTCACCAACCGGATGAACCTGACCCCGATCGCGATCCGCGAGGGCCACGCGCTCGCCGACACGCTGTTCGGCGGCCGCCCGACCAGGATCGATTACGCGAACGTGCCGACTGCCGTCTTCACGACGCCGGAGATCGGCACGGTCGGGCTGAGCGAGGAACAGGCCCTCGAGGGCGGGGGTGCGATCGACATCTACAAGACCCGCTTCCGGCCGATGAAGGCTACCTTGTCGGGCGCCGAAGACCGGATGCTGATGAAGCTCGTGGTGGACGCGGAAAGCGACCGCGTGCTTGGCGTCCATGTCCTGGGCGAGGACGCCGCCGAGATCATCCAGGTGGCGGCGATCGCCGTGAAGATGGGCGCGACCAAGGCCGACTTCGACCAGACAGTCGCCCTCCATCCCACGGCCAGCGAGGAACTCGTCACGCTGCGGACGAAATGGACGGGGGTCTGAGCTCGGCCGCGCCTCCCGCTTCCCGGCCGCCGCGGGAGACGCCGCCCGCGGCCAGCGTCCAGACCGGCGGCTCGCCGCTTCCGGAGGCCCGCAAGCGGCAGATCGTGGTCGGCGTGCTGGTCGCGATGCTGCTCGCGGCGCTCGACCAGACGATCGTGGCGCCGGCGATGACCACGATCGGCCAGAGCCTGGGGCACACCGAATACCTGCCCTGGGTGATCTCGGCGTACTTCGTGACCGCGACCGCCGTCACGCCGCTCTACGGCAAGCTCGCCGACATCCACGGCCGGCGGAGCATGATGTTCCTCGCGGTCGCGATCTTTCTCATCGCGTCGGTCCTGTGCGCCCTGGCGCCGTCGCTCTGGGCGCTGATCGCCGCCCGCGCGCTTCAGGGACTTGGCGGCGGCGGGCTGATCGCGCTCGCCCAGACCGTCATGGGCGACCTCGTGCCGCCGAAGCAGCGCGCGCAATACGCCGCGCAAATCTCCGCCGTCTGGGCGACCGCGAGCGTGCTCGGGCCGCTCGTCGGCGGCGTGTTCGCGCAGCACATGCACTGGTCGCTGGTGTTCTGGATCAACCTTCCGCTCGGCGTGGCCGCGCTCGTGATGATGAACGCGCCGCTGAAGGACCTGCCGTTCCGCCCGCACCCGCACCGGCTCGACGCGCCGGGCGCCGCGCTCGTCGTGCTGGGCACCTCCATCGCGATGCTGGCGCTGTCGATCGGCCGCCAGAGCGGCGACTGGAGCTCGCCGACCGTGCTCGGCCTTGCCGCTGCGTCGGCGGCGTCCTGGCTGCTGTTCGGCATCCGCCTTAAAACGTTCGCAGAGCCCCTGATCCCGGTCGAGGTGTTGCGGGACAGGGTTGTGCTGTGCGGCACCGTCGCTGTCGCCATGGGGATGGCGAGCTTTGTCGGGCTGGCGGCGATCGCGCCGGTCTATTTCGAGGTGCAGAACCAGGTCAGCCCGGACGTCGCGGCGCTCGGGCTCATCGGCATGGCGGCCGGATCGGTCTCCGGCGCCGCCATCACGGGGCGCTCCATCCCGAAGCTCTTGCATTACCGCCGCCCGGCGGTGTTCGGCCTCGCGCTCTCGGCGGGCGCGCTGGTCGCGCTCGCAGCGACCATCGAGATGCGCTCCTTCGCTCTCGCCGACGGGCTGCTGTTCCTCTACGGGCTCGGTCTCGGGCCGATCTTCCCGACCGTTACGGTCAGCGTGCAGAACGCGGTCGCGCGCCGCGACCTCGGCGCCGCGACCGGCCTGCTCGCCTTCCTGCGCTCCCTCGGCGCGGCGTTCGGCGTGGCGATCCTCGGCGCGATCGTGCTCGGCGCCGGCGGGGAGGGCGCAGCCAATGCCGGACTCGCCGTCGATCCAGCCGACTTCCGCCTCGCCTTTATCGCAGCGCTGATCGCGATCCTGATCGGGCTCGGCTGCCTCGCCGCCATGCCGGAACGGCCTCTGCGGGACACGATGGAGCCGCACGTCCCAGGCGACTGAAGGGTGGCGTGACTGACGGGTGGCGGTGGTGGCCGGGCGGTGCTAGAAGCCCGCCAACGAGCGGCCGGCTGCGGCCGGGCGACGCATGGTCGTTTCCATAATTGAGCCGCTCGCGACTGAGATGGAGCAGGACATGTCGGAGCGTTGGAGCCCGTCGAGCTGGCGCGACAAGCCGATCGAGCAGTCGCCGGTCTATCCGGATACGGCTGCGCTCGCGGCCGCAGAGGCGCAGCTCGCAAGCTTTCCGCCGCTCGTCTTCGCGGGCGAGGCGCGCAAGCTGAAGCGCCAGCTCGCCAAGGTCGCGGCCGGCGAGGCGTTCCTGCTGCAGGGCGGCGACTGCGCCGAAGCCTTCGCGGAGCACTCCGCCGACAACATCCGCGACTTCTTCCGCGTGCTGCTGCAGATGGCGGTGGTGCTGACCTATGCGGCCGCCTCGCCGGTGGTGAAGGTCGGCCGCGTGGCGGGCCAGTTCGCCAAGCCCCGCTCGTCTCCGACCGAGGTGGTCGACGGCGTCGAGCTGCCGATCTATCGCGGCGACATCGTCAATGGCACCGAGGCGACGCCCGAGGCCCGGATCCCCGATCCGCGCCGGCAGCTCGAGGCCTATCGTCAGTCGGCCGCGACGCTCAACCTGCTGCGCGCCTTCGCGAATGGCGGCTACGCCAATCTCGATTTCGTGCACCAGTGGATGCTCGGCTTCGTGAAGGAGAGCCCTCAGTCCGGCCGCTACCGCGAGGTCGCCGACCGGATCGCGGAGGCGCTCGACTTCATGCGCGCCTGCGGCATCGATCCGGAGTCGCATCCGGAGCTGCGGACCACCGACTTCTTCACCAGCCACGAGGCGCTGCTGCTCGGTTATGAGCAGGCGCTGACGCGCGTCGATTCCACCACCGGCGACTGGTACGCGACCTCCGGCCACATGATCTGGATCGGCGACCGCACGAGGCAGCTCGACCACGCCCATGTCGAATACGCCCGCGGGGTGAAGAACCCGGTCGGCCTGAAGTGCGGCCCATCGCTCAAGCCCGACGAACTGATGCGCCTCATCGACGCGCTTGACCCGGACAACGAGCCCGGCCGGCTGACGCTGATCGCGCGGTTCGGCGCCGAGAAGGTGTTCGATCACCTGCCGGGGCTGGTGCGCGCCGTGAAGGCGGAGGGCCGCAACGTCGTGTGGTCCTGCGATCCGATGCACGGCAACACGATCAAGTCCGCGTCCGGCTACAAGACCCGGCCGTTCGAGCGCATCCTTCAGGAGGCGAGGGCGTTCTTCGAAGTCCACCGCGCCGAAGGCACCTATGCGGGCGGCATCCATGTCGAGATGACGGGCAAGAACGTCACCGAATGCACCGGCGGCGCCCGGGCGATCTCGGACGCAGACCTGCACGATCGCTACCACACGCATTGCGATCCGCGGCTCAACGCCGAGCAGGCGATCGAGCTCGCCTTCCTGGTCGCCGAAGAGCTCAAGAAGGAGCGGCTGGCGCGCGGTCCCAGGCAGGTGATCGCCGCAGAGTGATCGCGGCGGAGTGATCGCGGCGCCCGAAGAAGGGGCGGCGCCCTGAGCAGGGATGCGCCTTGGGCGGCGTGGCAGAGGGAAGGGCGGCACAAGCGCCGCCCGTCCCGCCACACGAGGAAACCGATGCGCAAGCACCTGCTCCTTCCGTCCGCTCTCGCGCTCGCCGTCTGCCTGACCGGCGCGGGATTCGCCGCCGCGCAAGCCGGGCCGCCGCCGCCTCCGCCTCCGCCGCATCATGGAACGGCCCCCGGCGGCGAAGGCCCCGGCGGGATGCGCGGCATGCCGATGGATGGCATGCCGATGCACGGCATGCACGGCATGCACGGCCATGGGCCGGGAATGCGCGGCGCTGATCGCGCGATGCGGCTGGCGAAGCATCTCTCGACCATGGAGACTCTGCTCGGCATCCGGTCAGACCAGCTCGACGCCTGGCGGGCCTTCACCTCCGCGGCGATCGATTTCGTGTCGCCGTCGCGGCCGAAGCCGATGGCGGACGATGACAAGCCGGACCGCGGCGAGGCGTTCGCGATGGCGGATCGCATGGCCGACAAGGCGATCGCGCGGGCCGAAAAGGCGAAGGCCCTGAAGGACGCCGTCGCGGCGCTTCGCCAGAAGCTGACGCCTGAACAGCTCGACCGCGTGAAGGCCGTCGAGGGCGAAATGCGCGAGCGCTTCCGCGGCCGCCATGGCGGCTTCGGGGGGCCTGGCCGCGCCGGACCGATGCGCGGGCCCGGCGGACCGGGCCCGGACGCGCCGTCTGCGCCCGATCAGCAGCCCAACTGATCAGGTCCAGAGCCCCGAAAGCCCCGCAACCGCTGCGGGGCTTTCTTCTGGAGGCCGTCGCCGATTGCCCAAAGAGGGGCGGGCCGCTAGACGACCCTCATGCCGCACCGTTCACCCGCACCCGGCCTGCCCGGGACCTCGCCTGAAGCGCCGGCGCCTGCGGGGTCTGGGCGATGAACGTCTACCGTTTCGCGCCGTCGCCGACGGGCTATCTGCATCTCGGCAACGCCCGCACGCTGCTGCTCAACGCGCTGCCGGCGCGCGCCGGCGGCAAGTTCATCCTGCGGCTCGACGACACCGACGCGGCGCGCGTGCGCGAGGAGTTCGTCACAGGGATCCGGGAGGATCTCGCCTGGCTCGGCATCGCCCCCGACGAGGAGCGCCGGCAATCGGAACGGACAGAGATCTACCGGGCCGCCTTCGAGCGCCTCCGGGTAGCGGGGCGCATCTATCCAGCCTACGAGACGCCGGAGGAACTCGAGCGGGCCCGGCGGCTGGCGCGGCTCTCGGGCCGTCCGCCAGTCTATGACCGTCGCGCCTTGAGGCTGACGGAGGCGGAGCGGGCGGCGCTTGAAGCGGAAGGTCGCCGGCCGCACTGGCGCTTCCGCCTCTCGCAAGGCCGGGCAGGCTGGGCCGATGGCTTCCGCGGCCCGCAGGAGATCGATCTTGCAAGCCTCTCGGACCCGGTGATCGTGCGGGACGACGGCGCGTTCCTCTATGTCTTCACCAGCGTCGTGGACGACGCCGATCTCGGCGTCACCTCGGTGGTGCGCGGCGAGGACCACGTCACCAACACGGCGGTCCAGCTCGACATCTTCGCGGCCCTCGGCGCTGCGCCGCCCGCCTTCGCGCACCACAATCTGCTGACCACGGCGGACGGCGAGGGGCTGTCGAAGCGGCAGGGCAGCCTGTCGCTTCGCTCGCTTCGCGAGGAGGGCCTCGAGCCGCTGGCGGTCGCAGCCTATGCGGCGCTGATCGGCAGCTCCGAGGCGGTGCGGCCGGTCGCGGATCTGGACGAGCTCGCGGCTCTGGTCGCGTCCGCCCGCCCGTCGCGCGCGCCGGCGCGGATCGATCCGGACGAACTCGCCGCGCTCTCGGCCAAGACCGTCCATGCGCTCGATTTCCAGGCGGTCGCGGCCCGGCTCGAACAGCTCGGCGTGGGCGGCGGCGCCGTGTTCTGGGAGACCGTGCGCGGCAACCTCGCGACCTTGGCGGAGGCCGCGGACTGGTGGCGCATCGCGCGCGAGGCGGCTGCGCCCTCGTCGCCAGCCCCCGAAGACGTTCCGCTGCTCGCCGAGGCCGTGCGGTCGCTGCCGGCCGAGCCCTGGGATGAAACGACGTGGAAGAGCTGGACCGCCGGCCTTTCGGCCGCGACCGGACGAAAGGGGCGCGCGCTGTTCGCGCCGCTGCGGCTTGCGCTCACCGGCATGCCGCATGGCCCCGAGCTCGCCCGCCTGCTGCCCTTCATCGGGCGGGAGCGGGCTCTGGCGCGGCTAACCGAGGCTCAGCGCCGCGCGGCCTCTCCGGCGGCCGGCTCCAGAGCAGACTGATCGCGCAACCAGTCGAGCAGGCCGTCGGCCGCCGCGACGCCGGTGGCGAAACAGGCCTGCAGCAGATAGCCCCCGGTCGGCGCTTCCCAGTCCAGCATCTCGCCGGCGACGAACGCCCCCGGTCGGCGGAGGAGCATGAAACGGTCGTCGACCTGATCGAGGCGCACGCCGCCCGCGGTCGAGATCGCCCTGTCCAATCCGTAAGGCGCGACAAGCGTCAGCGGCAGGTTCTTGATGCGCTGAGCGAGTTCGGCCGCGTCCTGTGGCAGCGGTCCCATCTCGCGCAGCAGCGCGACGGCGACCGGCGGCAGCGCCGCGGCCTTGCGGAGGTGGGTCGACCATGAGCGGGCCCCGCGCGGCGCTGCGAGCCGTCTTGCGAGCTCGTCCTGCGGGAGGTCCGGGCGGAGGTCGAGCAGCGGCCGGGCGGAGCCGTCGCGGTCGGTCGCATCGCGCAGCTCAGCGGAGACCGCATAGATCAGCCCGCCCTCGACGCCGTCGCGGGTGACGACCGCCTCGCCGCGCGCGCGGCGGCCCGCGAACGTGAGGGCGGCGCGCTTTATCGGCTCGCCGGCGAAGCGGTTCGCAAAATGCTCTGACCAGTCGACCCTGAAGCCGCAGTTCGCCGGCCGCAGGGGCGCGGCCTCGACGCCTTCGGCCATGAGGATCTCCAGCCAGCCGCCATCGGCGCCGAGCCGCGGCCAGCTCGCGCCGCCGAGCGCCAGCACGACCGCCGTAGACGAAGCGATCAGCCCGCCCTCGGGGGTCGAAAAGCGCAGCGCCCCGTCCTCGGCGAACCCCGTCCAGCGATGCCGGAGCCGGAACGCGACGCCCTGGCCTGCGAGCCGACGAAGCCAAGCGCGCAACAGCGGAGATGCCTTCAGTGGCTTCGGGAAGACGCGGCCGCTGGTGCCCACGAAGGTCTCGACGCCCAGCCCATGGCACCACGCGACGAGCTCCGCCGGCGGAAAGGCGCGCAAGGTCCGCTCGAGCGCCGGGGCGGCGGCGCCGTAGCGCTCCAGCATGCGCTCGAGCGGTTCGGAATGCGTGAGGTTGAGGCCGCCGCGCCCCGCGAGCAGGAATTTGCGCGCCGGCGCCGGCATTCGGTCATACACGGTCACGGCGCATCCGGCCGCCGCCAGCCGCTCCGCCGCGATCAGCCCGGCAGGCCCCGCGCCGACGATCGCGACGTCGGCTTTCAACTGCGGGCGCTCCGCCGTCGACGCGTCGCTAGGGCGCAAGCGGGTGCGCGCAAAGGCTTTAGATCAGGAGCCTTACCCCCTGATTTCTCAGAGCTCATTGTCTTTTCTTTAAGGCGCTTTTGTTAGACCCGGCAGGATCGCGTCAGTTGCGACGAGAGCCTTCCGGCGTCGAGAACGCGCCAGCCAGTTATCGTCACTCGCCCGGTTTACGCGAGCGGGCCCGGCGCGGCCAAGAGGTTTTGACGACCGACATGCCGCTGATCTGCATCCTGGACGACCGGGTCACCAACCGGAACATCTTCGCCAAACTTGCGGCGTCGATCGAGCCGGACGTGACCGTGCGCGCGTTCGGGAGCCCGCTCGAAGCGCTCGCCTGGATGGCGGAGAACACGCCCGATCTCGTCATCACCGACTTCAAGATGCCGGAGCTCGACGGCGCGGAGTTCACGCGCCGCTTCCGCGCCCTGAGGGGCTGCGAGGACGTCCCCGTGGTGGTGCTGACGGTCTATGAGGAGCGCAGCTTCCGCCTCAGCGCGCTCGAGGCCGGCGCGACCGACTTCCTGCAGAGCCCGGTCGATCATCACGAGTTCCTGACGCGGGCCCGCAACCTCCTGAAGATGCGCCGGCAGCAGCTCGTCATCGCGAGCCGCGCGGTCACGCTGGAGAAGGAGCTGAGGACCAGCGAGCGTTCGCGCGAGCAGGCGCTGCGCGACTCCTCCGAGCGTCTCGCGCAGGTGATCGACACCGTGCCGGCGATGATCAGCGCCGCGGACCGGTCCGGCCGGTGCATCTTCGTCAACGCCTATCAGGCCGCCATGAAGGGCGTCGAGGCGCCGGCGCTGCTCGGCCGCTCGGCGATCGACATGTTCGGCCCGGAGCACGGCGCCCGCAGCGCCGCCCTTGATCGACTGATCTGCGAAAGCGGAGCGACTATCCCCTCCTTCGAGGAGGAGATCACCACCCGGGGCGGCGAGCGGCGCTGCTTCCTGACCACGAAGGCGCCGCTGCGCGACGCGGCCGGCGAGATCGTCGCCGTCCTCACCACCTCGCTCGACATCACCGACCGCAAGCGGGCGGAGGGGCATCTCCGGCATCTCGCCCATCACGACGCGCTGACCGACCTGCCGAACCGCGCGCTGCTGCACGAGCGCGTGCGCCACGAGATCGCGCATGCGCGCCGCACCGACCGCAAGTTCGCGCTGCACCTGTTCGACCTCGACCGCTTCAAGGGCATCAACGACGTCCTCGGCCACCACGTCGGGGACCGGCTGCTGCGCGCGGTCTCGGAGCGGCTGAGAGCCACGGTGCGGGAGAGCGACACCGTCGCCCGGCTCGGCGGCGATGAGTTCGCCATCCTGCAGGCTGATGTGGGAAGCGTCGAGGACACCACGGAACTGGCCCGGCGGGTGCGCGAGGCGCTCGCGATCCCGTTCCGGTTCGACGGCGAGGAGGTCTCGACCTCGGCCAGCATCGGCATCGCGTTGTTTCCGGATAACGGCTTCGACGTCGACGAGCTGCTCAAGAACGCCGACCTTGCGATGTATCGCGCGAAGGCCGACGGCCGCGACGGCTTCCGCGCTTTCGCCGCCGACATGGACACCAGCGCCCGCGCGATCACCGTGCTGGAGAGCGATCTGCGCCGCGCGCTGGCCCGCAACGAATTCGAGCTGCACTACCAGCCCCAGGTCGACCTCTCGACCGGCCGGATCGTCGGCGCAGAGGCGCTGATCCGGTGGCGGCGCGAGAATGGCGATCTGGTCAGCCCCGGCGAGTTCCTGCCGCGCGCGGAAGAGAACGGCCTGATCGTGCCGATCAACGAGTGGGTGCTGCGCGAGGCCTGCGCGCAGGCCGCCTCCTGGCCGAAGCTCGGGCTCCCGCCGATCCGGATCGCGGTCAACCTGTCGGGCGTGCAGTTCCGCAAGGTCGACGTCAGGCAGGTCGTGCTCGACGCGCTGGAGGTTTCCGAACTCGATCCGAAGCGGCTCGAACTCGAGCTGACGGAGACGATCCTGCTGCAGGACACCGGCACCGTGGTCGGCCAGCTGAAGGCTCTGCAGGAGCGCGGCGTCACCTTCTCGATCGACGATTTCGGCACCGGCTACTCGTCGCTCGCCTATGTGAAGAACTTCCCCGTCGACCGGCTCAAGATCGACCGCAGCTTCGTCGACAACCTCAAGAACGACGCCAATGACGCCGCCATCGTGCGCGCGATCATCAGTCTCGGGCACAGCCTGGATCTCGAAGTCATCGCCGAGGGCGTCGAGACCGCAGCCCAGGTGGCGCATCTGCGCGCCGAGGGCTGCGACGAGGTTCAGGGCTTCTACTTCGGCCGTCCGATGCGCGCGCCCGATCTCGTGGAGCTGGTCCGGCGCGAGACGCTGCTGGTCAGGACTGCATGATGACGCGCCGGGCGCGCGGGACGGCGGCGCAGCAGCCGCCTGCTCGGCCGTCAGTTCTGCGCTGGCTCGTCGCGCGCCTGAAGAACCGGCCCGACGGCGAGCACGAGATGGCGCTGAACCGGCTGGTGCTGGCGCTTCTGGTGCTCGGCTATCTGAGCGTCCAGGCCTATGAGGAAAGCAACCCGTTCACCCGGCCGTTCGAGATCACGGCGATCTTCGCGCTCGGAGCGCTCGGCTTCCTCGTCCACATGCTTTGGCGGCCCGGTTCGTCGCTGCCGCGGCGCGCGCTTGCGATGGTGTTCGACTTCGCAGGCATCTCGTATTGCCTGCACGCCGGCGGCGCCCTCACGGCGATCATCTACCCCACTTATCTGTGGGTGATCTTCGGCAACGGCTTCCGGTTCGGGATTCCGTCCCTGCTCGCCGCCGCCTCGGTCGCCATCGCGAGCTTCGCAGTGGTGATCGCGACCACGCGCTACTGGCACGACAATCTCGGCCTCTCGCTCGGCCTGCTTTTCGGTTTGCTGATCCTGCCGGCCTATGCGGCGACGCTGATCAAGAAGCTGCAGCGCGCGAAGCTCGCCGCCGAGGAGGCGAGCCGGGCGAAGAGCCAGTTTCTCGCGAGCGTGAGCCACGAACTGCGCACGCCGCTCAACGCCGTGATCGGCCTGACCGATCTGCTCGACGCCACCGAGCTCGACGCCGAACAGCGCGACATGGTCCGCACCACGGGAGAGTCGGGCCGCGTGCTGCTTGGGCTGATCGACGAACTGCTCACCTTCAGCCGGATCGAAGCCGGCCGGATGCCCACGAACATCGTCGATTTCGACCTGCACGAGCTGCTCGCGGGCGTGCGGGGGCTGCTGATGACGCAGGCCCGCGGCAAGAATCTGCGGTTCGGGATCCACGCTACGCCGCGCACCCCGTACCGGCTGCGCGGCGAGTCCCGCCAGATCCGCGACGTGCTGCTCAACCTCGCCGGCAACGCCGTCAAGTTCACCGAGCAAGGCGGCGTGGTCGTCAGCGTCGATCTGGTGGGAGGCTCTGCCGAGCGGCCGCGCCTGCGTTTCGAGGTGACGGACACCGGCATCGGGATCGCGCCCGAAGCCCGCACCCGAATCTTCGAGAGCTTCACGCAGGCTGACGAAACCATCATCAACAGCTATGGCGGCACCGGCCTCGGCCTCGCCATCTGCAAGCAGTTCGTCGAGCACCAGGGCGGCACGATAGAGCTGGAGAGCGAGCCCGGAGTCGGCAGCACCTTCGCGTTCGAACTCGATCTGGAGGCCGCGGCCGAGCCCTCCGCCATACCGGATCGCCTGGAGGCGCAGGTCGTCGCGCTGGCGCCCCGGGAGGCCGCCGCGGCCGCGCTCGCCGAGGCGCTCAGGGACATCGGCGTCGAAGCCGCCCCCGCCGTTGACGTCCGCTCCGCGCTGCGGCTGCTGCGCGCGCAGCCGGGCGGTCGGCGCGTCGTCGTCGTCGAGGCGCAGCCGGGCGAGCCGGACGCGGAGGCGCTGGCCAGCGCGATCCGAGCCGCGGACACGGAAGAGCTCGTCGAGATCGCGCTGATCGACCCGTCCTTGGGCGCGGGCCTGCCCGATGTCGACCTGCGCCTGTTGTGCGCCGCTGCGGCCGCCCGCCCGACGCCGGGCAAGCTGGCGGCGATGGTCAGGGCCGCGAGCGCAGGCTCGGGCGGTCGCGCCGGCGTCCGCCGCGTGGCCGGCCAGACGAAGGTCGCAGATCGGCGCCTCGCGATCCTGGTCGCCGAGGACAACCGCACCAACCAGAAGGTCATCACCAAGATTCTCGAGCGCGCCGGCCACGAGGTCCGCATCGCCGACAATGGCGAACTGGCGCTCGACGCGCTGACGGAGCGCCAGTTCGACCTGGTGCTCATGGACGTCAACATGCCGGTTCTGGACGGCATCGAATGCGCCAAGCTCTACCGGTTCGCCTCGATCGGGAAGACGCGCGTCCCGATCGTGGCGCTGACGGCCGACGCCACTCCGGCGGCGCGCGAGCGTTGCCTCGATGCCGGGATGGACGCCTGCCTGACGAAGCCCATCGAGCCGGACCGGCTGCTCGCGATGATCGACGAGATCACCGCCGGGGCGCCGGGCCTCGCGACAGCCGAGGCGGAGCAGGCCGCCGCCGAGTCGCAGACCGTCGATGACGAACTCGTCGCGAACATCGCCGAGCACCCGAACTTCCGGCCGGCGCGGCGCGCGGTGGTCGACAAGCGGACGCTCTCGGACCTTGAGGATCTCGGCGGCAGGGAATTCGTCGGCGACCTCGTGGGCGAGTTCATCGGCGAGGCGGCGGGCGTGCTCAAGGCGCTCCAGCAGGCGGTCCAGATGGGCGAACCGAGCGCGTTTCGCGAACAGGCGCATGCCCTGCGCAGCGGCGCGGCGAACATCGGCGCGCGCGGCATCTATGAGATCTGCCTGTCCTGCCGGAACATCGACGCGCGCGAACTGGCGGCGCACGGCGCCGAGCGCGTCAGTCGGCTCGAAGCCGAGTTCGAACGCGTCCGCAAGACGCTGCTGCGGCAGTTCCCGGACCGCGAGGAGCGGCAGGGGGAGGGCGGCTGAAGCCGGCTACTCGGCTGCGTAGGCCGCCGACCCGGCCTGAAGCCGGCGATCCTGGGCGGCCGTAAGCCGCCCCATCTTCCGCAGGTCGGACTCTTCGACCTGCAGGGCCGCGTCGACCCAGATGTCGGTGATGTCTCGCAACTCGTCGTAAAGCAGCGGGGCGACCCGCCGGCCGGCGCGGAACAGAGCGGAGAGGCCATTGTGCCGGCGCAGGTTGCGGCTCAGCAGCCGGTGCGTCTCGGCGACGCCGTCGCCCGGCTCGGCAAGCGCCTGCACGAGCCCACGTTCGTGGAGCTCTTCGGCCGAGTACAGCTTGCCGCTGGCGATGATCTTTTCGGCCTCGGCCATGCCGACGCGGCGCGCCAGCAGGCTGTAGGCGCCCATTCCCGGGAACAGGTTGAACAGGATCTCCGGCAGACCGAATTTCGCGCCGCGCTCCGCGACGATCATGTCGCAGGAGAGCGCGGCCTCGAAGCCGCCGCCGAGCGCGTCGCCCTGAACCAGCGCGACGGTGATGACGGACTGGTCGAACCCGATCGCGTTCTCGTGCAGAACGTCGATGCAGGCGCGGGCGTAGTTCCGCAGCCCTTCCCGATCCTGGGCGCGGATCCAGCCGCGGAACAGGTCGAGGTCGCCTCCGAGGTTGAAAATGCCCGGTAGGCGGGAGGCCAGCACCCAGTATTTCAGCGGCGGCCCGTCGGGAGCAGGCTCCGCGAACGCCTGCCGTATCGCGCGCTGATGCGCAGAGATGTCGCGGAGCAGACCGGGGGTGAAGCTGGGCGCGCCCTGCGGGTTCATCCAGCACCAGCAGGCGCTTTGGCCGGCATCGAGCTCGACCTCGATCTCGCCATAGCGGATCGAGTCGAGAGCCTGCCGTTCATGGGCCTCGCGAGGCGACGCCGGGCCGAGCGCTGTCCGCAATTTCGCGCGGGCGCGGTCGAGGCTCAAAAAGGGGCGACCTTCAGGGAGGCTCATCGATATCGACATTGCGAACTCACCCAACACAGCTGACAAGCGCAGAGCGTCCGTCCTCAGGATATTAACGTTCTGTTTACCTGTCTGAAAGGGGCGGCCAATTCAGCTGCTGTCATTTACCCCGTGTTAACTATATATCTGAAGTCAACGCTCGCCGAGTGGGACGGGAGAGTGCTGTATCACTCCGGGAATACTGAGAAATTACGTTTGTCTATGCAGTATATCGACGAGGTCTCCGCGTCGGCGTACTCATTAGGTCGTCTCACGACGAGCCCCAGCTCGCGGCGGCGTTGAATACAGCACGGTGACGGAGCGAGCCGCGCGGCGATCTGCTTGTCATGCGGTCACCATTTCAGTCCCTCCCGATCAAACGAACTGGGCAGGATTGGCGAGGAAGGGCGCCTCAGCTGAGTCGGCTTACAAAACAGCCTGCGGCGTTTTGACGCGCATGCGGCCGGTGATCCGCCCCTGCCGGCCTGCTGCCTCGCGGCCGGGTCGGGAGACACTGAACGGCGGACCGGGTAGGTTCCGCAGCGAGGCTG
This sequence comes from Hansschlegelia sp., assembly GCF_035538955.1. Lineage (NCBI taxonomy): Bacteria > Pseudomonadati > Pseudomonadota > Alphaproteobacteria > Hyphomicrobiales > Methylopilaceae > Hansschlegelia > Hansschlegelia sp. Next base: position 131,467 of record NZ_DATLJK010000009.1, read on the forward strand.
AACTCGGACGGATTGGTGATGACAGGACTGCGTTGGCTGCTCGCTCCCCTTTGGGCAGCCCAGATCTTCACCGGGGCCAAGTCGTTCTGCGACAACGGCATCCTGGGCAGCGAGACATTGAATCGGCGAGGCCTGCACGTCTGGCGGGTGCGGCTGGCTTACCGGCTCGCCGAGAAACGACGCGCGCGTCTGGCCTCCCGCGTCCCCCCGGATGATCGAGAGGCCTTCGCGCGCGACGGGTTCATCCTGAAGAGCGATTTTCTGCCGCCGGAGGATTTTCGCGCGCTGGTGGCCGAGCTCGAGAACGCCCACGCTCCCGCCAGGGAGATGAAGCAGGGCGACGCCGTCACGCGGCGGATCGCGCTCGATCCGGAAAACCTAAAGAACCTGCCAGCCTGCGCCTCGCTCGTCCGCCGGCCTGAGTTCCAGAACCTGCTGCGCTACGTGTCGAGCTTCGACGCCGAGCCGATCATCTATGTGCAAACGGTGTTCGCGCAGGTCGACCGGTCCTCGACCGACCCGCAGACCTCCGTGCACGCCGACTGCTTCCATCCCACCATGAAGGCGTGGCTGTTCCTGCACGACGTGGAGGAGGATCTCGGCCCGTTTGTCTACGTGCCGGGGTCGCATCGGCCGACGCCGCGGAAGCTCGCCTGGGAGAAGCGGATGAGCGTTCGGGCGTCCGCGCTGGACCGGCTGTCGGCCCGCGGCTCGTTCCGTGTCCGGCCGGACGATTTGAAGCGCATGCGGCTTCCGGAGCCGAAGAAGTTCGCGGTGCCGGCGAACACGCTGATCGTGGGCGACACCTCCGGCTTCCATGCCCGGGGCAAGAGCGAGCGGCCTTCGACGCGCGTCGAGATCTGGGCCTATTCGCGGCGCAATCCGTTCCTGCCGTGGACCGGGCTCGACATCTGGACGCTCGCGCCCTTGCGCGGCCGACAGGCCCCGCTGTTCTGGGGCCTGCTCGACCGGCTCGAGCGCTTCGGTTTGGGCCGCAGTCCGTGGCGGAACGCAGGCGTGGTGACGGCCTCGTCGCCGCCGGCCCCGCGTCAGTAGCCGCCGGCGCTCACCACTTCCCGACATTCGGCATTGAGGCCCAAGGCTCCGCCGGCGGCTTGGCGGGCCCGGCCTGCAGCAACTCGATCGAGATGTTGTCGGGCGAGCGGACAAACGCCATGCGGCCGTCACGCGGCGGCCGGTTGATCGTCACGCCGCCCGCCATCAGCCGCTCGCAGGCCGCGTAGATGTCCTCGACCTCATAGGCGAGGTGGCCGAAGTTCCGCCCCTCGCCGTAGACCTCGGGGTCCCAATTGTACGTCAGCTCGACCTGCGCGTCCGTCTGTCCGGGCGCGGCCAGAAAGATCAGCGTGAAGCGCCCCTGCGGACTTTCGGTCCGGCGGACCTCCTGCAGTCCGAGCTTGTCGCAATAGAAATCGAGCGAGGCGTCGACGTCGCTTACGCGCACCATCGTGTGCAGATATTTCATGCGGGCGTTCTCCGGCTTGCGGCGGTCCGCGTAGCTATAGGGCGGCGCGCGAACCGCAAGGGCGCGGCCGTCCGGCGGGACCGGAGCGGCCGAATCTCGACCCCCGCTTTAACCGCATCTTCGCCCTGTGCATGGAGCCCGCGCCTTGATTGGGCCATTTTTCGCTTCCCCCCACTCCCGCGGATGCTATCGTTAGTCTGATCGAGTCGGGGCGGCGGCTCTCGTTACGCGGTGTATCCGGGCGGGCGGTTCGTAATGGGTGCTGACAGGGCGAGGAGTGGTTCCCCGGGAACGATGGAGCGGCCGAGCGCTTCGTCCGAGGCGGCGCCCATCGATCTGTACGAGGTGTCCGGCACCATCAAATGGTTCGACGTCGCCAAGGGATACGGCTTCATCGTGCCCGACAATGGCGGCCCGGACGTCCTGCTGCACGTCACCTGCATGCGCCGGGACGGCTTTCAGACGGCGAATGAGGGCGCGCGCATCGTCTGCGAGGCCCAGCTCCGGCCGAAAGGCGCTCAGGCGTTTCGCGTGCTCTCGATCGACGACAGCACGGCGCTTCATCCCGGCGAGCTTCCGCCGCCGCGCACCCACGTCTCGGTCACCCCGACAAGCGGGCTCGAACTGGTCGAGGTCAAGTGGTTCAACCGGCTGCGCGGCTTTGGCTTCCTGACGCGCGGCGACGGTTCGCCCGACATCTTCGTCCATATGGAGACGCTGCGCCGGTTCGGGATCATGGAACTGCGCCCCGGGCAGAAGGTGTTCGTGCGCTACGGTCCCGGGCCCAAGGGTCTGATGGCGGCCGAGGTCCGGCCCGATGGGCCGGGCGGCGCCCCGTCCTCGCACTGACCGCGCCCCGTACGCGAGGGGCCGCATGACCACGCACGTGCTGGCGCGCCTGGCGCTCGTCTTCGCTCTGCTTGCCTGCGGGGTCGGCCTCGGTCGCGCCGCTCCTCTCGAAAAACTCACCTTCGAGACCGCGACCGGCCCCCATGTTTTCATGGTCGAAGTCGCCGTCACGCCCGAGGAGCGCGAGGTCGGGCTGATGTACCGCCGGTCGCTGCCGGCCGACCACGGCATGCTGTTCGATTTCGGCAGGTCCGACGAGATCGCGATGTGGATGCAGAACACCTATGTGTCGCTCGACATGGCGTTCGTCTCCGCCGACGGCCGCGTGATGCGGGTCGAGCGGTCCGCGGAGCCGCTGTCGACCCGGATCATCCCCTCCGGCGGGCCGGTGAAATATGTTGTCGAGCTCGCTGCCGGCGCAGCCGACCGGATCGGCCTGAAGCCGGGCGACCGCGTGATCCATCCCCGGATAGCCGCGCCGCCCGCGGCCCGGTGAGCAGGCGCAGCCGCTCCGTCAGATCTTCTTGACCGCGCCCGCGCCCACGCCGAGTCGGTCGAGCTCCTCGCGCGACAGCGGCAGCAGCGGCGCGCTGGACGCCGATAAGGCATAGGGGATCGCCCGGCGGGCCGCCTGGTCGGGGATCGGCGGCACACGAGCCCGGCTTCGCCCGATCCTCACCCCGGAGATTCGCCAGCGGCAGGGTCAGCCGCCAGACGGCGGGAGTCTTGCGGCGCGCGGCGCCGCGACAGACGCAGGTCCCGCCTCAGCCCGCGCCGTCATCGTTCTCGCTTGTCAGCTGGTCGACGGGAATCGAGCCCTGGCCGGAGGCGGCGGCGAGCCGCGCGCGCATCGCCTCCCGCAACGTCTCGTTGATGCGGTCCTGCCAGCCGGCGCCGTCGGCGCGGAACAGCTCGAGCACGTCGGCGTCGATCCGCAACGTCACCTGTTCGCGCGCGCCCGGGATCGCCGGTCTGCGTTCGGGCGCCGGCGGGGGCGGGGCCTTCGGTCGAAAGGCGGCTTCCGCCGCTGCGCGAGGGTCGGTCGGTCGACGGGACATCGATGCTGCTGCCTTACTGCTCGCTATAGGTTTCGCCGCGCCGGCCGCCGACGCGCTCGAAGCCGGCGGTCGCGCGCGGATCCTTGCCGTCGAGGTTGAGCGCCTGCGCGAAGGAGGCGCGGGCGTTGCCAAGCTCGTTGCGCTTCTCGAACGCCAGGCCGCGGCCGATCCAGGCGTCGATATATTTGGGGTTGAGCGTGCGGGCGGTGTTGAAGTCGTCGAGCGCGGCCTTGTAGTCGCCCTGCGCCAGATAGCTCATGCCGCGCCCGACATAGGGCTCCGCGGCGGTGACCGAGATCGCCGTCGCCTTGGTGAAGTCGTCGATCGCCTCGTCCTGCCGGCCCTGGGCCTGATGGATCAGGCCGCGATTGTGCCAGGCCTGCGCGTTGTTGGGATCGAGCTGAATGGCCTGATCGTAATCCGCGACCGCGGCGTCGAGCCGGCCGGTCTGACGGTAGAGATTGCCGCGGCCCACATAGGCGGCGCTGTAGTTCGAATCGGCCTGGATGGCGCGATTGTAGTCGGCGAGCGCGGCGCTCATGTTGTTCTGCGAGCGGTAGGCCAGCGCCCGGTTGGCGTAGGCCTTGGCGAATGAGCCGTTCAGCTGGATCGCGTGATTGAAGTCGCCGACGGCGTTGTCGTACTGCCCGAGCCGCGCATAGGCCGAGCCGCGCATGTTCCAGGCTTCGGGATCGTTCGGATTGTTGTTGACCACCTGGGTCAGCGAGCCGAGGTCCGTCTGGCGCGCGGCGTAGACGTCGGGGTCGATCGAGCGCGACCCGGAGCCCGCGCCGACGGTGTCGCAAGCCGCGAGGCCGAGCGCCGCGAGGCCCATCCCCGCAATGCGGCCCAACGTTCGTGAAGCTCTGCGCCGTCCCATAGCCTGTCTCGCCTTCTGTTCGCCGCCGGATGGCCCGTCAGATAAGGCGATTGCGGCAGCAATGCGATTCTAGGGCGGCCCGGACTCGCCGTCGCGCCCGATCGGGCCGCTGGACGCAAAAACGCCCGCCGGCGTGGCCTGGCGGGCGCACTGGACAGACCTGGCGGCAGGGGTTTGGCCTGCGCGCCGCGTCGGCCGAAGCGTTCAGCGAATCACTTCTTCTTCATCGGCAGCAGACCCTCGCGCTGCGCGCGCTTGCGGGCCAGCTTGCGGGCGCGCCGGACGGCCTCGGCCGCCTCGCGGGCGCGCTTCTCCGACGGCTTCTCGTAATGGCCGCGCAGCTTCATCTCGCGAAAAATGCCTTCGCGCTGCATCTTCTTCTTGAGGGCCTTGAGGGCCTGATCGACATTATTGTCGCGAACGAGAACCTGCACGTCGTGCCTCGTCTGGGCGTTTCGGGATCGGCGAAACAGTCGGCCGCTTGCGCGGGCGCGTAAAACAAAAAACAGCGCGCCCGCATTGGCGCGGGCCGCCGTCTCGACGCAAACTAGCAAAGACGTTCAGGCTTGTCACGCGGGCGCGAGGCCCGGACGGCCGTTTTCCGAGGCGCGCTCGGGGCGGCGCCCTTCAGCTCTTCACGCGGGTCACATGGCCCATCTTGCGGCCAGGCGCAGGCTCCGATTTTCCATAGAGGTGGAGCGCGGCGCCGGGCTCGGCCAGCAGGGCGAGCCAGTCGTTCGCCTCGGCCCCGAGCAGATTCGTCATCGTCACCCGGCCGCGGGCGTCGGTCGCCCCGAGCGGCCAGGCGGCGATCGCCCGGACGTGCTGCTCGAACTGGCTCGTCATCGCCCCCTCGATCGTCCAGTGGCCGGAATTGTGCACGCGGGGCGCGATCTCGTTGACCACGACGCGTTCGCCGGTCGGGCCGTCCACCAGGAACAGCTCGACGCCCAGGACGCCGACATAGTTCAGCGCCTCGGCGATCTTGCGCGCGATCGCGACCGCCGAGGCGGCGGTCTCGGGCTTGATGGCGGCGGGCACGTCGGAGGTGCGCAGGATATGGTTTTCGTGGCGGTTCTCGACCACGTCGAAGGCCGCGAAAGCGCCGTCGCGGCCGCGCGCCGCGATCACCGACACTTCTGCGCGGAAGTGCACGAAGGCCTCGAGGATGGCCGGCTGGCCGTTCATCATCGCGAGCGCTGCGTCGAGGCCGAGCCCCTCGCGCACCAGCACCTGTCCCTTGCCGTCATACCCGAAGCGGCGCGTCTTCAGCACGGCCGGGCGTCCAATGGCTCCGACGGCCGCCGCCATGCTGGCGCGGTCGTCGACCGCCGCGAAGGCGGGCGTCGGGATCCCGAGATCGCGCACGAAGGTCTTCTCCAGAAGCCGGTCCTGCGTGGTCGCGAGCGCGCGGGCGTCCGGAAACAGCGGCCGGTGCTGCGCGACAAGCTCCGCGGTCGCGGCCGGCACGTTCTCGAACTCATAGGTGATGACGTCGACGCTGTCGGCGAACAGCGCGAGCGCCGCCTCGTCCTCATAGGCCGCGATCGTGCGTTCGGCGGCGACGTCGAAGGCCGGGCTTTTGGGGTCCGGCGCGTAGATGTGGGTCTTGAGACCGAGCGGCGCGGCTGCGAGCGCCAGCATGCGGCCGAGCTGGCCGCCGCCCAGAATGCCGATCGTGTCGCCGGGAGCGAGGATGCGGGAGGTCATGGATCAGGCGCTCCCAGATGGGGTCTCGGCGACGCCGTCGGTCTGCGCCCGGCGCCAGGCCGCGAGGCGCTCCGCGAGCGCCCGGTCGGAAAGCGCGAGCACCGCGGCCGCGAGCAGGGCGGCGTTGACCGCGCCCGAGCGGCCGATCGCCAGCGTGCCGACCGGAACGCCGGCCGGCATCTGCACGATCGACAGCAGGCTGTCGAGCCCGGACAGGGTGCTGGACTGGACGGGCACGCCGAACACCGGCAGCGCCGTCATGGCGGCGACCATGCCCGGCAGATGCGCGGCGCCGCCGGCCCCGGCGATCACGACCCGGAAGCCGTCGGTCTCCGCGCCCTTTGCAAACGCCACCAGCCGATCGGGCGTGCGGTGGGCGGAGACGATCCTCGCCGAATAGGGGACGCCGAGCGCATCCAGGGTTTCGGCGGCGTGCGAAAGCGTGGCCCAGTCGGACTGACTGCCCATCACGATGGCGACGGGGGGCGGCTCGGCGCGGTTGTCCGCGACCATCTGGGCATGCTCCGAAGGAAAGAGGGGATCAGGGCCCGACCATAGGCGCCGGCGGATTGGCAGGCAAGCAGAGGCGCGTCGCGTCAGGCGATGATGTCCGGCGTGAGCTGATCCTCGAGAAAGCTGATCCGGTCTTTCAGGCCGAGCTTGCGCTTCTTCAGCCGCTGGACCTGCAGCCTGTCGCCGGAGCCGAGCGCCTCGAGCGCGTCGATGGCGTGGTCAAGGTCGCGGTGCTCCTCACGAAGGCGGGCGAGTTCCTCCCGGGCCGCCTGTTCCTGGGCCCGCGTCTCCTCGTCCCGCCCCGTCATCAGCTGGCCTGTCTCTCATGCAAGCGATCTCCGCCTCCGAGTATCGCCGCCGCCCGGACAAGCGGCAAGCTCCGCGCGGCACGGCTCTGTGAGCGCGCGCGACGCGATCTCTGTTCGACAGAGGGCGCGGAGCGTGACATCATCGCCACGTCGATCTTAAAAAAGGGAGACGTGCTTTATGTCCATCGAGTCCCACATTGCTGAGCTCGAGAAGAAGCATCGCGCGATTGATCGAGAGATCGAAATTGAACTGACCCGTCCGAGCACAGACGATGTCCGGGTCGCGTCTCTAAAACGGAAGAAACTTCGCATCAAGGACGAAATGATGCGGTTGCAGTCGCCGCATCCAACCATTCATTAGCTGGCGTTTTCTGCACAGACACAGAGTTTGCGCCGCCGACCTCAGGGCCGGCGGCGCCTTTATTTCCAGCGCCCTTGTTCGGGAGCCAGGCCGGACGGCGCAGGCTTCAGCGAACCACGACCTTGGTGCCGATCGGCACGCGCTCATAAAGATCCTGGACGTCGAAATTGATCATCCGGATGCAGCCCGACGACATTGCGTGGCCGATGGTGAGCGGCTCGTTCGTGCCGTGGATGCGGAACAGCGTGTCCTTGCCGTCCCGGTAAAGATACATCGCCCGGGCGCCGAGCGGGTTCTCCGGGCCGCCTGACATGCGCAGCGGCAGTTCGGGGCGGCGCTGCAGCATCTCGGCGGGCGGGATCCAGTCCGGCCATTCCTGCTTGGCGCCGACCTTGGCTTCGCCGGTCCAGCCGAAGCCTTCCTTGCCGACGCCGACGCCGTAGCGCATCGCCTTGCCGTTCGGCTGGACGAAGTAGAGGAACTTGTCGTTGGTATCGATCACGATCGTGCCGGGCGCTTCGCCGGTGGGATCGACCACCTCCTGCCGCCGGTACTGGACCGGCAGGGCGGAGGGGTAGCTGGTCGACATCGCCGCAGCGATCGGATCGGAAGCGAGATTGCTGGAGCAGCCGGCCAGCAAGCCGGATGCGGCGAGCAGCGCGAACGCCGCGCAGGCCCGAACGACGTGAGACACTGAACTCATCTTGATCCTTGGCGTCCCGCGTAAGGCGCGAGGCTCACCCTGTGTGGCCCCGAGCCGCCGGCTCCCCTGTTCGGACGATAAACGCAGCAGTCGAGGTTTCGGGAGCGCCCGGTTGCTTCGCTGATCTTTTCAAAGGTGGTCGTGGCCCGCCGGCCACACCCCGCGTCCAGCAGCCCTCAAGACCACGCTAAGAAAAGATCACTCCGGAGATCGCCTCCGCCACGTGGTTTTCAGCCGTTGGGGCGGCCGATCCCATAATACACGAAGCCGTGGCGCTGCATTTCTTCCGGACGATAGACGTTCCGGAGGTCAACCACGATCGGCTCGCGCAGCACGCGCTTGACGCGCGCGAGGTCGAGCGCGCGGAACTCGTCCCATTCGGTGAGCAGCACCAGGACATCGGCTCCGTCGAGAGCCTCATAGGCGTTGCGGGCGTAGACCACGTTCGGCAGCTGGCTGCGGGCCTGCTCGGTGGCCTCGGGATCATAGGCGGACACGACCGCGCCGGCCGCCTCCAGCGTCGGGATCATGTCGAGGGCCGGGGCTTCGCGCATGTCGTCGGTGTTGGGCTTGAAGGCGAGGCCGAGCAGCCCGATTCGCTTGCCGGCCACCGACCCGCCACAGGCCGCGATCACGCGGTCGGCGAGCGAGTTGCGGCGCGCCTCGTTCACCTGGATGACGGTCTCCACGATCCGGACGGGCGAGCCGTATTCCTGCGCGGTCAGCGCGAGCGCCCGCGTGTCCTTGGGGAAGCAGGATCCGCCGAAGCCCGGCCCCGCGTGCAGGAACTTCGACCCGATGCGGTTGTCGAGGCCGATGCCGCGGGCGACCTCCTGGACGTTGGCCCCGACCTTCTCGCAGAGATCCGCGATCTCGTTGATGAAGGTGATCTTGGTCGCGAGAAACGCGTTCGACGCGTACTTGATCAGCTCGGCCGAGCGGCGGTCGGTGAACACCAGCGGCGCCACGTTCAGGTAGAGCGGGCGGTACAGCGCCTCCATGACGGCGCGCGCGCGCTCGTCCTCGACGCCGACCACGATCCGGTCGGGCCGCTTGAAGTCGTCGATCGCGGAGCCTTCGCGCAGGAACTCGGGGTTGGACGCGACGGCGAGGTCGACGCCCGGCCGCGTTCCGCGCAGCACACGCTCGACCTCGTCGCCCGAACCCACCGGGACGGTGGACTTGTTCACCACGACAGTGAAGCCCTCGAGCGCTTCGGCGATTTGCCGGGCCGCCTCCATCACGTAGCTCAGGTCGGCGTGGCCGTTCCCACGTCGGGACGGCGTGCCAACCGCGATCATCACGACGTCCGCCTCGCGCACCGCGGGCGCGAGTTCGGTCGAGAAGGTCAGCCGGCCAGCGGCCAGGTTGCGCTCGACGAGCTCATCGAGCCCTGGCTCGTAGATCGGCACGACGGCCCGGTTGAGCGCCTCGATCTTCCGCTCGTCGGAGTCGATGCAGGCCACCTGATGCCCGAAATCTGCAAAACACGCGCCGGAGACCAGCCCGACGTAACCCGACCCGATGACAGCGACGTGCAACGATGAGGTCCTTTGATGCCCCGCCCGCGGCGCGGGCCCGGCGGCGTGGTAAGCGATGGTCGCGTTCAAGGCAACGAAGTAGCGCGAGGGTCTGCCGCGTCCTCAGGGCAGAAGGTCGCGGTAAAGACCGGCGTAAATCCGGGCCGACGCCTCCCATGAGACATCCGTCGCCATGCCGTTGCGCTGGAGCCGTGTCCAGGTGGCCTGATCGGCGTAAAGAGCCGCCGTTCGCCGGATCGCGGCTTCCAGCGCGCCGCGAGCGACCGGAGAGAACTGCACGCCGGTGGCGACGCCCGCCGCCAGCGCCACCGGATTGGCGTCGATCACCGTGTCGGCGAGGCCACCGACCCGGGCGACGACTGGAACCGCGCCATAGCGCAGCGCGCAGAGCTGGGTGAGGCCGCAGGGCTCGAAGCGCGACGGCACGAGCAGCGCGTCGGCGCCGCCCTGGATCAGATGCGCCAGCGTCTCGTCGTAACCGAACGCGCAGCCGATCCGGCCCGGATTGGTCTCTGCAAGCGCGCGGAAGCGGCGCTCCAGCCCAGCGTCGCCTGCTCCCAGAACCGCCAGATTGGCGCCCGTCTCGAGCAAGGCCGGCGCCGTGTCGGCGAGAAGATCCAGCCCCTTCTGGTCCGACAGGCGGCTCACCACCCCGAATGTCGGGGCGCCGTTCGCCTGGCCGAGCCGGAAGCGCTCCGCCAGCGCCCGCTTGTTGAGCCGCCGCCCCGTCAGATCGCGCGCCGAATAGCGCATCTCCAGCCGGGGGTCCGTCTCTGGGTCCCAGACATCCACGTCGATGCCGTTCAGGATGCCGAAAAGGTCGCGCTTGCGGCTGCGCAGCAATCCTTCGAGGCCCATGCCGCCGGCCGGCTCCAGAATCTCGGAGGCGTAGCTCGGCGACACGGTCGTGATGCGGTCGGCATAGAAGATCCCGGCCTTCAGGAAGCCGATCCCGCCGTAATATTCGACGCCCTCGATCGACATCGCCTCAGACGGAAGGCCGAGGCGCGGCAGCAGCTGAGCCGGAAACCAGCCCTGGAACGCGATGTTGTGGATGGTGGCGACGATGCGCGGCCGCCGCTCCGCATGCGCCATGTAGGCCGCCGCGAGCCCGGACTGCCAATCGTGCAGATGCGCGATCTCCGGGGCGGGGAGAGCGGTCGCGCCGCGGCCGATTTCCGCCGCCACCCGGCCGAGAGCGGCGAACCGGAAGGCGTTGTCGGGCCAATCGCGGCCGTTGCCGTCGGCATAGAGGCCGCCCGGGCGGGCGTAGAGATGAGGCGCGTCGATCGCGATCACGTCGAGCCCCGCCGCGCGGCCGGCGACCGCCGCCGCGGGCCCGCCGAACAGGTCGTCGAAGCGCGCGACGATCTCGCCGTCCCGCAGGGCGTGCAGCACGTCGCCGTAGCCGGGCAGCAGCGTCTGCACGCGGACGCCTGTCGGCGCGAGCGCCGCGGGCAGCGCGCCGACCACATCCGCCAGCCCTCCGGTCTTGACCAGCGGGTAAGCTTCGGAGGCGACGGCCAAAACGCTCAACGACATCGGCTCTCTCTTCTGGGAGCGAGGCGACGTTCATATCGCCGGATCGGGCCGCAGACGACTCCGGCGTCCGGACTCAAAGCCGGTCGATCATTGACTGCGTGATCAGGCAAACGCCCTTCTTGGTTCGTCGGAAGCGCTGCGCGTCGAATTCAGGGTCCTCGCCGACGACCAGCCTGGGCGGAATCCTGACGCCGCGGTCGACCACGACGTTCTTCAGCCGGCAGGACCGGCCGATGTCGACATAAGGCAGCACGACCGCACGATCGACTTCGGTGTAGGAGTTCACCCGCACGCCGGTGAACAGCAGCGACTCGGTCACGCAGGCGCCTGACACCACGCAGCCGCCGGAGACCAGGGAGGACACCGCCTGGCCGCGACGCCCGTCCTCGTTGTGAATGAACTTCGCCGGCGGGACCATCTCGGCAAAGGTCGAGATCGGCCAGTTCTGGTCATACAGATCGAGCGCCGGCACGAAGTCGGTGAGATCGATATTGGCCTCGAAATAAGCGTCTACGGTGCCGACGTCGCGCCAGTAGGGCTCTTTCTCGGAGGATGACCGGACGCAGGAGCGCGAGAAGTGGTGCGCCACGGCGTTCCCGCCCTTCACGATCTGCGGAATGATGTCGTGCCCGAAATCATGCGCTGAGTTCGGGTCTTCGGCGTCCTTGCGAAGCAGGTCGAACAGGAAGGGCGTGTCGAACACATAGATGCCCATGCTGGCGAGCGCCTGATCGGGCTTGCCCGGCATGGCCGGCGGATCGGCGGGCTTTTCGAGGAAGTCGATGACGCGGTCGCGCTCGTCGACATGCATGACGCCGAACGCGCTCGCCTCGCTGCGCGCGACTTCGAGGCAGCCGATCGTCACGTCGGCGCCGCTCTCGACGTGCTGGGCGAGCATCTGCTCGTAGTCCATCTTGTAGATGTGGTCGCCCGCCAGGACGACGATGTGGCGGGGTGCGTAGTCCTCGATGATGTCGATGTTCTGATAGACCGCGTCAGCGGTCCCGAGATACCACGCACCCTCGGACACGCGCTGGCTGGCGGGCAGCAGGTCGAAGCTCTCGTTGCGCTCGGCCCGGAAGAAGTTCCAGCCCCGCTGCAGATGGCGGAGCAGGCTGTGCGCCTTGTATTGCGTGGCGACACCGATCCGGCGGATGCCGGAATTCAGCGCGTTCGAGAGCGCGAAGTCGATGATCCGGGACTTGCCTCCGAAATAGACCGCCGGCTTCGCGCGCCGGTCGGTCAATTCCCTCAGCCGGGACCCTCGGCCCCCCGCGAGGACGAACGCCATCGCCCCGCGGGCGTAGGGCGGGCCAAGCGGCGTTTTGGGGGGCATGCTCGTCTCCTGGGCGTCGCCTGGCTCCGCGGCCTCAGGCGAGTTCGCTCGAGGGCTGCACGTTCCAGATCTCCTTGGCGTATTCAAGTATGGTCCGGTCGGATGAGAACCAGCCCACCTGTGCGGTGTTCCTGACGCTCGCCGCCATCCATGCCGGCCGGTCGCGCCACAGCCTGTATACGCGACGCTGGGCCGCGAAATAGGCGTCGAAATCGGCCGTCACGAGGAACACGTCGTTGTCGAGCAGGCCGTCGACCAGGCCGCGATAGCGGCTCGGGTCGTCAGGCGAGAACACGCCGTTGCGGATCGAGTCGAGCACTTCGCGGAGCATCGGCGAGGCGTCCACGGCGGCGCGGGCGTCGAAGCCGCGCTGCTTGCGGGCCTGAACTTCCTGGGCCGTGAGGCCGAAGATGAAGATGTTCTCATCGCCGACGCGCTCGAGGATCTCGACATTAGCGCCGTCGAGCGTGCCGATGGTGAGCGCGCCGTTTAGCGCGAGCTTCATGTTGCCCGTGCCGGACGCCTCCGTTCCGGCGGTGGAGATCTGCTCCGAAAGGTCCGCCGCCGGGATGATCGCTTCGGCGAGGCTGACATTGTAGTTCGGCAGGAACGCCACCTTCAGCAGGCCGCGCACCGTCGGGTCGGCATTGACGATGCGGGCCACGTCGTTCGCGAGCTTGATGATCAGCTTTGCCTGGTGGTAGCTCGCTGCCGCTTTACCGCCGAAGATCTTCACGCGGGGCATCCAGGAGCGCATCGGCTGCGCCCGGATGGCGTTGTAGATCGCCACCGTCTCCAGGATGTTCAGAAGCTGGCGCTTGTATTCGTGGATGCGCTTGATCTGAACGTCGAACAGCGCGTCCGGATCGACCCAGACGTCGTTCCGGTCAGCGATGATCTTGGCGAGGGCGACCTTGTTCACGCGCCGCGCCTCGAGCAGCGCAGCGTGCAGCCCGGCGTCGTCGGCCATCGGCAGAAGCCGCTCGAGACGGCTCGGGTCGTCGAGCAGTTCCGCGCCCACGGCGTCGATCAGGATCTTGGTCAGTCGCGGATTGGCCTGCGCCAGCCAGCGCCGGAAGGTGATCCCGTTGGTCTTGTTGACGATCCGGTCGGGATGCAGCGCGTGCAGATTGCGGAACACGGTCTGCTTCATCAGGTCGGTGTGCAGCGCCGAGACTCCGTTGACCTTGTGGGAGCCAATGAAGGCGAGCACGCCCATCCGCACGCGACGGCCGCCATTCTCGTCGATCAGAGAGACGGAGGACAGCAGCGCGTCGTCGCCCGGCCGCTTGCCGCGCGCGCTCTCGAGCTCGAGAGCGTTGATCATGTAGATGATCTGCATGTGCCGCGGCAGCAGGCGCTCGATCAGCGGCAGCGGCCAGCTCTCCAGCGCCTCGGGAAGCAGCGTGTGGTTGGTGTAGGAGAACGTGCCGACCGTGATCATCCAGGCTTCGGCCCACGGCACCTCGTGCAGGTCGACCAGGATGCGCATCAGTTCCGGGATCGCGATCGCCGGATGCGTGTCGTTCAACTGAATGGCGACGTGATCCGGCAGCGACCGCAGGTCGCCATGTTCCTCCATGTGCCGGCGGACGAGATCCTGAAGCGAGGCGGAGGCGAAGAAATATTCCTGCCGCAGCCGCAGCTCCTGGCCGGCGGGAGTCTCGTCGCTCGGATAGAGGACCTTGGAGATCGACTCGACCCGCACCCGATCCGCGAGCGCGCCGACATAGTCGCCGCGGTTGAAGGCGGCGAGGCTCAGCGGGTCGGGAGCGCGCGCGGACCACAGGCGCAGCGTGTTGACGTGCCGCCCGCGCCAGCCGACCACCGGCGTGTCGAACGCCACGGCGTCGACCTTCTCGGCCGGACGCCAGATCTGCTTCGGCTGACCGCCGGAAGTGATCTGCTCGACATAGCCGCCGAAGCCGATCGCATAGTCGATCTCAGGGTGGGCGAATTCCCAGGGGTTGCCGAAGGAGAGCCAGTCCTCCGGGTATTCCTGCTGCCAGCCGTCGCGCATGCCCTGGCGGAACAGGCCGTGGTCGTAGCGGATGCCGTAGCCGAAGGCGGGTACGCCGACCGAGGCCATCGAATCCATGAAACAGGCCGCAAGCCGTCCGAGGCCGCCATTGCCGAGGGCCGCGTCCGGCTCGGCCTCGCGCACGCGGTCGAGTTCGACGCCGAGGCCGGCGAGCGCTTCGCGGGCGGCTTCGGTCAGGCCGAGATTGTGGAGGGCGTCGAACAGCAGCCGGCCGATGAGAAATTCGAGCGAGAGATAGTAGACGCGCTTGCGCGGCCGCGCGTGGTCGGGCGCGTGCTCCAGCACCCAGCGGTCGACGATCCGGTCGCGCACCGCAAGCGCCGTGGCGACGAACCAGTCGCGCGTGCTGGCGGTTTCGGGCGAGCGGCCGACCGAATAGGTCAGCTCGGCCAGTATCTCCTGCCGCAGCTTCGCGACATCGGTAGCGCCGTCCGCCTCTGAAGCCACCTTGCGCACAGGGCGGCGCGCCACGTCCGCCGCGGGGGCGGTGGGTGTGTCGTTCATCGCGCTGTCTCCGTCTTCGCCGGCGTCCGCACCGACGCCGCGGGCTCAGTCAATCACGTGAGGATCGCCATGGCGACCTCCCGAGCCGGCCTCTGGCGAAGATGACGCGCGCCCGAGGCGCAGCAGGCCGGCCAGGATGGTCGCTGGCGGGGAGGCTTCAGGCCGACAGGGGAATCCAGTCAGGCGCGGGCGAAGAGCAATACGTTGCCTTCCGGGTCGTCGGTGGCCTCGCGGATGGCGTCTTCCTGGCCGGCCGCGGCTTCAAGCCTGCCCCGGAGGGTGCGAACCGCTCCGAGCATCTCAAGGCCGAGGCCGAGCGGGGCGCACATCAGCGTCGTCGCATAGACGTCCAGAGCCTGGCCCAGCAGTTCGGCGTCGTGACGAGAGAGCGGAAGTTTCAGCGTATCCATGGCTGCACCATCGGTAGCCGTGGCGTGAGGGGGAGCTCTGACCCTGCGACTCACACAGTGTTGCCGGCTTCCTAGATGCTTGCTCTTCGGCCGCGTGAATTGACATACGCAGAATGTCTCATGCCGGACCGGAGAGGCTCAGCAGCGCGACCGGCAAGGTGAGGATTTTTTCCAAGGACATCTTGGAGTTGAGCTCTACTGTCCGGCCGGAAAACAGCTCCGTGGCGGCCCTCCCGACGAGTTCCGAAGGAAGGCTGATGTGACATTCACGCAACACATCGGGTTTCGCTGCGAGGGTCGGGAACAAAGCCTGTTTCTCGTACACGTTGCGCAGCCCCACCACACACACCGCTTCGTCGCCCAGCATTCGGGCGAACGCCACCACGTCCTCCGCCTGCGGTCCCTCGACCTCAAGCGGCACGTAGCTTCCGTCCGCAAACAGGGCGTCGCGACGGCTTCGCTCTTTCAGGACCGTCGCGATCAGCGCCTGCTTCACCGCCCCGTCGCGCCAGTGTTCGGCCGCGTCCAGCACGGTTTCGCCCTTGCTGAGGGAGGCCTGCCGCGCCGCATAGTCGACTGGTCGACGGTTGTCCGGATCGACTAGGCTGAGGTCCCAGAACTCGGTTCCCTGATAGGTGTCGGGAACGCCCGGAACCGTGAGCTTCAGCAGGATCTGAAGCAGGCCGTTGGCCGCGCCCGCCGGCCCGATCCGGTCGGCGAATGCGGCGATTTCCGACCGCATCGGAAGCCCCGGCTCGGTCAGGATGCGCGTCAGCAGGTCTCGGGCGGCCGCCTCATAGGCTTCGTTCTGCGCGCTCCAGTCGGTCGCGAGCTTGGCCTCGCGCATGGCCTTCTCCTGCCAGGCCACGAGCCGTTCCGCGAAGGCCTTGCAGCCCCCGAGATCGTCCGGCGCGAGATCGTGCGGCCAGGCGCCCACCAGGGTCTGGTACATGATCGCCTCGTCGCCGGGCGAGGGAGCCGCGTCGGTCCGCAGCGGCTCGGAGGCCGCGCGCCAGCTCCGGACGGCTTCAGCCCACGCGTCAGGCATTTCGCTCAGCACCGCGAGCCGCGCCCGGACGTCTTCGCCGCGCTTGTGGTCATGCGTCGCCGTGGTCAGCATGGCGCGCGGGAAGGTCTTGGCCCGCGCAAGCATCTTGTCGTGGAAGGTCTCGACGCTGATCGAGAAGGTCGCGACGTCGAAGCCGACATCGGTGCGCGAGAGCAGGCGCCCGTAGCGGTAAAAGGCGGTGTCCTCCACCGCCTTTGCGGCGACCGGCGCCGAAAGCTGCTGGAAGCGCTGGATCGCGCGGTCGCGCAGATAGAGCTGGTCCGCCGGCCCGATCTCGCCGCCGAGCCACTTGTCCAGCAGGTCCAGAACAGGCGCGTCGGCAGGCAGGATCGTCTGCCGCGCCTTTTCGAGCGCATGGCCGAACAGCGTCTTGTCGCTCTCGGTCCGGCCGGTCTGGGCGGAGGCGTAGGTCCGGTATGCGGGGAAATGTACGAGCAGCTCCGTCAGCGCGCGGCGGATGGCGGCGCGCGACGTGTCGCGGGTGCGGTAGTCCAGCCGGGCGACCGCGTGCAGCGCGTTCGTCGCCTGGTCGAGCTGCGCGGAGAAGGAGCGGTCGAGGATCTCGCGCCTGGCGATCTCCTCTTCGGCGTGGAAGTCGGCCGCGCGGCCACTGATCTCGGCCCAGAAGGCCCCGAGCTTCTCCTCGGCTTCGGGGGCGTGCAGCAGGGCGCTGACGTCGTCCATGAAGTCGTAGCCGCTGGCGCCGTCGACCTTCCAGTCGGCGGGAAGCCGCTCGCCAGGTCCGAGAATCTTCTCCACCACCAGATAGGCCGGCTGGTCGGCGAGCGCTCCCGGCCGTTCGTGCTGCACCTCCTCGAGATGTTCGCGCAGGTTGCGCGCATAAAGCTTCGGGTCGGCGAGGCCGTCGATGTGGTCGACCCGGAAGCCGTCGATCAGCCCCTCGGCATAGAGCCGCAGCAGCAGCTCGTGGGTGGCCTCGAACACCGCGGGATCGGAAATCCTGAGCCCGGCGAGCTCGTTGACGTCGAAGAAGCGCCGCCAGTTGATCTCGTCGCCGGCGACCGTCCAGGAGGCGAGGCGGAAGTTCTGCTTCTCGAGCAGCGCGTGCAGCAGGGCCTCGCCTTCGGGCGTCGTCCCGTCATAGGCCTCGAGGCCATGGGCTTCGATCTCCAGCCGGTCTTGCGGCCGCAGCGGGAACAGATGGTCGGCGTAACGCAGCGTCAGGCCGCCGCGCTTGCCCTCGCGGGTGATCTTGAGCTCGCCGGACCGCAGCGCCTCGCCATAGGACATGCCGAGGGTCGGCAGCAGGATCTTGCCGTGCAGCGCGGGGTCGGCGGGCTCCCAGTCGATGTCGAAGAAGTGCCCGAAGCGGCTCCCCCGCCCATAGGCCAGCACGTCGAGCCACCAGGCGTTGTCGTCGCGTCCGACCGCCATGTGGTTCGGGACGATGTCGACGATCATCCCGAGCCCCTCGGCGCGGAGCGCGGCGACCAGGGCGCGGAAGCCGTCCTCGCCGCCAAGCTCCGGATTGACGGTGGTCGGGTCGACCACGTCGTAGCCATGCATGGAGCCCGCGCGGGCGGTGAGGATCGGCGAAGAATAGAGGTGGCTGATCCCGAGGCGGCGCAGATAGGGGACGAGCGGGATCGCCGCCGAGAACGGAAAATCCTTGTGGAACTGCATGCGCATAGTGGCGCGAGGGGGGTAGATCGGCGCCGGCGCTTGCGTCACGAGGGGCGTCTCCTGTCGAGGGTTGAAAGCCGGGCAGCCGGTTCCGGCTCCGCCAGCAGCTGGGGGGCCGGCGCGGGAAGGCGGCGGCGCCAGTTGGGATGTTCGTCGAGCGTGCCCGGCAGGTTTGGCTGTTCGGTCTGGCCGAGCGCGTCCTCAAGCGGGAGCAGGACCAGGCGCGACGGCGTCTCGCTCAGGAACTTCACCGCGGCGTCCACGACCGGCGCGGTCTGCTCGGAGGAGGGCGGTTCGCCCGCGGCCGCGCCCGCCTCGCGGAAGGCGCTCCACAGCAGCGGCCGGTCCGCCGCCCGCTGGGCCCTGTCCTGCGCTTGATTGTCGCCGAACTGGTCGCTTGCGATCGAGGCCTTGAGCTCGATGTCGGCGCCGGACCACCAGCCGGCCATGGTCGGCAGATCGTGCGTGGTGGTCATCGCGAGCGCTTCGGCGGGATAGGCGTCCGGGCCGAAGAAGCGGCGCTCGTCGCGCTCGAACTGCAGCACGCGCATGCCGGCGATGCCGGCCTCGCCCAGCCGCTCCCGGAAGCCTTCGGGAACCGTGCCGAGATCCTCGCCCACGACCACCGCGTCGTTGCGATGGGACTCGAGCGCGATCAGCCTGAGCATGTCGTCGAGCGGCAGCCCGAGATAGGCGCCTTCGGTGGCGCGGGCGCCGTCCGGGACCATCCAGAGACGGGTGAGGCCCATGACGTGGTCGATGCGCACGCCGCCGGCGTGCCGCATGCAGGCGCGCAGCGTCGCCAGGAAGGGCGCGAAGCCGGTCGCCCGCAGCGCGAGCGGCGAGAAGGTCGCGAGCCCCCAGGACTGGCCGTTCGGGTTGAACAGATCCGGCGGGGAGCCGACGGAGAGCCCGACCAGCACGTCCTTGTGCCGGCTCCAGGCATGGCTGCCGCCGGCGTCCATGCCGACGGCGAGGTCCGAGATCAGCCCGATCGCCATCCCGGCGTCGCGCGCAGCCTTTTGGGCGGCCGCGAGCGACCTGTCGGCGATCCACTGCAGGAAGATGTGGAAGTCGACCTCGGACGCATTCCGGCCGGCGAATTCCGCGACCTCGGCGCTGTCCGGGTTGCGCAGCGGCTCCGGCCAGGAGCGCCAGTCCCACTGAGAACTGTCGGCGCCGAAGCGCTCCGCATGCAGCGCTTCGAAGCGGGCATGCTGCTCCAGCAGTTCGCCGCCCTCCTTGCGAAAGGCCGCGAAGTCGATGGCGAGCCGTCCGCCGGGCTCCCGCGCCCGCTCGACCGCGGTGAAGCTTTCGAACAGGGTTCTCAGCGTTGCGAGCTTTGCAGCGGCGGCCGTCGGCCAGTCGATCAGCGTCGCGGCTTCAGCCGCACGGCGGGTCTCGGCGGCGCCCGAAGCCGCGACGGCCTCTGCCACGCGGTCCTCGCCGAACAGGAATTCCGGATCGGCGTTGAGCGGGTTCAGGAACAGGCGACTCGAGGGCGAGTAGGGCCCGAAGTGGTGCGGGTCAGCGCTGAAGCCGGCGTGCAGCGGGCTCAGCGCCAGCGCGTCCGCGCCGGCGCGTCCCAGCGCGTCGGCGAGCTCGGCGACGCCGCCCATGTCGCCGATGCCGCCATCGCCCCGCCGCGGCAGCCCGTAGACCTGCGCGGCGACGCCCCACATCCGCCGGCCGTGGCCGGCGTCGAGAATGCTCAGGCCGTGCGCCGGGGCCACTGCGATCGTGATCGTCTGGTCTCCGACCTCGAGCCGATGATAGCCGGGCTCCAGGACCGGTCGCATCAGCGCGCGGCCATCCTCGGCCTGACCCAGGGTGACGTCGAACGCTGCGCCATCCTCGCGCACGAAACGCGCCGCCGCGTTCGGCGTCGCCTTAAGGGCGAACGGCCTCCCCAGCGGCGCAGTGACGAGCGGCTCCGGCGCGGCGTCGATCTCGTCGAGCCGCGCGAGCGAATCCTCAGCCTCGGCGTCGGAGCCGCACGGCAGGTCCATCGCTTCGAGCAGGCGGCGCAGCGTTTCGGGGGAGACGGTCTGCTGCTCCCCGCTCTGATCGGTCCAGTCGACCGAAAAGCCGACGCGGGTCGCAACCTTGCGAACGAGATCGTCCTTGCTCAAGCCGCCCGCTCCAGCAACGCCACGGTCGTATAGCCGGGGAGGCTTCCGGATCCGGCGGCCTCCGCGGCGCCGGCCGATGTCTCGAACAGAACCGGCCCCGCCAGGGGCGTGACGGCGACGGGGCCGTCGGACAGGTTCACCGCAATGGTGAGCAGGGCGCCATCCTGCGCCCTCCAACGCGCGACCACCGCCTTCGCGCCGACCACATCGGCGCCGGCCGCGGAAAAGCCGGGCAGGCGGGGCGTGATCTCGGCGGCCCGCAGACCCAGCAGGCGCCGGAACAGCGCGGTGCGCGCCTCGGCGAGCTGGGGGTGCGGCTCGGGGATCGACGCCTCGAACGTGGATATCGCGTTCGGGTCGGGCACTTCGGCGCCCGCAAAGGCGGCGAACTTCGCGAACTCCTTCCGACGGCCCTCCCGCACGGCGTCGGCCAACTCGCCATGATGGTCGGTGAAGAACAGAAAGGGCGTCTCGCTGGCGACTTCCTCGCCCATGAAGATCATCGGGATGTGCGGGCAGAGCAGCAGCACCGCGGTCGCGGCCTCCACGCCTTGTGGCGGGGCGAGCTTCGTCAGGCGGTCGCCGAAGGCGCGGTTGCCGATCTGGTCGTGGTTCTGCAGGAAGCTGACGAAGGCGGTCGGCGGCAGATGCGCGCTCGGCGTGCCCCGCGGCTTGCCCTCCTGATGCGGCGATGGATCGCCCTGATAGACGAAGCCTTCCTGCAGCGTGCGGGCGAGCTTGCCCGCGGTGTCCTCAGCGAAGTCCTCGTAATAGCCCTCGCGCTCGCCGGTCAGCAGAACGTGGAAGACGTGGTGGAAGTCGTCATTCCACTGAGCGTCCACCTCTCCGGCGAGGTGGCTCTGCTCGTTGAACTCGTTCTCCAGGATCAGATGGACGTGGCGGCCGTCCCCGACGGACGCGCGCACCGCATGGGCGGCTTCATCGATCCACTCCTGCTCGGAGATCGCGTGCACCGCGTCCATCCGCAGGCCGTCGAAGCGGTACTCCTCCAGCCAGTACAGCATGTTCTCGGTGAAGTAGCTGCGCACCTCCGGGAGCCGGAAGTCGATCGCGCCGCCCCAAGGCGTCTGGAGGTCGTCCCGAAACACAGGCGGGGCATAGGCCCCGATGTAATTCCCATCCGGGCCGAAGTGGTTGTAGACCACGTCCAGGATCATCATCAGGCCCAGCTCGTGGGCCCGGTCGACCAGCGCCTTGAGCTCGTCCGGCGTCCCGTATGCGGCGTCCGGCGCATAGGGCAGCACGCCGTCATAGCCCCAGTTCCGCGTTCCGGGGAAATCCGCGATCGGCATCAGCTCGATTGCGGTGACGCCGAGCTCCG
This sequence comes from Hansschlegelia sp., assembly GCF_035538955.1. Lineage (NCBI taxonomy): Bacteria > Pseudomonadati > Pseudomonadota > Alphaproteobacteria > Hyphomicrobiales > Methylopilaceae > Hansschlegelia > Hansschlegelia sp. Next base: position 152,896 of record NZ_DATLJK010000009.1, read on the forward strand.
CAAGCAGGGGCAGCGCCTCGGCGACGCCCGTAAAGCCGCCGAAGCAGCCGACATGAAGTTCATAGACGACGGCCTCCTTCCAGGGCCGGCCGCGCCAGTCCCCCGACCGCCAGGAATAGGCCTTGGGATCGACCACCACGCTCCAGCCATGCACGTCGCCGTCCTGGAACCGCGAGGCGGGGTCCGGAACTGTCAGCCCGTCCGGCAGATGGAACCGGTAGCGCGCGCCGGCCGGGACCTCGAGCGTCTTGCTGAACCAGCCGCCGTCTTTGCGCTCCATCAGGATCGGGTCGCGGTCGCGGATCTCGAGCCGGACCTCCGGATGCGCCGGCGCCCAGAACCGGAACGTCACGCGGCCATCTGAAAAGGCCGCGCCGAAGGGCAGGCGGCGTTCATACGCGGAGGACAAAGAGCTACGCTCCGGATTGGCCGGAAGCGGTGCCCGGCTCAGGCGAGGGGACGAGGGAGAGGCCCAGCACGGCGCTTTTCGCGGCGACCTGGACCACATCGCGATCGATGAGGCGCTCGGGCGCATCCGGCTGGGAGCTGTCGATCAGGAGAAAGGTGGGCAGGCCTGGGGACGGCAGCCGGAAGGCGCGGTCCTGTTCGGTTGGGTTGAGCATCAGGGTGAGAATGGGGGTCGAGCCGTCCTCGCGGCGCTCGGCTCGGCGGAGCGTCAACGTCCGCTCCGCCGGGTCGTTCCAAGCCTCCGCGCTGATCGGCGCGCCGTCCTCGTCGAACCAGGCGATGTCGAGCACGCCGGGCGCCGGCTCCTCCCGGCCGTGCAGGAAATTCTTGGAGCGTAAAACCGGCTGCGCCTTCCTGAGGGCGATCAGCCGGGCCACGAAAGCGGCGAGCGCCGCCCCCTCATCCTCATCGGCCAGGGTCCAGTCGATCCATGAGGTCTCGTTGTCCTGCGCGTAGGCGTTGTTGTTGCCGCGCTGGGTGCGGTCTAACTCGTCGCCGGCGAGCAGCATCGGCGTGCCGTTGGCGAAGATCGCAGTCGCCAGCATTGCCCGCGCGACACGGCCCCTGATCTCCCGGATGGCGGGATCGAAGGTCGGGCCTTCGACGCCCCAGTTCGCCGAATAATTCTCGTGATGCCCGTCGCGATTTTCCTCGCCATTGGCGTGGTTGTGCCGCTCGACGTAGGCGGTCGTGTCCGCCAGCGTGTAGCCGTCATGCGAGGCCACGTAGTTGATCGAGGCCCACGGCTTGCGGGAGCGGCGGTCAAACAGGTCGCTCGAGCCGGCGAGGCGCGCGGCGAGTTCCGGCCGCTGGCCGCTGTCGCCGCGCCAGAAGCGGCGGACGCTGTCGCGGAACCTGTCGTTCCATTCCGCAAAGCCCGGCGGGTGATGGCCGAGCTGGTAGCCGCCGGGGCCGATGTCCCAGGGCTCGGAGATCAGCTTCACGCGGGCGAGCGTCGGATCCTGGCGGAGCGCGTCGAAGAAGCCGGAGCCCGGGTCGAAGCCATGCGCCTCGCGGCCGAGGGTCACGCCGAGATCGAAGCGGAACCCGTCGACGTGGTAGGCCTCAACCCAATACCGCAAGCTGTCCATGACGACCTGAAGCACCCGGGGGTGCGAAAGGTTCACGGTGTTGCCGGTGCCGGTGTCGTTTACGCAGTAGCGCGGCTCGCCCGCGATCAGCCGGTAGTAGCTGGCGTTGTCGAGCCCGCGGAACGAGAGGGTGGGGCCGAGCTCGCTGCCCTCGGCGGTGTGGTTGTAGACGACGTCGAGGATGACCTCGAGCCCGGCGGCGTGCAGCCGGCGAACCGCCACCTTGAGCTCGTTCAGCGAGCCGTCCGAGAGGTAGCGGGCCTCTGGCGCGAAGAAGCCGAGGGTGTTGTAGCCCCAGTAGTTCCTGAGCCCCTTCTCGACCAGGACGCGGTCCTGCACGAAGGCGTGGATCGGCAGGAGTTCGATCGCCGTGACGCCGAGCCGCTTGTAGTGCTCGATCATCGGCGGGCTCGCCAGCGCCGCGAAGGTGCCGCGCTCATGCGCCCGAATGTCCTGGCGCAACATCGTGAGGCCGCGGACATGCGCCTCGTAGATGACGGTGTCGCTCCAGGGGACGTTGGGCGGCCGGTCGTCGCCCCAGTTGAATGCGTCGTCCGTCACCACCGCCTTGGGCATGGCGGGGGCGCTATCCCGCCGGTCGAAGGTGAGGTCGGCCCGCGGGCTGTGCAGCCGGTAGCCGTAGAGCGCGTCCGCCCAGCGCACCTCGCCGGCGATCTGCTTGGCGTAAGGGTCGAGCAGCAGCTTGTGCGGGTTGAAGCGATGCCCCTCGAGCGGCTCATAGGGGCCGTACGCGCGGAAGCCGTAGAGCAGCCCCGCGCGGGCGTCCGGCAGGTAGCCGTGGAACACCTCGTCGGTCTTCTCCGGCAGCGGCATGCGGGCGATTTCCCGCCGGCCCGACGGGTCGAACAGGCAAAGGTCGATCTGCTCGGCGTTCGCGGAAAACACCGCGAAATTTACGCCGAGCCCGTCCCAAGTCGCCCCGAGCGGATAGGGCGAGCCCGGCTCAAGCACGGGGCTCAAACCGCGGTCCCCAAAACATCGCCGCCTGTCAGGCCTCTAGCATAAGAGGCTGAACCATCCTGGCAGCGCGCCTCTCGCTCAGGCCGCCCTGAACGCCACCACACCGAGCGGCGGGAGGACGAGGTCCAGCGACTGGGCCTCGCCGTGGCTCGCGGCCTCGACCGTGGCGACCGCGCCCCCATTGCCGACGTTTGATCCGCCATAGATCTCCGCATCCGTGTTCACGATCTCCCGCCAAACCCCGGCCGTCGGGACGCCGATGCGATATCCGTGCCGGGGCACGGGCGTCATGTTCGCCACCACCAGCACCGGCGGCGCGCCAGCCTCACCGTAGCGCAAGAACGCGAAGACCGAGTTCGCGCGATCATCGCCGATCACCCAGCGGAAGCCGGCCGGCTCGGAATCCTTCGCATGCAGCGCCGGCTCGGCGCCGTAAACCCGGTTGAGGTCGCGGATCAGCCGCTGCACGCCGGCGTGGTTCGGGTTGTCGAGCGCGGGCCAGTCGACCTGGTCGTCGTGGTTCCATTCCCGCGCCTGAGCGATCTCGCAGCCCATGAACAGCAGCTTCTTGCCCGGATGGGTCCACATCAGGCCGAAGAGCGCGCGCAGATTTGCGAATTTCTGCCACGCGTCGCCGGGCATCTTGCCGAGCAGCGAGCCCTTGCCGTGCACCACCTCGTCATGGCTCAGCGGCAGGACGAACTTTTCGGAGAAGGCGTAGACCAGCCCGAAGGTGATGCCGTCATGGTCGTACTGACGGTAGATCGGGTTCTGCTGCATGTAGTGCAGCGTGTCGTGCATCCAGCCCATGTTCCACTTGTAGTCGAAGCCGAGGCCGTTCTCCCCGGTCGGGCGGGTGACGCCGGGCCAGGCGGTCGACTCCTCCGCGATGGTGACGGCGCCGGCGACGCGCTCGCGCACCACGGCGTTGAAGTGCTGCAGGAAGCCAACGGCTTCGAGGTTCTCCCGGCCGCCATACTGGTTCGGGATCCACTCGCCGGCCTTCCGGCTGTAGTCGCGGTAGAGCATGGAGGCGACGGCGTCGACGCGCAGGCCGTCGACATGGAAGTGCTCGAGCCAGAACAAGCCGCTCGCGATCAGGAAGTTCTGCACCTCGCGGCGACCGAAATTGTAGATCGCCGTGTTCCAGTCGATGTGGAAGCCCTCGCGCGGATCGGCGTGCTCATAGAGCGCCGTGCCGTCGAAGCGGTAGAGGCCGTGGCTGTCGGTCGGGAAATGCGCCGGCACCCAATCGACCACCACGCCAATTCCGGCGGCGTGCGCGGCGTCGACGAAGCGCGCGAAGTCCTCGGGCGCGCCATATCGTCCCGTCGGCGCAAAAAGGCCGAGCGGCTGGTAGCCCCACGAGCCGCCGAACGGGTGCTCAGCGACCGGCAGCAGCTCGATATGCGTGAACCCGAGATCCACCACATAGGGGATCAGTTTCTCGATCGCGAAGTTCCAGTCGACATCGCGGCCGTGCGGCTTCATCCAGGACCCGAGATGGACCTCGTAGAAGGTGAGCGGCGCGTCTGGCGCCTGCCGCTCGCCGCGCTTCGCCATCCAGTCGCCGTCGGTCCAGCGATACGGCTCCGCGGATGCCACGATCGAGGCGGTGCCGGGCGCCTTCTCGGCGGCGCGTGCGACCGGATCAGCCTTGTCGGGCAGGCGCGCGCCGTCGGGGCCGATCAGGGCGAACTTGTATCGCTCGCCCGGCTTCAGCCGGGGGACGAACAGCTCCCATACGCCGGCGGGAAGGCGGCGGCGCATACCATGGCGGCGGCTGTCCCAGGAGTTGAAGTCGCCGATGACCGCGACGCGCCGGGCGTTGGGCGCCCAGACGGCGAAGCGGACGCCTTCGACGCCGTCGATCGTGGTCGGGTTGGCGCCGAGCGCAGAGGCAAGCTCGAAATGCCGGGATTCGCCAAGGAGATGGAGATCGAGATCGCCGAGCAGCAGGCCGAACGAATAGGGATCCTCGGTCTCCTGGACGCCGCCCGGCCATTCGATCCGCAGAAGGTAAGGGTCGACGCTCGAGACCGGGCCCTCGAACACGCCGCTTTGTTCGATCTCGCTGAGGATTCCGAAGGACCGGCGGTCGTCGCGTGCGAGCACCTCCACCGACAACGCGCCCGGCAGAACCGCGCGGACATAGGGGCCGTCGCCATCGTCACGCCGGCCGAGCACGGAGAACGGATCGCCATGGGTCCCGTCCGCCAGCGCCGCGAGCGCGCCTGGGTGGAGCGAAGTCGTGGCGACGCTCATGCCGGGCCTCCTTCTCCAGGGGCGAGCCGTTGGGCGAGCGCAAACAACCCGCCCAGCGGGACGTCGAGCCAGGTCGGCCGATTGGCGGCCTCATAGGCGATCTCGTAAGCCGCCTTCTCGATCAGGAACATGTCCAGCAGCTCCAGAGATAGCGCGCCGCCAGCCGCCAGAACGGTCTCGCGGTAAGCGCTCAGGAAGGCCTCGGCCGCATCGGCGCGGAAGCGTTCCAGAAAGTCTTCGCGGCGGGCCCCGCTGACATGGGGCGACGCCTGTTCGTTGCGGCCGACCATCGCGGCCGCATAGTCGAAGGAGCGCAGCACGCCGGCGACGTCGCGCAGCGGGCTCGCCTTGCCGCGGCGCTCCTCGAGCGGCCGGGCCGGTTCACCCTCGAAGTCGATGAAGATCGCGTCTTCGCCCGAGACCAGAATCTGGCCGAGATGAAGATCGCCATGGATGCGCGTCATCGGAGACCCGACGCCCGCGTCCGCCAGTCGTCCGATCGCGGCCTTGAGCGCGTCCTTGCGCTGCAGGAGAGAGGCGGAGCGCGCCGCGTCCGCCTCGCGTTCCCAGCTCGGCCGCGCCTCGAGCGCATGCATGGCGCCGTCCAGCAGGCCGAGCGCGCGCGCCTTCCAGCTCTCCACCTCGCGGGTCGCCGCCGGGATCGGCGCGAAGTCCGGATCGGAGGTCGGCCGCGCCAGCACCCCGTGCAGTTCTGCGAGCCGCGAACCCAGATTGGCGGCGAACCGCGTGAACTCCGTGAAGCGGTGGTGCTCCGACATCTCGCCGCCGCCCGCGGCGCCGAAATCGTCGAGCCCGCGGGTGAGGTGGTCAAGCGTCCACTGCCAGGCATCGCCCTGGTTGCGGACATAGCCCTGGATGATGGCGAGGGTCGCCCGCGAACCGTCCGGCGCGACCCGCACCATCTCGCCCAGGAAGGGGGCGGCGTTGGCGTAGCCCTGCTCGGTCAGGTAGCGGCCCATCTCGGCCTCGGGATGGGCGCCCGGCGCGATCTTGCGCAGAAGCTTGATCATCATCGCGTCGCCGGCGATGAGCGACGAATTCGACTGTTCGGCCGACAGCCAGAGGATCTCGGCGTCCTGCGGCAGCTCCGGCGTCTCGACGCCTGCGGCGCGCTCGAAGATGATTTCGCCTTCGCCGCTTTTCAGGCGCTTGCCCTCGCGCAGCGAATTGGCGATCGCGAAGGCGAAGGACGGCAGCGAGAACGCGTCGGTCAGAAGCTGAACCTCGCGTCCGCGACGCACGCGGGCCAGCGCCAGCCGGCTCGCGAGTGCGGACAGGCGTTCATCCTCGGACACCACCGCGAGCGGCAGCAGCCAGCGCGTCGGCTCAGCCCCGCCGGTGACCTCGACCTCAATCAGGCCGATCTCCTGCGCGCCGCCCGGAAGCCGGGACAGCGCCTTGATGCGCGCCACGATCTGCTTCTGGTCCTTGCCCGAGAACCAGCGGCGTTTCGCCAGGTAATTCGGCAGCACCGCGCTCTCGAGCGTCTTGCGCGCTTCGGTCTGCATCGCGTCGTCCACGCCAGCGCGCAGCACGAGAGTCTCATAATCAGCCATGGGTTCCGGCGCCGGTGTGTGCCAGGCGGGCGTGGATTCCTCGGCGGCGAGGACGAACCAATAGAACCCGTAAGGCGGAAGGGTGAGCAGATACGTGAGCTGGCCGATCGGCGGGAACACGGAGCCCGCCGTCAGCTCGACCGGGACGCGCCCGGCGAATTCGGAAAGCTCGAGTTCGACCGCCTGCGGCGACCGCCCCATATTGGCGACGCACAGGATCGTCTCGCCGTCGAACTCGCGCAGATAGGCCAGCACGCGCCGGTTCTGCGGGAACAGAAAGCGCAGCGAGCCGCGCCCGAAAGCGGGGTGCTGGCGCCGCGTGGCCAGCATGCGGCGCGTCCAGTTCAGCAGCGAATGCGGGTCGCGGGCCTGCGCCTCGACATTGATGGCGAAGTAGCCGTAGAGCGGGTCCATGATCGGCGGCAGCACGATCGAGGCGAAGTCGGCCCGCGAGAAGCCGCCATTCCGATCGATCGACCATTGCATGGGCGTGCGGACGCCGTCGCGATCGCCGAGATGGATGTTGTCGCCCATCCCGATCTCGTCGCCGTAATAGATCACCGGCGTCCCGGGCATCGACAGCAGCAGGCAGTTCATCAGCTCGACGCGCCGCCGGTCGCGCTCGAGCAGCGGCGCGAGCCGCCGCCTGATGCCGAGATTGATGCGCGCCCGGCGGTCGCTGGCGTAGGTGCTCCAGAGGTAGTCGCGTTCCTTGTCGGTGACCATTTCGAGCGTCAGCTCGTCGTGGTTCCGCAGGAAGATCGCCCACTGGCAATTATCGGGGATCGCAGGAGTCTGCCGCATGATGTCGGTAATCGGGAAGCGGTCTTCCCGCGCGATCGCCATGTACATGCGCGGCATCAGCGGGAAGTGGAACGCCATGTGGCATTCGTCGCCGTCGCCGAAATAGTCCTTGGTGTCCTCCGGCCACATATTGGCTTCCGCGATCAGGAAGCGGTCCGGATAGGTCCGGTCGAGCTCGGCCCGGATCTTCTTGAGGATCTCGTGGGTCTCGGGAAGGTTCTCGTTCGAGGTGCCGTCGCGCTCGATCAGGTAAGGCACGGCGTCGAGGCGCAGACCGTCGATGCCGAGGTCCAGCCAGAACTTCATCACCTTGAAGACGGCCTTCAGCACCTGCGGATTGTCGAAGTTCAGGTCGGGCTGATGGCTGTAGAAGCGGTGCCAGAAATAGGCGCCCGCGACGGGGTCCCAGGTCCAGTTCGACCGCTCGGTGTCGAGGAAGATGATCCGGGTGCCGGAATAGAGCGTGTCGGTGTCCGACCAGACATAGAAATTGCGGTGCGCCGAGCCGGGCTTCGCCCGCCGCGCCCGCTGGAACCAGGGGTGCTGGTCCGAGGTGTGGTTGATGACGAGCTCGGAGATCACCCGCAGCCCGCGCTTGTGGGCCTCGGCGATGAAGCGCTTGACGTCCGCGAGCGTCCCGTAATCCGGCGAAACGCCGGTGTATTCCGAGATGTCGTAGCCGTCGTCCAGCCGTGGCGAGGGGTAGAACGGCAGCAGCCAGATCACGTTGACGCCGAGATCGGCGATGTAGTCGAGCTTGGAGATCAGGCCGGGGAAGTCGCCGATGCCGTCGTCATTGGAGTCGAAGAACGACTTGACGTGCAGCTGGTAGATGATCGCGTCCTTGTACCAGAGCGGATCGACGCCCTCGCGGGCCACGACGGTTCCGCGCGGCTTGGTCAGATCGGCATGGGCCAAAGGCGCATTCATCAAGCGACTCCCTGAAGGCGGCTCAGCCTCCAAACGTGAAACGGCATTTCCTTGGGATTGAAGTAGATCGACTGGCTCTTGCCGGTCAGCGTGAACCGATTGCCCCGCATGAGGTCCTCCACGGCGAGCGCGCCATGGTCCGGAAGACCAAACTCCCAAAGCGGCAATTCGTAGGTGGCGTGACGTTCGAAATCCGGATCGAGCGAGATCAGGACCAGGATCATCTCTTCAAGCGCCGTCCCGTCCGGCGTCTGGCGCGGCTTGCCGAAGCACAGCACCATGTCGTCGAACGCGTTGTAGAAGCGGACGTTCCGGTGCGTGTGCAGCGCCGGGTTCTCGCGCCGTATCCGGTTCAGCCTCGTGATCTCGGTGACGATGTTGCCCGGCTGGTTCCAGTTCCGGACCCGGATCTCGTACTTCTCGCTGTCGAGATATTCCTCCTTGCCCGGCAGCGGCGCGGCCTCGCAAAGCTCGAAACCGTTGTACATGCCCCAAAGGCCGGACAGCGTGGTCGCCAGCGCCGCGCGGATCAGAAAGCCGGCGCGGCCCGAGGTCTGCAGGAAGAACGGGTTGATGTCCGGCGTATTGACGAAGAAATGTGGCCTGAAGAAGTTCTTCGGCGCAGTCGTTGTCAATTCCGTGAGATATTCCTGGATTTCCTGCTTGTGGTTCCGCCAGGTGAAGTACGTGTAGGACTGTGAATAGCCGAGCTTCGCGAGCCGGTACATCACCTTCGGACGAGTGAAGGCCTCGGCGAGGAAGATCACGTCGGGGTGCTCGGCGCGGATGTCGGCGATCATCCATTCCCAGAACGCAAACGACTTGGTGTGCGGGTTGTCGACCCGGAAGGTTTTGACGCCCTGCTCGACCCAGTACAGGACGACGTCGCGCAGCGCCTGCCACAGCCCCGGCACGGCGTCCGGCGCGTAGAAGTCGACATTGACAATGTCCTGGTACTTCTTGGGCGGGTTCTCGGCGTATTTGATCGTGCCGTCTGGCCGCCAGTCGAACCATCCCGGATGCTCCTTGAGCCACGGATGGTCGGGCGAGCACTGGATCGCAAAATCGAGCGCGATCTCAAGCCCGTGCTCGGCGGCCGCGGCGACCAGCGCGCGGAAATCCTCGATCGTGCCGAGCTCGGGATGGATCGCGTCGTGGCCGCCCTCGGCCGACCCGATCGCGTAAGGCGAACCGACATCGGCCGGACCCGGGGTCAGGGTGTTGTTGCGGCCCTTGCGGTTGGTCGCGCCGATCGGGTGGATCGGCGGGAAGTAGAGCACGTCAAAGCCCATGTCGCGGATCATCGGCAGCCGCCGGATGACGTCGCGGAACGTGCCGTGCCGCCGGGGGTCGCCGCTTTCGGAGCGCGGGAACAGCTCGTACCAGCTCGCGAATTCGGCCTGCACGCGCTCCACGTCCAGCGGATAGCTGTCGCTGCGCGAGGCGAAGGCGCGGCGGTCCGCCCGAAGCGCGGCCGCATGCATCGCAGGCGAGAGCAACTGCGTCACCCGCGCCGTGACGTCGGAGGCGCGCGCCTGCAGGATCAGATCGGCGAGCGGACGGGCGACCTCCGCGGGCGCGGCCGCCGCCATCTTCTCGAGCAGGATGAGGCCCTCCTGGGTCTCAAGCGAGACGTCGAGACCGACCTCGCGCTTCTTCGTCAGGTCGCGCCGGAACGTGCCGAACTCGTCCCACCAGGCCTCGATGACGATCTCGTACCGGCCGATCGCCTGCGGCTTCAGCACGGCCTCCCAGCGGTCGTTCGCGATCAGCCGCATCGGCTCGCGGCGGAACTCCTGGTCGCCGGGGCCGCGCCACAACACGTCCGCGAGCAGCATCTCGTGGCCGTCGGCGAAGATGTCGGCTTCGACCGTCAGCGGCCGCCCCGTGATCGTTTTGACCGGGAAGCGGCCGCAATCGACCGTCGGGCTCACCGCCTCGATGGCTATCCGCGGCCGCCTCGCTGCCTCGACGGATCCGGGAGAGACATCGCGCATGAGATAACTCCGGCTGGTTCAGCGACACGCAGGATTGTTCAAGGCGGGGAACGCCGCGCGGGGTTTCGCCCGGAACCCGACACATCGGTCGGAGGTTCTCCCCGACAACCCCTGAGCGCCAGGAAGGAAGCCCGGAATGAACGACCGCGAACGCCGAATTCGGGAAACCGCCTATCAGCTTTGGGAGGAGGCCGGGCGGCCGGAGGGCGAGGAGCACAAGCACTGGCTGGAGGCCGAGCGACGCTTGGCCGCGGAGGCCGGAGAGCCTGCGCCGGAGACTGTGCAAGAGGCCGGCAAGAAGCCCGCGAAGGCGCCGAAGGCGGCGGCGCTCGGGGCGGCGGACGCCGCCAAGGCGGCGGTCGCCGCCGGCAAGGGCAAGGCGGATCCGAAGATGCAGCCCAAGCTCGCGAAGAAGGAAAGGTCTGCGGCCGACACGCCCGCGGTTTCGGCGCCGCCGATCGGGGCCGCAGGCGGCAAGTCGGTCAGCGCCAAACCGACAAAGTCTCCGAAAAAATGAATCACGCTCGGCCTGCCGCAGCGGGAACGCCGGTCACGCTACGCCGTTAGGAAGGCTGCGATCGACGGGCGGACGGGCCGCCGTCGGAAAGGGGCTACAATCCACATGAGCGACATCAGGACGGACCGCCGGGCCGAAGCCGGGCGGCCGACGCCGCTTGGCGCGACCTACGATGGGGAAGGCACGAATTTCGCGCTTTTCTCAGCCTATGCCGAGCGGGTGGAGCTCTGTCTCTTCGACGACAATCAGAACGAGGTCGAGCGGATCACGCTGCCGGAATACACCGACGAGGTCTGGCACGGCTACGTTCCCGACATCGTGCCCGGCCAGCTTTACGGCTACCGCGTCCATGGCCGTTACGCCCCGGAGGAAGGGCACCGCTTCAATCCCAACAAGCTGCTGCTCGACCCCTACGCCAAGACGATCACCGGCTCGATCGAGTGGGACGATTCCCATTTCGGCTACACGCTCGGCGCCGAGGACAAGGATCTGTCCTTCGACGAGCGCGACAGCGCGCCCTTCACGCCGAAATGCGAAGTGCCGGATACCGCGTTCGACTGGCTGGGGGACACGAAGCCCAACATCCCGTGGGATCGCACCGTGTTCTACGAGGCGCACGTTCGCGGCTACACGATGCTGCATCCGGACGTGCCGGACGACATGCGCGGCACCTTCGACGGGATGGGGCAGAAGGCGGTCATCGACCACATCAAGTCGCTCGGCGTGACCTCGGTCGAACTGCTGCCGATCCACGCCTTCCTGGACGACCAGCACCTCCTCAGCAAGGGCCTCAGGAACTACTGGGGCTACAACAGCATCGGCTTCTTCGCCCCGATGGGCCGCTACGCCGGCGGCTACGGCAAGTCCGGCCGCGCGCGGCTCGCGAGCTTCAAGCACATGGTTCGGCAGTTCCACAACGCCGGGCTCGAGGTGATCCTCGACGTGGTCTACAACCACACCGCCGAAGGCAACGAGCTCGGGCCGACGCTGTCCTTCAAGGGCATCGACAACCTAAGCTACTACCGCACGATGCCGGACAACCACCGCTACTATATCAACGACACCGGCACCGGGAACACGGTCAATACGAGCCATCCGCGCGTGCTGCAGATGGTGACGGACAGCCTGCGCTACTGGGTCGAGGAGTGCCATGTCGACGGCTTCCGCTTCGACCTCGGCACTATCCTCGGGCGTGAACCCTACGGCTTCGACCAGCGCGGCGGCTTCTTCGACGCGGTCGGGCAGGATCCGGTTCTGCGAAACGTGAAGCTCGTCGGCGAGCCGTGGGACATCGGGCCGGGCGGCTATCAGGTCGGCGGCTTCCCGCCGGGCTGGGCGGAGTGGAACGACAAGTACCGCGACGAGGTCCGCGACTACTGGAAATCAGGCGCCGGCCACCTCGGCAACTTCGCCGCGCGCGTCACCGGCTCGGGCGACGTGTACGACCAGCGCGGCCGGCGGCCATGGGCGGGCGTGAACTTCATCACCGCGCATGACGGGTTCACGCTGCACGATCTCGTCTCCTACAACGAGAAGCACAACGAGGCGAACGGCGAGGACAACAACGACGGCCACAGCGACAACCGCAGCTACAATTACGGCGTTGAAGGCGAAACCGACGACCCCGGGATCATCGCGGTCCGCGAGCGCCAGAAGCGCAATCTGATCGCCACTCTTCTGCTCAGCCACGGCACGCCGATGATCCTCGCGGGCGACGAGTTCGGCCGCACCCAGGGCGGCAACAACAACGGCTACTGCCAGGACAATGAGATCTCCTGGGTGAACTGGGAGCTCGAGGAGAAGGACGAGATCCTGCTCGCCTTCACCCGGCGCCTGCTGCGTCTGCGCGCCGAGAACCCGATCCTGCGCCGCGCGAGTTTCCGCGACGGCATGGGCGTCACCTGGATCAACCCGGGCGGCGGCGAGCAGACGGCCGAACAATGGGCCGACGAGGGCGCGGACTGCATCGGCCTGCACCTCAAGACGGCCGACGGGGCGGAAGCCGTGCTGGTCTTTAACGCCCATGACGGCCCGGTGCCCTTCGTGCTTCCAGAGCGCGAGGGCGGGGGACCCTGGAAGATCGTCGTCGACACCGACCGTCCGGATGACGACGCCCGCGAGGCGACCGGTCCGGAGCCTATCGAGGTCCACGGCCGCTCGCTGCTGCTGATGATGTGAACTCATCCGCGAACGAGCTGCGCCCCGTCACTTGGAGCGCTGGGCCTCATCCGAGGCCCAGTTCAGACAGGCCTTCGGCGCACGCCAGTTGGACCACTGCGCTTCGATGACATCGTCGCCGATCCAGCCTAGCAGCTGGGCGGCGACGGCTCGCTCGCGCGCCAGGCAAGCGAGGTTCGCGGCGGCGTTGAGGTTCCATTGGCTGGGATAGCGCGCGAGAAGCACATCCAGTCCGGCTTTCGCGCGCCGCCAGTCAAGTTCGGTGAGGCTGGGGATATCGGACGTCTTGTTGTTCCGGGCGATCATCAAGACGCCACGGGCGTAGACCTCGTTGGCCTGCCCAGCAGGAGACGCGGCTGTCATCACCTGGAGCATGTATGGGAGTGAGGCGGGTGACCGCGGCCCAGCCGCCCGGGCGAGCACGGCCTCGATGAGGGGATCGTAAGTCGACTCGCGCGCCATGGCTTCGGCTACGAGCGAGTCGAACTGGGGCTGGTCCGCATGAAGCGCTTGTGCGACCTGCAAGGCGGTGGCCCACCATTCCGGATCATTGCTGGCCCATGCTTTGCTGTCGTCCAGGAGCTTCCGCGCCGCCGACAGTTCGTCCGTCGCCTTGGCGGCCTTCTGTTCAGCGGTCAGAGCGGTCTGCGCCCGTCCATGCCTGAGCTCCATGGCTTCGGAAAGATGCAGGCGAGCGCGGGCGATGACTGCCCCGCCGGACGCCGGAGCGGCGGCAAGCCATGCATCCGTCTGCTTCCGTAGCGCATCGAAGCTCGGCTGGTCCACGCGCGCCCCTGCTTCATAGAGCATGCTCAGGGGGGCCACCCCTTGGTAGAACAAGGCGAGTTTCCAATATCCGCTCGCCGTCGTCGCCTTAGCGGCGAGGAACGCCGCGTAAGTCGCACCAAGGCGGTCGAACCGCCCGGCGGCGAAGTCCTCGGTCACTGCGGCCGCGATCACCTGGCGCGCTCTCGTCTCGTCTGGGATCGGAGCCGGTTTCGCGAAGTGCGCCAAATCCTCCTCCTCGAGCCGCTTGCGTGCGGGCGCTGACGCGCAACCTCTCATGAAGTCGCCGCTTGGCCACACCTGAGGGTCCAGCCGTCCATGCAGCCGATCGAGGACTGTCGAGAGGGCGCCGACATCACCTGACAGGCACGCCAAGCCAGCGTAAATGTTCAGGTTCCAGTCTGTGGGGTATCTAAGGACCACGTCATCCAAGCCCTGCTTCATCAGCGGCCAGCTAGCTTTCGACGTCTTGAACAGGTCCCACGGGAGTTCGACGTCCCGGAGCCACCAGTAGGCGCGCGCGTAGAATTCGAGTCCGTAACGGTCCTTTGTTCGCGACACGATCTGCTGCGTCGCCGCTTCGACGGCCTCGTAGCTCCCGCCCCATTTGGGAAGCATGGCGCGCAAAATCGCCTGATGAATCGCGATTTGGTCGGGGTGAAGCTCGAGAGCTTCGAGCGCGATCGCGCTGAAGCGCTCCCAGCCTTCGCCGCTTTCTAGCGCGCTACGAAGCCGTTCCACGTACCAGGCGGGGTCGTTGCGGGAGGTCTGCGCCACCCGATCCAGCTGGGCGGCGGCGAGCGCAAGCTGGGCCTTGAATCCTTTCCACTGGGCCTCGGTGACCCCGCTCGCAAAGCCCGGCCCGCGGATCGCCCAGCCGATCTCCGTTTCGGCTTTGGCCGCTACGATCGCGGCCGCCGTGGAGCGAGGGCGGGCGCGCACCCAGAGACGAGCCTGCGCCCTGAAAGGATCGTCCTTGAGGCGGCTCGGGGCTGCGTAGAGAAATCCCGAAGCGAAGCTATTGTAGAAGACCGTGAGCTTCGGAACGCCGCTCGCCGTTTTCTCTCCTGTCGAGCGATAGCGCTCGCGCGTAGCCTCCAGCTCATCGAAACGTCCGGCTAGGAAGTCGGCTTTGGCCGCCCGATTGATTTCAGCGCGCTCTTCCGCTTCCCCGGCCAGAGCTCCCGTCGCAACCAGGCAGAGCGCCGCCGCCGCCAGCCAACGCATCGTGATAGACATGTCGCCCCCGCTCAAAGCAGCGGGATCATCATCACTGCTTCCCGTGAAAGCGGCGAAAAGCGTCAGGCTCTAATGCCCATGCGCTTTCTGACGATTGGTTAACCGTAGCCCCGCGGTTCCTCCCCGAGGGCTCGTCAATCGGGGGCGCTTCGTCCCGCGGCCCTGGCCGCCGGAGCGATCGGTCACGTCAGCCGCCGGTGACCAGATGGGCGAAGCAGGCGGCGAGGGCGGGCGGGATGCCGGCCGCGTTCTGCTCGACCTCGCGGCGGATGTCCTCATACTCGTCCGGCCGACCGAGGCCGGGCGACAGGTAGATGCGCTCCGAGCGGGCAGGGTCGGCCTTGAAGAACAGCCAGAGCGGGTCCGCGGTCTGCGGCTTCACGTGGTAGATTCGCCAGCCGCCGTCCTGCAGCTTGCGATCGATCGGCAGGGCTCCGTTGCTGATCTGCCGGCCGACCGCCGCGGCTTCCGCGGGAGCGGCCGCGTTCGAGACCGTCACGCCGGAGCAAAGCGGCGCAGCGCGGCATGGCGCGGCCAAGGCGGCGGCGAGGCAGCAGGCGAGCGCGAAGGACCGCATGAGAATCTCCCGGCAGGGGGCGCGGGCGCACTGTTTCGCGGGCAGTATGGCCACCATATGACTCGTGGACCAGCCGGCGCAGGCCGCCGCGCACAGCGTCTGCGCGAGATTCAGTCCCGGGCCGGATCGTTGTGCTTCATGCCTTGATCGGCTAGGGTCCGGCCCGCGCGCGACGTCGCCTCAAAGCGGCGACTTCCGATTCGCGCGCGCGCCGGAACGACGACCGCATCCGGTCATGCCCGACCAACCGGCAGGTGTTATGGATTTCCTCAAGCCACGGTATACGCCGATGAACCGCCGCCGCCGCATTTATGAAGGCAAGGCGAAAGTCCTCTATGAGGGCCCCGAGCCCGGCACCCTGATCCAGCACTTCAAGGACGACGCGACCGCGTTCAACGCCAAGAAGCACGAAGTGATCGACGGCAAGGGGGTGCTGAACAACCGCATCTCCGAGTTCATTTTCCAGAACCTGAACGACATCGGGGTGCCGACGCATTTCATCCGGCGGCTGAACATGCGCGAGCAGCTCATCCGCGAGGTCGAGATCGTTCCGCTCGAGGTGGTGGTGCGCAACGTCGCCGCCGGCTCGCTGGCGACCAAGCTCGGGCTTGAGGAGGGCACGCAGCTCCCTCGCTCGATCATCGAGTTCTATTACAAGAACGACGCGCTCAACGACCCGATGGTGTCGGAAGAGCACATCACCGCGTTCGGCTGGGCGACGCCCCAGGAAATCGACGACATCATGGCGCTCGCCATTCGGGTCAACGACTTCCTGTCGGGCCTGTTCCTCGGCGTCGGCATCCGTCTCGTCGACTTCAAGATGGAGACCGGGCGGCTCTGGGAGAACGACACCGTTCGGATCGTGGTGGCCGACGAGATCTCGCCGGATTCGTGCCGGCTGTGGGACATCAAGTCGAACGACAAGCTCGACAAGGACCGCTTCCGCCGCGACATGGGCGGCCTCGTCGAGGCCTACACCGAAGTCGCGCGCCGGCTCGGCATCCTGCCGGAGTTCGAGGTTCCGAACGGCCGCGGCCCGGTGCTAGTGACGTCCAAGGACTGAACGAGCGAAGATCCCAAAGGCCCCGCCACGAGCGGGGCCTTTGTCGTTTCGGGTGGACGCCGCAGGCCGCGACCCTCTAAACGGATCGCCATGCTGACCCCAGCCAGGGAGCCGATATGAAGGCGCGCGTCACCGTCACCCTCAAGAACGGCGTGCTCGACCCGCAGGGCAAAGCCATCCAGGGCGCCCTGGGTTCGCTCGGAGTGGGCGGGGTCGAGAGCGTGCGCCAGGGCAAGCTGTTCGACGTCGAGCTTGCGACCAGCGACCCGGCTGAGGCCGAAGCGACGCTCAAGGCGATGTGCGAGAAGCTGCTCGCGAACACCGTCATCGAGAGCTACCGCTACGAGATCGCAGGCTGATGCGCGTCGTCGCCCTGATCGCAGGCCTGCTTGGGCTGATCGCCTCGCCCGCCGGGGCCGAGCAATTCGTCGGCCCGAACGGCAGCTTCACGCTCGATTTCGGTCCCGAATGGCAGGTGATCCAGGCCCAGAACCGGGGCGGGGTGATCTGCAAGGACGAGGCCTGTGGCGGAGACCGCGTGTTCTGCATCCTGCTGCCGCGCGCGGACGAGGGCGCGACCCCAGGTCAGGCGCTGCCCGACACAGTGGTGAAGAAGTTTGCCGAAGGCGTCGTGCGGATGCCGCCGCCCGGGATGAAGTCAGAGTTCGTCGCGCCGTTCACGCCGCGCACGCTGGGCGCGGTTCCGGGCTCATGGGGCGAGATCGTCACCCGCGGCGACAAAGGCGCGACGCATTTCGGCCTGTTCCTGTTCGCCGCGCCGGGTTTCGACGTCGCCTTCAGCTGCGGCGCGCCCGACGGCCGCTGGGCGGCCCATCGCGGCAAGATCGAAACCCTTTTGGCGACCGCCAAGGTGAGCGCCGCCGCAACTCCGCCGAGCGCGCCCGGCGCGCATCCGGCCGAGCCGGAGGCGCAGCCCCGGTGACCCGCAGGCTGTCGCTGACCATCGAGACTCGAGGCCCCGAATGAAGTCCGCGGTGCTCCTCTTCCCCGGCTCCAACCGCGAGCGCGACGTCGCCCGCGCGCTGAAGCGCGCCGGCGCCGCGGTGGAGATCGTCTGGCATGCCGAGACCGAGCTCCCGGCCGGAACGGACCTCGTCGTGCTGCCCGGCGGCTTTTCCTATGGCGACTATCTGCGCTGCGGCGCGATCGCGGCGCGCGCTCCGATCATGGACGCGGTGCGGGCGCACGCCGCGCGCGGCGGGCTGGTGCTCGGCATCTGCAACGGCTTCCAGATCTTGGTCGAAGCCGGCCTGCTGCCCGGAATCCTGACCCGCAACGCCAATCTGCGCTTCATCTGCCATCTTCAGCATCTGAAGGTGGAGCGCGCCGACACGGCCTTCACCCGCGCCTATCAGCTCGGGCAGACGATCGAGGTGTGCGTGGCGCATGGCGAAGGCAACTACTTCGCCGACGCCGAGACGCTGGCGCGGCTCGAAGGGGACGGCCGCGTCGCCTTCCGGTACTGCGACGCCGAGGGCACTGTCGGCGGCGACGCCAACCGCAACGGCTCGCTCAACGATATCGCCGGGATCTACTCCGAGAAGCTGAACGTGCTCGGCATGATGCCTCACCCGGAGAACCTGATCGACGCCGCGGTCGGGGGCACGGACGGGGCGAAGCTGTTCGCCGGGCTGGCGCAGGCGGCTTGATGGCGGCCGGCGCGATCCGGCTCGGGATCGGCGGCTGGACCTACGAGCCCTGGCGCGGCGCGTTCTATCCCGCCGACCTGCCGCAGAAGCGAGAGCTCGCCTACGCGGCCGAGCGGCTGACGGCGATCGAGATCAACGCCACCTTCTATGGCGCGCAGAAGCCCGAAAGCTTCCGCAAATGGGCGGCGGAGACGCCGGAAAACTTCGTCTTCGCCGTGAAAGGCCCGCGCTTCGCCACGCAGCGGCGCGTCCTCGCCGAGGGCGCGGAGTCCGTCGCGCGCTTTCTCGATGGCGGCGTGACGCAACTCGGCCCGAAGCTCGGCCCCATCGTCTGGCAGTTCCCCGCGACCAAGCGCTTCGACGCCGCGGACATCGAGAGCTTCCTCAAGCTGCTGCCGCCGGAGCGCGGCGGCCTCCGCCTGCGCCACGCGATCGAGGCGCGCCACGAGAGCTTCGCCGATCCGGCTTTCGTCGACCTGCTCAGGAAGGCGGAGGCGGAGGTGACGCAGGTCGTCCTTGACGATCCGGACCACCCGATGATCGCCGACGTCACCGCCGACTTCGTCTACCTCCGGCTCGAGCGCGCTCAAGAGACGGTCGAGAGCGGCTATCCGGCCGAGGATCTCGACGGCTGGGCGAGCCGCCTGCGGACCTATGCGGGCGGCGGTCAGCCTGGCGATCTGCCGGCGCTGACCGGCGCCACACCGAAGAAGCAGCCGCGCGACGTGTTCGCGTTCTTCATCTCCGGCGCCAAGGTTCGCAATCCGGCCGCCGCCATGGCGATGATCGACCGGCTTGGCGCCGGCGCGGACTAGCGCGCCACGCCTCGTTAGCGTAGCAAGGCCTCACCTTTCCAGCCCCAGCCCACGAGTCCGATGCCGACGTCCGAGCCCGCAATCACGCCCGAACTCGTCGCCGCCCACGGGCTGAAGCCGGACGAGTATGAGCGGATCCTCAAGCTCATCGGCCGCGAGCCGAGCTTCACCGAGCTCGGCATCTTCTCGGCGATGTGGAACGAGCACTGCTCCTACAAGAGCTCGAAGATCTGGCTGAAGACGCTGCCGACGTCCGGCCCGCGCGTCATCCAGGGCCCCGGCGAGAATGCGGGCGTCGTCGACATCGGCGACGGCGAGGCCGTGGTCTTCAAGATGGAGAGCCACAACCACCCGTCTTTCATCGAGCCGTATCAGGGCGCGGCGACCGGGGTCGGCGGCATCCTGCGCGACGTCTTCACCATGGGCGCGCGGCCTGTGGCGGCGCTGAACGCGCTCCGGTTCGGCTCGCCGGAGCACCCCCGCACCCGTCACCTCGTGTCGGGCGTGGTCGCCGGCATCGGCGGCTACGGCAACTCCTTCGGCGTGCCGACGGTCGGCGGGCTGGTCGGCTTCCACTCGCGCTATGACGGCAACATCCTGGTCAACGCCATGGCGGTCGGCCTCGCCAAGGCGGACGCCATCTTCTACGCCAAGGCGTCCGGCGTCGGGCTGCCGGTCGTCTATCTCGGCTCCAAGACCGGCCGCGACGGCATTCACGGCGCCACCATGGCCTCGGCCGAGTTTGACGAAGCTTCCGAAGAGAAGCGCCCGACCGTGCAGGTCGGCGATCCGTTCGCCGAGAAGCTGCTGCTCGAAGCCTGCCTGGAATTGATGGCTTCCGGTTCTGTCGTGGCGATCCAGGACATGGGCGCCGCGGGCCTCACCTGTTCGGCGGTCGAGATGGGCGCCAAGGGCGATCTCGGGATCAGGCTCGACCTGGAGAACGTGCCGACGCGCGAAGAGGGCATGACGGCCTACGAGATGATGCTCTCGGAGAGCCAGGAGCGCATGCTGATGGTGCTGCATCCCGAGAAGGAGGATGTGGCCCGCGCGATTTTCACGAAGTGGGGCCTGGACTTCGCGGTCGTTGGTCACACCACGGATGATCTCCGCTTCAAGGTCTACCTGAATGGCGAGCTGAAGGCCGACCTGCCGATCAAGGAGCTCGGGGACGAAGCGCCGGAATACGATCGGCCCTGGGTCGAGACGCCGAAGCAGCAGCAGGTCGCGGCGGCCAATCTCGACGCGCCTTGCGACACGCGGGAGGCGCTGCTCAAGCTCATGGGGTCGGCGGAGCTTTCCTCCCGCCGCTGGGTCTGGGAGCAGTACGACCACATCATTCTGGGCGACACCGTGCAGAAGCCGGGTGGCGACGCCGCGGTGATCCGGGTCGAGGGCGGCCGCAAGGGGCTTGCGTTCACGGCCGACGTGACGCCGCGCTATTGCGAGGCCGATCCGTTCGAGGGCGGCAAGCAGGCGGTCGCTGAAGCCTGGCGCAACCTTACGGCCGTGGGCGCGACGCCGCTCGCGGTGACGGACAATCTGAACTTCGGCAATCCGGAACGGCCCGAGATCATGGGCCAGCTGGTTGGCTGCACCAAAGGGATCGGGGAGGCGTGCCGGGCGCTCGACTTCCCGGTCGTGTCCGGCAACGTGTCGCTCTACAACGAGACCCAGGGGCGCGCGATCCTGCCCACCCCGACCATTGGCGCGGTCGGGCTGCTGGACGACGTCTCGAAGAGCGCGACGCTCGCCTTCAAGCGCGAAGGCGAGGCGATCCTGCTGATCGGTGACTCCAAGGGTTGGCTCGGCCGCTCCTGCTGGCTCTGGCTGATCGCCGGCCGCGAGGAGGGCGCCCCGCCGCCGGTCGATCTCGCGGCCGAGAGGCGCAACGGCGATTTCGTCCGCAGCATGATCTCTGCGGGCGTCGCGACGGCGGTGCATGACCTGTCGGACGGCGGTCTGCTGGTCGCGGTCGCCGAGATGGCGCTCGCCGGCCGGATCGGGGCGCGGCTCAACGGCGCGCACGCCGGAGCGACGCCGCATGGCTACTTCTTCGGCGAGGATCAGGCCCGCTATCTGGTGACCGTTCCGGAGGAGCGGGTCGGGATGGTGATCGATGCCGCGAGCGCGGCCGGCGTGACCGCGGCGCGGATCGGCACCACCGGCGGCGACCGATTGATTCCGGGCGACGAAGCCCCCATCCTGTTGAATGAACTGCGCGAGTCCCACGAAGGCTGGTTCCCGCGCTTCATGGCCGGCCCGGCGATCGACGCCGCGCCCGCCGCCTGAGGAGGCCCGAGACCGATGCCGATGGACGCACGCGAGATCGAGCGCCTGATCCGCGACGCGCTGCCTGACGCGGAGGTGACGATCCGCGACCTCGCCGGCGACGGAGACCACTACGCGGCGACGGTGATCTCCGAGGCCTTCCGCGGCAAGAGCCGCGTGCAGCAGCACCAGATCGTGTATCAGGCGCTGAAAGGACAGATGGGCGGAGCGCTCCACGCCCTCGCGCTTCAGACCAGCGCGAGGCCGACGCCGGAACCCGATACAGCGAAAGGCTACGTATTATGAGCGCACAGCAGCAGATCGCCGACGCGATCGCCTCCAACGACGTGGTGCTCTTCATGAAGGGCACGCCCCAGTTCCCGCAGTGCGGGTTCTCCGGCCAGGTCGTGCAGATCCTCGACTACCTCGGGGTGCCGTATGCGGGGGTCAACGTCCTCGCGAGCGACGAGATGCGCAACGGCATCAAGGAATTCTCGAACTGGCCGACGATTCCTCAGCTCTACGTCAAGGGCGAGTTCATCGGCGGCTGCGACATCGTGCGCGAGATGTTCCAGGCGGGCGAACTGCAGAGCCACCTCAAGCAGGCCGGCGTCGCGGTCAAGCAGCCCGCCGCCTGACTGCCGCTTGATCCTTCACGAAAAGACGCCCGGCGGAAGCCGGGCGTTTTTTTTGTTTCCGCATCGCTTGCGGCGACGGAGCCCTGACCGTCGTTCGGCCATGTTCCCGCGTCACAGAGCGACTGATTAACCGCTCCGCCGGCCGTGATTGGACCGGCGTCCGACCGGGCGCCATAGAGCGCTCATCCGCTTCGCTTGTGAGCCGAAACGATCGTGATGCCGCTCGTCACCCGCCGCGCCTTGCTGACCGCCGGCAGCGCGGGCTTCCTGATCTCCGCCACCGGCGGGGCCTATGCGGGACTGATCGAGCCTTCGCTGATGCTCGACGTCACCGAGTATCGGCCGACGCCGCCCGGCTGGCCCGCCGATCTGCCGCTCACGATCGCCGTCATTTCGGACGTGCACGCTTGCGAGCCCTACGTGCCGATCGGCCGGGTGCAGCGCATCGTCGAAACCGTCAACCGGCTGAAGCCCGACCTGATCGTACATCTCGGCGACCATGAGGCGACCTACCGCTTCGTCTCGGGCCGCGTGCCGCCCCGCGAGTGGGCCGCGGCCTATGCGGACCTGTCGGCGCCGCTCGGGCTCTACACCATCCTCGGCAATCACGACTGGTGGCACAACGCCGACGAAATCCGCCGCGCGCTCGACGGCGCCCGAATCCGGGTGATGTCGAACGAGGCTGAACTGATCGAGCACGCCGGCAAGCGCTTCTGGCTGTGCGGGCTCGGCGATCAGCTCGCGCATTGGCTGAAGCGCGGCGGCTTCCGCGGCGAAGACGATCTGCCGGGCACGCTCGCCAAGCTGAAGACAGACGATCCGGCGCTGCTGCTCGCCCATGAGCCGGACATCTTCACCGACGTGCCGGCGCGGGTGTCGCTGACCCTCGCCGGGCACACCCATGGCGGGCAGGTCTACATCCCGCATCTGCGCAACCCGTTCATTCCCTCGGCGTATGGCGGCCGGTTCCGCTACGGCCATATCGTCGAGGACGGCCGCCACCTGATCGTGTCGGGCGGCATCGGGATGAGCGGCCTGCCGGTGCGGTTCGGCGTGCCGCCGGAGATCGTGCTGGTGCGGCTCGGCCAGCAAAGCGCGACCGTCTGACGAAAAAAGGCCGCCCGAGGGGCGGCCTTTGAATTCGTTCGAACAGAACCGCTCAGCGCGAGTAGAACTCGACGACCAGGTTCGGCTCCATGTGGACCGGGTAGGGCACCTCGGTCAGCACCGGGATGCGGACATATTTCGCGGTCATCTTGTTGTGGTCGACCTCGAGATAGTCCGGCACGTCGCGCTCCCCGGAGGCGGCGGCCTCGAGCACGATGGCGAGCTGCTTGGAGCTCTCCTTCACCTCGATCACGTCGCCGACCTTCACGAGGTAGGACGGGATGTTGACGCGGCGGCCGTTCACCCGGACATGGCCGTGGTTCACGAACTGACGCGCGGCGAACGGGGTCGGCACGAACTTGGCGCGATAGACCACCGCGTCGAGACGGCGCTCCAGCAGGCCGATCAGGTTCGCGGAGGTGTCGCCCTTGAGGCGCGTCGCCTCGGCGTAGATCCGGCGGAACTGCTTCTCCGAGATCGAGCCGTAATAGCCCTTGAGCTTCTGCTTGGCGCGCAGCTGGACGCCGAAGTCGGAGAGCTTGCCCTTGCGGCGCTGGCCGTGCTGGCCGGGGCCGTACTCACGGCGGTTCACGGGGCTCTTCGGGCGGCCCCAGATGCTTTCGCCCATGCGGCGATCGATTTTGTACTTCGAGGCGTGTCGCTTCGACATCGCGTCCTCCTGTGACAGGTTGAGGAACGCGCCCTCCTGCTGCGCCCTTGCGGGCGCCGACAGGTCCAGCCGTCGCGAGAACGCCGGACCACGGGTGCGCAAAACGCCGACGCGGGGCTTTTGGCCCCGCGCGACGTGGCCGTTCTCTAGAGGCAGAGGGGGGCGGTGTCAATCAGGCCGGGCGAAGCTCCAGAGCGCGAACGCAGCCACGAGCAGCCAGCCTGAAAGGATCAGCCCGGTGACGCGGGTGAGGAAGCGCCGGGCGGACGGACCGTAGACCCGCGGCTTCCGCGCGGCGACGGCCTCCGCCTCCTCGGCCATCTTCTTGCAGAAGCCGTGGACGTCGCGGCGCATCACCAGCGTGAAGAGGATCATCCAGAGGGCGAGGGACCAAGCTGCGAGAAGCCGCGGCCCGCCTGACGCGACTTCGTCCGCCATGGGCCGGAGGATCAGGAGTCCCGCGCCGTTCACGCCGAACGTCAGCGCGAGCCGCCAGGCCTTGCCGAGCTCGTAGAGGCGGTAGATCTCCGTGGCGTTCATGCTCGCCTTCTCTTTCGGGCCGCCGGCTGCGCCGCTTCCTGTGAATAGCGTGGGCGCAGACGGAGAGGATCAGCGACTCGGCTGCGAGGCTATATAAGGGACGGTCGGTCAGCCCCGGACGATCCCCGCGCGATGCGCTACAGCCCAGCCTTCCTCGACGAACTGCGCCAGCGGCTTCCGGTTTCGGAAGTGGTCGGCCGTCGTGTGAAGCTGAAGCGCCAGGGTCGCGAGTTCGCGGGGCTCTCGCCGTTCAATCAGGAGCGGACGCCGTCCTTCTTCGTCAACGATCAGAAGGGCTTCTATCACTGCTTCTCTTCCGGCAAGCACGGCGACGTCTTCAAGTTCCTGATGGAGGTCGAGGGCCTCTCGTTCCCCGATGCGGTGGCGCAGGTTGCCGAGATGGCGGGCGTGCCGCTGCCGAAGGACACGCCCGAGGAGGAGCGCAGGCAGGAGCGTCGCGCGGGCCTCGTCGAGATCATGGAGATGGCCGCCCGGTTCTTCGAAGCGGAGCTGCAGGGTAGGGCGGGCGCCGCGGCGCGCGGCTATCTGGCGGGCCGAGGCATGAGCCCGCAGACGCAGACCCTGTTCCGTGTCGGCTATGCGCCTAACGATCGCAGCGCGCTGAAGGGCCACCTGCGGCAGCAGGGAGCTTCGGTCGCAGACATGGTCGAGGCCGGCTTGCTCGTCGCCGGCGACGACGTGCCGGAGCCGTTCGACCGCTTCCGGGATCGGGTGATCTTCCCCATCCAGGACGTTCGCGGCCGCATCATCGCCTTTGGCGGCCGCGCCATGCAGGCCGACGCGCCCGCCAAATACCTGAACTCGCCCGAGACGCCGCTGTTTCACAAGGGCGCGACACTCTACAACCATCACCGCGCCCGCGCGGCCGCCCACAAGGCGGGAGCCGTCGTCGCGGTCGAGGGCTACATCGACGTCATCGCGCTGGCCGCCGCAGGCGTCGAGCATGTGGTCGCGCCCCTCGGCACCGCGCTTACGCCTGAGCAGATCGAGCTGCTGTGGCGGATGGCGCCTGAGCCGATCCTGTGCTTCGACGGCGACAAAGCAGGCCGGCGCGCGGGCTTCCGGGCGGTCGAGACCGCGCTGCCGCTGCTGCAGCCGGGACGGTCGCTGCGCTTCGCTTTCCTGCCGGAGGGGCAGGACCCCGACGATCTGGTGCGCGCCGAAGGGCGGGAAGCCGTGGACGCGGCGCTGTCGGCTGCGGCTCCGCTGGTCGACGTGCTGTGGGCGCGCGAGCTCGATGCGGGGCCAACCGATACGCCGGAGCGCGCCGCCGCCTTCGAGCAGCGCCTCCATGAGGCGCTGGGCGTGATCCGGGACGAGACCGTGCGGCGTCACTACCGCGCCGCGATCGAGGACCGGCTGGCGCGGTTCGGTCGTTCAGCGGCTCCGCAACGCCGGCAGGCGCCGAGGCCGCAGGGGCGTCGCGGCAGGGCGGACCGCGCCTGGCGCGAGGCGCCCGCGCCGCTCGCGGCCTCCGCGGGGCTGCGCAAGAGCTCGGCGATGACAGGCGCGTCGGGACGGCTCCAGTCCCGCGAGGTCGCTCTCGTGCTTGCGATCGCGAACCACCCGGCGCTGCTCGACCATCTGGCGGAGGCCTTCGCGGAGCTGGAGCTCACGAGCCGCGAGCTTGCGAAGCTGCGAACCGCGGTCCTGGACGCCTATGCGCATGGCGCGCTGGAGCGCGACGCGATCGTCTTGGAACTCGAGGCGGCCGGCCTCGGACCTTTGCTGGAGCGGGCGCGCTCCGCCCTTCTGCCTGGCGACTGGTGGGTCGGCGGCGAAGCCGACCCGGCGGATGTCGGCCTGGCGTGGCGTCACGCGGCCGCCTTGCATAACAAGGTCCGGGCGTTACATAGAGAGCTCCGCGAGGCGGAGCAGGAATTCGGGCGCGAGTTCACGGACGCTAATTTCCGCCGCATCGTGGAGATTCAGCGCCAGCTTTCCACGGCGGAAGGCTCCGAGGCCTCGATCGACGGCTTTGGCGGCGCTTCAGGTCGCGCGGTGCGGCCGATGTGACTGGCGGAGTCGCCGTCGCGGGACTCGTCACATGGCGGGCCGTGGTTTATGGCGAGGTTCCTCTAGGGTTAAAGTGGGCGTAAGGCTGCTCTGCTTTACCTTTTAAGCGACACTGATTCGCCGCCGCCGGGACGCCGGGGGCGGTTATTGCGTGGCCGGGCGGCGCGGCCTGGCGCGGAGATCGGATGAATGGCGACCAAACTGCAGGCGAAGGACGAAACCGAGACGAGCGCTCCGGAGACCGAAGCCGGTCCTCTGCTCGACCTCAACGATCAGGCCGTCCGGCGCATGATCAAAGCCGCGAAGAAGCGCGGCTATGTGACCAATGACGAGCTGAACGACGTTCTGCCGTCGGACCAGAACACGGCCGACCAGATCGAAGACATCATGGCGATGCTCAATGAGATGGGCATCAATGTGGTGGATTCTGAGGAGGCGGACGACAAGACCGAGCGCGAGGAGGGTGCGTCCGACGACGACGAGCCCGAAGGCGGCGAGCTTGTCGAGAGCAGCCCCCGGTCGTCCGCTGTCGCGGTCACTCAGAAGGCTGAGCCTACCGATCGCACCGATGATCCCGTGCGCATGTACCTGCGCGAGATGGGATCGGTCGAGCTGCTGTCGCGCGAAGGCGAGATCGCCATCGCCAAGCGGATCGAGGCCGGCCGCGAGGCGATGATCGCCGGGCTGTGCGAGAGCCCGCTGACCTTCCAGGCGATCATCATCTGGCGCGACGAACTCAACGAAGGCAAGATTCTGCTCCGCGAGATCATTGATCTCGAGGCGACCTACGCCGGCCCCGAGGCGCGCGCCGACGCGACCCAGACCGAGGGCGAGAGCGAAGAGACCGAGACGGCCGAGGGCGCTGCGCCGACCGACGGCGACATCGACGATGACGACATGGAGAATAACGTCTCGCTCTCCGCGATGGAGACCGAGCTGAAGCCGAAGGTCGTGGCGACCTTCGACGCCATCGCCGACGATTACAAGAAGCTGCGCCGTCTGCAGGACCAGAACGTCGAGAACCGGCTGCAGAACCGCACCCTCTCGCCCGCGCAGGACCGTAAATACAAGAAGCTGAAGGACGACATCGTCGTCAACGTGAAGTCGCTATCGCTCAACCAGAACCGCATCGATGCGCTGGTCGAGCAGCTTTACGACATCAACAAGCGGCTCGTTGCGCTCGAGGGTCGTCTGATGCGGCTCGCCGAGAGCTTTGGCGTCGACCGGCTGGACTTCCTCAAGCAGTACCAGGGCTACGAACTCGACCCCAACTGGATCCGTCGCGTCGCGGGTCTTGGAGCCAAGGGCTGGAAAGGCTTCGTCGCGGCCGAGAAGGACCTCGTCAAGGACATCCGCGGCGACATCCATAACCTCGCGACCGAGACCGGCCTGGAGATCCAGGAGTTCCGCCGCATCGTCCAGATGGTGCAGAAGGGCGAGCGCGAGGCCCGGCAGGCGAAGAAGGAAATGGTCGAGGCGAACCTCCGCCTCGTGATCTCGATCGCCAAGAAGTACACGAACCGCGGCCTGCAGTTCCTGGACCTGATCCAGGAGGGCAACATCGGCCTGATGAAGGCGGTCGACAAGTTCGAGTACCGACGCGGCTACAAGTTCTCGACCTACGCGACGTGGTGGATCCGGCAGGCGATCACCCGCTCGATCGCGGACCAGGCGCGCACGATCCGCATCCCGGTCCACATGATCGAGACGATCAACAAGATCGTCCGCACGAGCCGGCAGATGCTGCACGAGATCGGCCGCGAGCCGACCCCGGAGGAGCTCGCCGAGAAGCTCGCCATGCCGCTCGAGAAGGTCCGCAAGGTCCTGAAGATCGCGAAGGAGCCGATCTCCCTCGAAACCCCGATCGGCGACGAGGAGGATTCTCACCTCGGCGACTTTATCGAGGACAAGAACGCGATCCTGCCGATCGACGCGGCGATCCAGTCCAACCTGCGCGAGACGACCACGCGCGTGCTGGCTTCGCTCACGCCGCGCGAAGAGCGCGTGCTGCGCATGCGCTTCGGCATCGGCATGAACACCGACCACACCCTTGAGGAGGTCGGCCAGCAGTTCTCGGTGACGCGCGAACGCATCCGCCAGATCGAGGCCAAGGCGCTCCGCAAGCTCAAGCACCCGAGCCGCTCGCGGAAGCTCCGCAGCTTCCTCGACAACTGAGAGCGGCCGCCCGGCTTCGGACACGCTCCGGTGGCCGGACGCTCGCCTCATCCCCGGCG
Organism: Hansschlegelia sp.; assembly: GCF_035538955.1. NCBI lineage: Bacteria > Pseudomonadati > Pseudomonadota > Alphaproteobacteria > Hyphomicrobiales > Methylopilaceae > Hansschlegelia > Hansschlegelia sp. The sequence continues at coordinate 181,351 of NZ_DATLJK010000009.1, forward strand.
CAGCCGCTACGGCGACCGCAGCGGCGCCTCCGGCGTCGTGGCCTATGCGACGGGCGACGGCTTCATCGACCTCTGGTTCAGGGACGGCGGCGGTTATCGCTACGACGCGACCGCGCCGGGGCCGGAGCACGTCGCGGCCATGACGCGGCTCGCGGCGGCGGGCGAGGGCCTCGCCACCTACGTCAACCAGCACGTCCGCGCGAACTACGCCCGGAAACTATAAGGGCGCCCGGCGGTTCTGCGCGCCGCAGTCACTCCGCTCAACGGGGTTGAGCGTGAGCGGCTTCACGCAGGCCGTGGGATGCGCGACAAGAGCCTGCCGCGCTCAATGTCGGAATCCAACAAACATGAGACAGCTTCTCTCAGCCCTCGCCATCGCGCTCGTCGCCGCCGCCGCGCCCGCCGTGGCGCAGCAGGTCCCCGGCTCGGCGGACGTCTCGAAGGTGCAGCCCGGCGCCTACAAGGCCGATCCAAACCACACTCAGGTCGTCTGGTCGGTCGACCACATGGGCTTCTCGATCCTGACCGGCATGTTCGGACAGATCACCGGCAGCCTGACGGTCGATCCGAAGGAGCCCGCCAAGGCGAAGCTCGAGGTCGAGGTCCCGATGTCGGGGCTCACCGTCACCTCGGACAAGTTCGCCAAGCATCTCGCGACGCCCGAGTTCCTGGACGTCGCCAAGCATCCGATCGCGACCTTCCAGTCAACCTCGATCGAGGTCTCCGGCGAAAAGGCGACGATCGTCGGCGACCTCACGCTTCACGGCGTGACCAAGCCCGTGACGCTGCAGGCCGTCTTCCACGGCGCGGGCGTGAACCCGATGAACAAGGCCGAGACGATCGGCTTCTCGGCGACGGGCAAGGTGAAGCGCAGTGATTTCGGCCTCGGCGCCTTCGCCCCGGTGGTCTCCGATGAGGTGGACCTCACGATCGCCGGCGCGTTCGAGAAGTAGGCCTCGCGGCCGAGCCGAAGCCGGGAAACTCCGGAAATGCAAACGGCGCCCCGCGGGGCGCCGTTTGTCGTCGGAAGTCCTGCCGGGTCGTTCAGTTCAATGCGCGGCCGGCGGGGATGACCAATTCGCCGTCGGTATGATGGCTCTTGCCGTTCACCGGCGCGGTCCAGAGCGGCACCGCTTCCTGGATCCGCCGGAACTCCGCGAGAGCCTGACCGACCACCTGATCCATGTTGTAGTACCGATAGGTCGCCAGCCGTCCGACGAAGTGGACGTTCTCAGTCTCCATCGCAAGCGCTTGGTACTTCTTGTAAAGCGCCTGGTTCTCCGCCCGCGGGATCGGGTAGTAGGGATCCCCCTTCGCCGACGGATATTCATAGGTGATGGTCGTGGCGTGGTGCTTCTGCCCGGTCAGATGCTTGTATTCGCTGATCCGAGTGTAGTCCTCGCTCATCGGGTAATTGACGGTCCCGGTCTCCTGGAACTGCTCCTGCTCCAGCGTCCTGTGCTCGAAGCGCAGCGACCGGTAGGGCAGCTTGCCGTAGCGGAAGTCAAAAAACTCGTCGATCGGGCCCGTGTAGATCAGCCGGCGGTGCGGAACCACGTCGCGGATTTCGCGGTAGTCCGCGTTCAGCATGATCTTGATGTTCGGATGTGACAGCATCTTCTCGAACATGCGCGTATAGCCGTGCTTCGGCATGATCTGATGCGTGTCAGTGAAGTAGCGGTCATCCTCATTGGTGCGCGTCGGCACGCGCGCCGTCACTGACTTGTCGAGCTCCGAAGGATCCAGCCCCCACTGCTTGCGCGTGTAGCCGCGGAAGAACTTCTCGTAAAGCTCGCGGCCGACTTTGCTGACCACCACGTCTTCGGAGGTCCGGATCTCCTCGACCGGCTCCGCACGCGAGGCGAGAAAGGCTTCCGCCTCCTCGTCCGTCCGCAGCTCAAGTCCATAAAGGGCGTTGATGGTCGTCCGGTTGATCGGGATCGGCACCAGCTTGTCGTCAATGCGCGCCAGCACCCGGTGCTCGTAGGGCCGCCACTCCGTGAACTGCGACAGATGATCGACGATCGCATCCGAATTGGTGTGGAAGATATGTGGACCGTACTGGTGCATCAGCACGCCCGCATCGTCGTACCGATCGTAGGCGTTTCCGGCGATGTGCGGACGCCGGTCGATGATCAGCACGGACTGGTCGCGCTGCGAGGCGATGCGTTCGGCAAGCACGCTGCCGGCGAAGCCGGCTCCGACGATCAGCCAATCATACACGGAAGGTATCCTTTCTCAGGTGCGCCCCTTCGTGATCCAGGCGGCCGCCCCGAGCGGCCGCCGCGACGAGTTCGTAGATCTTTCCGAACGTCTGATCCCAGGACGACTCCGCGAGCTTCTGATCGACACGCTGGAGCCAGTCCGCCCTGTCCATCGCCATCAGCTCTTCGGCTGCTTCCACGAACGCAGCGGCGTCCGCGGCGATCGCGACGTGTTTTTCGTGACCGTATGACCGGACCACGTCGACAATCGGGGTTGAGACCACCGGCACGCCGGCGGCCAGGAATTCAGGGGTCTTGGTCGGGCTGATGAACTGCGTGGATTCGTTCATGGCGAACGGCATGAAGCCGACGTCCCACCCACCGATGTAGTCCGGCAGGCTTTTATAGTCGCGCCCGCCGAGCCAGTGGATGTTCGACCTGCGGGGGAGGTCCGCGGTGTCGATCTTGACCACCGGCCCGATCATCACGAACGACCAGTTCGGCCGCGTGTCCGCAAGCTCGCGCACGAGGTCGAGATCCATGCGCTCATCGACCACGCCAAAGAAGCCGACACGCGGGCCCGGGATCGTAGCCTGATCCTCCGGCTCCTTCCTGTCGGCAGCCCGGCCGCGGCCGAAATGGACGGCGTCGATGCTGCTCGGGAAGGCGTGGATGTTGTGGTGCCGGTGTTTCTTCGCCTCGTAGAGGCTATGCCCGCCCGTGAACACGACGTTGGCGCGGGCCAGCATCTCGTCCTCCAAGGCCACCAGTTCCGGAGGCGCGCCCTTGAACGCCGAAAGCTGGTCCATGTTGTCGAACACGACCACGTCGGCGTCGAGATGGCGGCTGAACAGCAGCGCCATCGGCGTGTAGTACCAGAGGATGCGGGGGCCGGCGGGCAGCGATGCGAGTTGCTGGTCCACCAGTTGCCGTTGCGCGAGGATCTTGCCGCTCTCGGTCAGCCCATGCGGAAGCACCGGCACGCCGACGCGGACGCCGTCCTCGCGGGGGCTGAGGCGCATGACAGGCTCGGACACGTCCTCGAAGACGGGCTCTTCGATGAACAGGACCTCATGGCGGCGGGCAAGGCGACTGAGCAGATGTTGCGGACGCTGGTAGACGAAATCCCATCTGAGATGGGAGAAGCAGACGACGGTGGCGTTTTCGATTGTCGGAAGTTCTTCGGGTCCCACGCTTTTGGCGTAGTCGGCCGTCGTTCGCATATTCTCTCCCGCTGATATGAGGCGACAGTCCGGAGGCCGGCAGCGGCGCGGTTCCGTCCGTGATGCGCCGCACTTCGTCGGTTCCCCAACTGTTGATCGCCCCAGGTGTTCCGATACAAGGCCGTTTGGTACGGCGCCGTACCAAAGCCTCGACTGTCCTGTTTGAATCCCCAAACCGGGCGAGTGATTAACCGCCGCGTGAGCGCGCGCGCTTCGGGAGTAGCCTTTGACCGGATCAGCGTTGCCGCCCACAGCGGCGCTGCGAAGCTTCTTTCTCGCCGGCTTCGAATGCGCCGCGCAGAAGCGCGCTGACGGTCGCAGGCTCGATCTGCTCGCGTCGACCGGCCACGACGTCCATGTGCGGTCCGACTATGCGCTACTCGCCGCGCACGGGATGCGCGCTGCGCGCGATGGCATGCGGTGGCACAGGATCGAGCTTTCCCCCGGCTTCTACGACTGGTCGAGCGTCGCTCCCATGGCGCAGGCCGCCGCGAAGGCGGGCGTCCAAGTGATCTGGGATCTCTGCCATTACGGCTACCCGGACAAGCTCGACATCTGGTCGGCCGCCTTCCCGGAGCGCTTCGCCCGCTTCGCCAAGGCCGCGACGCGGTTTCTCTGCGACCAGAGCGACGACGTTCCTTATTTTTGCCCGGTCAATGAGATTTCATTCTGGGCTTGGGCCGGCGGCGACATGGCGCGGTTCAATCCGACGGTCCGCCGGCGGGGAGCCGAGCTCAAGCGTCAACTGGTGCGGGCGACGATCGCTGCGATCGACGCCGTCCGTGAAGTTGAGCCGAGGGCGCGTTTCATCTGTGCGGAGCCGTCGATCAATGTTTTTCCCGCTTCGCACCGGGCTGACGACCACGCGGCCGCCGAGAACTACCGGCTCTCGCAATTCGAGGCGCACGACATGCTGATCGGACGGGTCGCCCCCGAGCTTGGCGGATCGCCGGATAAGCTCGATATCGTCGGTCTCAACTTCTACCCGGACAATCAATGGGTGCTCGGCGGCGGAGCGATCCCGATGGGTCATCATGACTATAAGCCGTTTCACGAGATGCTGGCCGAGACGCACCACCGCTATGGACGGCCGGTGATCGTTTCCGAGACAGGCGCCGAGCATTCGGCGCGCCCGGCCTGGCTCAACTACGTGGCGGGCGAGGTGGCGGCGGCGCGTGAGGCCGGCGTGCCCGTCGAGGGCCTGTGCCTCTACCCCATCATCGATTATCCGGGATGGGAAAACGACCGCCTCTGCGCCGTCGGGCTTTTCGGCGCCGCCGATGAGAACGGCCGCCGCGCCGTCTATCGGCCGCTCGCCGAGGAGCTTGAACGCCAGCAGGTGAGGTTCGAGCAGGCGCCGGGGGCGGGCCCAGGCGCGACATCCGATTGGCGCGCCGCCTCGTGAGCGCCGCAGGTCTCGCTTACGCGCCGGAGCGGCGCACCGAAGACGCGCCGCTGGCGTCGGCGCTGCGCAGCCCGATCGCCTTTTTGTGGCGGTACTGCAAGCGGTGGCCGGGCCATTTCATCAGCCTGATGACCGTGGTGACCCTCGCGTCCTGCTGCATGATCGCGTCGCAATACGGGATGAAGCTTCTCGTCGACGCGATGGAGAAGCCCGCACAGGGCAATCCGGCGGTCTGGTACGCGCTCGCCTTCTTCATCGGCCTCACAGCGATCGAAAGCATCCTGTGGCGCGTCAGCGGTTGGCTCGGCTGTCGCACGACAGTGGGCGTCGGGGTCGACATAAGGCTCGACCTGCTCGACTACGTCGCCGGACATCCGATGCGGTTCTTCCAGGAAGAACGCGCCGGGGGGCTCGGTCACCGGATCACCTCGACGGCGGGCGATTTCGGGCAGTTCGTGAACAAGCTGACCTGGAACGTGATGCCGCCGATCGTCAGCTTTTTCGGCGCGCTGCTGATCTTCTTCACGATCAATATCGGCATGGCCGTCGCGCTGACGGTCGCCGTGATCGGCATAACGGGCGGTCTCATCGCCTTCAGCGTCAAAGGCAGGCCCCTGCATCGGCGCTACGCCGAGCAGGCCGGAACCGTCGGCGGCGAACTGATCGACGTCATCTCCAACATCTGGGCCGTCAAGGCGTTCGCGGCGAATGCGCGCGAGCGGGCGCGATTGCGCGCGACGTTTGACGGCGAGGCGAGAGCTCAGCAGACGAGCTGGATGTTCACCGAGAAGGTGCGCGTGATGCACGACGCGCTGCTGTGGGTGATGGCTGGATCGATGCTGATCTGGGCGGTTTCGCTCTGGACGCGAGGAAGCGTCACCGGCGGCGACGTGGTGGTGGTCAGCACGCTGGTGTTCCGCATCCTGCACGGCTCGCGCGATCTCGCGATGGCGCTCGTCGATATGGAGCAGCATCTGAGCTATGTCGGCGAGACCTTGCGGGTGATCGGCAAGCCGCACGAGGTCGTCGACGCTCCGAACGCACGGCCCTTCCAGCGAAAGGGCGGCGCCGTGAGGTTCGAGAACGTGACCTTCGACTATGGCGTCGGCAAGCCTGTGTTGAAGAACTTCTCGCTCGAAATCCCGGCCGGCCAGAAGGTCGGCGTCGTTGGGCCCTCGGGCGCGGGCAAGTCGACGCTGATCCATCTGGTGCAGCGGCTCCATGACGTGCAGCACGGGCGCGTGCTGATCGACGGCCAGTCGACGGCGGAGCTGACGCAGGAGTCGCTCCGTTACGCCATCGCGGTCGTTCCGCAAGAGATCTCGCTGTTCCACCGCACCGTTATGGAGAACATCCGGTTCGGCCGGCCGGAAGCGACGGATCAGGAGGTGTACGAGGCTGCGGCGGCGGCGCAGTGCGGCTTCATCGATGATCTGTCGGACGGCTACGACACCTTGGTGGGCGAGCGCGGCGCCAAGCTTTCCGGCGGCCAGCGACAGCGCATCGGGATCGCGCGGGCGATCCTGAAGAACGCGCCGATCGTGGTGCTCGACGAGGCGACCTCGGCTCTCGACACCGAAGCCGAGATCGAGGTCCAGCGCGCGCTCGACCGTCTGACCCGCGGCCGGACGGTCATAGCCGTCGCTCATCGCCTGTCGACGCTGTCGGAGTTCGACCGGATCGTCGTGCTCAATGAGGGACGCGTGGTCGAGGACGGCGGGATCGACGATCTCCTGGCGGCGCAGGGCGTTTTCGCCAGGATGTGGCGTCTTCAGTCGCGCGGGCTGTCAGTCGACGAGGCGCTCGAGCAGGCCGTCTGAGGGGGCTGCGGCCGGCGCGCGCCGGCTGCCGCAGAGAGCTGCGCGGCTTCACACCCGCAGGACAGCGCCTCGAGCCGCGGAAGGTCGCGGATTTCAATCCGCCCCCGCAGGCATCGGATCGCCATCTCGCCCTCAAGGAGATGAAGGCTCGTGGTCACGCTCGCCCGCCGCACGCCGAAGATGGACGCGAACTGCTGATGCGTCATCTCCACGGGGCGCGGCCCCAGCAGCGCCGCAGCTTGAAGCAGCCAACGCGCGAGCCGCTGCTCGATCGAGTGAAGCGAGGCGCAGACGCAGAGTTGTTCGGTCTCGGCGATCCGCTGCGCGGCATAGTCGAAGAGCTCGCGGCGCAAGGTTGCGGATCGCTGCAGCCCTTGCAGAACCGCGTTTCGCGGGGCGCTCATGGCGATCACCGAGGTGAGCGCGACGGCGTCCGCCCGCGTTTCCGCCGCGCCGAACATCGCCTGATAGCCGACCACGCCGCCCGGCCCGACCAGCCCTGCCTCGGCGGCGCCGCCGCGCGCCCGCCCCAGGATCGCCACCAGCCCTTCGGTCACGAAATGCAACTCGGCGACGGCGTCGCCGGCGCGGTGGAGCAACTGGCCGCGTTTCCACTCGGAAGTCCGCATGGCCGGGCTGGTCAGGGAGACGCCTTCCAGGGTCGCCTCCGACAACAGCCGATGCAATCGCGCTGAGATCGACATCCGCGGCGTGGCGCGATCCACCGAAGCTCCCGGGCCGACCAGTTCCACAGGCCTGAGCTTAGATCTGATAGACGAACGACGCCATGTCCGTGTCGCCGATGTCCCGCAGCTCCGCGAGGGTCTGCCTGTCGAGCACGTCCGATATCGAGTTACGGACCTCGACCATCAGCAGGCGCACCTGACAGGTTCGTATGTCGCGGCAATCATCGCACGGCACATAGGCGCTGCGGCTGGCGCAGGCGATCGGAGCAAGCGGCCCGTCCAGCGCGCGAACGATGGCTCCGACCGTGATCTGCTCGGGCGGTCGCGCCAGCATGTAGCCGCCGGCCTTGCCTTTCTTGCTGGTGAGCATTCCGGCGTTGCGCAACTCGCCGAGGATGGCGTCCAGGAACTTCTTCGGGATGCCGTTCCGCTCGGCGACGTCGGCCACGAAGCTGGAGCGGCCCGCATCCAGCCGCGCCAGATCGACCATCGCCTTGAGACCGTATTTGGCTTTCTTCGTCAGCATTTTGGCGCCTCGCGGACGCGAGGAGATAAGCCGTAGCTTCCAGGCAAACAATAGAATTGCGGAGGTGTGGCCGGCAGCGGCCGTGACGCGGCCCGTCAGGCGCCGCGTTTTGGGCGCGGCCTCAGGATCTTCCAGACGCCCGTCGCGGCCGCCACAGTGCGGCGCCCGGCCCGCAGCGTGCCGCGCAGGAAGACCATCGAAGAGGTGAGACGCAGCACCTCGGGCTCGACGAAGATGAAGGCGCCGAGCGGGGCCGCGGTCAGAAACTGCATGTCGAACTGAACGGTCACGCAAGGCCGTCCGCCGGCGGCTTCCCACGCCGCCACCCCGAGCGCTCGGTCGGCGAGCGTCATCAACATGCCTCCCTGGACGACGCCGATCAGGTTGGCGTGCTTCTGCCCCGCCAGGAAACCGAAGGCGCGAGGCGAGGACGGATCGCGTCGTTCGTAGAGCGGCCCCACCAGATCGATGAACCCTTCATCCTCGAAGCGGGTCCAGCCGTCGGGCGCGGCGCGGGTCTGGTCGGTCATGGGGCCTCGCTGACGGAAGGATCGCTGACGACGGTGAGGCCGCATCTCGCGCCGCGCGTCAACCGCGAGTCGAGCGCGACAGGCGGCGGCTGACCCTGGCCGTTACGCGATCCGGCGCTCGTTCTGAGCCCCCGCATCCACCGGCATTGGCGAATCGGGGCGCGACCCGCCATGGTCGGCGACCGGAGACCTCATGACTTCGTTTCGCTTTCTGCACGCGGCCGACCTCCACCTCGGCAGTCCGCTTGCTGGCCTCGCCAGGGCGGATGCGGAGGTGGCCGCCCTGTTCGCGGCGGCGAGCCGGGACGCGTTCGCCGACCTTGTCGACCGGTCTATCGAGGCCCGCGTCGACTTCGCGGTGATCGCCGGCGACGTCTATGACGGCGAATGGAAAGACGCGTCGATCGGGCTGTTCTTCAACCGCCAGCTCGCGAAACTCGATCGCGCCGGCGTGCCGGTCTTCCTGCTCAAGGGCAACCACGACGCGGAGAGCGTGGTGACGAAGAGCATTTCGCTTCCTGAGAGCGTGCGCGAGTTCGGGTCCAGAAGGCCCGAGACGTTCCGGCTCGAGAGCCTGCGTGTGGCGCTGCACGGCCAGAGCTTCGCGGCGCGTTCGGCGCTGGACAATCTCTCCTCCGCCTACCCGGCGCCGGTCGCCGGCTGGTTCAATATCGGCGTGCTGCACACCTGCTGTGAGGGCTCGTCGGCCCATGCGCGCTATGCGCCGTGCACGCTCGATGAGCTCTGCCGCAAGGGTTATGACTACTGGGCGCTCGGCCATGTGCACGAGCACGCAGTGCTTTCTCGAGAGCCCTGGGTCGTATTTCCCGGCAATCTGCAGGGCCGCAGCGTGCGCGAGTGCGGTCCCAAGGGCGCCGTGCTGGTCGAGGTCGCGGACAATCGCATCATCGGCATCGAGCGTCTGCTCACGGACCGCGCGCGTTGGGCGGTCACGACGGTGGATGTCTCCGGAGCGGAGAACGAGCACGCCGCCCTCGCAGCCGTCGAGAGCGCCATCCGGCCGGTCGTCGCCGAAGCGGATGGGCGGCCGCTGGCGCTCCGGATCACGCTTGCAGGGGAAACTCGGCTGCACGGCGGCTTCGCCCGCGATCCGCGCCGTATGGCCGACGAGATACAGGCGGCCGCGCACCGGGTGTCTCCGAGCGTCTGGATCGAGAAGACGAAGCTCGAGACAGCTCCGCTTCAACGCGGGGCCCGCACGGCGCCGGAGATGAAATCGCTCGACCTGATGGCGTTGCTCGAGGGTCTCGACGCAGAGCCTGAACTGCTCGAGCGCGCCGCAGAGACGATCGGCGTCATCGCGGCCAAACTGCCCGGAGGCGTCTTCGTGGATGAGGCGGCGCTGGCCGAAGAGCTTCCTGAACTCGTGAACGAGGCGCGCGAGCTGGTCCTCGGTCGGCTCGGACACTGAGGCGTGCGCCTCCGACGGCTCGATCTGGAGAGATACGGCGCCTTTGAAGGCCGCTCGCTCGTCTTCCGGCCGGAAGCCGCGCTGCATGTGGTCTACGGGCCCAACGAGGCCGGTAAGACCTCGGCGCTCGCCGCCGTGTCCGATCTGCTGTTCGGGTTCGGCCAGAGGACGGATTTCGCGTTTCGGTACGCCACAAGCGACCTGCGCCTCGGGGCGACGATCGCCGACGCCGGCGGCCGGGAGCTTCGCTTCCGCCGTCGCAAGGGGAACCGAGCGACGCTGATCGGACCTGACGACGCGCCGCTGCGCGACGATCTGCTCGCTGGCCATCTCGGCTCGCTCACGCGCGACGTGTTCGAGCGAGCCTTTGGCCTGAGCGCCGCCGCGCTTCGTGAGGGCGCCGACGATCTGCTGTCGGCGGATGGCGAGAGCGGCGCGAGCCTGTTCGTCGCCGCGTCCGGATTGCGTGGCGTCGAGGATCAGCGCAAGGCGCTGGAGGCGGAGGCTGACGCGCTCTTCCGTCCGCAGGCCTCCACCCGGCGCTTCAACGAAGAGTTTCGGCGTTACGAGGCGGCGCGCCGGGATGTCGCGACACATGAGCTTGGCGCGTCCGCCTGGAAGCGGATCAACGAAAGCATCGAGGGGCTGGAGGCGCGTCACGCCGCCCTTGACGCAAAGCTCAAGGCGCTGAGGACGGATCGTGCACGCCTCGAACGGCTGGGCCGCGCCCATCGCGCCGCCGCCGCGGTGGATGAAGCGCGGCGGGCGCTCGACGAGGCCGGCGCGGCGCCGGAACTGCCGCTGGGGGCGGCGGACGCGCTCAGGCGCGCGCTCGACGCAGCCGACGCCGCCGAGGCGCAGGCGACGCGCGCCGGGGAGGCGCTGAAGCGGGCCGAGGCGGACGTCGCCGAGATCGCATTCGATCCGAACCTGATCGCCGCCGCGGAGGAAATCGAGGCGGTGTTCCGCGATTCCGGAGCGTACCGGACGCTGCAGATCGATCTGCCGCGCGTTCAGCGCGAGGCGGATGAACGCGACGCCGCGCTGGTGCGACTGGCGGCGCGTCTCGGCGTTGCGGAGATCGGGACCACGCGTCCGACCGACGCCGCGCGCGCCGATCTGAGGGCGCTGATCGATGAAGGACGTGAGTTCGCTCGCGCCGCCGCCGACCGGGCGGCTGCGATCGCGTCCGAGCGCGAGCGGCTGCGGGCGCTGAAGGAGCAGGACGCAGGCGGCGAGGCTGTCGATCCGCGCCCGCTGCGTGAGGCCTTTGGCGCGCTCGAAGGCCGATTGAGGGAGCTTGATCGGCGTGACGAACGCGCAGCCGAGGCCGCCGGGGAGGCGGGAGCGTTGCGCGACGCGGCCGCCCGGCTGTCGCCGGCGGTGGACGATCTCGACGCGCTCGCGGCCCGGCCGCTGCCGGCGCTCGAGACGATCGCGCGCTTCCGGGGCGAGATCGAAAAGCTCGCCGCCGCGGAAGGTCGCGCGTGGGAGCTCGCCGAGGCCGCGCGGGCTCAAAGGGCGCTGGTCGACGCCGAGCTTGGGGCGCTCGCGGCCGATGGGCCGATCGCGTCTCCTGATGCGATCCGCGAGGCGCGTGACGCGCGGCAGGCGGCGTGGGAGCCGCTTCGCGAGCATGTGCTCGGCCTCGCTCAGCTGGATTCCGCGACGCTTCTCCCCAGCGTGGCTTCATTTGAGCGGAAGACGGCCGAGGCCGACCGCCTTTCCGACCGCGCCGCGGCGGACGCCGCCCGGGCCGCGCGAGCGGCCGAACTCGCCAGGCGCCGCGCCGATCTCGCGCGGGCGCTCGAAAACGGCGAGGCGCGCCTCGCCGAGCTCGGCGCGGCCGCGGAGGCCACCGAGGGCGCGTGGCGCGAGGCGTGGCGAGCGAGCGGCGTTGCCCCCGCTTCGCCGGCGGAAATGGAGGGCTGGCGCAAGGATGTGGCCGCGCTGCTCGCGCGACGCGACCAGAACCTTCGCCGGCTGGCCGAGATCGCGGTTCTGGACGAGGCGGCGGCCGGCTTGCTGCCCGAGCTTTCCGCGATCTGCCGGCAGGCGGGGCTTGAGGATTGCGAACGCGGCGACGCGCGCGCGCTCGCGGCCCGGCTCGGCGCGCGCCTGGCGACGCTCACCGGGCGCTGGCATGAGGCGGCGGAGAGGGCCGCGGCGGTCGCCGAGCTCGAGCGCCGCATCGCCGTTCTGGCCGCCCAGGAGCGCGCAGCGGAGGCCGAGGCGATGTCGCGGCGGCAGCGTTGGGAAGCCGCTCTCCAATCGGTCGGTCTTGCGCCTGACGCGTCGCTCGCCGCCGCCGCCGCGTCGCTCGCAGCCTGGGACGAGGCGCCTGCGCTGATCGACGAGCGTGACAACAGGCGTCAGCGCATCCGCGGCATCGTGCGCGACGCCGAGGCGTTTTCCGCGCGCGTTTCGGCCCTGGTGGCCTCCATTGCGACCGACCTGGCCGATCTTGCGCCGGATGCGGCGGCGCGGAGACTGCACGAGCGGCTGACGGCGGCGAGGGCGGCGCATGCGCGCCACGCCGAAGCGTCCCGTCGGCGGGACGAGGCCCGTCGCGCCGACGCCGAGGCGCGCCTGAAGACCGAAGAGGCCCGCAAAGCGGTGGCGGCAGCGGCCGCAGGCTTGCCCGAGGACGCCGATCTGCGGGCGCTCCTCGCCAGCGTGGAGACGCGGGAGGGGCTCAAGAAGACCTTGGCCGAACGTCGCGCGCAACTGGCGCTCGTGGGCGAGCGAGCCGAGGAGGACGTCCTGAGGGCCGAGCTCGACGGCTTCGATCCCGACGCCGCGCCCGCCATGGTCGAGGCGGCGAAAGCGGAAGAGGCGCGGCTCGAGGCGGAGGACCGACAGGTCTATGCGGAGCTCGCCGCGGAGCGCGGACGGCGCGACGCGCTCGGCGGGGCGGCGGCGGAGGCGGCGGCCGCCCAGCAGAGGGCTGCCGGAGCCGCGCTCGCCGCCACTGCGCGCGAATGGGCCGTGTTGAGGATCGCGTCTCTGATGCTCGGCGCCGCGATGGAGCGCGCGCGGCTCGCAGAGCGAAGCCCGACGCTCGAACGCGCTTCGGCGCTGTTCCGGGCGCTCACCGGCGGCGCCTTCGCCGGCATTTCGGAGCGGTACGAGGACGACGCTCAGCGGCTCGTGGCGCTGCGGCCCTCCGGTGAGACATGTCCGGTCTCAGGCCTTAGCGAGGGCACGCGGGATCAGTTCTACCTGGCGCTGCGCCTCGCCTATCTGGAGGATTACGCCGAACGGGCAGAACCCGCTCCGTTCATCGGAGACGATTTGTTCGCGAGCTTCGACGACGCCCGCACGGCGCACGGCGTCAGGGCGCTGGCCGCCATCGGCGGCAAGGTTCAGCCGATCCTGTTCACGCATCACCAGGCGGTGGTGGACATCGCCCGCTCCGCTCTCGGGGACGCCGTGGACGTGGTCGAGTTCGCGCAGCTCACCCCCTGATGAGCAGGCGCAGGCGGTTCCGCACCCGTCGCAGCAGCGCCCCGCTCGCCCGCCACACCCACGTCGCGCGGATCCAGGCCAGCGCCTCGTCGCGCAGGCCGGTCAGGAAGAAGTAGCCGCGCGCAAACCAGCCGATGGTCAGCAGCTTCGAGCGGCCCACGTGAAAGATCCGCTCGCAGATCAGGATGCTGGCGAAATGGGCGGCGACGGTCGTCACGACCCCGAGCGCGAGTCGGCCTTCCGCCAACCAGTACAGCCCGATGTATTTGAACGGCTCGATCGCAGCGAACGGCGCGAGCAGCAGGACGAGGATGGCGTAGGGCGGCAGCGCCGCGATCGCGCGCCCCAGCCGGACGAAGACCGGCGCCTTGGCGAGCGCCGCGATCGCCGGCAGGACGAGCCGCCGAAACAGCGCCTCGACCGCATCGTAGACCAGCAGGAACGCGGCGAGCGGAACGGACGCGAGATGTTTCAGCAACCCGATCACTTCGGGCGCTTCGAACGCAAGGCAGGCGGATGGAGCAGGGTTGCGTCGCTCAGCTCAGAGGATCTGCCCCAGGAAGGCCCGTGTCCGCTCATCCTTGGCCTCGGCGAAGAACTCTTCAGGCGGCCCGTGCTCGACGATGACGCCCCTGTCGGTGAAGTAGATGTGGTCGGCCACTTCGCGGGCGAACTTCATCTCGTGGGTGACGAGGATGCACGTCATCCCCTCTTCGGCGAGTTCGCGGATCGTGACGAGCACTTCCTTGACAGTTTCGGGGTCGAGCGCGGCCGTCACCTCGTCGAACAACATGACGTCAGGCCGCATCGCGAGCGAGCGGGCGATTGCGACGCGCTGCTGCTGGCCTCCGGAAAGTTCTCCCGGATAGCTGTTCTCCTTGCCCGTCAGCCGCACCTTGGCCAGGAGGGCGCGGGCCCGTTCCTCCACCTCCGCCTTGTTCTGCTTGAGCACCTGAATGGGCGCCATCATGACGTTCTGGAGCGCGGTCTTGTGCGGAAACAGATTGTACTGCTGGAACACCATGCCGACCTTTCGGCGCAGCTTCAGCTTGTCCAGCGCAGGGTCGTTCACCTCCTGGTTCTCCACCAGGATCGAGCCCTGGTCGATCGGCACCAGCGCGTTGATGCACCGGATCAGGGTCGACTTGCCCGATCCTGACGGCCCGATGATGCAGATCACCTCGCCCTTGCTGACGTCGAGCGAGACGTCCTTCAACACCTCGAGCGCTCCGAACGACTTCCGCACCGACCGGATGCTGACGATCGGCTGATCCGGGGTCCAGGGAGAAGCGGCGGGTTCGCCGATGGCAGCTTTCAAGACCGATCTCCTTTGCCTGGCTCAGGTCTTCACGTGGAAGCGGCGCTCGAGATACTGGGTGGCCCTGCCGATCGGCCAGCAGTAGACGAAGAAGCACAGCATCGCGAAGCCGTAGAGCGGCGCGAGCAACTCCGGCCGGCCGCCCTCGGCCGCGTGGACCTCCGCCGTCAGCGTCAGCATCTCCGAGACGCCGACGAGGTTGGCCATCACGGTCGCCATCGTGATCAGCGAATAGAGGTTCATCCAGGGCGGCAACATCCGCTTGACGCATTGCGGCAGGATGATCATCCACAGCGTCTTGTTGCGCGAGAAAGCGAGCGATTCCGCAGCCTCCCACTGGCCGTTCGGGATCGACCGGATCGCGCCGCGCAGCAACTCGGCCACGTTCGCCATCACCGGCAGGCCGAAGCCGATGATCGCCTTCACCCAATCCGGGAACGGAATGATGTAGCCGAACACATTGAACTGGAACGGGATCATGAACATCGCGAAGAACAGCAGCACGAGCCACGGCGCGTTCCGAAAGAACTGGGTGACCACCCAGGCGAACTGACGGAGCAGGCGGTTCTGGCTGATCTGCGCCAGGCCGAGCATCAGCCCGGCGATCGTGCCCAGCCCCATGGCCAGCACCGAGATCAGGATGTTGAAGAGGAAGCCCTTCATCAGCAGGGGCAGCCACTTGATGATCACGGTCAGCGCGGTCGCCGGCTCCTGCGTCAGCGCCTCATGCGCGGGCGCCGCGGCGGGGGCGTCCGGCGCCTGCGCGTGGGCGACCGTGGCGACGAGCAGCACGGCGGTCACGAACAAGATCGCGTGCCGCATGGTGACGCGAGGCAGCGGCTGGGGCTCACGGGGGCGGGGCGGCAGCAGCACCGCCATCGGACGGAACGGCGCCTCGTACCCCACGCTCATTGTCCGCCCCCCTGTCCATAGCCCGGGATGGCCAGCGAACGCTCCCACCGGTGCATCGCCCAGACCAGGACGCCGACCAGAAGAACGTAGACGACCAGCAGGGTGATCATCATCTCCGGCACGTTCTGGCGGTCGGTCCAGATCTGCTTGCTGACGTAGAGCAGCTCGGGGACCGCGATCGCGTAGGCGAGCGACGTGACCTTGAGCAGGTTGACGAGATTGTTGTTCAGCGCCGGGAGGCAGACCCTGAGCGCGAGCGGCAGGACGATGTGCCGATAGACCCCGAGCCGGGTGTAGCCGAGCGCCTCCGCCGCTTCCTTGGTCGAGTTCGGCACGGCCTCGATGCCGGAGCGGAAGATCTCGATGTTGAAGGCGCCGGCGAACAGCGACAGCGCGATGATCGCCCACTGAACCGAACTCAGCAGCGGCTGCATCATCCCGTCTGCGTCCTCGACCCGCGGCAGGAGCGGGCTCAGGCCGAAATAGAAGAACAGGATCTGGACCAGCGGCGGCGTGTTGCGGAACAGCGTGACGAAGCCGTTGACCAGCCAGCGCAGCGGCGCGAGCGGGGAACTTTGCGCCCAGGCGCCGATCGCGCCGATGATGAGGCTGAGAATGACGCTGACGACGCTGAGGTAGATCGTCATCCCGAGGCCGGAGAAGAACCGCGCGCGGTCCCAGGAATCGTAGATGAAGCTGAGATTTATGCCGGTGGTCTCATAGAGGCTTCGCGCCCATTCCGCCAACGCTTCCATCGACCCTCGCGCCCGCCAAGGTGAAGCTTCCGGACCGGCTGCGACCGGCCAAAGGCGCGCCTGGCGAAGCCGCCGGCGCGCCGCTCAGGCTCAGCCCTTGTACTTGTCGTGCATGCGCTGGGAGTAGTCGGTGGGCTGGATGCCCCACTTCTTCTCCTCGTCGATCACGGTGCCCTTCTTGAACCAGTCGAGGGTCGTCTCGCTCAGGAACTTCTGGAAGGCGTCCTCGCCGTTCTTGACGGCCATGATCCACGGCGTCTCAAGGATGCCGGGCAATGGCATATAGAAGCCGGACTTCCACTCGTCGTCGAGAAGTTTTCCCTGCACGAAAGTCTGGTCATACAGGTAGCCGATGCACTCGCCCTGCTTCAGAGCGAACAGAGGCTTGTCCGACCCGTCGAACGCCTTGATCTGAACGCCATATTTCTCGGCGACGTCCTTGTTGTAGAACGAGCCTGAGGTCGCGCACAGCGTCTTGCCCTTCAGATCCTCCCATTTGGCGTACTTCGCCTTCTGGTTCATCAGCACGTTGACGGAGTCCGAATAGTACTGCGGATCGACGGCCAGCACGCTTTTGCGGCGCTCGGGCTTGTCCGACATCGTCGCGATTAGCAGGTCGATCTTGCCCTGATTGAGGAACTCGATCCGGTTCGAGGCGACGACCGGCACGAGCTCCAGCTTGACGCCGAGGCGCTTTGCGACGTCCGCGGCGAGATCCGGCTCGATTCCGACCACCGTGCCCGAGGGGTCACGGAAGCCGAACGGCTTGTAGTCGGCCTTCACGCCGACCACGAGCGTCCCGCGCTGCTTGACCTGCTCCATGACGTCCGCCGAGGCGGGCGCTGCTCCTGCGAGGAGCAGGGCGATCGAGCCGATGATCAGCTTCTTCATTTGACACATCCCTCCGGAGCGGCGTCTGGCGCGGAGCGCAACCGCCTTTGGTTCTTAGCCTCACCAAAGATGGCGCAGCGTCAAGCGGCAGCCAGCAGCCGGCGCCCATGAATGCGGCCTGCCTTCATCGAAGGCGTCTCACTTTCGCAAAAAAATCCGAACCCGCTTCGAACCGGCCGGAGGGCGGCTGCGACCAAGCTGCATCGGGGCTGCGCTCCGCAGCCTTCAACCTTCAGCTCAGGGTGACCGCCATGATCTCGATCTCGACCAGGACCCGCAACTTCGCGGCCGGCGTCTTCGCCGCCTCCGTCCTCGCCCTCGCGGCGCCGACCGCCGCCTCCGCCGGCGGCTATCATCACCATCACCACGGCTATTACGGCGGCGGCTACGCTGCGGCCGGCTTCGGAGGCGGTCTGCTGCTCGGCGCGCTCGCGGCGAGCGCGGCTTCCGAACGCGAGGTCGTCTATGAGCGCAGCTGCTGGGTCGAGCGCCGCCGGCTCTACGACGCCGCCGGCTATCCGTTCTACCGTCGCGTCCGCGTCTGCGAATGATCGGTCGACAACTCCTTCATCAGTTCAGGCGGGGTCTTTGTGGCTCCGCCTGAAGCCGTTTGGCCGACTACAGCGCCGGCCGCTCCCATCGTTGACGCTCCAACTTGCCTATGGCCTAGATGAACAGTCGACGTATCTTGCCGCGCCGCTGTGACGACATGCTCGACGCCGGCTTTGGGGCGCATGGCGGGCGGGGTCGCGCTCGGTCGTCTCCGCACGACTGTCGAGGGGACGTAATGAGACTTCCATCCGAGCGCGCCCCCCGTTCAGGGCGTCACGGCGGCCCTGGCCGCATCGTTCGGCGCGTCTGCGCCGTGCTCGCGGCCGGCCTGATCCTCCTCACGCCCGCTCAGGCGCAGACCCGACCGACCGATGGCGGCGACGGTCCCAACCACGGCGAGGGCGGCGGCAGGGGCCATCACGGCGGCGGCTCCAGCGTTCCGGCGGCTATCGTGGTTCCGCTGATTGCGCTCGGGATCGTGCTGATCGCCCGCGCCGTGCGCGGCGAGGATGAAGCGCCGCGTCCGACCGCCCAGCCAGGCCCGCGTCCCTTGGCGCCGGCGGTCCAGGTTCGCCCGGGGGCTGCTCCGGCGACGCCTCGTCCGCAAAAATCCGAGACGAGCCGATCGAGCAAGACGAAGTCTTCCGGCGGGGGTCCGCAGGGCCGCCCGGCGACCCGCGCCGCCGCCGGCAAGGCGGATGATCCCGCGCTCATCGTGCCGGGGGAGGTGCTGTTCGAGACGCGCCCTGAGGTGTCGGAGGCCGAAGTCGCCAGCTTGGCGCAGCGGTTCCGGCTCGAGAAGATCTCTTCGGAGACGTTCGGCCTCACCGGAACCACCGTCCATCGCTATCGCATCCGCGGCGGCCGGCCTGTCTCTGACGTGCTGTCCGCGCTCGCGGCCGATCCGAGGATCCGGTCGGCGCAGCCCAACCACGTCTATTCGCTCAGCCAGGACGCCTCTGCGCTGGCGGCGACCCAGTATGCCGCGACCAAGATGCGGCTCGCCGAGGCGCACGCCGTCGCAACCGGCGCGGGCGTTTCGATCGCGATCATCGACTCCGGCGTCGATCCGGCTCACCCGGCAATCCGGGACGCCATCGGCGAGACGTTCGACCCGGTCGGGCCGCCCTTCGCGCCGCATCCTCACGGCACCGCGGTCGCCGGCCTGGCGGCGGCGCGCGGAGACCTGACGAGCCCCGCTCCGGCGGCGCGGGTGCTCGCGATCCGCGCCTTCGCGGGCGACGGACGGGCGCGCAAGAGCGGCGCGGAAGGCACCACGATGCACATCCTGCGCGGCCTCGATTGGGCGGCGCAGCGCGCGGCGAAGATCGTGAACATGAGCTTCGCGGGGCCGCGCGACGACAAGATCGCCGAATTCCTCGCGGCCGGCGCGAAACGCGGCGTGATCTACGTGGCGGCCGCAGGCAACGCCGGCCCCGCATCGCCGCCGCTTTATCCGGCCGCCGATCCGAACGTGATCGCCGTCACGGCGACCGACGCGGACGACAGGCTGCTCAAGGTCGCAAATCGCGGGCGGCATCTGAGCGTGGCGGCGCCCGGCGTCGACGTCGTCGTGGCCTCGCCGGGAGGCGGCTATGGCTACATGTCCGGCACCTCGATGGCGGCCGCGGAGGTCAGCGGCGCGATCGCGCTCATGGTCGAGGCGAAGCCGGACCTTACGCCTCAGGAGGCGCGCGCCGCGCTGACGCGCACTGCGGTGGATCTCGGCGCTCCGGGCGCCGACCCGGAGTTCGGGGCGGGGCGGGCGGACGCGCGGGCCGCCGTCGACGCAGTCTCCCCGCCGCCGGTCAGCTCCACGACGCCGCCCTCGGCCGTGATCCCCGCCGCGGCTGCCCCCGCGGGTGAGAGCGCGCGTCCGTGAGCTCAGAGGCGGCGGAGAAATCGGCCGTCCGCTTTGAACCTCCCGGGGCGCCGTTGCGACAGACGAGCAGGTCGTCGCGAGGCGCGCCATGATCGAGATCTCCGACGAGAGCCTGATCCAGCGCATCGCAGCCGGCGACCGGGCCGCGATGCGGATTCTCCACGGGCGCCACGCTACGCGCACATTGAGGTTCCTCATCCGGCTCGTCCGTGACGAATCGCAAGCGGAGGATCTGATGAGCGACGTCTATTTCGACGTCTGGCGACAGGCGTCGCGCTTCGAAGGCCGGTCGAGCGTGTCGACCTGGATCCTGTCGATCGCGCGCTTCAAGGCGCTGTCGGCGTTGCGCCGGCGCGCGCCCCGGCCGCTCGAGCCGGAGATCGCGGAGGCGGTCGAGGACGACGCCGATACGCCCGAGGTCGTGGCCCAGAAGGCCAGCAAGGCGGACGCGATGCGCCGCTGCCTCGGCCGGCTGTCGCTGGAGCATCGGGAGGTGATCGACCTCGTCTACTATCACGAGCGCAGCGTCGAGGAGGCGAGCGAGATCCTCCAGATTCCCGCCGCCACCGTGAAGACGCGGATGTTCTATGCGCGCAAGAAGCTAGCCGAGCTGCTCGCCGCCGCCGGCGTCGACAGGGGGTGGCCATGAGCGCCCCGCCGAACGGCGCCGAGCCGAGCGCCGCCGACCTGCTGGCGCCCTGGAAAGCCGTCGACAAGCTCGACGCCAAAGACGCCGCGCTGTTCGAGCGGCTGATGGCGGAGGACGCCGAGATCGCTCATCGGCTCGCCGCGGCGGTCGAGGAGCGGCAGGCGACGGTTGATCTCAACGAGGCGCTTCCGGCTGCGTCGGCCGGAGCGCGGGACGCGCTGTTCGCCCGCATCGAGGCCTACGAGGCGAGCCGGACGCGCAGGTCCGGCGCGGGGCTTGGCCGCTGGCTCGCCGACCGGCTGACGGGACTTTCGCCCGGCGCGCTGGCGTGGTCCGCCACGGCGGCGGCCTTGGTGATCGCGCTGCAGGCGGGGCTGCTGACGCAGGCCTATCTCGGCGCCGGCGACGCGCGTTACGAAACGGCTTCCGACGGCCGGGAGGCGGCGGCGGGACAGACGCTGCTCGTCGGCTTCCAGCCTTCGGCGACCGCTCGCGACATCGCCGCGCTGCTCGCCGAAACCGGCGCGGAGATCGTCGGCGGCCCGAAGCCCGGCGGCGTGTTCGTGCTCCGGATCGCGGAGCGGCCGATGCCCAAGCCCGACCTCGACGCGGCGGTGAAGCGGTTGCAGGAGCGCGCCGCGGTGGTGCGCTTCGTCGCGCCGCGCGGCGGCCCGCACTAACGCGATGCGCGGCCGGATGGCGCGTCCGGCCGCGCGCCTGTCTCGGCGCCCGGCTCCAAGCCGCTCAAAAACGCCTTCAGGGCCTGCGTGACGTAACGCTGCCGGTGCATCAGCGCGAGGAAACGGCGGCGGGGCAGGGGAAACTTGACCGCGACCAGCGAGCCCGCCCGGAGCGCCGCCTCAGCCACCAGGCGCGACATCACCGTCGCCCCGGCGCCCGCCTCGACGGCCGCCCGCACGGCCTCGTTGGAGGGCAGCTCCATGGCGACGTCGAGATCGGCCAGGGAGAGCCCGCCGCTTTCGACGGCGCGCTCCAGGATCGACCGCGTGCCGGACCCCGACTCGCGCAGCGTCCAGCGGCTGTCCGCGAGGTCCCGGGCCGCGACCGGCCGCCCGTCCGCCCAGGGATGGTCGGGCGCGACGACCAGCACCAGCTCGTCCTCCGCGACCGGAGTGACGTTCAGCGCCGGGTCGTCGGTTTCGCCTTCGACGATCCCGAGATCGGCGGTGCCTTCCCGCACCAGCGTCGCGACCGACTCGGTGTTGCCGATCGCGAGCTCGACGGCGACGCCCGGAAACCGTTCCTGATAGCGGTGGATCAGCGGCGGCAGCCAGTAGCTCGCGACCGTCTGGCTGGCGCCGAGCGCAAGCCGGCCCTTCTTCAGGCCGGCGAGGTCCGCCAGCACGGTCTCGGCCGCCGCCGCGCGGGCCAGCACGGCGCGCGCCTCGTCGAGAAACAGCCGGCCGGCTTCCGTCAGAACGATCCGACGCCCGACCCGGTCGAACAGCTTGGTCGCGTAGCGCGCCTCGAGCGTCGCGACCGCCGCGCTGGTGGCGGACTGCGTGAGGTGCAGGTCGCCTGCGGCGCGGGTGACATGCTCGCGCTCGGCGACGGCCACGAAGATCCGGAGCTGTTCGAGGGTCATGGGCCTTCGGTCATGCGGCGAGCTTCACGAGAACGAGGCTGAAGCTCGCGATGAATAGGAAGGAGGCGAGGCCGAGAAGCAAGGGCCGCAGGCCCATCGCCTTCAGCTTTCGCAGATCCGCCGAAAGCCCCATCGCGGCGAGCGCCGCCGACAGCAGGAAGGCGGTCGCGGTGGCGATCACGGCCTTGGCCTCCGCCGGGATCGCGACGACGCTGTTCAGGGCGACCAGCGCGACGAAGCCGAGCACGAACCACGGCGTCGGCGCGCGCCCTGCGCCATCGCCGCGGCGGGCGGCGAAAAAGCCCATGGCGAGCACGGTCGGCGCCAGCAGGATGACGCGCGAGAGCTTGGCGACGGTTCCGAACTGGCCGGATTCCTGGCCGTTCTGGAACGCGGCGGCCACGACCTGCGCGATCTCGTGGATCGAGGCGCCCGACCACAGGCCGTAGGCGTGGGCGTCGAGATGGAGCAGCCCCGGCAGCCAGGGATAGAGGAACATGGCGACGGAGCCGAACACCGTGACGCAGGCGACCGCATAAGCGACGTCCTCATCCGAGCCGCGCGTGACGGTGTTCGCCGCGATCACCGCCGAGGCCCCGCAGATCGAGGTGCCGGCCGCGATCAGCTGCGCGAGCCTCGGCTCGACGCCGAGCGCGCGGCCGAGGCCGATCGTGAACATGAAGGTGGCGGCGAGCGTCGCCGCTATCACTGCGACCCCGCTCAGCCCGACCTCGGCGACTTGTCCGAAGGTCAGCTGGAGGCCAAGAAGCATGATCGCCAGGCGCAGGAGCCGGCGCAGCGAGAACGCCACGCCAGGGTGGGCCCGTTCCGACACCCCGAAGGTGTTGCGCACGGCCATGCCGATCACGATGGCCAGGATCATCGGGCTGAGCAGGGTCACACCTGTCGTCCAGCGCGCCGCATAGGCGAGCCCGGCGACGCCAAAGGTCAGGGCAAGCCCGGGCAGCAGGCGGCCGCCCGCTTGAGCCACGAGGGTCCAACCCGTGTTGGGCTGCTGCAGGTCGTCAGCGTGAAAGTTCAACGTCATCGTCATTTCTCCTCGGCGCGAGAAATGACGCATTGCGGTAGTTCGTAAAAACGAATTGTTTTCCTAGAAACGTTCGGCTCTACCGAACTATCTCGAGGCGCTGGCCAGGCGTCGCGGAGTTAGGCGCGCCCACTGCTGAGACGGGGCCGATCGCTCCGGCGGCCGGGGCGTTTTACCGCGCGAGCGAGACAAGGCGGCGCTCCCGCCGAGACGAGGGGACGCCCAGACCTCGCACAGCGAGCCGGAAGCAATCGAAAACCGAGAAAGGGAAAGTGGAGGCTTCTGTTGCCAGGCGCCTCCGGGCCCCGCCCGACAGCTGCTAAACCGTCAGGACTTTAGATTTGGTCTTTCAAACCGCTCACGCGGCCTGAGCAACCGGAGCATAGTTGTCGTTGGCAACTATAGAAAGGCCCGATAACGGCGGTACCATGCCGGGCAAAAGCCCGCCCTTTACGCCCCCGTCGATCCTATTTCGCCCCCGCCGAAATCCGCGAAGCTTGCGCGGACTTTGGTGGAGGCGCCGGGTACTGCCCCCGGGTCCGAAGGGTTTATTGCGGCGAACGTTTATCACCATAGCCGGATGCCTCCGGCAGGATTGAATATAGGGGACGCGGCGGCCCCGCGAAAGGGGTGATCGCCCGCCCGGCCGCGATGTCGCGCGTCAGTACCGGCGGAACGAGGGCTTGATCTCGACGATGTCGGCGAATTTGACCGTTTCGACCAGCGAACCGCCGGCGTCGCAGATTTCGATCCGGTCGCCGTCGAGCGGGCGACCCTCTTCGATCTGATCGGCAAGGATGTCGCGGGCGCCCACGATGGCCGCCGCAACCGCCTCGGCGAGGCCGTCGAACTCGGCGCCTTCCACGTCTTCGGTGAAACCGTCTCGGTCACGGATGTGCAGAAAATATCGCGGCATTTGATCGGCGGCGCTCGGGAGAGGCTTGCTGTCCCGCCTGCAACGGAGACGGGACGGCAACCGTTCCACGCCGGGCGCCCGAGACCGCGGTTTGCAGAGGACGTAAGGTCCCGCACGCGGGCCCGGCGCGTCACACCGCGAGGGCGAGCCCGCCGGGGGAGGGTCGCCGGCCGTCGGACGACCTCGGCGTCTCATCGCGCCGCCCGAGCGCGCCGATGACGCGCGCCAGGAACCGGCGGCACCGCGCGTTCGCTGGGTTCGCCAGCTTGTCGGGAAACCTGGAGTCGTAAGCCTCGAGCGACTTCAGGAGCGCCTCGAGCCGGAACGCCAGCATCGCCCGTTCATGCGGCGGCGAACGGAGCAGTTCCTGTGAGAGCTCATCCGCGAATGTGAGAGCGTGTGAGCCGATCTCGTCGTCCTGCGCCAGCGCGCAGGACAGAAAGCGGGCCTGCGCCCTGCTTTCGATGCCGTCGATGTTCATCGCAGCCTTGCCTCGCCATGCCCGTTCTGGATCGACTTACGGCGATTCCCGACGAGCAGACCACCGTGGCCACGACGGCTTGATGACGGCTTCGTCAGGCGCGGCGCTCAGGCGTCGCGGGCGGCGAACTGAGCCTCGTGAAGGCTGCGATAAAGCCCGGCCCGCGCGATCAGATCCTGATGCCTGCCCTGTTCGACGCGCCCGGCGGAATCGACCACGACGATGCGGTCAGCGTCGCGGATGGTGGCGAGCCGGTGGGCGATGACCAGCGTGGTCCGGCCGCGGGCAAGCTCGCTGAGCGCCTGCTGGATGAGCCGCTCGGTCTCGGTGTCGAGCGCTGAGGTCGCCTCGTCGAGGATCAGGATCGGCGGGTTCTTCAGGAACATCCGGGCGATCGCGACGCGCTGCTTCTGCCCGCCGGAAAGTTTTACCCCGCGCTCGCCGATAACGGTGTCGAGGCCGTCCGGGAGGTCCGCCAACAGGGTCTCGAGCCGCGCGCGCCGGGCGGCCTCCATGATCTCGGCGTCGGACGCGCCGAGCCGGCCATAGGCGATGTTCTCGCGGATGGTCCCGCCGAACAGGAAGACGTCCTGCTGGACGACGCCGATCTGCCGGCGCAGCGAGGCGAGCGTCATGTCGCGAATGTCGACGCCGTCGATCGTGACGCGGCCGGAACTCACCTCGTAGAACCGCGGCAGCAGCGAGCACAGCGTGGTCTTGCCCGCGCCCGACGGACCGACGAACGCCACCGTCTCGCCGGCCCCGATCGCGAGATCCAGGTCGCGCAGGACCTCGCGTCCGCCCGCATAGGCGAAGCTCACCGCCTCGTAGCTGATGTCGCCGCGCAGCGCCTGGACCTCCACCGCGCCGGGCCGGTCGACGATGTCCGGCGCCGTCTCCAGGAATTCCTGATAGCGGCGGAAGCCCGCGACGCCCTTGGGATAGGTCTCGATCACGGCGTTGATCTTCTCGATCGGCCGGAAGAACACCGTCACCAGCAGCAGGAAGCCGACGAAGCCGCCCTGGCTGAGGCCGCCGGTGATCACGAAATAGCTGCCCGCGACCATCACCACGAGCTGGGTGAGCCGCATGCTGAGATAGCTGAGCGAGGTGCTCGCCGCCATGATGCGGTAGGCGTGCAGCTTGGTCGCCCGGTAGCGGACATTGTCCTCGGCGAACAGGCGGCGCTCATGGTCTTCGTTGGCGAAGGCCTGCACCACCCGGATGCCGCCGACATTCTCCTCGATGCGGGCGTTGAAGGCGCCGACGCGGCCGTAGAGTTCGTGCCAGTTGCGCGTCATCCGGCCGCCATAGCGGCTCGTCACCCAGGCGGTGAGCGGCAGTGCCGCGGCGGTGATCAGCGCGAGCTTCACGTCGACCGAGAACATCAGCACGAACGCCCCGACCACCGTCATCACCGCGATGAACAGGTCTTCCGGCCCGTGATGCGCGACCTCTCCGATCTCCTCCAGGTCCTTGGTCAGCCGGCCGATCAGGTGGCCGGTCTTCTGGTCGTCGAAATAGCCGAAGGAGAGTTTCTGGAGATGGTCGAACGCCTTGCGGCGCATCTCGGTCTCGATGTTGATGCCGAGCATGTGGCCCCAATAGGTGACCACCGCCATCAGAGCGGTGTTCAGCAGGTAGATCGCCAGCAGGCCAAGCACCGCCAGCACCACGAGGCCCCAGTGCTGGCTCGGCAGCAGGTCGTCCACGAACATCTTGACCGCGAGCGGGAAGCCGAGCTCGAGCAGGCCCGACACGACCGCGCAGGAGAAGTCGAGGATGAAAAGCCGCTTGTGGGGTTTGTAGTAGGCGAAGAAACGCCGCAGCGTCGGCTGCGCTTCGGACGGTCGCTGCGTATCCATGGCCGAGGCGATAACGGCCTCCGAGCCGCGCGTCCACCATGCTTGCGCGCCGCTCAGGGGGGAGCCGTCAGGCCGCTGGCGCTTTCATGGCCGCGCGCTCGATGAGGAATCAGGTCCGAGAGCGCCCCCTCAGGCCGCGGAATCAAGCGCTTCGGAGGGCCAAGGACAGCGCGCGCCGTGGCATTGTGTATGCCCAATGCGGCGAATTGTGCTGTCTTTCGAAACGCAGTAGGGAGGGAAAATTCTCGTGTGCATCCGGAAGAGAACATGGCTCGCAACATTCTAGTTCTTGGGGCGTCTTACGGCTCGTTGCTGGCGACGAAGCTGTTGATGGCGGGCCACAACGCTACGCTGGTGTGCCGGCAGAAGACTGCTGATCTGATCAATCGCGAAGGCACCGAGGTCCGCATCAAGCTGCGCGACGAGCCGGAGCACCGGGCGATCTTCTCGCGCGATCTGCCCGGAAAGCTCGACGCCACGCCGCCCCAGGACGTCGACGTCTCGAAATACGATCTCGTCGTGCTGGCCATGCAGGAGCCGCAATACGCCAACCACACGATCCGCGTGCTGATGATCAAGATCGCGGAGGCGGGGCTGCCGTGCCTCTCGCTCATGAACATGCCGCCTCTGCCGTATCTGAAGCGGATCCCGGCGCTCGAAGGCATCGACCTCGAGGAGGCCTACACCAACGCCTCGGTGTGGGAGCGGTTCGAGCCCGGCCTGATGTCGCTCTGCTCGCCCGACCCGCAGGCGTTCCGTCCGCCGGAAGAGGGCGCCAACGTGCTTCACGTCGGCCTGCCGACCAACTTCAAGGCCGCGATCTTCGCTGACGAGGCCCACAACGCGCTGCTTCGCGAACTGGAGGCCGACATCGACGCGGTCAGGCTCGACGGCCAGGACGTGCCGGTGAAGCTGAAGGTGTTCGATTCGCTGTTCGTGCCGCTTGCCAAATGGTCGATGCTGCTGACCGGCAACTACCGCTGCATCACGGCCGGCGAGCCGCAGTCGATCCGCGACGCGGTGCATGGCGATCTGGAGCTCTCACGGTCGATCTATGAGCATGTCGACGCGATCGCGCGCCGGCTTGGAGCCGACCCCAGCGATCAGGTGCCGTTCGACAAATACGCCAAGGCGGCCGAGAGCCTCCTCAAGCCGTCGTCGGCCGCCCGCGCGGTGGCGAGCGGCGCGCCCTTCATCGAGCGGGTCGACCTGCTGGTGAAGCTGATCTCGCATCAGCTCGGCATGCCCAACGCCGAGATCGACCGCACGGTCCAGACGGTGGACGCCAAGTTGGGCGAAAGCATCGTTCCGGGCTGACGAGCGAGACCGGGAGGCGCGCCGGCTGCGGCGCGCCGATTCCGGCGGCGGGGGAGGGTAGCTCGTCGCGGGGCCGGTTGGGCGCGTCGATGATATCGGGACGGCTCATGTGAGGAGCCCCGAGCCGAAACCGCGAACGCCGGAAATCGACTGTGCCGACTTTCGTGCGTCCGCTGTAAGCGGCCCGTTCCGCCTTGTCCGGCATGTCCGGCAGGGGCAAAGCCAACATCTTGTTCGGGATGATGGCTGGGGCGGGAGGATTCTAATTGAAATGAAAATTGGGTGCTCAATCTCTAGAGAATGAACGTTCTCCTGGCTTTCTGCTACCTTTTTTGCTACCATTGAATGCTACCGATTGCATCCAGTGGAGCTTCCTCTTGCCTCGCAACGCCCGCACTGCCCAGCCTGTCCAGCGAGACAACGGGATCTTCTATCTACGCGTCACGATCCCGCGGGACGTGCGCTCGCTCTACCTTTCGGCGAGCGGTAGGCAGCGCGAACAGATTTGGGTGAGCCTCCAGACGAACGCCCCGGAGCTCGCGAAAAAGCGGGCCAATCTGGAGAGGGTGAAGTTCGATCGGGAGTTCGCCGCCAAGCGATGGGAGCTCCGTCCGCGCGTCGGCTTGACGCAGGATGACCTACACGAGGCTGCATTGGGAACTTACCGGCGGCTCGATGCTGCCGACGAGGATCTTAGGCTCAATCCTCCTTCGGAAGCCGATCTGGACGCCGTTTGGCGCGTTCTTCAGCGTGAGCATCCCGACGACGAGCTTACGGCTTGGCGCATCTTCCAGGGTGTCCGGGAGGCGCTGGCCGACCCTGCTGCGGCTCGCCGGCAGCGGAGCGCCGCGATCAAGGCCGAAGCGGGCCGCTTCGGCGACACGACCGTTAAGGAGGACGTCGCCGACTTCGTGAGAGAGCGCCATTTGGACGCCTCGCCGGGCGACGCAGCTTGGCGGAAGATCGCGAACGCCATTCAGCGGGGCGAGCAAGAGGCCAACAAGCGGGCCGAGGAGCGCGACGAGGGCGACTTCTCCGGCGAGGCTCGCGACCCCCTGGTGAGCGCCCCGGCCACGCCGCGAGCAAAGCCCGGCGAAGGCATCATGGATCGGTTCGAGGCTTACGCTCGCGAGAACCCGCGCGGCATTACCGCCGACACACTCAACATGAACCGGATGGCCGTCGCGCTTTTCGTCTCGACACTGCCGCCCAGGTCGACGGTGAAGGCCATCACGCGGGGCGCGTGCGCGGAGTGGAAGCGGCTGCTGATGCTCTACCCGGTGAAGGCGGCCGAGACGAAGGTTTTCCGCGGTAAGTCCATGCGCGAGATCGTCGAGCTCAATGAGACGGTCGGCAAGCCGACGATCACGCCTAGGACGGTGAACCGCTATCTCGCGAGCCTAGGGGCGTTCTGCGACTGGCTGTTGGCGCACGATGACATTCAGGCGTCGCCGCTGTCGCGTATGCAGCTCACGATCAAGAAGGGAACGGGCAAGCCGTTCCCGCTGGACGCGCTGCCGAAGATCTTCGCCTCGCCGCTGTTCACGGGCGCGGAGAGCGAAGCGAAGATGCGAAGGGCCGGCAACCACATGATTCGGGATCATCGGTTCTGGATCCCCCTCGTGATGCTCTACAGCGGCGCGCGGCCGGGCGAGCTCGCGCAACTCCTCGTCGAGGACGTGCGCGAGGCGCATGGTCGGTGGATCATGCACATCACGACCGAAAACGACGAGGACAAGACGCTTAAGACCGAAAGCTCGCCGCGCGTGGTCCCGATCCATCCTGAGCTCGAACGGCTGGGCTTCCTCGCCTATGTGGACTCTCTGAGGGCCAAGGGCGAGCGCCGCGTGTTCCCCCAGGCCAAGCGCAACGATCGCCAATGGGTGCCGGACCTCTCTCGCGAGTTCTCGCGGCTGCTGAGCGACATCGGCGTGAAGACGGACGCCGGGCCGTCGTCGAAGCTGTCGCTCTACTCCTTCAGGCACACGGTGTCAGACGCGCTGCGTCGGGCGGGCTTTGACGACGCGGAATTCGCGCCGCTCTACGGCCACGGCAAGGCGACGACAACGGGACGCTACGGCAACGAGAAGCCGCGGACGATCGAACAGCGCGCCAGGATGATCGACGCCATCGCCTTTGAGGGACTCGACGTGTCGGCTCTTTATCCCTGCAGCCTGACGACGCCTTCGCGGATGTAGACGGTCTTGATCCCGTGCTTGTCGGCGAACGCGTCGGTCTGCCGCCACGCCTCCTTGAACGGCAGCGGTTCGGGTTGAATGCTCCGTTACCGCTGTCACGATAATCTCACTCCACTACGTCATTGATGGTCGTGTCGAAGCGCGCGCCAGGGCCAAAGGAACCGGCACATTTGAATTTCACGCCCAGGAAGGCAGACACTTCGTCGATCAAATGAACATCTTCATCTTTGATGCCATTCTCGCGACTATAGAAGATGTTCAGCCTTGGGCCCTCCTTCGCATCGGTAGGCCAATACCTTATAGAGTCCTTCTTAATTTCACCTCCTCTAACAGCAATGCTTTCATTAAGTTCTTTGTATTTTCCAGGGACCACAACAAAACCTTTGGACTTCAATAAATTAGTATATGCGACAAATACTTGATTTATGTCAGTGTTGTTCTCGAAGATGCACTCACTATTCTTAACTCGCTCTATAAATTTATATTCAATCTTAGGTGGAGATGATGTGCTCACAGGAAGCGAGGCTCCTTCGCCCTCTTTACGAGATTTCATGTATTGGCTCAGTTTCTCGCTAGAGGGAATTAGGCCTGTATCAATCAAAAACCTCAGATTAGCTGCCGCTTTGTCAGGGTCTCCTGTCTTTATGACCTCAAGAATCCGAGTCGCCTCAGCCTTCGATCTTTCAAGATCAGCTTGCGCTGAAGCGTTAATCCAACTGACCCAGGCGTTGCTTCCTAAGCCCAGGCCTGCAGAGAGCGACACGGAGATCAGTGTGACTATGATTGGGCTGGACCATTTGGAAGGCGTCTGGCTCATGCGCGTTCGGGTCCGAGATCGGCCTTGAGCTTCTCCGCCATATCCTCGATGCGGCCCGTGATGCCGGCGTCGTGGTAACCGTTGCCAGCCATGGCTCCGGACTTCTGGAGCCGAGCGTCCCAGGGCCGCGCTACATTGGCCTTGTAGAAGTCGCGAACCTTTGGGTTCCTGGTGTCCAGGGTCACGCCGATGTCGCGCGCGGCGATGGCGATGACAAGACCGTTGACCATCGCCTCAAGGTCGTCGATCCGGCCGCGGAGGTTCTCGTCGTCGGACTGCTGCATGTTCACTTCTCCTGATTCGGGTGTGGAGAACATACAACGGACCAGCTCCATTCGCGCGCCGCGCGGCCTGCTATCCACAAGCCAACGGCCCGCCGGTAGGGCGGGCCGCTTCTAGGGTCGCTCTGGGGGTCGTCAGGCGAGGCGACGAAGGTCCGCCGATGAGCGGTCGAGCTCAGACATGAGGGTGTCCAGATCGGCCTGGGGCAAATCCGCGAACTCGACTTCCTCGGTGCTCCTCCGGTCCTCCGGCTCCTCCGACGCCGCATACTCGTCGAGCTCGTCCAGGCGACCGCGGACGCGCGCGAGGTTCCCGTCCAGGATGGCGTCCGTCATTTCCAGCACAGTAGCGAGAGCGGTCTCATGGTCGAAGTCGCCGGCGGCGAGAGCTCCGAGCGCCCCGTTGAGGTAGTCCGCGAGGCGAGCGCGGTCGGCGGTGCTGAGGGTGCTCACGCGGCCGCCCTCTTCTTCGACGGAGCCTCAAGCCACTTCCGGTAGCGCGCGCAGAGGAACTTTTCCTCTAGAGTGAGCGGGCTGTCCGCGCCGGTGTCGCCGCCGCGGATGATCTTCAAAATGCCGGGGTGTGTGCGATAGCTGGTGCGGTTGCCGACCATGTGGATGACCATCCAACGTGACAGGTTGGGCCACGGATCAACGTCGGCACGAGAAGCAGCCTCGGCGATGATCCTGCTGTTGATCGTCTGGACGACTTGAGCGGCCTCATAATCGTAGCAGCCGGATTGATGGTCCGGCCCGAGCAGAAGTTCGGTCAACACGCGAGGAAGCGTGACTTCCTCGAAGGGCTCTCCCTCCTCGGCGCAATCAGCATTGTAGGCGTCGATCTGCTCGTTGATAACATCGAGAGTCAGCAGAGGTTCGGCGTTCAGTTCACTCGTCGATTTGATGCGCGGAGCGCTCATAAGTTAATCTTTCTGGCTGATCGCAGCGTTGGCGCGCTGCGATTGGTG
Source organism: Hansschlegelia sp. (assembly GCF_035538955.1). Taxonomy (NCBI): domain Bacteria; kingdom Pseudomonadati; phylum Pseudomonadota; class Alphaproteobacteria; order Hyphomicrobiales; family Methylopilaceae; genus Hansschlegelia; species Hansschlegelia sp. Next base: position 213,101 of record NZ_DATLJK010000009.1, read on the forward strand.
GAAGTCTGGTAGGCTTCAGGGCGACGCCGGCCGAAAGGTCGGCGTCGTTCGTTCTGGCTAGTCGTTCCCGACTTCGCCCTTGACGGACGTCGCCTCGAAGTCGCGGCGCGTCCGTTTCGTCAGCCCACGCTTGATTGCGTCGAGCTTCACGGCCTCGCGAAGGGCGGTCGCTTTCGCCGCCGGGTCCGTGAGGTCCGCATCCTTCAGCCGCTCGATCGCGGCGTTGATCTCCTGCCACTTGAAGGCGTTGACTACGGCCGCGATCAGGCTCGCCGCCTCGGCCATATTTTCGACGGCACGCTCGGCGTCCCGCCAGTCGGTCGCCGGAACCATCGGCATCCCGATCTCGGCGAGCAGTTCTTCGGCCCTAGCCCAAGCGGGGCCTGGGGCATCGAACAAGCCACGCTCGCCGAGGTCGATCACCTCGTCCGACATCGTGAAGTCAGTGAAGTTGCCGACGATGTAGCCGGTCGCGGCGTCGGGCATTGTCGCCCTTGTTTGTTTCAGCCGAGCGCGGCGCTCGCGCGCCCGCTCGGTCGACGATTTAGCCATCCCGTTTTCTCTGTCGTTGCATCTGATGCAACGTATATGAGATGCAACGCTTGGCGCGCAAGAGGGGCCTGTCGATTTTCTTTCAGGCTCTCAGGGACTCACCAGCGCCCGCTTGATCCGCGCCGGCAGCCGGGAGCCCAGAGGCCCCGAAAGCCCGCCCACGGTCGCCCCTGAGTCACGCAGCGGCCATCGCGGCGTCCTGCCTGCGCATGTGCTCGATCGTGGCGCGGGTGACGTCGGGAAGGATCGACTCCGGCCACACGCCGCCAACGTCGCCGAGCGCCCGCATAATCGCGTTGCGATCGACGCCGCCCGTAACAATGCACGGCTCAAGGCCGGCCGCGACCACGGCTGTAATGAGTTCGGCGCGGGGCTCCACGCCGGCAGCGGAGAGAGCGCGCGCAGCGCCCTGCCAACTCGGGCGAGAGAGGGCCTCCACGAGCCGGTCAAAGGCGACGTCATCAATGAAAAGGTCAGGCACTGCGGTAGTTCCCCGATGAGTGATGAGGTCTTTTGAGTCCATCCAATGCCTGCGTCAACTGGTAAACTTAAGTATAAGTAAGTAGTTACTTAGTTTTCGTGGGAATGTTGTTCATGCCGCGCTTGCGACGCGGGGGCGGCCGCGGGTTTTCGATCATGGTGGCCCTATAGCGATCCGAGAGCGGCGGTGCGCGGACGGAGCGCCCGACACGAAGAAAAAATGTCGCCGGAAGGGCCTTGCGCCGCGAGCCGGGGATTACCACACGTGCGCAGGCATAGGGGCGTGCGCATTATGCGTGTGCGCGTCTAAGGCATAACTACTACGTAGTTATAAGTTATATACCTAGAAGTAGACTCCTCCGGAGGGGGAGGCGACGGACGGACACGCTCAGCTCCGACACTCCTCCGGCTCGCTTCGCTCGCAAGGTAGACCCTCGCTTCGCTCGGGGGCGCGGCCTGCGGCCGCGCCAGGGCCTTAACCCTCGCCGGAGAGACCCAGGTCTAGGCCTGTTCCGGCGTGGAAGCCCCGGCCTCAACTTCTACTCAAAGCACGCTCCGGCTCGCCCCGGCGGCTCCGCCGCCGAAGCTGAAAACCTCAAGAGGAGAGGTCCGGTGTGTATCTGCACGTTCTGGAGCCCTTCAGGAGTCCGTCAGCGGCCGTTTCCTCTCGCCGCTACCCATGGCGCCCCCGACCTCGAAATCGCCGCCAGTGGACTCCCTAGCGCGTCCCAGCGGGGTTCTATCGGCGACGGGCGGCCGCATCGAGGAGACCGCCGGGCCGAAGCTGCTTTTGCATCTCCGCCACGGCCACGCCCCGCATGCTCGCCTCGACCTCCTTCGCCATGCGCTTCGCGAGGTCGTCGTTCTGCTCCGGCGTGCCGGCGCTCCCGGTCACGGTGATCTCGTTCGCGATGGCGATCGTCTGGTTCGGCGTGCCGCCGAGCGCCGCGCCAGCGCTCGGGAGTGCAGGGGCCGCGAGCGGAGGCAAGACACCGGGGAGGAGGCCGACGACGCCGCCCCGGGCGTAGCCTCGTCGGCCAAGCCGCATGCCCTCCACAGCCGCCACGCCGCCGGCGCGGGCGACGTCATCCTGAGACCAAACGACCTCGCCCTTGTGGACGACGCCGGCCGGCTCGTGAACGCCGCCGGGGCCGGTGTAGCCGCCGTCCGCGAAGCCGAGAAGCGAGGCGATGCCGCCGAAAATCCCGCCGCCGGCATTGCCGACGCCGCCGAAGGCACGGGTCCAAAGCTGGTCCAGAACCATATCGAGAAGTTTGTCGGCGATTTTCGACAGGGCGTTGCGGAACGCCTCGCCGGCGCTCGCGCCCTGAAGGAGATCGGTCGCGAGTCCTTTGAAGGCGTCGCGGCTCGTGGCGTAGAGCTCTTGCGCCGCTCGCTCGTGCTCGGCGGCCTTCTCCTTGGCCTTGTCGACGCCGCGTTGGGCCTGGATCTTCCGCTGCGCCGCCGCGACCTCGGCGTCGGCGAGGGCCTCGATCGCAGCCTTCCTTTCCGGCGTCGCCTCGATCTCGGCGTCCGCGAGCTTTCGGAGCTCCTCGTGCACGATGCGGGCGTGCTCGGCCTTAGCGTCGAACTGTTCGAGAGACGCCGCGAGCGTGCCGTTCGCCTCGGCCTGCCGCTGAAGGGCGGCGGTCTCGGCGTCCAGGTCTTCGACGCGGCGCTGGCCGTCGCGGGCAAGGTTTCGGTCGAAGTCGGCCGCGGTGTCCCGCTGCTTCGACTGATAGGTCGCGCCGCCGGCGAAGGCGTCCGCTTCGTCATTGCGGCGGTTGCGGTTGATGCCGCCATTGTCGCCGGCGAGGCCGCGGATGGCCTTCTCGATGTCGGCCGTGGTGCCGCCGGAGCGGATCACGGCGGCGATGCGCTCGGGAAGATTTCCGTAGTTGTATGAGATGCTTGTAAGCGCGGCCTGCTGCTGTTCGCTAAGCTGCGCCCAGCGGTCCGCGCCGATCTTCTCGACGATGCCAGCCTGGAACTCGCCGATCCGGCGCTTCAGGTCGCGCACGGCGTCGGCCATGGTGACGACCGTCTCCTTCGCGACGCTGGAGACCTTGCCGTCCGCGCCCGTGGTCGTGTCGCTGCCGTAGCCGACGCGGAAGTGGTTCTTGTCCCAGTAGGCGGAGGACCGGAACGCCTCGAACTTCGCGATCATGTTGAAGGCGTTGCCGGCCGCGCTGGCGCTGAAGGATTTTTCGGCGGCCTTCGCGCCATCCTGGGCGGCGATGATCTGCCGGGCGATGTCCCGGAAGCTCTCGCGCACGGCGTCGGTGATCTTGCCGCCGGCGTTCTCATAGGCCGCGACGAGATCGGAGGTCTGTTTGTCGATCCGCTTCTCATCTTCCGGCTTGGACGCCTCGGCGAGCGCCGCCGGGCCGAACTTGGACGGGTCGGGAACGCCGGCCGCGGCGGCGAGGCCCTGATCGAGGGCGGACGGGCCGCGCTGCTTGTCCAGCGCGCCGGCGAGCGCCTGGTCCTGGGCCGCGCGGGTCTTCAGCGCCGCGGTGTATTCCGCAGCGGCTTCCTGGGCTTTGGCGAAGGCGTCAGTGGCCTTGGGGAAGCGCTCGGCCAGCTTGTCCAGGCCGTCACGGTAGGCGGCGAGGTCGACCTTGCCGGACGTGAACGCGTCGGTGAGCTTGCGATATTCGTCGAGCGCCGGGTTGAGGACCTTGCCGCGGCCGACCTGGGCCGTCTGCGGAAGCGCGAGGTTGCGGAGCTGGCGATACTTCGACGTGATGAGCGCCGAGGTGTCGGCGATCTTGACCTTGATCTCCGCGCCCGTGAGCTTGGCGAGCTCGTCGGCGACGCGCTTGATTTGATCGGCCGTCGAGTCCGCCGAGACGCCGAGCGCCTTCATGTTGTCGCTGGCGCGCAGGGCGGCCTCGGCCGCGCCGTCGCCCCTCGTCGCGAAGTAGAGGGCCGCAGCCGCCGCAGCGCCGAGGATCGCGCCAATCGGGCCGGCCGCCGCGCCAAGGCTCGCAAAGGCTGAGGCGAAGCCGGCGGCGGTCGCGGCGCCGCGGAGCGCCGTGAGGGCCGCGATCGTGGTGCGGATCGCGACGCCGGCGTTGCCAAGCGCCACGATCATGCCGGCGATGGAGCGGCCGACGAGCGCCGCCGCGATCACGCCAGCGACCTTCAGCGCCATGTCGGCGGTAGCGTCGAAGTTATCCGCGAGCGCGTTCAAGCCGGCCTTCAGGCGCGCGGTGGCGTCCAGGGACTCGTCGGACTGGCCGACGTAGCGGGTCAGGGCGTTCGTGACGCGGGTCGCCGAGCCCTCCAGGGTCGGGAGCGCCGAGGCCGCCATCTTCTCGACGACGGGCAAGCCCTTGAGGAAGCCGTCGAAGAAGTCCTTGTTCGAGATCGCGCCGGCCGCGACGAGCGCCTTCAGCTTCGACACGCTGCCGCCGGCGGCGTCGATGCCGGCCGCGACCGCCTGGAGGATCGGGCGCGCGCCCTCGTTGACGCTGTTGAACTCCTCGGCCTGGACGCGGGAGGAGCCGAGAAGCTGGCCAAGCTGCGTCAGAGCGCCGGAGGCGGCGCTCGACGAGGTGCCCGCGGCCTTGAGCGCGGTCGCGACGCCGGAGGAGAAGCGGATCAAATCCTTCGACGACGCGCCGAGCTCGCCGGACGCCTGGGCGGCCTTGCCGTAGAGGTCGGTAAGGGCCGAGATCGGCGCGCTGTTCGCCTGGGCGGCGTCAAACAGGCTGTCGAGCACGCGCTGGAGGCTTTCGCCCTCCAGGCCGGCGACGCGCAGGCTGTTCTTCGCCTTCGTCCAGTCGTCGGCGAGCTTCGCGCCTTCGGAGGCGAGCGCCGCCGCGGAGAAGCCGCCCAGGGCGACGCCGAGGGTGATCGGCTTCAGGCCGACGCCGATGCGCGCGAGGTTCTGGTTCGCCTTCTGCGCCAGCGTGGCCGTCTCGGACTCGATGCGGCGGCGGGCGTTCGAGGTGCGGCCCTCGATCTGCGACCATGAGCGGTTGAGCTTGTCGTTCGCGCGGTTGAGCCCCTTCTCCAGGGCGGCGGTGCGGGCCTCCAGGGAGGCGACGAGGATGCGCGGCGTGTCGGCCATGTCAGAAATCCCACTCGTGAATGACGAGCGGGCCGTCCGGGCGCTTGGTCTCGTCGTCGTAGATGGACCGCGCCGAGTTGCCGGACGCGGCGTGATGCAGAGCCATGACGAGCGCGACCGCGCCGTCGATGCAGAGGTTGTGGTTGTGGCTCGGCTTCCTGAGCCGGACCTTGTGGCCGAGCGAGTTGAACTCGATCTCGATGTTCTCGACGTTCCAGCTCAGGACTGGGTGGCCGGGGTGCGTCAGGAACTTGCCGTTGACGACGCGATCGGCCGTCGAGATGCACGGCATCATGCTGATGGTGCCCTGCCGCTGCTCGACCATGGGGACGTCGGCGTCGATCAGGCGCGGCGCGATGCCGTGCGAGAGATACGGGTCATAGGCGACCGCCTGGACGTCGAACTCGCGCGAGAGCTCGATGATCTTCGCCTCGACGGCGCCGAGGTCGATCGTCTCGCCGGGCGTCGGGATGATGAGGTTCTCGCGCGCCCAGGCCGCATAGGGCTGCTGCGTCTCAGCCTCGCGCTGGCTGATGCGCTCGTCCGGGACGAAGAACCACGGGTAGGTGATGAAGCGGCCCTCGGCGTCGGGATCCGGCCAGACGGCGACGATGGCCGTGAGGTCGTTCGCCGCCGAGAGGTCGACGCCAAGCCAGCACGGGACGCGCTCGCGGGCGAGGCGTTCGAGGTCGACGTCGCCACGGGACGCCGCCCAGGTCTCTGCGCTGATGAACGGGCTCGACGCGCGATCAAGCCACAGGTTCAAGTGGTCGTTCATGAAGCGGTCGCGGACGGCCGGACGCGACTGTCCTTCGCGCGCCAACTGCCGCATGCCCTCGATGTCGGGATAGGCCGGCGCGCAGTCCAGGCCAGGGTTGAGGTAGCGCCAGAGGCTTTCATCGCGCCAGTCGTCGCCCTTCTCAGCCTCGAACAGGACGGGAAGCGTGCGCGGGTCGACCTTGGGATTGTCAGGGTCTTCGGCGACGCGCCGCGCGTGGCCGAACACGTCCGCGGCGAGGTTCTTAGTGCCAACGCCGGCCTGCGAAATGACGATGCCGAGCGAGCCCGGCACCTTGTTCAAGCCGGTGCGGAGGGTGTCGTAGAGCCGCCGGTCTTTCCAGGCGTGAATCTCGTCGAACAACACGAAGGACGACGTCTTGCCGTTGGCGGTCGCGGCGTCGGCCGAGATCGCCTTGAGCGTGCTGCGCGCCGCCTTGTGCGTGATCTCGTGCCGGCTGTCCCTAATGCTGACGTGCTTGCCGAGGCGCGGGTCGGCGACCACGAAGCCCATGCACTCGTTGAAGGCGATGCGCGCCTGTTCGCGGTTGCAGGCCGCAAGCGCGACCTGTCCCATCGGGAGCTTCTCCCATCCGATCGTGTGCAGCATCGAGAGACCCGCGCCGAGGCCGGTCTTGTGCGAGCCGCGCGGGAGCATGATGTCGACCATGCGATAGCGGCGCGTGCCGTCATGCCAGCGCGGGCCGTAGATCATGCGGACAAGCCGCTCCATCCACGGGTCAAGCTGGAACGGGCCGCCGGTGACGGCGTGCTGGAGGCCGCGGAGGAACTGGACCGCGCGCTCGCCATGGCCGAGCGGGTCGTCGATCGGCGAGCCGTCGAACAGCCATTCAGGACGCCGGGCCATCAGATACCCATGTCCGCGAGGTCGGCGTCGTCGTCGGCACCCGACGCGACGAAGCGCGAGCCGGCGGCCGGGCTGGCGTAGAGCTCGGCGGCGTAGCGGAGCGCCGTCTTGCTCTGGGCGTCCTGGAGCCGCACGAGGCGCGAGATGTCGCCGCCGGCGGTCATGGTCGCCTGAATAGCGGTTTCGAGCTCGCGAACGCGGCCGAGGTGGACGGCGTAGTTCTCCAGAAGAGGAAGGTGGACCGCGGCGAATGCGCCGGACGCGATGATGAGCGGGGCGACACGCTTCCACTCGGCGCGCGCCTCCGGCGTCAGGTGCGCGGGGGCCTTCGGGGCGCGCCTGATCGCGCCCTTCGCCGCCCTCGGCTCCGGCTTGCGTCCGGCCCGGTGACGGCTAGGCATCGGGGGCCTTCGTGGTGGCGCGGATCTCCAGGCCGGCGCGGCGGCCGAGCTCGACAAGCGACGTGATGCCGTAGGTGCGCCCGGCGTAGCGGACGCGGTCGGTCGGTTGAACGTCGTCGCTCCAGCGGGTGCGGAACAGGATGGTCTCGGCGGAGGCCGTGCCAGCGCCCGTCAGGAACTCGTCGGCGTCGGCCTTCACGACCTCGGCCGGGAGCTCGGCGACGGCCGCCCAGGCGCTCGACGGAACGCCGTCCGCGTCGATTGCGGAGCCGTCCAGGCGCTCGATGGCGATGGTGCGGTCCAGGCGGCCGGCCCTCATTGGATCGGCTCCTCGACGAGCACGCCGACGTAAAGCGTGGCGTGGCCGCGTTCGGAGCTCGGGTCGCGGCTGAAGACGATGCGCTCGACTTGCTGGTCCAGCACGCGGAAGCCGTCGGCGAGCTCCAGGTCGTCGCGGAGCGCATCGTTCACGACGCCGGCGAGGTTCCGCGCCGCCGAGGTGCCGCCGGCGAGGGTCCAGACGTCCAGCTTCGCCAGCACGCGGGCGTGCCGCCGCGCGAGCGTCAGGTTCTCGCGCAGCGCCGTGGCCTCGCCGATCTGGATCGTGGCCGGAGCCTCAGGCTGCGTCTGCGCGTCCACGATCTGCGCGGCAGGAACGGCGGCGACGATGGCGGCCGTGCCAGCGAGGCGGGCGCGGAGGGCGCGATGGACCGCGACGGGGGCGAACGTCACGGCTCGAAGTCCTTCAGCGCCTTCTTCACGGCGCGGTTGATCTGGCCGGTGCGGCGCTTCTCCAGAAGCCGGAAGACCGGCCAGAAGAACGGCTCGGCGTCGGCGTGCTCGGTCCCGAATTCGATGAAGGTCCCCTGCGGCGCGCTGTCGTCGCCGGCCACGACATTGCGCGCCAGGACGTCGGCGCCGGGCTCGACGCGGATGCTGTCCGCGAGGTCGCCGCTCTCCTTTGGCGCAAGGGCGCGGGCGTTCTCGGCGAGCTCGCGCGCGGACTTGTCCAGGGCCTTGCCGATCTCCTTCTCGACCTGGGCCGGGATGCGCTTGAGGAGGTCGCGGCGGATCGCGGCGAGAGCCGCCTTGTTCGAGCTCACGCCGCCGGCTCCTGCCAGCGATGCGGGCTGACGAGGTCCCAGAAGCCGATCGGAAGCTGGCGAGCGTCCAGGCCGACGATCGTGTCCTCGCGGTGCTCGTAGAAGTTCGCGACGAGGAGCCGGACCGCCTGTTTGAGGCTCGCCGGAACAGGGTCGGGCATCGGGTCGACGAACTGCCGGACGTAATCCTCCGCGGCCTCGATGTAGTCGCCGAGGAGCTCATCGTCGGACGTGCCGACGATGCGGAGATGCGCCTTGATGCTGGAGAGGGTGACGATCACGAGCCGAAAAAATCCTAATTAGCCGGAGATTTGCGCGGTGCGGTGCGCGCCGGTCCCGGCGTTGACGTCCTGGGCGCGACCTACCCCCCGGTCACTGGTCCTGGGTCGACCGCGCCTCGCGTTGACAGGCTCCGTGAGGATGCGGTCGGCCGGCCATCCGTATTGGACGCGCGAGCGGATGACGTGGACCGGGATGCCGAGCTCGGACGCCCAGAACTTGAGGATCTGCGTCCGGCCGTTGAACGTGAGGCTCGCGCCAGCGGTCGACTTGCGAACGCGTTCAGTCTGCACACGGGGAGTAGCGGAGCGCGACGCGGAGCGCTTTAGAGCGGGGCGCTGATGATGTTCTCTAGTGCCGGCGTCGACTTGGGAAATGAGGCGCTCAGCATGGCCACGAAGATGGTCCGGCTCCAGGCCGGCGAGCGCGCAGACTTCTCGGTAGTCCGCGGACATAGCGGTAAGCCAGGAGCGTGCCTGTTGACGATCGATGTCGCTCACGTTGCTGCGAACGATGGTCGCGTCCTCTAAGGCTTGCGAGATGACAGCAAGCCAAAGCGTGCGGTCGCGTTTGGCCTCGGCGTCGGGCTCGCGTTCATCGAGGGTGCTGGGCGTGCGGACGGTCACGACGCGATGCTGAAGTCTTGTTCGAGGGTGGCGGTGATGGTGTTGCGGCCGGCCTCGTCGCGCGTGTGCTTCCACTTCGCGCAGGTCCAGCGCTTGGCGGTCGTCTCGTCGGGGAGCGTGTAGAGGAAGGGCTTGTAGCCCCCGCGCTCGCGCAGGAAGGCGACGACGCCGGCGGCCTGGACCGAGGTGAGGAGCTCGAACTTGAGCTCGGGCATGTCGCGGATGTGGTTGAGGCCCTTCGGCGAACGCTGCGTGTAGCCGTCGCCAAACTCGTTCGCGAACAGGTTGATCTTCGGCTCGTTCGAGAGGCCGGCGCTTGGCGGGACGGGCGGGTTGAAAGTCGGAAGCGCCATTAGGTGAGCGCCTCGCACGAAAAGATGGAGGCGCGCTCCTCGCGCTGCTTGGCGCTGTTGTGACAGGGCGCGCAGAGCGACTGCCAATTCGCCTTGTTCCAGAACAGCCAGCGGTCGCCGCGGTGGGGCCGGATGTGGTCGACGACCGTCGCGGCGCGGTCGCAGCGAACGCACCACGGATTGAGCGCTAGGAAGTTCGCGCGCTCCTTCTGCCAGTCGCGGGTGTAGCCGCGTTCACGGGCCGAGGGCCGGTTCGCATCGTGGCGGGCCTTGCGGGCGCGATCCTGGAGGATCTGGCAGGCGCAACGCTGGCCGGCCGAAACGATGGCTCCACAGCTACAGAAGCGGGCGGGACGGCGGGGCATCACTGGGCACCACAGAGAAGTGCGGCCGCGCACCCTTGAACCCCATTGAAACGCCGCTTGGACGCCGGAGCCGGGCAGGGTGCTTTTCGTTGTTCGATCGGCCGCGGAACCGTCAAAAGGAGGCTCCGATTAGGGAATAAGGTCACGCCGCGGGCCTCGTGCTGAGGCCGAGGAAGACGTCGGCGAACTTGTCGTCGAGCGTCCGATTGTCGGGCTTCTTGGGCTTCTCGCCGCGAAGGGCGTTCTGGAGCTCGATGAAGCCGGCCTGAGCGGCGCGGATCTCCGCGGGCGTGCTGTCCCAGGTCTGCGCCGGGCTCCAGCCAAGCCAGCCGGTGCCGACGCGGAAGTGGTTCTCCAGGTGCTCGGCGAAGGTCTCGCGGGAGGCGACGCGCGCGCCGGTGGTCGGCTCGTCGCGCTCCTCCTCGATGTCGACGCCGGCGAGGGCGTAGACGTGAGTGATGAGCGCCGGGATGAGATGCTGGACCCCCGCAAACAGGCCGTGCGGGACGCCCAGGCTTTCGATGAAGGACGGGACGTCCGACCACGCCGACGAGTGCTCGCGCAGCACGTCGGCGATGGTGAGGAGGTCGCCGTCCTGGAGCTTGGCGATCAGGGTCGCGAGGCCCTCGTGGCGGCGTTCGAGGCGGAGGGCCGCGCGCAGGGTCGGCCGGAGAACAATGCGCTCTCCGTCGATCCTGATCGTGATTTCCTCCGCCGCGAGCTTCATTGTTACGCGCCGGTGCCCGGAGCGACGGCGATGGTCTCGCCGACGATCTCCAGCGTGAAGGTCTGCTCGACGTAGCTGTCGGCGTCGCCGCCGTTAACCGGAGCCGAGAAGACCAGCACGGGCTGGTAGGCGATCGAGCCGGTGGCGTTCGCGCCGGTCGGCTTGTCGCCGAGCTCGATCTTGATGAAGACCGGCTCGTCGGACGCGAGCGCCGTGCGGAGCGAGGTCTGGCCGGCGTCGGAGGCGTTGCGAAGAACCTTGAGCTCGATCGCGCCGCCGTCGACGGAGCCCTTGCCCTTGCGGACGCGGCGAGCGCCGAGAACCTTGGCCTCAACCTTGGCGTAGGTGTCGCCGAACGTGCCGCCGATCTCCGTCACGTCGTTGATGACGGTCCAGGACAGGGCCTTGTAGGCGGCGGCGTCGGCCGGAACGGTGGCCGAAGTCGCGACGGAGATCGTCGACTTGGCGTTGGTGGTCGTGGTGGTCATGGTCAGGACGCCTTCAGCTTCAGCTTGACGAAGGCTTCGCCGTTAACGACGCGACCGCCGAAGCGACGCCGCGCAAGCTGATGCACGAGGCCCTTCTTCCACTCGGTCAGGCGGTCCTGTTCGAGCTCCAGCGAAACGTGGTCGACGATCTGGTAGCCGGCCGCGAAGTCGCCGAAGAGAACCGGCGTCGCGCCAGAGGCGGCGCTGGGCATGTCGACCGCCTCATAGACGGGCGCGCCCAGGATCGTGCTCGGCTGGCCGCCGGCGAGATTGCCGTCCTGCCAGATGAGGTTCCCTTCGCCGTCGCGGAGCTTGCGGACGATCGCCATCGTCGGGCGCGCCATAAGCCAGACGGCCTTTCGGGCGTGCGCGGTCTTGAGGCCATAGAAGGCGTCAATGAAGTCGTCGACCTTCAGCGTCGTCTCCGCGGTCGTGAGCGTCTGGACCTCGGTGGAGGTCATGACGCCTTCGGCCTGAGTGACGCCGTCGCCGACGACGAAGTCGCGGCCTTCCTTCTCGGCGAAGCCCGCGATGATGTGGCCCTGGAGCCAAGCCGCGAGGTTGAGGTTCGAGTCCTCGAGCTGCCACTTGGTCACGGGGACGTCGACGGCGTCCTCAAAGACGGAGATCTCGATCTGCTCGAACGACGGCTCGGCCGTCGCACGCGTGCCGGTCTCGGTGACGTTCGCCGGAGCGACCTTGTTCACGAGGCGCGGGAGTTTGATGACGTTCGAGGAGATGGTGATCGCGGGAGCAAGCGCGCGGATCGGCGAGACCTCGCGAACCTTCTCCAGAATGGAGGTGCCGAACTGCGGCGGGGCAAGCACACCGCCGGTCGCGCCAGCGCCAGTGATCGAGAGAGCCTTGAGCTCGGTGTCGTCGCCGGAACGGATGTAGGAGGTCAGCGCCTTCTCGACGGTCTCGCCGTCCGAAGCGCCGTTGGCCGGAGCCGGACGCGCGGCCTTCTTCTCCAGGGCCTCCAGGCGGTCGGCGGCCTTCTTCTCGGCCGCTTCGATGCGGGCGAGCACGTCGCCCTGGAGGGTCTCCAGGGCCTTGGTGACGTCGGCCGACACGTCGGCGTCGCCGGCGTCCTTCAGCACGAAGTCATGCGGGGGGTAGTGGTAGCTCAAGGGGGTAGTTCTCCTTAGGAACGGAAGGCCGCAGCGGCCCGGTTGATCGCATCGGCGAGCGCAATGGCTTCCGCTGCGTCCTTCGCGCCGGTGATCCGTGCGCGGGGATGGGAGGGGATCGAGACGACGCTGATCTCGCGGAGGTCGAGGTCGGTGATGGTGCGGCCGCCGCCGCGGCGGGGCGCGGCCTTGCGGATGCCGAAGCCGATCGAGAGGCCGCCGAGCGCGCCGGCGCGGATCATCGCGCGGACCTCGCGAGCCCTCGCAACGTCGTCGACGAGGAGCCGGCCCTTTACCTCCAGGCCGGCGTCGGTTTCCGTGGCGCTCTCCCAAACGCCGATCACGTCGCGCGGGTCATGCGCGTAGAGCATCGGGAGCGGGAGGGCGGCCGAGGCGAACGCGCCCTTGGTGATGACGTCGTTCACGCGGTCAGGCGTGCCGAACGGCCAAGCGTTGCCGGTGATCTCGCCGGCGTCGTCGACCGCGAGCGCGGCCTTGATCTCAAGCCGCTGCATCGGCGGGCTCCTGTTCGGGAGTGCCGAGCATGGCGGCGGTCATGATGTCGCCGGCGAGCGCGTAGAGCTCCGCGAACGGCGTCGCGCCGGCGTAGGTCTCGACGAGCTCGGCGGCCCGCTTCGGAGTCTCGCCGCCGCCGATGAGGCCGAGGCGGATGGTCTCGCGAACTTCGGTGGTGGTCGCCTCGCTGGCGAACATGCGGCGCGCGGTTCCCCATGCTCCCGCGCCGACGAGGCGCTCGAACTCGACGAGGAGCGCCGGCGTCAGGGCGAAGGTGCGCTCGGCGTCGCCGAAGAACGCGGCGTGCGGGCTCACTGGCCGGCCTCCGGCTCAGGGGCGGCGTGCGCCGACGTGGTGTAGGGGTTCACGAACTTGTCGCCGCCGTTGAAGCCGGGGCGGTTCTCCATCGCGCGGGCTTCGTTGGGGGAGAGCACGCGCGCCGCGATCTGCTTGGCGTAAGCCTCGGCGCGCGTGGCGAGGTCCGCCGCAAGGAGCGCGTCCAAGGTGAAGTCGACGAAGATGTCGCCGCGCTCCTCGGGAGCAATGAGCGTCGTCTGGTAAGCGTCCTCCCATTCAGTCAGCCAATGGCCGAGCGTGTAGGTCGCGAACTGACGGCCGAGCTCCTCAACGTTCTTGAAGGTGGCGCTGCTGAGATCCCCCAGGAGCACGGGCGGGATGCCGAAAGCGCGTGCGATCTCGACGATCTGGAACTCGCGGTTCTGGATGAACTGCTGATCGGTCGACGTGAGCTCGTGGATAGTGAGCTTCGCCCCTTCTTCCCAGATGGTGAGACCGCCGGAGCCCTCTCCGGTCGCCTCGGAGGAGCGCGCCTTCTTGAGCCGTTCGGCCGAGGGCTCGGAAAGCTTGCCGGGGAGTGTGAGGGAAGCGGAGGGTTTGAAGCCCTTCCGTAGAGAGCGGGCGAAATGCCTCTCCATGGAGATCGCGAGCCCGATGGACTCGCGCGCCGATCCGATGACTGGATAGCCGCGTTCGCCATCGAGGGAGGGGGCCGAAATGCGGAGCACGTCGCCGTGCGCGATCTCATGAGCGCCGGCCTGCGTGCGGTAGATGTAGAAGGGTTCGCCGTCGCTGCGGACTTTGCGCTCGACGGCGCGCGGATCGAGCCGGTGAATCTCCATCGCCGAACCGTCCGCCCGGCGAGTGGTGAGCGCGTAACCGTCGCCGTGGAATATGGCGTCCACCGTCATCTGGCGGCGCAGGGCGCGAGCCGTTGTCCAGGGGTTCGCCATGCCATGCACGAGCTCGTGCGCCGGATGATCGCGGGCGATTTCCTTGCCGTCTCCGACCCGCCGAAACGCCTTCGCAGGCATTCGCGCGACGGTTGTCGAGATGAGGTTCGCGGCCCCGCGAACAGCCGGAACACGCCAGGCGGTTTCCGCCGTAACAGAAGGTCCAGCCTCGGTCGGCGCAGACGCGAAGATTTCCGCCCACTGTCCAACGACGGGAGCCGGGGCCGACTTCGTTTCGAGACGGGCCGAAAAGAACTGAGAGAGGCGAGACGAGAACGACAAGCAGCGGGTCCAAAACTTGAAGACCCGAATATTTTAACTTGCCGCGAGTCCGCGACCAAACTGCTACCGTCGCCTGCTACCTTCCTTTGCTACCGATGATCCGGCAGCCTCAGGTAGAAAAACCAGAAATATCAATGGTTTAATAAAAGTGGCTGGGGCGGGAGGATTCGAACCTCCGCATGGGGGAATCAAAATCCCCTGCCTTACCGCTTGGCGACGCCCCATCGACCGGCTATGGCCGCTCGCTGTGGCGCGATGGATAGCGGCGCGCGGGGGCGCCCGCAACCGCCAACGCATCGAGGATCGGACCCGGACCCGCGATGAGCGACGACCTCGACCTCGACCTGCGCGCTGACGCCGAGCCTGGCGCGGCCGTCGAGGTCGCGCCGCTGGTGCGGCGCATCGTGGCGCCCAATCCGTCGGCTTTCACGTTCACCGGCACGGCGACCTATGTGGTCGGGCGCGGGCAAGTCGCGATCATCGATCCCGGCCCGGACGACGCCCGGCACCGCGACGCGCTGCTGCGCGCCGTCGCCGGCGAGACGGTGCGCTATGTGGTGGCGACCCATAGCCACATGGACCACACCGCCGGAGCGGCCGCGCTCGCCGCGGCGGTCGGCGCGCCGCTCGTCGGCGCCGGGCCTCATCGGGCGTTCCGGCCGCTGCACGAGGGCGAGGCCAACCGGCTCGAAGCCGGAGTCGACGCCGCCTACCATCCCGACAAGGAGATGCGCGAGGGCGACGCCGTCACCGGGCCGGGCTGGTCGCTGGAGGCCGTCGCGACGCCCGGCCACACCGCGAACCATCTGGCCTTCGCCTTGCCGGAAGCCGGGCTGCTGCTCTCGGGCGATCACGTGATGGGCTGGTCGACCACCATCGTCGCGCCGCCCGACGGCGCGATGGCGGCCTATATGGCGTCGCTTGAGAAGCTGCTGGCGCGCGAGGAGGAGCTCTATTTGCCCGGCCACGGCCCCGTCGTGCGCAACGCGAGGGGGTTCGTGAGACAGCTCATCGGTCACCGCCGCATGCGCGAGGCGGCGATCCGCGCCCGGCTCGCGGAGGGCGCGCGAACCGTCCCGGAACTGGTCGCGGAACTCTACCGCGGGCTTGATCCGCAACTGAAGGGCGCGGCCGGTCTTTCGGTGTTCGCCCATCTCGAAGAGATGGTGGACAGGGGCGAGGCGCTCACCGACGGCCCGCCGCGGCTGACCGGGGTCTACCGCCCCGCCGGCTGACGCGTCAGGGCAGGGCGTTCGCGGCGGCGGCGAGGTCGGCCAAAAAGCCCTTGATGCGGGCGGCTTCGCCGCCGAAGTCGACGCCGCCGATCCGGGACGCGGAGCGCATGTCGACGCGAGCGCCGTCGCCCTCGGGCCGGACGCGGATAGCGACGTCGGACTGCAGCCCGAGAATTGGGGAGGCGGCCACCGCTTCGATGCGTCCCGTCGGCGGGCCGCCGCGCGGGAACGCGGTCGGCCCGAGGACGCGCCAGCCCCGGCTCTCCACGACGCCGATCGCCAGGCCCGTCACGTCATCCGGCGGCAGGGCGAGAAGCAGCGGCGCGAGATCCGGATAAGCGTCCCTCTGCCGCGCGGCCTGCTCGGCCGAGATCGCGGCGGGGGGCGCTGGGAGTTCGCCGGGCTTCCGCTCCCGCGCCGCGCGCTCGAAGCGCGGCGGGTCCGTGAGATCGGTTGAGACGTCGTCGAGCCGCGCCGGCCAGAGGCCGTGCCCGAAAGCCGCGTAGAGCGGACCGGCCAGAACCGCTCCCCCGAGCAGGACGGCGAAAAGCGCCCGGACGCCGCCGCGGCGGCCGCTCCGCCACACCGCGGCCATCGCGGCGAAGCCGACCAGGATGGCGAGCGCCGCGAGCGCGAGCCCGGAGACGAAGGCGGCGAATCCCGGCGCTGTCGCAACGGCGTGGGAGCGAAGCAGAAGCGTCGCATAGAGCGTGACGCAGATCGAGAAGCCGGCGAGCGTCAGGGCCGCGCCGGCAAGCCGCGACCGCCCCCGCGGCGCGAGCCGAAGATCGAGCGTCACGCCATGCTCCAGGCGCCGGACGCCCTTCGCCCGCAGGTTAGACGCCTAACGCTTCCGTACACTGAAACCACCCTTTCGGCGTGACGCCGATACGCGACTTCTTCCACATCGTCCGCGGCCGGGAAAGCGCGCCGCGACGCTCAGGCGGCCTGCCGCGCGCCTTCGGCCGCGGCCCAGACTTCGGCCCTGTCGAGCGCCCGTCCCAGCCGCTCGAACAGCTGGTCGATCTCCTCGCTGGTGATCACCAGCGGGGGACAGATCGACACCGCGTCGCCGATCGCACGCACGATAAGACCTTCCTCCTGCGCAAGCGCCACCACCTTCGCGGCCGCGAAGCGCTTCGGATCGAACGGCCGCTTGCTGGCCTTGTCGGCGACCACCTCCACCGCGCCCACGAGTCCCATGCCGCGGGCTTCGCCGACCATCGGGTGATCGGCGAAGGCGCGCAGCCGCTCCTGGAAATGCGGGATGATCCCGCGCACATGGCCGAGCACGTCGTCGCGCTCGAGGATCTCGAGCGTTTTGAGCGCGACCGCGGCGGCGACCGGGTGGCCCGAATAGGTGAAGCCGTGGCCGAACACGCCGATCTTCTCGCTTTGCCGGCTCAGAGCCTCGTCGATCCAGTCCGGAATGATGACGGCGGCGATCGGCAGATAGGATGACGACAGCTGCTTGGCGACGGACACCGTGTCCGGCTTCATGCCGAGCGCGGTCGAGCCGAACCATTCGCCGAGCCGGCCGAAGCCGCAGATCACCTCGTCGGCGATCAGCATGACGTCATGCTTCTCCAGCACCGGCTGGATCTTCTCGAAATAGGTTCTGGGCGGCACGATCACGCCGCCGGCGCCCATCACCGGCTCCGCGATGAAGGCTGCGACGGTCTCCGGACCCTCGGCCTCGATCATCGCGTCGAGTTCGGCGGCCAGTCGGCTGGCGAAATCCTCTTCGGTCTCGCCTGCGAGCGCGAAGCGGTAGTGATGAGGGCAGCCGGCATGCCGCACCTGCGGCAGCGGCAGATCGAAATCGATGTGGTTGTTCGGCAGCCCGGTCAGGCTCGCGCTTGCGATGGTGACGCCGTGATAGGCCTTGATCCGGGAGATGATCTTCTTCTTCTGCGGACGGCCAAGCGCATTGTTGACGTACCAGACGAGCTTCATCTGGGTGTCGTTGGCCTCCGAGCCCGAGTTGCAGAAGAACGCCTTAGCGGCGTTGCACGGCGCGAGCTCCTTCAGCTTCTCGGCGAGCGCGATCGCCGGGTCGTGGCTCTTGGCGGTGAAGAGGTGCGCGAAGGGCAGTTTGCGCATCTGCTCCGCCGCGGCCTCGACAAGCTCCTCCCGGCCGTGCCCCAGCGCGTTGCACCACAGCCCGGCCATGCCCTCGATGTAGGGCCGGCCCTCCACGTCATACACGAACACGCCGTCGCCCCGTTCGAGGATGAGCGAGCCTTGCTGCGGCAGCGTCGCGAGGTTCGTGTAGGGGTGGAGAACCGTGGCGGCGTCGCGGGCCTGAAGATTGCTGAGCATGAGGAGGTCCTTGCACCGTCGCCTTCGCCAGGCGCCCACTCAGGATAGCGCCCCGGCCGGACGTTCCGCGCGGCTTTTTTGCCGAAGCGCCGGGGTCGCAAAAGAATCTTCACGAGCGTCGACTTTAGTGGAACTATCTCTCCAGGTCGCCGTTTCCGCGGCGGCTGATCCTCTGACCACCGGTGGACACCCGATGCGCTTCGCCCTGTTCGGCGCAGCTGTGGCTGTGGCGGCGTTCGCCGCCTCCAGCCACGTCACCTATCTCAACACAGGCGGCTTTTCGGCCGAGTGGCCCGAGTATCGCCGGATCGACGTGGTGTCGGACGCGGAGTGCGCCGACATCCTCAGGCGCGCCGACCGCACGCTCGGCGCCGGCAACGGCATCCGTTGCGACGCGGTGCCGCTCTATCGGCACTGGCTGAACCTCGCCCGCGCCGGCTACGAGCAACGTGGCCTGATGACGATCGCTTCTTCGCTGCTCGGCGGCGAGGCGCTCGCGAGCGCCGCAAGCCCGGCTCCCTCCTCGCGCTGATCTCAGTCGGGCCGCCACTCGCACAGCCGCGAATGACTGCGGCGCGGCTGCAGGTCGATGTGAAGATGGTCCTCATGGTCCTCATCGGAGCCGGGCCCCAGCACCGTGTTGAACCGCGTGCAGGCCGCGCCCTTGACGACGACGCCGAGAAGCTCCGGCAGGTCCTTTGAGTAGACGCCGATCTCGCGCCCGTCCGAGAATCCGAAGCCGGAGATGTCGAGCGCATTGGCGCGGCCGTGTTCGCTGAGCTTCGCGCCCGAGACGTTGTTGCGGCCCCGGCAGGCGTAGGAGCCGGCGACTTGAACCGAGTCGAGCTTGGCGCCTGACGTCTCCGCCGCCAGCACGAGGTCGTCGCGCACATAGGCTGCGACCGCCCGCGCCATGGCGCAGCGCAACGTCGCCGCCGGCTTCATCTCGACCACGCCGCCATCCTTGCGGCGCACGCCCGACAGCTCGACCAGCGCGCCCGTATGGCAGATCTCCGGCTGATCACCGAGATCGGCAGGCTTGAAGATCGCGACGCCCTCTGAGGCGAGCTCGCGGCAATCCGGATCGTCCTCCCGCGAAGCTTCCGGAAGCGGCAGATCGGGCGGCGTCGGCCCGGCGGGCTTTTCCTCCGGCAGCGGCGCCTTCGGGATCAGCGCCGCAGTCTCGCGCTCGTCCTCTGGACGTTCCGGCGGCAGCGGAATCGCGGTCTCCGGGGCGGCGGAGGGCTTCGACGGAGCGTCGCCGCCGCCAGCTTCCGCGCGCGCCGTCTCGGCAGGCGGCGGCGCAGGCGGCTCTTCGCGCGGCCGCTCCGGCGGCAGCGGGACGGGGAGTGCCGCGGTCTCGGCGCGCGGTGGCGGGCTCGCCTCCTTGGCGACCGGCTTCGGCGTCGGCTTGCCGGGCGGCCGAGAGGCGGGCGCTCGCTTCCTCGCCGTCGCGGGCTTCTTGGCGCGGCGAGAGGAGGGGCGGGCGCTCTGCCAAGGCAGGCCGAGCTGCGACAGAAACGATCCGCCGCGCGCTTCGCGGGCGACGGCGGCGCTCTCCGGAAGCGCGGAGGCGGCGAAGGCGAGGCAAGCGAGCAGCACGGCGGCGCGACGGCCGGACACAGCAGACATAGCAGGCTAACTAGGTCACGCTCCCGCAAAGGCGCGGCTCAGCCGAATGGCGACGCCTCGCGCGCCCTGGCGGGGCATGTCGCGTTTGCGCGCCTCAGGCGGCTGGTGTAACGCTCCGAGGTTGCATTCTGAGGACGCCGTTCCGCCTGTGCCCCTGCCGACCACCCAGCCGGCGCTCGATTCGGTCCGCACGCCGGCCGACCTGCGGCGCCTCCCCGAAAGCCGCCTTCGCCAGCTCGCAGACGAGCTCCGCCAGGAGACCATCGAGGCCGTCTCGGTCACCGGCGGCCATCTCGGCGCGGGCCTCGGCGTGGTCGAGCTCACGGTCGCGCTGCATTACGTGTTCGACACGCCTGACGACCGGCTGATCTGGGACGTCGGCCACCAGTGCTATCCGCACAAGATTCTCACCGACCGGCGCGACCGCATCCGCACGCTGCGTCGCGGAGGCGGGCTTTCCGGCTTCACCAATCGCGCGGAGAGTGAATACGACCCGTTCGGCGCCGGCCACTCCTCGACCTCGATCTCCGCCGGTCTCGGCATGGCTGTCGCGCGCGACCTCAAGGGCGGCGACAATCACGTCGTCTGCGTGATCGGCGACGGCGCGATGTCGGCCGGCATGGCCTATGAGGCGATGAACAACGCCGGCGCGCTCGGCTCGCGCCTGATCGTCATCCTCAACGACAACGACATGTCGATTGCGCCGCCCACCGGCGCGATGTCGGCCTATCTCGCGCGCCTCGTTTCGAGCCGCACCTATCTTTCGCTGCGCGACATCGGCCGCGGGCTCGTCAAGAAGCTGCCGAAATTCGTCGAGCGCGGCGCGGCCAAGGCCGAGGAATACGCCCGCGGCCTCGCGATGGGCGGTACGCTGTTCGAGGAACTCGGCTTCTACTATGTCGGCCCGATCGACGGGCACAATCTCGATCACCTGCTGCCGGTGCTCAAGAACGTGCGGGACGCCGGCCACGGGCCGATCCTGGTCCATGTCGTCACCCAGAAGGGCAAGGGCTACGCGCCGGCGGAGGAATCCGCCGACAAGTATCACGGCGTCTCGGCCTTCGACGTGGTGTCGGGCGCGCAGGCGAAGCCCAAGGCCAACGCGCCGAGCTACACCAAGGTGTTCGCAGAGGCGCTGGTGCGGGAGGCGGAGGAGGACGACCGGGTGGTGGCGATCACCGCCGCGATGCCGGGCGGCACCGGCCTCGATCTCTTCGGCCGTGCGTTTCCGGCCAGGACCTTCGACGTCGGCATCGCCGAGCAGCATGCGGTGACGTTCGCGGCCGGGCTCGCGACGGAGGGCCTGAAGCCGTTCTGCGCGATATATTCGACCTTCCTGCAACGGGCCTACGACCAGGTGGTGCACGACGTCGCGATCCAGCGGCTGCCGGTGCGCTTCGCGCTCGACCGCGCCGGGCTGGTGGGCGCCGACGGCGCGACCCATGCGGGAGCCTACGACCTCGCTTATCTCGGCTGCCTGCCGGATTTCGTGCTGATGGCGCCGGCCGACGAGGCCGAACTCGTCCACATGGTGGCGACGGCGGCCGCGCATGACGACGGCCCCTCGGCGTTCCGCTATCCGCGCGGCGAAGGGGTGGGGGTCGAGTTGCCTGCGCGCGGCCAGATCCTGCCGATCGGCCGCGGCCGCCTGCTGCGTGAAGGCTCCACGGTCGCGCTGCTCTCGCTGGGCACGCGGCTCGCCGCCGTTCTGGACGCGGCGGAAGAGCTCGCGCTTCGCGGCGTCTCCGCGACGGTCGCCGACGCGCGCTTCGCCAAGCCGCTCGACCGCGACCTGATCCTGCGGCTCGCCCGCGAGCACGAGGTCCTTCTGACGGTCGAGGAAGGCTCGACTGGCGGCTTCGGCGCGGCCGTGCTGCAGTTGCTCGCCGCCGAAGGCGCGCTCGACCGTGGCCTGAAGATCCGCACGCTGGCGCTACCCGACCGCTTCATCGAGCACGACAAGCCGGAGAAGCAGGTGGCCGAGGCCGGGCTCGACGCCAAGGCGGTCGCAGCCGCCGCGCTGGCTGCGCTCGGGCGCGAGGCGCGGCCCGCGCTCAGGGCCTGAGCGGCGCCTCCGGCCGCATCGTCGCGCTGTCGAAGATGCGGAACGCGCCGCGGCCCGCGGCCTTTGCGGCGTAGAGCGCGACGTCGGCCTGCATGAACAGTTCCGACGGGGTGCGGCCGCCGGCGAACGCCGCGCCGACCGAGGCTCCGAAGCAGATCCGTCCGGCGCCGCGCTCGACCGGCGCGCCGAGCGCCTGGACGATGGCGCCCGCCAGCCGCTCCGTCTCAGCCCGCCCGACGCCGTCGCCGATCAGCGCCGCGAACTCGTCGCCGCCGATCCGGGCGACGAGCTCCGCGCCCCGGCACACCGCCCGCAGCCGCGCGGCCGCCTCGCGCAGACATTCGTCGCCGATCGCGTGGCCGAACGTGTCGTTGACGCCCTTGAAGCCGTCGAGATCGATCAGAAGCAGCGCGCCGGCGCGAGCTCCCGCGCACAGCGCGCCGAGCCGGGTCTCGAACAGCGCCCGGTTGGCGAGCCCGGTGACGGCGTCGATCTCAGCCAGACGCCGCGCGCGCTCCGCCGCGGTCTTCGCCTCGGTGATGTCCTGCTTCAGGCCGAACAGCTCGGCCGCCCCGCCGCTCCCCCGCACCACTGTTGCGGACAGCCTGATCCACCGGCTGCGGCCCTTCTGCGTGACGATCTCCGCATCCAGGGCAAAGCCTCCGCCGTTGCGGATCGCCCTGCTGCGCGCCTCTTCGAGCGCGGCGCGCGAGCGCGGCTCGTAGCACTCCAGAATGTGCTGCCGGCGCAGCGGCGCGCCGGGCCGAATTTCAAACAGGTCGTAGACCCCACCCGTCCAACTCAGGCGCTCGTCGCTCAGCCGGCAGCGCCACACGCCCGCCTGCGCCGCGGCGAGCGCGCCGCCGATGAGCCGGCGGGACTCGCGCAGGTAGGCCTCCTGCTCGCGCAGCTTCTTTCGGGCTGCGGCGAGCTCCGCCTTCAGCGCCGCGACGGTCTCGGCCTCCGCCGCGCCCGGATGCGCGGCCGGCGCTGTCCGGAGGTCCTCACCGCTATGGGCCGTCGCGATCATGAGCATGCAGGCGGCGGACTTTCTCGGGAACTCAGCGCCGATCCTGGCCCATAGGGATTTAAGCCTTCGTTCCTCGGCGCGCGCTCCGAGGTCACTCTCGATCGCCACGCAGGCTTGCGCGGGCGGCGATGGCGCTGCGGCGCAATCGGGAGTATGGAGGGGGCGATCCTTCAGCCGAACCGTGCGGTCACGCGGCGCGCCAGCGCGCCTCGGCTGTTATTCTCGCGCCACCGAAAGCAGCACGTGCTCCCCGATCCCAAAACGTCGCCCCTCATGCGCGCGCTGCTCCAGCGCGGCTACGCCGAACTGACCGCCGTCCAGAGCGAGGTTCTGGCGGCCGCCGGAGAGGGCCGCGACCTGCTGGTCTCGGCGCAAACCGGATCGGGCAAGACGGTCGCCTATGGCCTCGCCATCGGTGAGACGCTGCTCGGCGGCGCGGAAACCCTTGAGCGCCCGGGTCAGCCGCTCGCGCTCGTGGTGGCGCCGACGCGCGAACTCGCCATGCAGGTGGAACGCGAACTCGCCTGGCTGTTCGCTGGCGTCGGGGGCCGCATCGTGGCCTGCGTCGGCGGCATGGACCCACGCGCCGAGCGGCGAAGCCTCGAGCGCGGCGCCCATATCGTGGTCGGCACGCCCGGGCGGCTGCGCGACCATATCGACCGCGGCGCGCTCGACCTCTCGGCGCTGAAGGCGGTCGTGCTGGACGAGGCCGACGAGATGCTGGACCTCGGCTTCCGCGAGGACCTCGAGTTCATCCTGGAGGCGACGCCCGCGGAGCGCCGCACCCTGCTGTTTTCCGCCACGCTGCCGCCCGCCATCATCGCGATCGCGCGCCGCTTCCAGCGCGACGCGGCCCGCATCGAGACGCTCGGCGAGACCCGCGCGCACGCCGACATCGAGCACCGCGCAATCCGCGTGGCGCCGCGCGAGGTCGAGGCGGTCGTGGTCAATGTGCTGCGCCAGCAGGACGCTGCCGCCGCGATCGTGTTCTGCTCGACCCGCGAGGCGGTGCGGCGGCTGCACCAGCATCTGTCGACACGCGGCTTCTCGGCCGTGCTGCTGTCGGGCGAGCTCGGCCAGGCCGAGCGCAACCGCGCTCTCGAACAGGTGCGCGACGGCCGCGCCCGCGTCTGCGTCGCGACCGACGTCGCGGCGCGGGGCATCGACCTCGCCAATGTCGAGCTGGTGATCCACGCCGACCTGCCGCACGACGCCGAGGTTTTCCAGCACCGCAGCGGCCGCACGGGCCGCGCCGGCCGCAAGGGCGTCAGCGTTCTGCTCGCGCCCGCATCGCGCCGCCGCAAGGCTGAGCTGCTGATGACCGACGCCGGCCTGACGCCGGTCTGGAGCGGCCCGCCCTCCGCCGCCGAAATCCGCGCGCTCGACGAGCAGCGTCTGCAGGCCGACCTTGCGGCCGCGGCGCCTCCCGGCGAGGACGAACGCGCCCGCGCCGAGGCGTTGCTCGAGAGCGTCGGCGCCGAGCAGGTCGCGGTCGCGCTGCTGCGGCTCCACCGCCTGCAGCTGCCGGAGCCCGAATCCGTTGAGGATCCGGGCGAGTGGACGCGGCCGCGGGAGCGCGCCCGGGGCGGCGACGCGGGCCGGCCGGACGCTTCTCCGCCGCGCCGCCGTGAGGAGTTCGGCGACAGCGTGTGGTTCCGGCTGGGCGTCGGCCGCAAGCAGAACGCCGAGCCCAAATGGCTGCTGCCGCTCATCTGCCGCCGCGGCGGCGTCACCCGCAACGAGATCGGCGCGATCCGCATCTTCGAGACCGAGAGCAAGGTCGCGATCGCGGCCTCGGCCGCCGAGGCGTTCGCCGCGCAGGCTCTGGGCGCGGAGAAGGGCGACGTTCTGATCACCCGCGCCGACGCCCCCGAAGCGCGCGCCTATGATCCCGCGCCGCGGCGCGCCGAAAGCGGGCCGAGGCCCACTTACGCCAAGCCCGCTTACGCAAAGCCGGGACGCGCCAAGCCGGAACGCGAGACGCGAGCGCCCGCCGGCGCCTCGGAGCGAGGCGGCTGGACGGACGCGCCTGTCGTGAAGTCCTGGGGCGCCAAGCCGAAGCCGTCGAAGCCCAACGCCAAGCACGCCGCCGCCAAGCATGGAGCCGCCAAGCACGCCGCGGCGAAACCCGAGCGCGCCACGCCGCGCCGCAAGGCCGACGCCCGCCCGGCGGTCGCCGCGCGGGCCCGTCCGGCGCAGCGCGCCAAAGCCAAATAAAGCAGCGTCGGGGCGCCTGCTAAAACCCCAGCACGCGGGCGATCTCGTCCGCCGCCATGGTGGGAGCGGTTTCCCCTGAGGCGACGGCGCGTTCGAGTTCGGGGACGCGGGCCGCGAGACGCGGATCTTCGGCGAGGCGCTCGCGGAAGCGGGCCTCCACCATGGTCCACATCCAGCGCACCTGCTGGCGCTCTCGGCGCCTCTTGAGCTCGCCGGCCTTTTCGCGCGCGTCGCGGCAAGCCAGAACGCGCGACCAAAGCGTGTCGAGGTTTATGTCGTCCCGGCCCGAGATCGTCAGCACCTCCGGCTCCCAGGCGCCGGAACGGGCGTCGAGAATCCTCAGCGCGGCCTTGTATTCCGCCGCGGCCGCCCGGGCGCGCGCGGCGCCGTCGCCCTCGGCCTTGTTGACCGCGATGATGTCGGCGATCTCCAGCACGCCCTTCTTGATGCCCTGAAGCTCGTCGCCGGCGCCGGGCAGCATCAGCACGAGGAAGACGTCCGTCATGTCCGCGACCGCGACCTCGGACTGGCCGATGCCGACCGTCTCGACGAGGATCACGTCGAAACCGGCGGCCTCGGCCAACAGCATGGACTCGCGCGTCTTGGCCGCCACGCCGCCGAGCGTGCCGGCGGAGGGCGAGGGGCGCACATAGGCGTTGCGGTCGAGCGCGAGCCGGCTCATGCGCGTCTTGTCGCCGAGGATCGAGCCGCCGGTGCGGGTCGAGGACGGATCGACCGCAAGCACCGCGACGCGGTGGCCGGCCGCCGTGAGGCGCGAGCCGAGCGCGTCGATCGCGGTCGACTTGCCGACGCCGGGCACGCCCGTAATCCCGATCCGGACCGCCTTGCCGGTGTCGGGCAGCAGCCCCTGCACCAGTTCGCGCGCGGCCGCCTGATGGTCGGCCCGGCGGCTCTCGACCAGCGTGATCGCACGGGCGAGCGCGGCCCGGTCGCCGGCCCGGATGTGGGCGGCGTAATCGGCGACGTCGATGGCAGGCCTTTTGGGCGACACGCGGAAACCTTCGGGTGGAGGCGGGCGGCGAGGCTAACGCGGCCGGAGAGGCGCGATCACGCAAATTTCGTGAGCAGCTCTCCGAACCGTCATCAAGCGTTCAGCGTTCTCGAGGCATAAAGATGTTACAAAGTGTTTCAGCTCTCAGGGAGGGCGTCATGAACGCGGATCGCCTCGAAGGCCGGTATCGTCAGGTCAAGGGCCGGCTGCAGCAGATTTGGGGCCGGATGACCGGCGATCGCGCGCTGGTGCTGCGCGGACGGGCGACCGAGTTCGCCGGCGCGGCCCAGGCGAGCTTCGGGCGCGCAATGGGCGCACGGCCGTTCGGCCTGCGCCGCCGTCTTGGGGTGTGAAGCTGCACGGCTGAGCCGCCGCTATTGCGGCGCCTCGAGCAGCAGCTCATGCGCACGTTTGCGGTAGGCGTCGCGCGTCGCCTCGCTCGCGACCTCGAAACCATCGGTCGGGCGACCCGAGCTCTCGAACTGCTTCGTGTCCCACAGCAGCGAAGGCGGGTTTTCGGCGCGGAACAGCTGCTTCGCCAGCGCCTCGACCAGTTCGGGCGCCGGCTCTTCGGGCGTGTCGTCGAGATCGCTCATTCGGCCGCCTGCGCTTCCGTGTAGCCGAGCCGCTCGCTGAGCATCCGCATCAGATCCTTGGCGGCCTCGGCCACCACCGTGCCGGGCGGGAAGATCAGGCTCGCGCCGGCCTCCTTCAGCGCCGGGTAGTCGACCGGCGGAATGACGCCGCCGACCACGATCATGATGTCCTCGCGGCCCTCGGCGCGCAGCGCGTCCCGCAGCGCTGGCACCAGCGTCAGATGGCCGGCGGTCATGGTCGAGATGCCGACCACGTGCACGTCGTTCTCGATCGCCTGCCGCGCGGCTTCTTCGGGGGTGGCGAACAGCGGGCCGATGTCGACGTCGAAGCCGAGATCGGCGAAGGCGGAGGCGATGATCTTCTGGCCGCGGTCGTGGCCGTCCTGACCGACTTTCGCCACCAGGATGCGCGGCCGGCGGCCGTCGGCGCGCTCGAAGGCCGCGACCTGGGCCTGCACCTCGTCGATCGCCCCCATCGCGCGAGCCTCCCGCTTGTAGACGCCGGAGATCGAGCGGATTTCCGCCCGGTGCCGGCCGAAGACCTTCTCCATCGCCTCGGTGATCTCGCCGACCGTCGCCTTGGCCCGCGCCGCCTCGATCGAGAGCGCGAGCAGATTGCCGGTCCCGCGGGCGCCGTTTTCGAGCGCCGTCAGCGCCGCCTCGACCGCCTTCGGGTCGCGCTCCGCGCGCAGCCGCTCGAGCTTGGCCTGCTGGGCGGCGCGCACCTCGGCGTTCTTGATCTGCCGGACGTCGAGCGTCTCGTTCTTCAGCACCCGGTACTTGTTGACGCCGACCACGGTCTGCTCGCCGGAGTCGATCCGCGCCTGGGTCGTGGCGGCGGCCTCCTCGATGCGCAGCTTGGGCACGCCGGCCTCGATCGCCTTGGCCATGCCGCCGAGCCGGTCGATCTCGGCGATGTGCTGCAGCGCCTTGGTCGCCAAGTCGTGCGTCAGCCGCTCGACATAGGCCGAGCCGCCCCACGGGTCGATGAAGCGCGTCGTGCCGCTCTCCATCTGCAGCACCAACTGGGTGTTGCGGGCGATGCGCGCCGAGAAATCCGTCGGCAGCGCCAGCGCCTCGTCGAACGAATTGGTGTGCAGCGACTGGGTGCCGCCCTGGGTGGCGGCGATCGCCTCGAGCGTCGTGCGGATGACGTTGTTGTAGACGTCCTGCGCGGTCAGCGACCAGCCGCTGGTCTGACTGTGGGTCCGGAGCGGCAGCGACTTCGGGTTCTTGGCCCCGAGGTCCGTCATGAGCTTCGTCCAGATCAGGCGCGCGGCCCGCATCTTGGCGATCTCCATGAACACGTTCATGCCGATCGCCCAGAAGAACGACAGCCGCGGCGCGAACCGGTCGATGTCGAGGCCCGCCGCCATGCCGGCGCGGACATATTCGGCGCCGTCGGCGAGCGTGTAGGCGAGCTCGAGGTCGGCCGTCGCTCCCGCTTCCTGCATGTGGTAGCCGGAGATCGAGATCGAGTTGAATTTGGGCATGTGCTCGGACGTGTGCGCAAAGATGTCCGAGACGATCCGCATCGAGGGCTGCGGCGGATAGATGTAGGTGTTGCGGACCATGAACTCCTTCAGAATGTCGTTCTGAATGGTCCCGGCCAGCTTCTCCTGCGGCACGCCCTGTTCTTCGCCCGCCACGATGAACAGCGCGAGCACCGGCAACACGGCCCCGTTCATCGTCATCGACACGGTCATCTTCTCGAGCGGGATGCCGTCGAAAAGCGTGCGCATGTCGTAGATCGAGTCGATCGCGACGCCCGCCATGCCGACGTCGCCCGCGACGCGCGGATGGTCGCTGTCATAGCCGCGATGGGTCGCGAGATCAAAGGCGACCGAGACGCCGGTCTGCCCGGCCGCGAGGTTCGCGCGATAGAAGGCGTTGGAGTCCTCTGCGGTGGAGAAGCCGGCATATTGCCGGATCGTCCAGGGCTGCGAGGCGTACATGGTCGGGTACGGGCCGCGGATGAACGGCGCTAGGCCGGGCCACGTGTCGAGCCCTTCGAGGCCGGCAAGATCCGCCTCGCCATAGAGCGGCGCGACCGCGATGCCTTCGGGCGTCGTCCAGGGCTCGGCGCCCGTCGCGGGCGGGGCGAGATCCGGGCGCCGCCAGTCGATCGCGGCGAAATCGGGAAGCTTCGCGGTCATGATGCCTCTCCGGCGCGGGGTTCCACGACCGAGGCGAGCTTGGTCGCTTCGCGGAGCGCGTCAAGCGCATTGTCTCCGGCGGCCACGAAGCGGCCGACGCCGGCCTCTTCCAGCTCCGCGGCTCCAGCTTTCGGGCGGCCTGCGAGCCAGACCGTCCCGCCGGCCGCGCGCAACGCGGCGGCGAGAGCCGGTCCCTGCTCGGCGTAAAGGTCGTCGGCGCCGCAGATAATCGCAAGCCCGGCGCCGCTCTCGCGGAACGCCTGCGCGACCGCAGCGGCGTCGCCGCCGACCGGGCCGTCGATTGTGGCGATCCCGCCGGCGGTCAGCAGGTTGCGGATAAAGCCCGCGCGCGCCGCGTGGCGCGCAATCGGCCCGAGCAGCGCGAGGAAGGCGGTCGGGCGCTCGGGCGCGCTCTCATTCGCGGCGCGCAGCGCCTCGAAGGGCGACGCCAGCCGGTCGAGGTCGAGCGGCGTCGCCGAGGCCGTCGGGTTCGGGCGCGAGGCGAGCCGGATGTCAGCGACCGTCGCGCCGGCCGCGACGGCGGCCACGATGGCCCGGAAGCCCGCGGGGCTCTCCTCGAACTCCGCGTTGATCTTGCGGGTGGGGGAGGGCTCGCCCGACGCCGGGTGCGGAGCCAGCGACAGGAGAGCTTCGCCGCCTTGAGGGAATTCGGAAACGCCCACGACAGGCGCGCGTCGGGTCGCGACCGCCTCCGCGCGGGCCCCGCGGGTCTCGAGGATCCGCTCCTGCCAGAAGCCGGAGCACAGAGCCTCGAACAGGCCGCCCTGACGCTCGATGCCGCGGAACTGCTCCCACCCGGCTTCAGCAAGCTTGTCGGTCAGGCGCTCGATGGCGCCGGCCCCTGCCGCGGGGTCGGCCACCCGATAGGCGTTGCTCTCTTCGAGGATGATCGACTGCGCGTTGCGCGCCAGGCGGCGGCCGTCGGCGTCCGAAGCCGCGAAGGCGTGCGTATACGGGAGGACCGTGAGGGAATCCGCCCCGCCGACCCCCGCCGCGAAGGCCGCGATGGCGGTGCGGACCATGTTGGTGTGCGGGTCCCGCCGAGTCATCATGCGTCGCGAAGTCTCGGCGTGGATGTGGACGGGCCGCTGCGGCAGCCCGGCCTCCTCGCGCCAGCGCGCCCACATCAGCCGCGCGGCGCGAAGCTTGGCGATCGACGCGAACTGCTCGGCGTCGCACGCGAACGCAAAAGCGACCGCGTCGGCCGCGACCTCCAGGTCGACGCCGTTGTCTATCATCGTGCGGACATGCTCCGTGGCGGAGGCCAGCACGGTTGCGAGCTCCTGCGCGTCGCTTGCCCCGGCGCAGTGCGCCACGCGGGCGTCCGCCATCGCGATGGGGCTCGTGAAGCCTCGTTCGCGCAGCTCCGTGACCACGCCCGCGAAACGCCTGCGGATCTCCGGCCAAGCCTTCGGCAGGGCGCCGGTGCGGCTCAGGTCGCGCAGCAGGTCGATGCCGAACAGCACATTGACCGAACCCGGCGCAAAACCGCGCCGCTCGACGAGCGCAGCGAACATGGCTGCGAGGATTCGGCCCTCATAGGGCGCGACGTCGAGGTGGATCGGCGCGAGATCGAGCAGCACGCCGTCCAGCGTCGCCGCGAGGTCCGCCAGGCTCTCGACCCGAAGGCCGGGCCCGTCGCCCTGGCCCGCGAGAGCGAGCGACAGCCCGGTCGCGCCATTGTTGAGGTCCTCGAGCGCCTGAGCGTTCGCAGCCGCGGGATCGGCGAGGTCGATGCGGGTCATCGCGATCCAGGGCGTCCCGGCGGGCCGTCCGGCGATCGGACGAGGCGCCGCGCGCGGCGCAATGCCCTCAATCAAGAGGCCGTCGATCGTCCGATGCATAAGAACGGAGTCGAGCGGGCGCCCCTTCAGCGCCGTTTCGGCGGCGCGGCGCCACTCCGCCTCGCTGGCGGGGAATTCGGCGGCGAAGTTCGTCGCCGGCTTGATCGGTTCCATCGTCATTCGGTTCTCGGCCTGGAGCGCCGCGACCCTGCCACAGGGGCCTTGGTCCCGCCATTACCGACAATGGAACTAGAGCGGGCGCCGCGGCAGGCGCGCTGCGCATCCGCCCGCCCTTAGGCTAACCGCAGAAACGCTGTGCGCTGCAGCAAGATCACGGCTCCGCGAGCACGGCCCTCAGAAACTGACGCCGAGACGAGCGCGGCTGGAATGCGTCGCTATGTCGTCCCGCCGCCCATAGTCGTAGTTGACGCTCAGATTGACGCCCGGGGCCAGGTCCGCGCCAACCCCGAGGCCGCCGACGACGCCGCGCCCGTTCGGGCTGCCCACCGACGCCAGCCGCGCAGCGGCGCCGCTCGCGTCGGTGGAGGACAGCGCGTCGGCGTCGAACGCCACGGCTTCTTCGGCGCCGACGAAAGCCTGCAGGTCGAGCGCGGGGCCATGCGCCGGGCGGAGCTTGCGCGCGGCTGTCAGCCGAAAGGACCCGATCGCAGCGCGGGCGGTCCGAGCGTCGAAGGACTGCGGATTCTCGCCGCCGCATTCGCGGTAGCGGGTCAGCGTGTTGGAATAGGCCGCAAGCGCGAGCGTGGGCGTGATCTTGACGCGGTCGAATGTCAGGGTCGCGCCGATCTGGCTGCCGGCCCGAAAGCCATAGGCGAAGGCCGAGGCGCGGCTGCGTGCGTCTTCCGGGCCGCGGTCCACCGACCAGAAGTCGAACACCGATCCGCCAAACAACAGCTTGGCGAAAGACGTCCCGCGGTTGAGCCGGCCATAGATTTCGGCGTGCTGGGCGAAGGTCCTGGCGCTCAGGTCGCCGGAACTGACGTCGCCGAAGCCCGCGCTCGCGGAGGCGCCGACGATCGTTCCGGCGCCGATGTCGCGGTCGATCCCGAGCCGCATGACCGAGGTCGACCCGCCTGAGCCGAGCCGGCCCTCACGCTCCGCCTGCCCGAAGGAGGCGGAGCCGTTCTCCCAGTAGACCGCGGCCTTCGGGATCGGCCGCTTGTCTTCGGGCCGCGCCGCGTCGAGGCGCGCGAACGCCGCCTCGGTCTCGGCATGAGCAAGGAAGACGCCGCTTTCGGCCAGCGCCTGCGCGGAGCGGAGATCGTCTGCGCGCGCCGTCGCGACGCAGACAAGCGCCGCCATGCCGAGCGCAAGCCCGGCGCGGGATTTCAGCAAGTTCATTGTCGCCACTCAAAGGAGCGTGGCCGGCGGCCCGCACGGCGCCGGTCAGCGTTCTTCGCAGGCGCAGTATGAACGACTGTTCAGGATTCGCAGTTCACGCCGATTCACGATGGTGCGAGAGGTACATAGCCCTCACGCCGCGCGGT
This sequence comes from Hansschlegelia sp., assembly GCF_035538955.1. Classification (NCBI taxonomy): domain Bacteria; kingdom Pseudomonadati; phylum Pseudomonadota; class Alphaproteobacteria; order Hyphomicrobiales; family Methylopilaceae; genus Hansschlegelia; species Hansschlegelia sp. The sequence goes on from NZ_DATLJK010000009.1 coordinate 244,954, forward strand.
ATTGGCAGGCGTCGGTCGAGTTTTTGTGGCGGCCTCGATCGCCGCGCGGGAGTCTCGCCACGATCAGCCGGCGAGCGCCGCGAGTATCCGGACCCAGGAACGCGTGCCTTTGCGGAAGCTCTCGAGATCGTATTTCTCGTTGGGCGAATGGATGCGGTCGTCATCCAGCGCGAAACCCACCAGCAGCGCGTCGAGCCCGAGCGTCCGCTTGAAGTCGCCGACCACCGGGATGGAGCCGCCGGAGCCGATCGTCACGGGCGGTGAGCCCCATTCGGCCTGCAATGCGTCGCGAGCCTTCGCGAGCGCCGGGCTGTCGAACGGCAGCTGGATCGCCCGCGAGCCCTTGTGGCCGGTGAACTCGACCTTGCAGTCGGCCGGCACGCGTTCGCGCACGAAGGCGCGGAACGCCTGCCGGATCGCCGCGGGATCCTGGTCGCCGACGAGACGGAACGAGATCTTGGCCTGCGCTTCGGCCGGGATCACGGTCTTGGCGCCGGCGCCGGTGTAGCCGCCCCACATGCCGTTGACGTCGCAGGTCGGGCGCGACTGGATTTGCTCGATCACCATGCGGTCCGTCTCGCCGGCCGGGACCGACAGGCCGATCGGGCCGAGGAAGGTCTCGGCGTCGAGGCCAAGGCCGCGCCACTGCTCGCGGACCTCCTCCGGGATAACCGGCACGCCGTCATAGAAGCCGGGGAGCGTGACGCGGCCCTGGTCGTCATGCAGGTCCGCCACCATGCGGGCCACCACGTGGAGCGGGTTACGGGCGGCGCCGCCATACATGCCGGAATGCAGGTCGCGGTCGGCCGCCCGGACGGTGATCTCCTCGTAGAGCAGGCCGCGCAGCGACGAGGTGATGGCGGGCGCGCCTTCGGCCCACATCGTGGTGTCGCAGACCAGCGCGACATCGGCGACAAGCTCCGCGCGCGCCTCCTCCAAGAAGCCCGGCAGATTCACGGAGCCGGACTCCTCCTCGCCCTCGATCACCATGGTGACGCCGCAGGGCAGCGAGCCGGTGGCCGCCTTCCAGGCGCGGCAGGCCTCGACGAAGGTCATCACCTGGCCTTTGTCGTCGCTCGCGCCGCGCGCCACGATGATCTGTTTGCCGGTCTTGGTCGTCGCGAGGCGCGGCTCGAAGGGCGGGGTCTCCCATTTCCCCAGCGGGTCGACCGGCTGGACGTCGTAATGCCCGTAAAACAGCACGTGGGGTCCGCCCGCCCTCGGCTGCCGGGCGAGCACGACCGGGTGGCCGGGCGTCTCGCGCAGCTCGGCCGAGAAGCCGAGCGTGGCGAGGTCGCGTCTCAGCCAGTCCGCGGCCTCGCGGCAGCCGTTGCGGTAGGCCGGATCGGTCGAGATCGACGGAATCCGCAGCAGCGCGAACAGCCGCTCCAGGCTCTTGTCGAGGCTGTCGTCCGCGGCGGCGAGTGCGCGGTCGAGGTCGGACATCGCTGTCGGCTCCTGTGCGAAAGGCGGACGTCGCGCGGTATGGACGAAACCGTCGCGGATGTGGAGCCTTTCGGCCCCCTAACGCCTGAGCAGGCCGCCGAGCACGCCGCGCACCACCGCGCGGCCGAGGGAACCGCCGATGCCGCCGGCGACAGACTTGCCGAGCGAGGCCGCAACGTCGCCGGCGGTGCGGTTCACGATCGTCCGCGTGACCTCGCGGGCGACCCGCTGGCCGGGTGTCAGCGTTCCCTTGCGGCCGGCTCCGGCGCCGAAGATCGTCTTGAACAACCCGCCAAGCACGTCGCCGCCGCCGGCGTCCGCCTGCGCGGCGGCCTGGTCGGCCGCGACCGTCGTCTGCGCCTTGCGGGCGAGCATCTCGTAGGCGGAGTCGCGGTCGATCGTAATGTCGTAGCGGCCGGCGACCGGCGAGGAGGCGACCAGCGCCTTGCGCTCGTCGGGCGTCACCGGTCCGATGCGGCCGGCCGGCGGCGCGATCAGCGTGCGCTGCACGACGGTGGGCGCGCCCTTGCCCTCGAGCGTCGAGACCAGCGCCTCGCCGACGCCGAGCTCGGTGATGACCTGGGCGGTGTTGAGCTCCGGGTTCGGCCGGAAGGTCTCAGCCGCGGCCCTGACCGCCTTCTGGTCGCGCGGCGTGTAGGCGCGCAGCGCGTGCTGCACGCGGCTGCCGAGCTGGCCCGCCACCGTCTCCGGCACGTCGATCGGGTTCTGCGTGACGAAATACACGCCGACCCCCTTGGAGCGGATCAGCCGGACCACCTGCTCGACCTTGTCGATCAGCGCTTTGGGGGCCTCGTCGAACAGCAGGTGAGCCTCGTCGAAGAAGAACACGAGCTTCGGCTTGTCCGGGTCGCCGACCTCGGGCAGCTCCTCGAACAGCTCCGACATCAGCCACAGCAGGAAGGTGGCGTAGAGCCGCGGGCTCGCCATCAGCTTGTCGGCGGCGAGGATGTTGATGACGCCGCGGCCGTCCGGCGCCGTGCGCATTAGGTCGGTCAGCGACAGCGCCGGCTCCCCGAAGAACTTTGCGCCGCCCTGTTGCTCCAGCACCAGCAGCTGGCGCTGGACCGCGCCGACGGTCGCCTTGGCGACGTTGCCGTAACGGGTGGTGAGGGTCGCGGCGTTCTCCGCCACGTAGCCGAGCAGCGCCTGCAGGTCCTTGAGGTCGAGCAGCAGCAGGCCCTGCTCGTCGGCCACGCGGAAGACGATGTTGAGCACGCCTTCCTGGGTGTCGTTGAGCCCCATCAGGCGCGACAGCAGCAGCGGCCCCATCTCGGACACCGTGGCGCGGATCGGATGGCCCTGCTCACCGAACAGGTCCCAGAGCACGACGGGGAAGGCGCTGTTCTGATAGGGCTCCAGCCCCACCTCATGCGCACGCTTGAGCAGGAAGTCCTTCGGCTCGCCGTTCTGCGAGACGCCCGAGAGGTCGCCCTTGATGTCGGCCGCGAAAACCGGCACGCCGGCTCGCGAAAAGCCCTCGGCCAGCACCTGCAGCGTGACCGTCTTGCCCGTGCCGGTCGCGCCGGTGACGAGGCCGTGGCGGTTCGCCAGCCGCAGCTCGAGCTGTTCGGCTTTCACTTTCTGGCCGCGCCGATCAAAGCTCGTCCCGATGAAGATCCTGCCGTCTTCGGCCATTCGGCTTGCCCCTCTGCGCTCCCGGGGCGCGAAAGTGGCACGGCGCACGGACCGAACCAAGCCGGCCTCGTTCCAAAGGGTCGCTTGTCAGCCGACGACCTGTCCCTAAACTGCGCCGCCGCCAACGGCTCGAGGGGGAGACAGGCATGGACGAATTGGTGACCCGGCTATCGACCGCCGCTCACATCGACCGCGCCAAGGCTGCGGCCGCGGTCAAGACCATCCTGGTGTTCCTCGACAGGGAGGCCCCGCCGGCGGCCGTGAAGGAGCTGGTGGACGCAATGCCCGGCGCCGCTCCGGTGCTCGACGAGGGCAGGGCGGAAGCCGCCGAATCCCCCGGCTATGCCGGCTTCGGCGCGATGGCCGCCTACCACGCGCTGACGGCTGCTGGCCTGTCAGGCGGCGAGGTCCAGGTCGTCACCCGCGAGTTGCTCGCCTATTCGCGGGAGAGGGTGGGGGAAGAGACCACGGGCCGGATCGTCGGCGCCGTGCCCGGGCTTGAAGCCTTCATCTGAGAAGCGCCGCCTCCGGCGGCGCTTGCGCGTGCGCGTTCGCATGGCCCGCGTAAGATTGGGCCGGGTCGGCCACGATGCTGCGCGGGGAGGCGACGCATGTCCTATCCAGTCTCCGGCGTCGGGAGCATCGGCCCGGAGGCTGTCGCAAAGCTGAAGGCGATCCGCGTCCGCACCACCGCGACCGTGCTGGAGCGGGCGAGCACCCCGAAGGGGCGCAAGACGCTGGCCGCCGAGGCGGGCCTGGACGAAACCGTCATTCTGAAGCTCGCCAACATCGCCGACCTGACGCGCGTGCCCGGCATAGCGCTGGACTACGCCGAGCTGCTCGAAGCCGCGGGCGTCGACACCGTCCCGGATTTGCGCAGCCGCAACCCCGCCAATCTCGCGCGCCTGGTCGCGCGGCTGAACCAGAACCACAAGATCGTGCAAGTGCCGCCGTCGGAGAAGATGCTGGCGAAGTGGATCGAGCGCGCCCGGGCGCTGCCGGTGAAGATGACCTACTGATCGCGCGCCGGGGTTTCTTCCCGAGGCGAAATCATGCTGATGGTCCGCTCGACCTCCACGCTTCCGGATCCACGCATGTCCGACGGCTCGTCCCAGCCCGCCTTCCGCTCCGCCCGCCTGTTTGAACGCACAGGCGGCCCGCGCATCATGGGCATCCTCAACGTGACGCCGGATTCGTTCTCCGACGGCGGTCGTTTCGCGGCCGTGGAGAACGCCGTGGCGCACGCCCGGGCCATGGCGGCGGAGGGCGCCGACGTCATCGATATCGGCGGCGAGTCGACCCGGCCGGGCTATCAGGCGGTCGACGCCGAGGAGGAGATCCGCCGCGTCGTGCCGGCCATCCGCGCCGTGAAGCAGGCGGTCGACGCGCCGATCTCGATCGACACCATGAAGGCCAAGGTGGCGGCCGCGGCGCTCGCGGCGGGCGCGCAAATCGTTAACGACGTCTGGGGGCTGCAGCGCGATCCGGACATCGCGCGCGTCGCCGCCGAACACGGCGCGCCGGTCGTGGTGATGCATCACCGCACCGAGGTCGATCCGGCGCTCGACATCGTCGAGGACATGAGGCGGTTTCTCGGTCGCTCGATCGAGATCGCTCAAAAAGCCGGAATTCCGGACGCCGCGATCGCGCTCGATCCCGGCGTCGGCTTCGGCAAGACGGTGCAGCAGAACCTGATCGCCATCCGTCGCGTCGACGCGCTCGCGGCCATGGGTTTTCCAGTGCTGCTCGGGACTTCGCGCAAGTCGCTGATCGGCCACATCATCGAGCGAAAGCCGGAGGAGCGCGTGTTCGGCACCGTCGCGACCTCGGTGCTCGGCTGGCGGCAGGGCGCGGTGATGTTCCGCGTCCACGACGTGCGCGCCAACCGCGACGCGCTGCTTGTCGCGCAGGCGATCCTCGACGCGTGAGCGGTATGGCCGCTTAGCGCGGGACCGCCTCAGGAACGAAAACGGGGCCCGAAGGCCCCGCCGTATCAATCGCTTGTGACGATCACCTCGCCTTGGAGTACAGCTCCTCGACATACTCCCAGTTCACCAGGTTCTCGATGAACGCCTTGAGGTAGTCGGGCCGGCGGTTGCGGTAGTCGATGTAGTAGGAGTGCTCCCACACGTCGACGCCGAGCAGCGGCGTCGCGCCGTGAACCAGCGGGTTCTCGCCGTTCGGGGTCTTCATCACCTCCAGCTTGCCGTTCTTGAGCGCGAGCCACGCCCAGCCGGAGCCGAACTGGCCCTTGCCGGCCTCGATGAAGTCCTCCTTGAACTTGTCGACGCCGCCGAGGTCCTCCTTGATCTTGGCTTCCAGCGAGCCCGGAACCGCGCCGCCGCCGTTCGGCTTCATCCATTTCCAGAAATGGATGTGGTTGAAGTGCTGCCCGGCATTGTTGAACAGCGCCTGATTCTTCCCGTAGGAGCCCGTCACCACCTCCTCGAGCGGCTTGCCCTCGAGGCCGGAGCCGGCGAGCAGCTTGTTGCCCGTCTCGACATAGGCGTTGTGGTGCTTGTCGTGATGGAACTCCAAGGTTTCCTTGGACATATAGGGCTGCAGAGCGTCATAGGCGTAAGGCAGGTCCGGAAGCTCGAAGGCCATCGAAAATCTCCACGGGAAAAGGATGGGGTATTCCGCTCGGCCGCGAGGCGTGACGAAGCTCCGCGTGCAGCGGCGGGTCGCCCGCGTTAGATAGGCCGGTCGGCTCCGCGGGACAACGCCGCCGCGAACCTCCAGGCTGCTTCATCGGTCGGTAACCATGGCCGGCCCAGAGACTTACGAGCCGACAACCCGCGAGGCGCCAGATCCATGTCCGTCGTCCTGTACCTGCTCGGAGCCGGCCTGTTGGCCTGGAGCGGCCTCATGCTGCTGCAGGGCGACGCCTTCGCGACGCTCGACATCGCGACGCGGCTCGCCGGGGCGGGCGTGCTGGCGATCGGGCTCGGCGCCATTACGGGCGCGATCCGGCGGCTCGGCCGAATCATCGCCGGAGCGGCGGGCGGCCTCCCGGCGGGTGACGCCGGCGAAGGCGGGCTGATGGGCGTGATGGCGCGCGGCCGGAAGGCAGGCGTCGCCAAGCCGGCGCCGCGGCCGCTGCCGAGAGCGCCCGCGCCGCCCCGCCCCGAATCCGCTCCTGCACCTGCACCTGCACCTGCTCCGGCGGCCGAGACGGAGCGGCCCGCCGCCCCGGTCGCGAAGCCGCCGCTGCGCGAGCCGGTTGCGCCCTCTGTCCCACGCCCTGCGGCCCCCGAGCCCCGCGTCGAGGCTCCGCGAGGCGCGAAGGATCGTCCGCCTGCCGCCACCCCGGTGTCCGCGGCGTTCGAGCCGCCGGTAGTGGTCGCGCCCATGCTGGGAGGCCTTGCCGCGCCCCAGCCGGCCCGGCCGGAGCCGCCGGCCGCGTCGGTCGTCCGCGAGCGCGACGACGCGCCGGAAGCGTCCGAGAAGATCGAGATCGAGGCAGCGTCCCCGCCTGCGCCGGAGCCACAGCCGGCTGCGGCGGTCGCAGAGACCGAGACTGAGACTGAGACTGAGACTGCGGCCAAGACCTCTCCGGCCGAGCCCAAGCTGGCGGAGACGTCGTCACCAGCGCCCGTCGAGGCTCCCGCGCAGGCGGAGCCTCCCGCGGGCGCAGTCGCCGGCGCAAAGCGCGCGTCCCCGCCCGAATGGCTGATCCGGGCCCGCGAACGGCGCGAAGCCAGGGCGCGTGCCGAACGGAAGGAGCCGAGGCTGGACGTTCCGCCGCCGCCGGAGCCGGAGGAGCCGGCGGCCGAACCCGAGACGGTCGCCCCGGCAGAGGAGGCCGCCGAAGCGGAGGCGGCCGCGGCTGGCCCGCGCCTCGTCCGGGAGGGCGAACTGAAGGGCGTCACCTACCGCTTCTTCGACGACGGGTCGGTGGAGGCGGAATCGCCGCATGGCCGCCGCCGCTTCGGCTCCGTCGAGGAGTTGCGCAAGACGGTGCTCGCCGCGCGTGGCGGCGTCTTCGATCCGGCCGACGAACCGGAAGGGATCGAGGAGACCGGCGAGTCGGTTGTGGCCCAGCCGGAGAACGACGACGACCGGCCGCGCTTCCGCAGCGCTCCCGAGGAGCCGCCGCCGCTCAGCGCCGGGCCGGCCGACCGCCTGTCGGAGGACCCGCTCGACGCCGCAATCGCGGAGCTCGAGCAGGGCGCGCCGCGGCTCAGGCGCTAGGCCCGGACTCAGTCTCGGCGCGGCCGACCGCCCAGAGCGCGAAGGCGTAGGACAGCGCGACCTCGTCGAGCCGGTCGAACCGACCCGCGGCCCCGCCATGGCCGGCGTCCATGTTGGTCTTGAGCAGGATCGGCCGCCCGGAGGTGGTCGCCTCGCGCAGCCGCGCCACCCATTTGGCGGGCTCCCAATAGGTCACCCGCGGGTCCGTGAGACCGGCGAGCGCGAAGATCGCCGGGTAGGGACGCGGCCCGACATTGTCGACCGGGCTGTAGCCGCGGATGCGCCGGAACGCCTCCGCGTCCTCGATCGGATTGCCCCATTCGGGCCATTCCGGCGGGGTCAGCGGCAGCGTGTCGTCGAGCATGGTGGTCAGCACGTCGACGAACGGCACGTCGGCGATGATCCCCGCGAACAGCTCCGGCCGCAGATTGGCGATCGCGCCCATCAGCATGCCGCCGGCAGAGCCGCCATGCGCCACGATGCGGCCGGCGGAGGTGAAGCCGGCTTCGGCGAGATGCTCGGCGACCGCGATGAAGTCCAAAAAGGTGTTCGGCTTGTTCTCGAGCTTGCCGTCGAGATACCAGCCCCATCCCTTCTCGGTCCCGCCGCGAACATGCGCGATGGCGTAGACGAAGCCGCGATCGACCAAGGACAGTCTGCCGCCGGAGAAGCTCGCCGGGATCGAGATGCCATAGGCGCCGTAGCCGTAGAGCAGGCAGGGCGCTGTCCCGTCGAGCGCGAGGCCGGCGCGATGCAGCACCGTGACCGGCACGTCGGCGCCGTCTGGCGCGGTCGCGGTCACGCGACGCACCACATAGGCCGCCGGATCATGGCCGGACGGGATCTCCTGGCGCTTGCGCAGCCGGCGTTCGCCGGTCGTCATGTCGTAGTCCCAGACCTCGGCGGGCGTCGCCAGCGAGGAATAGGTGAAGCGCGTGATTTCGGTGTCGAATTCCCGGCCGGCGTCGACCCCGAGCGAGTAGGCCTCTTCCGGGAAGGCGATCTGGTGCTCGCTCTCATCTGCAAGCGCGCGGATCACCAGCCGCGGCAGCGCGTCGACGCGTTCGAGCCGCACGAGGTGACGGGCCGTCGCCGCGTGGTCGAGGACGTAGATTCCAGGCCGGTGCGGCAGCAGTTCGCGGGCCTCGCCTGACGGATCGTCGGCCGGGACGGCGACCAGCTTGAAGTCGACCGCGCCGTCCGCGTTGGTACGCAGGATCAGGGTCGAGCGGCCGCCGAGCGACGGGTGGTGGTCGAGCTCGTAGCGCACGCCGGTCCGGCGCGGCCAGACCAGGCGCGGGGCGGTCTCGGGCGCGTCGCGCGGGATGAGATGCGCCTCGCTGGTGTCGTGGTCGGAGACGGTGATGACGCAGTAGGCGCCCGAGCGGGTCTCCTCGACGCCGACGAACCAGCCCGGATCCTGCTCCTTGAAGACGAGTTCGTCCTGATCGACAGGCGTCCCGAGCCGGTGGCGGTAGACCTCGAGCGCGCGGTGCCGCTCGTCGAGCCGGACATACCAGAAGCTCTTTCCGTCCGCGGCCCAGACCGTCGCGCCGGTGGCGCTGGAGACCTCATCGGCGAGATCCGCGCCGGTCGCGAGGTCGCGCACCCGGATGGTGTCGAACTCCGAGCCCTTGTCGTCGGCGCTCCAGGCCAGAAGCGCGTGGTCGGGCGAGACGCGCCAGTGACCGAGCTGGAAGAAGGCGCGCCCCTTCGCCAGCGCGTCGCCGTCGAGCAGGATCTGCTCAGCCTCCGCGTCAGCGCCGCGCGGCCGGCGCACGATCAGCGGGTGCTGGCCGCCCTCGCGGTAGCGAATGGCGTAGTCGTAAGGCCCCTCGGGCGTGGGCGGGGTCGAGTCGTCTTCCTTGATGCGGCCCCGCATCTCGGCGACGAGCTTCGTCTTGAGCGCGCCGAGCGGCCCGAGCAGAGCCGCCGCATAGGCGTTCTCGGCTTCCAGATGCGCGCGGATGTCGGCCGGCAGCACCTCCGGCCGGCGCATGGCCTCGGCCCAGTTCTCGGCCTTCAGCCAAGCGTAGGGATCCTCGAGCCGCACGCCATGAACCACGCGGGCGAAGGGCCGCCGCTCCGCCTCGGGCGGCGTGACGTCGCAGACCTCGGACGTCTGAACCGGAAGGGTCATGCCCGCCTTTCTTTCGCCGTTTGCTGGAGCGACTTGGCGTCGCAGAAGGCCGGGACCGTAGTTTTCGCAGGCCGCTTCCGCAAGAACAGGACCCCTCCGCCGGCCGGCGGCGAGCTGTGCGGCATTTCGCCGGCCGCGAAATCGGCCGATCGGCTGCTAGGAAGCGCCGGTAATCGCGACAGTCATCGTCGGCGGACATAAACAAAAGCGGTTGACGGCGACGCCGAGAACTTGCGCCCACCTGACTGATTGTCTATTGCACAATGAGCCTCGCGGGCCGAATCCATCAAGGCCGCGGTCGCCGCCATCCGCAAGGCCGCGCTGACATTTCCTCACGGGCTTGGCTGTTCGCTTCAGCCGACAGCTTTCAATGAAACTCACGGAACGGGATTTCCATGAGCGAAACCGCTACAACGTCCAACTATATCGAGCTCGCGGCAGACATCGTGTCGGCCTATGTCAGCAACAATTCGGTGTCGCCCACCGACTTGCCGGGGCTGATCAACGAGGTGCATTCGGCGCTCACCCGGGTTTCGACCGGGGCGGCGGAGCCGGCCGCCGAGGCGCTGAAGCCCGCGATCCCGGTCAAGAAGTCGGTGACGTCGGACTACATCGTCTGCCTTGAGGACGGTAAGAAGTTCAAGTCGCTCAAGCGGCACCTGCGGACGCAGTACAACATGTCTCCCGAGGAATACCGGGAGAAGTGGGGCCTGCCCTCCGACTACCCGATGGTCGCGCCGAACTATGCGGCCGCCCGCTCCGAACTCGCCAAGAAGATGGGCCTGGGCCAGCAGCGCGGCCGCCGCGGCCGCTGACACCAGCGCCATCGAGACTCAACGGCAAAGGCCGCTCCGGCTTTCGGGCGGCCTTTTCGCTGTCGACTCGAGGTTATGGGGCGGCGGATAAGCCAGCAGCGGCGGCGGCGAGCTCGGCGGTTGCGCGCGAGACCACGTCGTATTGCCCATCGAGCAGCGCCGGAAGTCCAAGAGGCGCTCACGGAGGATTTTCGCCTGTGACGCGACCGCGGCAGGGGCCAGTTCTCCATTGCGTTGCGGTCGATCGAATTCTGGCGAGTCCCACATGAAGAGGGTCTCCGCCAGCCGGGCGAGCCGCGCGGCGTGCAGAGCGAGAGCCGAGATCACGCCGAGCCGGGCTGCGGCGGAGTGGGGCCGCGACGGCGGCCGTCGGTCTCCGCCTGAAGCGCCTGGAGAAGGGCGATGTGGCGGTTGAGGTCGTAGGTCCAGTGGCCGGCGCGGCCGCGCCGCCGTTCGGCGCGCAGCGCCCGGGTGAGCCGCGCTACGATCCGGCGGCGAAGCTCGGGTCCGTCGCTCGAGAGTTCCCGAGGGTCGATAGCGATCAGGCGCGGCAAGGCAAGCGTGCGGTCGTAGCCCGCGGCGTCGCCGCAAATCGCCGCCGCCAGTCCGCGCTCCGCCGCCGCGTGGAGCGCCGTGGGCCGTTTCGCAGAGCTCCGCCGGCGCGGATCGTCTCCCACATTTCGCCCGCCATGTTCCGTCGCCGCCATCCGCTGTCCTCCCGGGCTGCATCGCAAGCATGCGGAACTTCATGCGGCTGGACAAGAAAAAAATCCTATGACAGTTTTCTGTCCTAGGCAGGGAGGCACAGGATGGCGGAGCGGATGGTGCGGTCGGGGGAAGGGGCGTCGATGGTCTCGGCCGCCGGAATGAGGCTGCTGGCGAGGGTCGCAGCGGCGGGGCGGGCGGGGCTGTCGCCGCCAGCATCGGCCGCCGCAGCGGAGCTCGAGAGCCGGGGCCTCGTCCGGCCCGATGCGAAGGGCGCGCTGGTCGCGACCGCGGAGGGCGCGGTGCGGCTCGCCCGCGCGCAGGGCGGCGAGGAGGGTTTTCTCGCGCAGCATCGCGCGCTGGGCCGGCGTCAGGTCCCGATGCAAGGCGGCAGGCTTGAGAGCGCGCTGGTCGATCTTGACGAGAGCCCGCTTGGCTGGCTCGCCCGACGCAAGGGGCGGGACGGAAAGCCGCTGCTCGCGCCCCACGAGGTGGCGGCCGGCGAGCGGCTGCGGGCCGATTTCACCCGCGGCCAGATGACGCCGCGGATCACGGCCAACTGGGAGGCGTCGGTCTCGCGCGGTAGACGCGGCGGGGCGGGGGCGGCGGCGGAACTCGCCGACTCAGCGATGGCGGCGCGCGAGCGGGTGCGTCGCGCCGTGGAGGCGGTCGGGCCGGAGCTTTCGGGCGCGCTGCTCGACGTCTGCTGCTTCCTGAAGGGCATGGAAGAGGTTGAGCGCGATCGCGGCTGGCCGGCGCGCGGCGCAAAGCTGGTGCTCGGTCTCGCGCTGTCGCGGCTCGCCCGGCACTACGGCTACGCGCCGGACGAGCATGCGCCGGACAGGCCCGGACGGATCGTCAGATGGGGAACGCCGGACAGCCGGCCGACGATCGACGGCGGCGAGCCGCCGGCGTGAGGCTCAGGAGGCAGCCGGGGCGGCTTCCGCGCCCGCGCCCGCGGCGGCGGCCGCTTCGCGCTTGATGCGCTCCACCATCGAGCGGAGACCGTTGGAGCGCTGCGGGGTGAGATGCTCGCGCAGCTGGATGCGGTCGAAAACCTCGCCCGCGTCGGTCTTCAGGATCTCGCGCGCCGTCCGGCCGGAATAGAGCGCGACCGTGATCGCCACCAGCCCCTTGACCAGATGGGCGTCGCTGTCGCCCCGGAAGGTCAGCACCGGATCGGCGCCTTCGCCGACCGTCGTCTCGAGCCAGACCTGACTGGCGCAGCCCTGCACCTTGTTGGCGGCGCTATGCGCCTCCGGGGGCAGCGGCTCGAGCTCCCGGCCGAGCTCGATAAGGTAGCGGATGCGCTCCTCCCAGTCGTCGATAAATTCAAAGCCGTCGAGAATTTCGTCGATCTTCATCACGCCCTCTCGTCCCGCCGGAGGTAGTGCGGATGCCGACGCTCTGCAAAGAAAAAGCGCCGCTCGAGGCGGCGCCGGAGGGCGAAGTCGCGATGGTCAGGCGGAGCGGCCGGGCGCGGGGCCGCGCCAGGCCGGCTTCCGGTCGGTCGCGGTGAGCGTGTCGCGCGCGCCGGCCGGCAGGGGGCTGGCCGCTTTCGGCGCGGTCGCGCCGTCGCCCAAATAGTCGGTGAGCATCTCGGCGCCGTCGCGGGCGCGTTCGCCCACCAGCTTGAGCGCCTGGGAGCCGACCGCGCAAGCGTCGGGCTGGCGCGCGCAGAACCCGCTGACGTCCGCGACCGTGGCTCCGGCGGCGGCGAGCGCCGACATGGCGTCGATCGAGGCCCGTTCCTTGTCGTTGGGCCCGTCGCCGCGCCCGCCGCCGATCGGCAGGAACACGGCGAGCACGCAGAGCCAGAACGCGACGCGCAACAGGAAGAACATGGCGGGCAGCCTCTTGTGACCACGGCGTCCGGCGGCGCTGGCCGGCCGACTTCCGAAAGCTAGCATGCTCGAACTAACTCGCGTTGAAGCGCTCCGCGGCAAATGTCGCGAATAGTTTCATGTTTTTGAAAGGAGCTGGAAAGGTCCCGTAAAGTCTTGCGGCGATCCGGCGGCGGCGCGCCAAGGTTGATCGTCGGCGCCTGCGAAATCCCGCATTTTAGCGTTCGCTTAAGCGACGGCTGCGAACGTGGCGGCGGAGGCGGAACCCGGATCAGCGCCGCCGCAGGGCGAAGCGGTTCCGGGGCGCCGACGCGTGGAGTGTGCGTGTTGCTTCAGTTCGCGGATCTGAGAGCATTCGCGGAGCAGGTCGCAACCAGGCTTCGCGTCGCCGCCGAGGCGGGCGTCGACGCCGGCTTCCGCCAGCGCGCCTTCGTGACGACACATCTCCTGCTCGGCGTGCTTCCGTTCGGCGTGCTGCCCGTGCTGCTCGCGCTCGGCCGCGGCCCCTCGGCGCTCGACCTCACCGCTTTCGCGCTGTCGGTGGCGCCGATCCTGATCGCCATCCAGCTGTCCCGCTCCGGCGATCTCGACCGCGCCTGCGGGCTGTCTGCGATCGCGTTTGCGTCGTTCACGACCTGCGTCGGCGCGGCGCAGGGCGGCCTCGCCTCCGCGGCTGCCGCCTGGCTCGCGCTGCCGCTGATCGAAGCCGCGCTGTCGGGCTCCCGCCGCGCCGTTGGGATCGCGACCGCAGCTGGCGCGGCCGCGCTCACGGCCCTCGCTCTGGTCAGCGCGGCCGGAGGCGCTCCGGTCCCGGGTGCGTCGGCGCTTGCGATCGCCGGCGTCCTGGTGGCGAGCGTCTATGGGGTCGCGCTCGCGGTGCGGGCGGCGCTCGCGTTCGGCGCGGCCGAGCACGCCCAGCGCGAGCGGGCCGCGCTCGCCGACCTGTTCGCCGGCTCGGTCGCCGATCTCGTGACGCGCCACGGGCCGAACGGCGCCGTGAGCTTCGCGTCGCCCGCCGCGCGGGCGCTGCTCGGCGTCGAGCCGCGCGAACTCCTCGACGGCGGCTTGCTGGCGCGCATTCACATCGCCGACCGGCCGGCCTTCCTGCAGGCGCTGTCGGCCGCCAAGGATTCGCTCGGGCCACGCGCCGTCGAGCTCCGGCTGCGCCGCGACTCCCCGAATGGCCGCCCGGGCGAGCCGAGCTTCGTCTGGACCGAGATGCGTCCGCTGCCGGCGAGCGTCTCCCAGGGCGCTGCGCTGGTCGCGGTGTTCCGCGACGTCTCCGAGCGCAAGGCGCATGAAGAGGCGCTGATCGCCGCGCGCGACGAGGCCGAGCAGGCCAATCTCGCCAAGACTCGCTTCCTCGCGCATATGAGCCACGAGCTCAGAACGCCGCTCAACGCCATCATCGGCTTCTCCGAAATCCTGTCCGATGACGAACTCTGCCGGCTCGCCCCGGAGCGGCGCGCAGACTATGCGGCCTTGATCCATCGTTCCGGCGCGCATCTGCTTGAGGTCGTGAACTCGATTCTCGACATGGCGCGGATTGAGAGCGGCGCCTTCGCGATCCTGCCGGAGCCGTGCGAGGTGGCGCCGATCGTGCGGCACTGCGTCAGCCTGATGGCGCTCAAGGCGCAGGCAGCGGGCGTGCGCCTCTCGGTCCATGTCGATCCCGACGCCGGGCAGATCCACGCGGACCAGCGGGCGTTGACGCAGATCCTGATCAACCTGCTCGCCAACGCGATCAAGTTCACGCCGCGCGACGGCGAGATCTGGGTCGAGGCGCGCGGCCGCGCGAACGGGCTGACGCTTTCGGTGCGCGACACCGGCGTCGGCATCGCGCCCGAGCATATCGGCCGGCTCGGCGAAGCCTTTTTCCAGGCGGACGCCGGCTATGCGCGACGCCACGAGGGGGCCGGCATCGGCCTCTCGGTGGTGCGCGGCCTGGTCGGCCTGCACGGCGGCGAGATGCAGGTCGAAAGCGCGCTCGGCCGCGGAACCCGGGTGACGATCCTGTTGCCGGCCGAGCCCGGATCTCGCGCTGCCGTGGTGGCTTCGCTGCCATGCGCCGACGCCGCTCGCCGCCCCGCGGCCGAACGGCAGGATTTGAGGACAAAACGACGTGCCTAGCGCCCGCCCCAACCGCTCCGAATTCCGTGGCTTCGACGACCCGCGCGGCGCCCGTTCCGGGCTGGCGGGCATGTTGCGGCGGCGGCCGCTCGACTGCTTGGCGGGAGCGCTCGCAGCGGCGTGCGTGGCGATGGTGTTCGTCAATGCGCTAGCGCTGCAGCCCGCGCGACCGCGCTCCGAGCCGCTCGCCTCCCTGACGAAACCGGACGCCCCCGCGCAGAAGCCGGATGAACTCGTCTCCCAGATCCAGTCGGCCCTGGCCGGCCTTGGCTACTATGATGGCCCGGTCGATGGCCTGATGGGCGCCCGCACCGCTACGGCGATCCGCGGCTTCCAGCAGGCGCAGCGGCTCGATCAGACCGGGACTCCGAGCGAGGGCCTGCTGGCGGCCGCTTTGGTCGCGCCGCAGCGCAAGGCCGAGGCAGCGCCGCCGGCGCCAGCCGTGCGCCCGGCCGCGACCACGGCGCCGGCGACCACCGGATCGACGGAGATCGCGGCGCCGAAGCTGATGGCGGTGCAGCGGGCGCTCGCTCGCATCGGATACGGGCCGGTGACGATCGACGGAAAGATGGGCGCTGAGACCCACAACGCGATCCGCAGCTTCGAGCGCGACCACAAGCTGCCCGAGACCGGCGAGCCGTCGCCGCAGGTGCTGCGGGCGCTGCAGGCGATGACGGGCGCGCAGCTCCAGTGACGCGCGGCGGCTGATGTCGTCCCGCCTCACCTCGGATTTCTGGGTCTCCGCCTATGTCCGGCGCTGCCACCTCGAAGGCGCCTTCGCGCTGGTGCGACGACGCGGAGCGAAGGAGGCCGGCGCGATCTTCCTCGTGATCGACCGGCTCGACGGCGGAAACGACCTTTACGCCCCGGCGCCGCAAAGCGAAGCCGAAGATCTGCGTGGTCGCGCGTTCGAGCGTGTGCTGGAAGCGGTCGACGGGCTGACGATCGAGGAGCGGCTCGCGCGCGAGTTGCGCTTCGATTCCGACATCTGGATCGTCGCAGTCGAGGACCGGCAGGGCCGGGCCTTCCTCGACGAGGACTGAGCGTCAGCCGCGCTGGCGCGTCGCGACGTCGCCTGCCCGCGAGAAGGTGCGGCGGGCGCGGGGCGCGGCGCGGACGGCGCCGGCGCGTTCCGGCGCGCCGGACGGATCGAGCAAGGGCTCATGCCGCGCCGGCGCGCGGGCCTGGGTTCTGGCCAGAGCCGCCACGATGTCGCCCGCCACCGCGCGCGAGGTGCTCTCGGCGACCTCGACGAGCTCGAAGAAGCGCGCCACCGAACCCGCGATCTCCGGTTGGGCGACAAGCAGCGCGCGGGCGACGGAATCGCTGTCGACCCCGGCCGCGCGCAGCATCATCACGAACGCCTCGCCGCTCGGTTCGGAGGCGAGCCAGGCGGCTTCCTCCGGCTTGAGGCCGAGCACCTCGCCGAGCGCTTCGACGATGACGTGGCTGCGCCCAGTTTCGGTGGCGGCCTCGACCAGCGCGGCGTCGACGGCGTCGGCGTTGCGGACAGGCCGGGCCGCGAAGGCCGGGCGGGTGGGGCGGCTCTCCAGCGCCTGCCGGATTTCGGCGCGGCGCTCGCGGCTCGCCTGCAGGTAGAGCGGGGCGAGCCCGGCGGCGTCGAAATCCTCACGCCTCAGCAACGCGGAGGCGAGCGGCGGCGCGGCGAGCGCGCGTGCGACCAGCGCCGCGAGCGAGGCCTCGCCCGGCCTCGCGGCGGGGTTCGAGACCAGGCTTTCAAGCACCAGGTCGTCCGGATGGTGTGAGAGGATGCGGATGATGTCGCTGTCGATGTCGGACCTGAGCGCGATGGCGCTCGCCTCGATCGCGCCGCCGTCCAGCGCGACGGTCAGGAGCACGTGACGCGGGACGTCGGCGCGCCGGGCCAGGATCGGCGCCGCCACGGCGGGCTCGTCCTGCAGCAGCCGGTCGATCAGCCGGCGAGGCGCGCGCGGCTCGTCGGAAAGCTTCCGCGCCACGATCGCGCGGGTGTGCGCGTCGACGCTCTCGATCAGTTGCAGCGCGAGCTCTTCATAGCGGGCCACCTCTTCGGGCGCGTGATGCGGCTTCTGGATGAACAGATCCGTCAGCACCCGCACCAGGATCGGCCGGACGTCGACGCCCTCCTGACGGCTCAGCCGGTCGAGCGTCTCTACGGGCAGCAGCTCGTCGCTCATCGTTCGTCCGTTTTCGGGAGGAAGACGCGGCCGTTTATGGGTCGTCCCATGATGGGACGCTACGGTCCTTATGGTTAGCATTCCGTAAACGGCAGCTTCAGGACTGCAGAGCTCGGCGCGGCGGTAACCCGCCGTTAACCATTCCAGCCGCTCAATCATGCGACGAGGGCCCGCATAGCCGTTTACCTCGGGCCCGAGCGAACCGAACCCCCTGACGGGGAGGAGCGACATGGGCCTGGTGCTCGCCTTCCAGACGCCGCGACCGGCGTCTCGCCCGCCGCAGCGGCGCACGAATTCTGCGCGCAGCGCGGACGTGCTGTTCTTCACCGGGGTCCGCTATGAGCGCGAGCCAGCGCCGGCGCGGCCGACGACTCCCGACCGGACCGCGGCTGAGCGCATCCCGCCCGCCTCGTGAGCGCCGCTCCTGCCCGGGCGGCCGCTCCGCCGCCCGGCGCGGGACCGCGCGCCGCGCGGGCCGCGCTGGCGGCTTGCCTGATCGCCTCGCTTGCCGGCTGCGGCCCCGCGACCGGCGACTTCGGCCGGCCAGCTCCGAGCGTCGTCCATGACGATCTGATGCCCGCGGTCGGCGACGCCTTGGCGCGGGCCCGCCGCGAGCCGGTCTCCTCCTATCCGCGCACCGACGACGAACGCCTGCTGCGCGACCTCGGCTGGGCGGTGGTGATGCCGCCGCTAGAGGCCCAGCGGCGCGAGCGCGCGATCGCAGAGCTGCGGCGGACGCGCATCCTGCCGGCCAACCGCCGGAGGTTCGACAAATCGTCCTACGTGAAGACGCTGCTGGCGGAGCCCTACCGCTCAAGCGAGGCTCGCTACGCCCGGCTCAAGGACGACGTCGTCGCCGACACGCTTCGGATCGACCCGTTCTTCCAGGTCGCCGCCCGCGTCGCGGCGGCCGATCGGGCGCGGGGCAGGGCGGTCGAGACCGTGCCGGAGGTGCAGCCGGGCGAGCGCGCCGACGCGCTGGCGCGCATCGAGGAGAACGGGCTGTTCATCGCCTGGGTCCGCGACTCGTTCGACGAGCGGCTCGTCTCCTATCGCTACGCGCTCGACAGGCTGATCCTCGCCACCCCCGACCGGTCTTCGATCGAGGTCGAGGGCGCGATCGACGCCTTCGAGGACGTGCTGGCGAGCCTCAGGCCGCTCGGGCCGCCGCGCGGCGTGTTCAAGGGCTGATCTGGCGCGTCGCGGCGCGCTCGCAACTCGCCTTGCCGGCCAGATGGCGGAGAGCCGGCCGGGCGCTGGGCCCGGAGGCGAACAGCCGCACCAGCACGAAGCCGGTTGGCGTAGGCGACACGATCCGCAGCGCTGGCCGCCCTTCGGGCGCATCCTCGACCTCCGCCGCCGCGACGTCGTCCCGGCTCAGCACGGTCACCTCGACCGCGCCGTTGGTCGCCGCCTTGTCGGTGAGCGCGTAGAAAGGCTGGCCGTAGCGGTTGTGGACCGTGACCGAGCCGTAGGTCGAGGGCAGGCTCGCGCGGATCGTGACTGGCCCGTCTGCGAGGTCGTAGCGGCAGGCCGCCATCACGAAGCTCGGATCGCGGAACGGCAATGTCTCCGCGCCTGCGTCCGGCAGCACGGCGAATCGGCCGACCGGCGTTGCTGCGGCGAGCCGGTCATAGGCCGATCCCGGCGCCATCAGCGGCACGGCGAACAGGGTCGCGATGTGCACCAGTCCGCCGAGCGTCAGCCCGAGCGCGAGCGCGTAAAGCAGCCGCATCATCGGCAGCCCTCCCGCCGGATCGCGAGCAGGACATCAGGATCGGCGCGGTCGAGCGGCGTGCCGATCGTGGTGTCGTAGAGGGTCAGCCGGAGGACGAAAGGCCCGGCGCCGCCGAGCTGCTGCCAGTTTCCTGGCCGGGCGTCGCGCGACAGAGCGATGCGCAGCGGCGCGTCGTCCGTCCGCACGACATTGGCGCTGTTCAGGCCGATCGGCTCGCCCTGGCTCTCGATCGGCTTTCCGGACGGCTGGAAGGCCGCAAGGCTCCACAAGCGGGCGTTAGGCAGCCGGCCCTCGAGCGCGTAGTCGCAGGCGAGGTCGAGCGGACGGCCGGAATCGTCGGTCTCGGCCGTGAAAGGCAGACCATCGCCATAGGCGAGCGGCGCCTCGCCGCGCCGCGCCGCGCCGGCCCGCTCATAGGGATCCGCCGCGAGCGTGCCGGCGTCCGGCTCGGCGCGCCACGGGCCGATCGCGAGGCGCGCAACCGGCAGCCCGTGCGCGACCGTCCACCAGGTCGCGCCCAGGCCGAGACCGGCGGCGAGTCCGAAGACGAGGATGACGGCGAGCATCAGGCGCATGGACGCATCCGCCTCAATGCGCCACGACGGCTGGCGCGGGCGCCGCGGGAAGTTCGAGCGAGGCCTTCTCGGGCTTTGGCGCGCCGGCGGCCTCGACGTCGGAGACGATCGCGTTGAGGATCCGCGCCGCCCCGTCCGTGAGATTGCGCGAGCGCGGCAGCCCCTCGTCGCCGCCTCCGGCGCCCGCCGCGGCGACCGCTGCGCCCTCGGGCAGCTTCAGCCCGGGGATCGGCCGCGGCGCGAGGCCCTGATGCGCGAAGGTCATGATCTCCTTCCAGGTCATGGCGGGCAGCGAGCCGCCCGTCATCTCCTTGGTGGCGGTGAAGTCGTCATTGCCGAACCACACCCCGCCGACGAGGGAGCCCGTGAAGCCGACGAACCACGCGTCGCGGTAAGACTGCGACGTGCCGGTCTTGCCGCACACCTGGTAGCCGTCGAGCCGCGCGCGCCCGCCGGTGCCGCCCTCGGTGACGGCCAGCATCATGCGCGTCATGTCGGCGACCACGTAAGGCGCAAGCACCTGCTGCGGGGGCTTGGCGTCGCGGTCATGGCGCCAGATCAGCTCGCCCTTGGAGTCCGCCACCTCGACCGCCGCGTAAGGCGGCGCCCGCCGTCCGCCATTGGCGATGGTGGAATAGGCCGAGGTGTGGTCGAGCACCGTCACCTCTTCGACGCCGAGCGCGAAGGCGCGGCCCGGATCGAGCTTGCTGCGCAGGCCCATGCGATGCGCGAGGTCGATGACCGGCTTCTGCCCGATCGCCAAGGCTAGACGTACAGGCACAGTATTGATAGACTTCGCGTAAGCAGTGATTAGTTGGACTCGGCCGGCGAAGCGCCTTCCGTAGTTGCGGGGGCACCAGTTGCCGATGCAGAACGGCGCGTCGACGATGTAGCTGTCGGGCGTGAACCTGCCGGACGAGAACGCCGCGGCGTACACATAGGTCTTGAACGACGAGCCGGGCTGCCTGAGCGCGTCGGTGGCGCGGTTGAACTGGCTCTGGCCGTAGTCGCGCCCGCCCACCATGGCCCGCACCGCGCCCTCCGGCTCCATCACCACCGCGGCCGCCTGGTCGACGTCGTACTGCTCGCCATACTGCCTGAGCGTCTGCTCGATCGCCGCCTCCGCGTGGCGCTGCAGCGCCGGGTCGAGCGCGGTCCTGACGGTGAGCACCCGCTGGCCCTTGAACGCGCCGTCGCGCGCCAGCCCCCGCACCTCCGCATAGGCCCAGTCGAGATAATAGTCCGGGCTCGTCGCCTGCGCGGTCAGCACCGGGCTTGCGGGGCTAAGCCGCGCCGGCTGCACCTGGCCCTCGGTCATGAAGCCGGCGTCGACCAGATTGTCGAGCACCTGGCTCGCCCGCGCGCGCGCCGCCGCGAGGTTGACGTGCGGCGCGAACTTGGTCGGCGCCTTGAACAGCCCGGCCAGCATCGCGCTCTCGGCGAGGTTCACGTCGCGCGCGCTCTTGCCGAAATAGAAATGCGCCGCCGCGTCCACCCCGAACGCGCCGCCGCCCATATAGGCGCGGTCGAGATAGAGCTTCAGGATCTCGTCCTTGGTCAGATGGTGCTCGAGCCACAGCGCCAGGAACGCCTCCCGGATCTTGCGCTCCAGCGTGCGCTCATTGGTCAGGAAGATGTTTTTGGCGAGCTGCTGGCTGATCGACGAGCCGCCCTGCCGCACGCCGTTCGCCTTGGCGTTGGTGACGAGCGCGCGCAGCGTGCCGGCGACGTCGATGCCGAAATGCTGGTAGAAGCGCCGGTCCTCGGTCGCGAGCGCGGCCTTGATCAGATGGTCGGGATATTCGGCGAGCGGGATGCCGTCATTCTGCATCACGCCGCGCTTGCCGATCTCGACGCCGTGGCGGTCCAGGAAGGTGACGGAGATGTCGCCGCGGTTCAGCCAGTCGCCGGTGGTGTCCTGGAAGGCGGGGGTGGCGAGCGCCAGCATCAGCACCGCGCCGGCGGCGCCCAGCGTCAGCCCCTCGCACAGGATCTCGACCGTCCAGCGCCGCCAGCCCCGCGCGCGAAACGCGTCGAAGGCGGCGCAGACGCCGTCCCACTGCCGCGAGAAGCCCGGCCAGATCCGCCAAAACGTGTCGTCGAGCCAGGAATCGAGCGCCAGCAGGAAGCGCTTGATGTCGAACTTTTTCCGGCGCCCGCCCGCAGCCGCAGTCCGGGCCGGCGCGCCGGCCTCGGCCTTCCGCAGGCGCGCGGCCGCGGCCCGCCGCTCCGTGGCCTCGGCGCGCTCCGCGCGCGCCGCGGCGCGCGCCGCGGTCTTTTCGGCGGCCGCCCGCTCGGACTCCGCCCACACCCGTTCGAGTTTTTCGCGGCCCATCCGCTGCCCGGCCTCCAGCGCGTCGAGCGCGCGCTCCGCCTGGGGCCGCAGCCGCGCGACAAGCGCCGTCCACGCCGCGCGGGCCTTTGCGCCGATCCCGTCCACTCGCAAACCCCCGATCGACCCCGGCCGTCCCGCTCCCGGACGGACTTGACGCCACGCCCCTTGCGCGCGCAAGAGCCATGCCGCGCGGTATTTTGGAACAGCCCGGCCCCCTTGACGCAAGCCACGACCCTAAAGCCCGCCCCCTTCTGGAGGGTGAAGCGGCTCGACGAGATGTCGTCACAAGAATGGGAGAGCCTGTGCGACGGCTGCGGCCGCTGCTGCCTGCTCAAGCTGCAGGACGAGGAGACCGAGCGGGTCTACTACACCGACGTCGCCTGCCGCCTGCTCGATTGCGACAGCTGCCGCTGCAAATCCTACCCCGACCGCAAGGCCCATGTGCCGGACTGCGTGCAGCTGACGCCGAAGACGGTCGAGGACATCGGCTGGCTCCCGCTCACCTGCGCCTACCGCCTGGTCGACGAAGGCCGCGACCTCCCCTGGTGGCACCCGCTGGTGTCAGGAAGTCCCGAAACGGTGCACGAGGCCGGCGTCAGCGTGCGGGGCCGGGTGTCCGGGACCGAGGACGAGGTCCCGCCGGAGGACCTTGAGGACCGGGTGGTGGACTGGCCGGTGCGGAAGGTGCGGGGGAAGCGGCAGGGGTAGTTGCCACGGGAACAAATGAAGCACATACTCGCCGCGCATGTGCGCGTCCGGCAGGAGGCCGGGGATGGAGCGGAGCAGGGATAAGTCTGGAGTTCAGCGGTACGGGTCGGCGGGAAGCCTGACGCTCGCGGACATCGGCGGGTCGAGCGCCGCGACGCGGAGCGTTCTCGATGAGGTGTCGAGCCGTTTCGTGGATTCGACGAAGCCGTGGGAGCGGTACGGGTCGGCGGGAAGCCTGACGCTCGTGGACATCGGCGGGTCGGGCGCCGCGACGCGGAGCGTTCTCGATGAGGTGTCGAGCCGTTTCGTGGATTCGACGAAGCCGTGGGAGCGGTACGGGTCGGCGGGAAGCCTGACGCTCGTCGACATCGGCGGGTCGAACAACCAGCCCGAAAGTGTTCTCGGCAGCCTCATCAAGCTTGGAGATGCCGTTCCTCAAGGTCATTTGCCGCTGAGGCCCGGCTCTTCGGGCCAGGTGGTCTTCAAGCGCCAGCCATCGGGAGCAGTGACTCGGGACGCGCCCCGGCATCATGACGATCGCATCTCGGGCTTAATCGCGGCTTACGGGAACCCGATCCAGCTGCCAGAGGGGCAGGAGGAATGGCGAGCCGTTGAACGCGATGTTACGGTCTACCGATGGTTTCGCGTTTTCGAGCCTAGGCTGCGCAGCTTTATTTCTGAAAAGATGGCGGCAGTCTTTGGTCCGGACTGGATGAAGAGCCAGCTACCAAACGGTATGCTGGATCAGTGGAGAGCGCGAGCGGCTCAAGCTGGACCTTGGGCTTCGAAGAACTTAATGAGCTACGCGGACTTCACCGACTACGCGCGGATCATCTGCAGGCGAGATAATTGGGGCCGTGTTTTCAAGATATTTTTCAAGAGAACGGAGTTCGTGCAGGAATCATTGTTCAGGCTAGGCGAGCCTAGAAACTGTACAATGCATTTCAGGGAGACGCCGGATGGTGACGAACTTCTGATCTTCGCCGAAATCAAGAGGTTTCAGAAGCTGCTCAACTAGTCCGTCAATTGCAGTGCATCCGACCATGGCCATACGGGTTGGAATCGGCAGCTTCCACCGACGACGAAGCGCGAGGTGCGTCCAATCTACGAGAACACGGCCACGCCGCGCGCCGCCGGTGCTGCTGCTCCGCTAGAACTCCCTGATCTTGCGGATCATCTCGCGTAGTGCGGGGTAGTTCTCGGTTCGCGCCAGCCCGTGGAGCGCGAAAGCGGCGATCGCCTCGCCCTGACGTCGGGCTTCTTCGGCGTCGGCGCCTGTTGCGGCGTTCGAGAAGCGCCAAACGGCGGCGAGATGGCCCTTGATCGATTTGGCCGCCGTGCAGGACTGGTTGCGCCCCGTAGGCGTCCGATCGCACACGATGCCTGTGGCGCCTGTGCTCAGATCCATCGTCTTGAGCTGATCAAACATCGTTTCGCGGCCGCCGAGTCCAAAATTCCGGAAGTTCTCGAGCCTACGGTCGTCGACCAGATAGAAGCTTCCAGACGGCGGCAGGGTCTGCGTGAGCAGGTTGGCCGGGTCGTCGCAGACGGACCTCGACCATTCGCGGGTCATCCGCGAGCATAGCGCATCTGATGGCGCGTTGATCTTCGAGCCATAGGCCCGGATCACGATCTTGAGCTGGTCGAAGCGGGGCGCCGTCTCCGGACCGGCGGAGGCTTTGCGGAACGCCTCGAAGCGCGGCAACTCGCCCTCGGGGCTGGGCGCCGGCTCGAAGGTGAAAGGCTCTATTCGGGGCCATGTTTCCGGCAACGCCGCGATCGGAGCCACAAGCGGCATGTCTCCGACAACCACATAGGCGTCGGAGCTCAGGATCTTCAGATACTCGTCGGTGCTCACTGACGGCGAGCACGCCGCCGCGGCAAGGGTGAGGCAGCCGGCGAGAGGCGAGATCGTGCGGCGGAGCGGCATGGCCGGATGATGCCTCAACGGATCTGATTTGGCGTTAGCGACACTGAAGAAGAGCGGGCGTTGTGAGCTACCCGATGATAGGAAAAAAAGCATAGATGCCGCGGCAGCGTCGTGCGATGATCGGCGGGTCGCCGCCTGGACCTCGCCCATGCCCGCCTTCCGCGCCCACACTCCCGACGAGATCGCCCACGCCAGGACCCTCTATGAGGAGACCGATCTCTCGCCGCATGACATCGCCAGAATTCTCGGGATCGGGACGAACACCTTCTACCGGCGGGTGAAGAGCTGGGGGTGGCGGCGGCGCAGGCTGCGGGTGGAGGAGGTTGAGGCTGCGGCGGTTCAGGCTGCGGGGTCGCGCGATAGGGCGCTCCAGAGGCTCGGCAAAAGGGTGCTGGACGAGCGGCGGGCGGCGATCGACCGGGCGGAGGACGCGATCGTCGGGCAGCTCGACGCGCTGGAGATGATGCAGGCGCGCGTCGCGGCGGCGGCCATGACGGTGCTGCAGGGCGAGAAGGCGGCGCGCACGCTGCGGCTTCTGACGCAGACGCTGGTCGAGGTCGGCCGCTACCGCAGCGAGGCGGCGGCGCTGACCGCCGGCAAGCGGCGGCGCGCGGAGCCGGAGGAGGTCGACCTCGAGGCGGCGCGCGAGGCGCTGCGCGGCAAGATCGCGGCGCTCTGCGCGCGCGAGCGCGGGGAGTGAAGGCGCCGCCGCGCCGAAAGAAGGCGCCGCCGCGCAACGAGAGGCGTCATCCTCGGGCTTGACCCGAGGATCCATCGGGCGCGGACGCGCCCGGTGTGATGGGCGCCCCTGTCAGGCCCGGGCATGACGGGGAGGCTTTTTCTGACGCGCCGGCGCGTCAGCGGCCCCGCTGGCGCGCGCGCGCCTTAGCGACGGCGTCGCGGAACTCGTCATAGCTCGGCGCGGCGGCGACCAGCAGCGGGCCGATCAGGTAGACGGGCGTGCCCATAAAACCCATGCCGCGGGCCTGGGCGTCGTTGCGCTTGAGCAGCGCGACCATTTCGGACTCATGCGCCGTGGCGTCGGCCTGCAGCCTGGCCATGTCGACGCCCGCGCTCGCGACCGCCGCCAGCATCTTGGCCTGGGGGACGTTGCCGCCCGGCAGGCTCATCAGCGCGCGGTGCGCGGTCTCGTATTTGCCCTGATACTTGGCCGCCAGCGCGATCTTGGCGCCGGCGACCGAGCTTTCGGCGAGGATCGGCCAGTCCTTGTAGACCAGCCGGATCTTTCCGTCGGTCCGGACCAGTTTTTCCAGCGCGGGCGCGGACCTTTTGCAGAAGCCGCAATTGTAATCGAGGTACGCGACGATCGTGACGTCGCCCTTCGGGTCGCCGCCGACCGGGGCGGCCGGATCGCCGACGATCATCTCGCGGCTGACGTCGCGCGGGTCGGCGGCGGGCGAGGCGGCGAACGCCGCAGCGGGCGCGAGCGCGGCGATAAGGGCGATCAGGCGAAGGACGGAGCGGCGGGGGCTGGGCATGGGGCTCACCCTGCCAGCGATCCGCGCCGCGGTCGAGCGCCCCACGGCGCGGCGCTTTTCCCGCCCGTAGCGAGGCCGCCCGGCAATATCTGCCGGGTCGTTTACGCCCCGTTAACCAAGCCCGCGTCAACTCAGGTCAACGCTTCCTTAACCACCTGAGTCCGGGACGCCGACCGTGCCGCCAGCCGCCGCCCTCCAGATCGTTCCCAACACGCCCGAACCGGAGGGCAAGCGCCGGCAGGTGCGCTTCCGCGGCCGCTCCTTCATGGCGCTGGTGCTGACGCCCGAACCGCCGACCGATGACTGGCTCGCAGAGCTCGACGCGCTCGCCGCCCGCTCGCCCGGCTTCTTCGGCGACCGGCCGGTGGTGCTCGACGTCTCCGCCATCAAGGCCTCGCCCAGAACGCTCGCGGCGCTGCTCGGCCAGCTCGAGAGCCGCGGCGTACGGCTGATCGGCGTCGAAGGCTGCGACCCGAAGTTTCTGGACGGCCCGAACGCCCGGCTCGCCATGCCGGTCGGCGGCCGCGCGGCCGGCGAACTCTCCGCGCCCGAGCCCGGCAGCGTCGCGACCGGCTCGCTGGTGGTGGAGCAGCCGGTCCGCTCCGGCCAGACCATCTCGTTCAACGGCGACGTCACGATCTGCGGCTCGGTCGCGTCCGGCGCCGAGGTGATCGCCTCCGGCTCGATCCACGTCTATGGCGCGCTGCGCGGCCGGGCGATCGCGGGCTCGGCCGGCAATTCCAAGGCGCGCATCTTCTGCCGCAAGCTCGACGCCGAGCTGCTCGCCATCGACGGCGTCTACATGACCACTGAACGGCTTGACGCGAAACTCAAGGGCAAGGCCGTAAAGGCCTGGCTCGACGGGGAAAACCTGCGCGTCGACGCGCTTGACTGACGTGACGCTCGAAACGTCCTTTACGGGGAGAATTCCAAATGGCTGAGGTTCTGGTCGTCACGTCGGGCAAGGGAGGCGTCGGCAAGACCACGTCGACCGCGGCGCTCGGCGCGGCTCTGGCGCAGACCGGGCAAAGCGTCGTGGTCATCGACTTCGACGTCGGTCTGCGCAATCTCGACCTCGTCATGGGGGCCGAGCGGCGGGTGGTGTACGACCTGATCAACGTGGTCCAGGGCGACGCCAACCTCAATCAGGCGCTGATCAAGGACAAGCGGGTGGATTCGCTCTCCCTGCTGCCCGCGAGCCAGACCCGCGACAAGGACGCGCTGACCGCCGAAGGCGTCGAGCGGGTCATCAACGAGCTCAAGGGCCGCTTCGACTGGATCATCTGCGACAGCCCCGCCGGCATCGAGCGCGGCGCCTATTTCGCGATGCGCCACGCGGATCTGGCGGTGATCGTCACCAATCCGGAAGTCTCCAGCGTCCGCGACTCCGACCGCATCATCGGCCTGCTGGACAGCAAGACCGAGAAGGCCGAGCGCGGCGAGACGATCGAGAAGCTGCTGCTTCTGACCCGCTACGATCCGGTGCGGGCCGAGCGCGGCGACATGCTCAAGGTCGACGACGTCCTGGAGATCCTGTCGATCCCGCTGCTCGGCATCATTCCCGAAAGCCCGGAAGTGCTGAAGGCGTCCAACCTCGGTTCGCCGGTCACGCTCGCCAACCCGGTCTCGGCGCCGTCCCGCGCCTATCTGGACGCCGCGCGGCGGCTCAGGGGCGAGACGATCGAGATGACGGTCCCGAGCGAGAAGAAGCGCCTCTTCGGCTCCCTGTTCGGCAGGAGGGCGGCATGAGCGTTCTGAAGTTCTTCTCCCGGCGCAGCTCTGCGCCGGCGGCGCGGGAGCGGCTGCAACTGCTGCTCGCGCATGAACGGGCGGTGTTCGGCCGCACCGATCTCGTCGCGCAGCTCAAGGACGAGATCCTGGCGGTGATCGCCAAGCACATCGCGATCGACCCCGAGAAGGTCCGGATCACGACCGACACGCGGGACACGCTCGCGACCCTCGAGGTCGACATTGAGATCAGGACGCCGAATGGCGGGCTGAAGCTCGCCGGCTGACGCGACGACCGCGCGATCCAGCTTCCCCGGTTCCGGGGAGGCGCTATGATCGCCCCGGGAGGGGCGCGCTTGCCGACGATCACGGATTCGCCGAGCCGATCGCTCGGCGCTCTCAAGAGCCTGTTCGGTCGTGCGCCGGATGAGGCCAAGCGCGGCGACGGGCCGGACTTCTTCTGCGTCGGTCTGCAGAAGGCGGGCACGCAATGGCTCTACGACCAGCTGCAGCTTCATCCCGACTTCTGGATGCCGCCCTTCAAGGAACTGCATTACTTCGACCGCGCCTTTCCAACCGGCAGGATCGCGCATGCGACCGAGCGCTTCCTCGCCGATCCGAAGCGCTATGCGCGCTCGCGCCGGCGGCGTGGCCTGAAACCGCTCGACGCGCGCGAGCAGGCGTTCTTCCACAAGGTGGCGGCGCTCGCCGGCAAGCCGAAAGATCTGGACGCCTATGCGGATCTGTTCGCCGACAAAGCGGATCAGATCGCCGGCGACATAACCCCCGGTTACTCGACGCTTGGCGAGCCAGTGATCAGGCGCCTCGCGCGGCGGTTTCCCTCCGCCAAGGTCGTGCTGCTGCTGCGCGATCCCGTCGAGCGGGTCTGGTCGGCCTGGCGCATGGCGCTGGAGGGCCAGGAGGACGCCGCGGAGCGCGAGCAGGACCTCGCCGCCTTCACGGCTTTTCTGGACCGGCCGGCCGTGATCCATCGCTCCTATCCGACGCGCATCGCCGCGAAGTGGCGCAAGCGTTTCGGGGACCGCTTCCGTTATTTCTTCCTCGACGACGTCGCCTCAAATCCGGAGGCCACGCGGGCCGAGATCCTCAGCTTCCTGGGCGCCGCGGCCGAAAAGCCTTCGGGCGTCGAGCCGGACTTCAACCGCAAAGCCAAGGCCGTCCCGCCGTATCGTTCGGAGCCTATACAGGCGCTGATGCAGGAGAGATTCGCGGAGGAACGCGCGCTCTGCGCGCGCGTCTTCGGCGGCCCGGCCCGGGACTGGCCGGCCTCCTCCTACTGACCGAGGCCCACGGCGCGCGGCTTCGACAGGCGCGGGGCGGTCTGATACCGCTCCCGCGGCGAATTGCGAATCAGGCCTCCTCTGATGCGGAGCGGCCAAGCAGGACCGGTGAGGGATATGTCCGACCTGGAGCTTGAAGCTGCGCTTGCGGGAATTCTGGCGCGCCTGTCCGAGAGCGACGATCCGGCGCTCGCCGACCGCATGATCGACATCCTGCTCAACCGCATCGGCGATGATCAGGCGGCCAGGATGGCGGCGATCAAGCGGCTGACGCGCGATCTTCTGGCGGATGTGGAAGTCGAGTCGGAGCCCCTGCGCGCGCGCAGCAAGGGCTGAGGCGCCGTTCAAGCGGCTACGAGGCTCTCCGTCATCGCGGCGCGGACGAAGCCGAACGCGGCCAGCGCGCCCGCCAGCACGGCATCCTCTTCGGCGGCCGGCGACGGCGCCGCGTCGAGCCGGCTCCGGAAAGTCCTCCAGCCCTCAGCGAGGCCTGCCGGGGGAGGCGCGAGATGGCGCGCCCCGAAAGCGGGGCCTAGGCCGAGACGCGCTGCCTCGACCGCGAGCACTGCGCCTCCGAGCCGCGATCCCTCCGCGACGTAGAGCCAGCCCAGCCCCTCTGCGGGGGCAGCCCTGAGTCGCGCGGCCTGTGTCCGGAAGGTGACATCAAGATCGGTGAGATCGGCCTCGACCGCCCGGAGCCGCGAGAGACGCGGGAGGCCGGGCAGCCACGCTCCCAAGACCAGGTCGCCATAAAGGTCTTCGACGTGGTGGAGAAAACGCTGCTGCGCCAACAGGAAGCCGGCGAACCGCGCGCGATCCCGGAACGGCTCCGCCGCCATCAGTTGGCGGTCCAGAGCGTCGTGAGAGGCGGCTGTCTCGCTGCGGAGCCGGGCGGCGCGGCCGGTATTCAGATAAGCGGGGAGCGTCAAATGAGGTTTCTCATATCAGAATACCATGCCATAGCTCGCGCCGGGGCGCTGACCAAGCCGGGGTACTGTCAGCTTTGAACAGTTTCGACCTGACCGTCTGCGACCAGGAGCCGATCCACGTTCCTGGCGCGATACAGCCCCATGGCCTGCTTCTCGTGCTCGACGGCGAATACAAGGTGATCGCGGGCGCTGGCGACATCGAGGGGGTGCTTGGAGCCGACGACTGGCTCGGCCGATCCGCGACGGAGCTCGTCGGCGCCGAAATAGCCGAGGCTCTGGCGGTCGAAACTTCGCATCGGTCAGGAGCGGTCTGCGTCGGCGTGTTGCGCGCGCCATCTGGGAAGCTGTTCGACGCCAGCGCGCAACGGTCCGACGCTCTCACGATGCTGGAGCTCGAACCCGCCGGTTCGGGGGGCGCCGCGCTGGGCGTCGTGCTCGGGGACCTGGAGGCCGCGGCCTCCGAATTCGAGCGCGCGTCGACGCTGGAGGAGCTCTGCGGACTGGCGGCCGTCGAGTTCAGGCGGCTCACCGGCTACGACCGGGTGATGATCTACCGCTTCCTCGACGACGATTCCGGTGCGGTGATCGGAGAGGACCGGCGGGACGATCTGAGGTCTTTCCTGCACCATCGTTTCCCCGCCTCGGACATTCCGCGGCAGGCGCGCGCGCTCTATCTCCGCAACCCGATCCGCGTGATCCCGGACGTCAATTACCAGCCGGCGCCGCTGCGGCCCGCGACGGTGGACGGGCAGCCGATCGACCTCAGCGACGCCGCGCTGCGCAGCGTCTCGCCGATCCATCTTCAGTATCTAAGGAACATGGGCGTCGGGGCGTCGGCCTCCGTTTCGATCGTCAAGGATGGCGTCCTGTGGGGGCTGGTCGCCTGCCACAACGAGACCCCGCTGCACATCCCGTTCGCCCGCCGCGCGGCGTGCCGCGCGCTCGCCGGCACGCTCGGCCGCCAGATCAGGGCCAAGGATGAGAGCGACGCGTTTCGCGAGCGCGTGCGGCTGCGCGGCTTCCAGGACGATCTCGTGGCGCTGCTGTCGCGCGAGGGCTCGCTCGACGAGGCGATCTCCAACCATGTCGGCGAGATCCGCCGCGCGCTCGGCGGGGACGGGGTCGCGATCCTGCGCGGCGGCGATCTGCTCTTCAACGGCCGCTGCCCGGACGAGGCGCAGACCCGCGCGCTCGCGGCCTGGGCGCTGAACCGCAGCGCCGACCAGGTGTTCAGCACGTCGCGGCTCGCCGAACTGCTGCCCGACGCGCGGCCCTATCAGGATGTCGCGAGCGGCCTGCTCGCGATCACGCTCTCGCTCACCGAGCCCTGGATCGTGATGTGGTTCCGCGCCGAGGAGGTCGAGATCGTCGAATGGGCCGGCAATCCGCACAAGGACGTCGCCGGCGCCGGTGACCAGGCGCTGACCCCGCGGGCTTCGTTCGAGAGCTGGCGCGAGACCGTGCGCGGCCGCGCCCGCCGCTGGACCGGACCAGAGATCGAGGCCGCCGGCCGGCTCCGCGCCGCGGTCATCGAGGTCTGGCAGGCGCGCCGGCTGCGCGACCTCAACCGCCGCCTGGTGTCGGCGCTCGACGAGAAGGACCTGCTGATACAGCAGAAGGATTTTCTGGTCGGCGAGGTCAATCACCGCGTCCAGAACAGCCTCCAGCTGGTGTCGAGCTTCCTCGCGCTGCAGGCGCGCGCCTCCGACCAGCCGGGGCTCGCGCCGGCGCTCGAAGAGGCCCGCCGCAGGCTGACGGCGGTCGCGCTCGTGCACCGCCGGCTCTATCGCGCCGACCAGGTGCGCTCGGTCGACGCCGCGCGTTACGTCGAGGAGCTGGTCCACGACATCTCGGCCTCGATCGGAGACGACTGGGCCCGCCAGATGTCGCTCGACGTCGCGCCTGTCCTGCTGCCGACGGACCGCGCGATTAGCCTCGGGCTGGTGCTCACCGAACTCGTGATCAACGCCACCAAATACGCCTATCGGGGCGCGGCCGGGCCGCTCGCGATTTCGCTGGTCGAGGACCGCGCGCGGCTCCGGCTGTCGGTCGCCGATCGCGGGGTCGGGGCGCAGGGTCAGCCGAAGAAGGGGTTCGGCTCGCGCATGATCGCCGCGCTGGTCCGCCAGCTCGAGGGCGAGCTCATCCACGAAGACAACCGCCCGGGCCTCCGGGTCACGTTGGTCGCCCCGGTGGCGGCCGAAGCCGTGATGGCGGCGCCCGGAGCCTGACGCGCCAGGGGCCCCTACGACGCGGCGGACCTCGTCAACCGGCGGCTCAGTCGGGCGCGCCGCCGTCCAGCACCGCGCGCACCCGCGCCGCCAGATTGGTGAAGGTGAAGGGCTTGGTGATTAGCTCCACCCCGGGGTCGAGGCGGCCGTGATGCACGATCGCGTCGCGCGCATAGCCGGAGGTGAACAGCACCCTTAGGTCCGGCCGTAGCGCCCGCGCGCGCTGCGCCAGCACGGCGCCGGTCATCCCGCCCGGAAGCACGACGTCGGTGAACAGCATGTCGACCGCGCCGCCGTCCTGCCGCTCCAGCAGCCGGAGCGCGGAGGGGCCGTCATGCGCCTCCAGCACATGATAGCCGAGCTCCCGCAGCACGCCGACCGAGTAGGCGCGGACATGATCGTCGTCCTCGCAGACCAGGATCGTCTCGTCGCTGCCGCGCTTCGGCTCGACCGGCTCCGGCTGCGGCTCCTCGATCTCGCAGCTGCCATCGCCGACGAGGCGCGGCAGATAAATCCGCATCGTCGCGCCGCGTCCCGGCTCGGAGAAAGCCTTAACGTGGCCGCCCGACTGGCGGACGAAGCCGTAGACCATGGAGAGGCCGAGCCCGGTGCCCTTGCCGACCTCCTTGGTGGTGAAGAACGGCTCGAACGCCCGCTCCAGCACCTCCGGCGACATCCCAACCCCGGTGTCGGCGACGCTGATCACGACATAGTCGCCGGGCGCGACGTCCCGCATACCGGCGCCGATCGTGGCGTTCGCGGTCTCGATCGTGAGCCTTCCGCCGTCCAGCATGGCGTCGCGGGCGTTGATCGCGAGGTTAAGGAGGGCGTTCTCTAGCTCGTTGGGGTCGACCTCGACCCGCCAGAGATCCGTGGCCGGCGCGACGGCCACCTCGATGATCTCGCCGAGCGTGCGGCTCAGAAGCTCGGACATGCCGGCGAGCAGCCGGTTCACGTCGGTGGGCTTGGGCTGCAGCGGCTGGCGGCGCGAGAACGCAAGCAGGCGCTGCGTCAGCACGGTCGCCCGCCGCGCGCCCGTCATGGCGTTCTCCGCCGCGCGTCGCAGCCGCGGCGAGTCTTCCGGCAGGTTGCGCTGCAGGATCTCGAGATTGCCGGTCACGATCTGCAGCAGATTGTTGAAGTCATGCGCCACGCCGCCGGTGAGCTGGCCGACCGTCTCCATTTTCTGGGCCTGTCGCAGCGCCTCCTCAGCCTCGCGCAACGCTTCCGCCGCCTCGATCTCGCGGGTGACGTCGCGCGCCACGCAGTAGAACAGCCCGTCCTCCGCCACCGCGGTCCAGGAGAAGCGGCAATAGTGGCCCGTTTTACCTCGAAAGCGGGTCTCGAGCCGCGGCGTCGTGTTCTCGCCGGCAGCAAGGCTTGCGAGCCAATCCCGCATGGTCGGCCGGTCGTCGGGGTGTTCCATCCATTCGGAGGTCCGGCCGAGCAGCTCTTGCGGCGTCCAGCCGAGCAGCTCGGTCCAGGCCGGGCTGACGCTCAGCCAGCGGCCGTCGCGGTCCGCGACCAGGAACGGGTCGCGCGACAGCCGCCAGATCCGGTCGCGCTCGCGCGTCCGCTCCGCCACTCTGGCCTCAAGGGTGCGGTTGAGCTTCTGCTCGGCCTGGAACAGGCGCGCATTGTCGATCGCGATCGCCGACTGGGCGGCGAGGCCGCTGATCAGCCGCTCGGTCCGCTCGTCGAACACCCCGACCTCGGGATGTCCGAAGAACAGCCCGCCGATCACTTCGCCGCCGCGAGAGATCACTGGAACCGCCAGGTAGCTCCGCACCCGCAGATGGCCGTCCGGCATCCCCTGGCGCGGCGCGTTCTGGCCGTAGCGCGGATCGGCGGTGACGTCGGCGCACCGCACGAGGCCCTCGCCGCGGAAGGTGGGCGCGAACAGCTTGGTGGCGCGCGGCATCGGGAATCCCGAAAAAGCCTCGGTCGGCGCGCCGGAGAGCGTGAACAGGGTGTAGCTGTCCCCGTCCTCGCTGAGCACATTGTAGAAGAAGGCGCCGTGTTCGGCGCCGGTGAGCTCGACGCCGGCGTCGACGATCGCCTGGACCAGCTTGTCGAGATCGAGCTCGGCTGCGATCCGCGCCGCCGTGCGGTTCAGGATTTCGAGTGCGTTGCTTTCCTCCCGCAGGGCTTTCTCCGAGGCGATGAGCGCCGCCTCCGCCTGCTTTCGGCCGCTGATGTCGATGACGGTGCCGACGAAGCGGCCGGCCGGGGAGCCGTCGGCGACCACCTTGCCGCGCGCCGCGAGCCAGCGTTCGACGCCGTCGTCGAGGCCTCTCGTGCGGTACTCGACGTCGAAGTCGGCCCTGTCGGACACGGTCTGCCGCACCGCCGCCTCGACCCGATCGCGGTCCTCGGGATGCAGGCCGGGAAGGAAGGCGTCCTCATAGGTGATCGGCCGGTCCGGCCATGCGCCGAACAGCTCCCGGCAGCGTCGATCCCAACGCAGCTCGCCGGTCCGCAGATTGTAATCCCAGGTTCCGATCGCCGCGGCTTCCGTGGCCAGGCGCAGCCGGTCCTCGCTTTGGCGCTGCGCCTCGACCGCGCGTATCTGCTCCGTGACGTCGGCGCCCTCGACGAAGATGCCGGTGACCCGTCCGCTGCGGTCCCTGATGGGCTGATAGATGAAATCAAGCGCGCGCTGCTCGGCCGACTCGCCCGGGGCGCGCCTCAGCGTCGTTGCCATGCCGCGGCCGGTGAATGGCTCGCCGGTGGCGTAGACGCGATCCAGCAGGTCCAGAAAGCCCTGTTCGGCGAACTCCGGGACCGCGTCCCGCACCGGCTTGCCGAGCACCTCGCGGTCGCCGATCAGCCTCTGATAGGCGGCGTTGGTGAGCGAGAAGACATGATCCGGACCCTCAAGCACGGCCATGAAGCCGGGCGCCTGCTTGAACATCTCGGCCAGTCGCTCGCGTTCGGCGATCGCCTTGCGCTGCGCCTGGATGCGGTCCGTGGTCTCGTTGACGATGCACAGCACGCCGCCGATCGAGCCGTCATCGTCGAACACGGGCGAATAGGAGATGTCGAAGAAGACCTCTTCGCCGAAGCCGCGCCGCTCGATGTAGAACGGGCGGTCGTGAGCGAAGACCGTCTCGCCGCCGTCACGCACCCGGCGAAGCAGCGGCTCCAGATCGTCCCAGAGCTCTCGCCAGTTCTCAACCGCCGGACGGCCGAAGGCGCGCGGATGCTTGTCGCCGATGGTCGGGGCGTAGGCGTCGTTGTAGAGCGCGACGAAATCCGGGCCCCAGAACAGCACGATCTGGACGCGCGCCGGCAGGATGGATGAGAGCACGTTCCGCAGGGCGGTCGACCAGCGGCTGACCGGACCGAGCGCCGAGTTCTCGTCGTCGACGCCGGCGGCGAGCCGGGCGCATCCATCGTCCACTAAGCCAAGCGGGGCGAAGCTCACCTTCGTCTGCGACCCGCCCGTCATGCCAGACCATCCTCCGCCGCCGACGCCAATGTCGGCTCTAGCTAACGCCCGGGGCGCGTTTCGGCTCCCTATTCTAGGGCGCCGCATGTCGCGTCAATTCCCCGTGAGCGCGCCCGGAACCCTTACCGGGCTTTGGAGGTTTGCTCATTGCTTAGGCGGCGTTTTGCGCCGCGGCCAGCCGGTACAGTCGGAGCCAAAACATGTCGACGATTCTGATCATCATTCTGGTGCTGCTCGTCATCGGCGCCCTGCCGACCTGGCCCTATTCGTCGGGCTTCGGATACGGGCCGAGCGGCATCCTCGGGATCATCCTGATCATCCTGATCATCTTGGCGCTCACCGGCCGGCTCTGATCGAGCCTGGCGCGCGCAAGCGGCCTCTCGCGCGTCAGCGCCAGAGGCCGTAGCGCTCCCAGTCCTTCTCGGGGATCGCGCCGCCGATCCTGTAGCTGAGCGACAGCACGCGCATGCGGTCCGTCGAGGCGCGGCAGCTGAAGGCGAGCCGGTACCACTTGCCGCCGCTGCGGATCGCCCCTCCGTCGCCCGACAGCGTGTCGCCAGCCTCGCTGGCAGGCCGGATCGCGTCAATCACCATCCGGTCCGGGCGGATCGCGCCGCGCTCCGCCTGAATGCGCTTCATGGTCTCGATGTCGCAGACCTGGTGAAACCGTGTCTCCGGCTCGAGCCGTTGGAGGGTTGCGGCGAGCCCGCGATCAGCGGCGGAGCAGGGAGCGGAGCAGAAGAAGAGCGCGAACGCGCAGGCAAGGCGACGCATGAACAAGAACCCTCGATTCGCGTGTCGAGGGTTCCGACTAGCACGCTGGATGGGGCAGGGAGGCGGCGCCCCCTGTCAGTCGACGCGCTTCAGCACCTGCGTCTTGCACAGCAATCCGCCGACCACGCAGCCGCGCAGCTTCAGCCGGTCGTTTCCGTCGGCCACGATCGTGCCCTGATAGCTGCGGCCGTCGTCGGGGTTGTAGAACCGGCCGGCCCAGCCCGCGCCATCCGGCTTCATGTCGGTCAGCAACGAGATTCCGATCACCGGTCGGTCGCGAAGCGCGCGGTCGGGGTTCCGCTTGTCGACCTTCGGCCGGCCGTTCTTGTCGTTGGGCTTCTTGAGGCCGACGAGGGTCGCGCACAGCGCTTCGCCGCACTCCGAGATCCGCACCGTCGCCTTGTCCTTCGGCATGCTCCACACGCCGACGGGCGCCGGCGAAGCCGCCGCCGCCGACGCGGCTACAAGCAGCCCTGCCGCAGCCAGGATCCCACGCATCATCCGCGCCTCCTCATCATCGAGACCATAAGCATCAGCCTACACGCACCGAATCGCCGCTCTCTGCGCGGCGGCGCGCCGCAACCGCCGCGCGTCGCGCGCCGGCGATGTCGCGGTAAACATCGGCGCCCCGCTCCAAATGTTCCAGCGCCGCCTAAAAATATTTCTAGCCTTTCGGTGAAACAGATCCTGCTGAGAACCGTATTCGTGATTACCGCCCTGCTTCAGGCGGCCATCGCCAACAGTCGTCAGGGCTTTTCAGCCTCGCCGGCGGTTGCGTGAACTGAGATCCCACAGTCGAAGACATAGCGGAGAAATTCATGATCATTCGCAACACAATCGCCGCCGGCGTCGCCGCGCTCGCGCTCGCCGCCGCTCCGACGCTCGCCATGGCGCAGGCCACCGCGACCGAGAACAACGCCACCGGCATGGGTCCCAACGCCGGGATGGAGCAGGGTCCGAGCGGCTCCAAGGCCAAGCCGGCCCAGCACAAGAAGACGACCAAGCACCAGAAGAAGAACATGAGCGGCTCGGCGAGCTCCAAGAGCGGCATGAAGGACGGCACGCCGACCTCGGCCGGAACGGCGGACGACCAGGCCAAGGATCTGCGCGGCCACAGCGAGACGCCCACCACCGGCAAATAACGGGCGCCGGCGCAAACGCCGGCTGCCGACGGGCGGCCGGCTGCGCGTCCCGCCGAGCCATATCAACGATAGGAAAAAAATCATTGACAGCGTGACGCTGCTCGGGTAGGGTTCAGCCATGCTCCGAAATCGCGTCCAGGACATGCCGGCGGCTTCCGCCGGCGACCGGAGAGCGACGGTTCGGCCGTCGGCCTCCGCCACCCACGTCACCGACAAATCGGCCGCCGAAGCCTGGCGTCTCTATGAGACGACCGATCTCACCCAGACCGAAATCGCGCGTCGGATCGGCGCGTCGCGGGCCACGATCGCGCGGCTTGCGAAGCGCAATGGCTGGACGCGACGCAGCGCCGACAGGGCGCGCGTCGTGAGCCGCATCCGAGCCGAAGTCGACAAGCAGATCAATGCCGTAGAGGCCGTGCTGGCGGGGCCGGGAGCTGGCGCCCCCGACGCGGCCGCGACCCACGCGAGAACGCTCGCGAGCCTGGTGCGCTCCCTGAGGGAGTTGCAGAAATACGAAGCCGGACAAACAGTCGACGCCGCGGAGGATGATGACGCGGATGGCGCTCCCGCCGATCTTGACGTCCTCCGCGACGCGCTTGCGGACCGCCTTGCTCGCCTGCGGGGCGAAGACGCATGACCGCCTGCTTGGCTCTCTCTCGCGTCATGAGATAGAATTCCTAGGCGTCGACTGGCCTGTCTGGTCGCGGGAGGACCAGAGGCCGCCGCCGGGCGACTGGACCACCTGGCTCGTGCTCGGCGGCCGCGGCGCCGGCAAGACCCGCGCCGGCGCCGAATGGGTGCGCGGGGTCGCGCTCGGAGCGACCGGCTTCGCGGAACGGCCCGCCGGGCGGATCGCGCTCGTGGCCGAAACCTACGCGGATTTGCGCGAGGTGATGATCGACGGGGTCTCCGGGCTGCTGGCGGTGCATCCGCGGTGGGACCGTCCGGCCTACGAGCCGAGCCGGCGCAGGCTGGTCTGGCGCAACGGGGCGATCGCGCAAGGGTTTTCGGCCGAGGATCCGGAGGCGCTGCGCGGACCGCAATTCGACGCCGCGTGGTGCGACGAGATCGCCAAATGGCGGCGCGCGGAGGAGGCCTGGGACATGCTGCAATTCGGCCTTCGCCTCGGGCGGCTGCCGCGGCAGATCGCGACCACCACGCCCCGCGCGGTTCCGCTGTTGAAGCGGCTGCTCGCCGACCCCGGCGCGGTGGTGACCCGCGCCGCGACCCGCGACAACGCCGCCAATCTCGCGCCCGGCTTCCTTCGGGCGGTGGTCGGCACCTATGCGGGCACCAGGCTTGGCCGGCAGGAGCTCGACGGCGAACTTCTGGAGGACCGCGACGACGGGCTTTGGACCGGCGAAGCGATCGAACGCAATCGCGTCTCCGCTGCGCCCGAACTCACCCGCATCGTGGTCGCGGTCGATCCGCCCGCCGGCGGCAAGAAGTCCGACGCGTGCGGGCTGGTCGCCGTCGGGCTCGGCGCCGATGGCCGCGGCTATGTGCTGGAGGACGCGACGCTTCGCGCCAGCCGCCCCGAGATCTGGGCGCTTCGGGCAGTTGCGCTGTGGCGACGGCTCGAGGCCGACGCGCTGGTGGCGGAGGTCAACCAGGGCGGCGACATGGTCCGCGCCGTGATCGCGCAAGCCGATCCGCAGGTCCCGGTGCTGGCGGTCCGCGCCACGCGCGGCAAATGGCTGAGGGCCGAGCCGGTCGCCGCGCTCTATGCGCAGGGTCGGGTGGTCCATGTGGGCGCCCACCCGGCGCTCGAAGACGAAATGACGGCGCTGGGCCTGGACGGCCTCGCGGACGGCCATTCGCCCGACCGGGTCGACGCCCTGGTCTGGGCGGTCACGCATCTGATGCTGAGCGCGCGGGGCAGGGGCCCGCGCGTGCTCGGCCTGTGACTATTGACGGTAGATCCCGGAATTGAGCGACGGATCGTCCGCCGCGCCTTCCGATGCGCCAACCCCGGTCCCGCCGGCCGACGCGCCCGAGCGGCCCGCCGCTGCGTCGCCGGCCCTCCCGGAGGAGCCGCGCGCAAGGCCGCCGTCCTGCGACGGCTGCGTGGCGGAACCCACGCTGCCGCCGCCGTCGATGCGGCTGTTGCGGGCGGTGTTTTGCTGACCGCCGTTGAAGCTGGGGTTGGAAAGCCCGCCCGTGCCGCCCGAGGGAATGCCGCCGGAGTTCGCCGGACCGCCATTCATGGCGCCGCCGGTCGCAGCCGATCCGGCGCCGACGCTGGAGCCTGTTCCGCCGGCAGCGCCGCCGGCGCTTGAACCGGCCGATGCGCCGCCGGCCGACCCGCCGCTCGATCCGCCTCCGGAGCCGCCGCTCTGGGCGAGCGCCGCGGCGGGCGCGGCGAGAAGCGCCGCTGCGAAGATCGGCGCGAGAAATCTGTTTGTCATGGTGGGATCCCTCCTGGTCACGAACGTCTCGTTCGTCTGGAGCGCATCCCGGAAAACGTGGGGTCGTCTAGCTTTGTTCCAACCGGGCCGCGGATGCGCTCCGCGGCCCGGCTGGATGTTGGTCAGCTCTCGATCACGTAGACGATCTCGTAGGTGTCCGGATCGACGATGACGATCACATCGTCATCGGTGATGAAGTAGCTGTACTCGGCGTATTCCGGGACGATCTCCACGATCTTCGGCGGCAGCCGATGGATCGTCACCGTCCGCGGCACGGATACGCCTACGCTGACGCTCACTCCGCCAAGGCTCGAACGCGACACTTTCGCGCCGCCGCCGGAGCTCACGATCGTCTGGCGGATCGTGGTCCGCTGCTCGCTCGAGATGTTCACCTTGGTCTTGGAGCTGCTGGTCTCCCGCGACGAGCCGCCGCTGCGCGTCTCGCTTTCGGTCGTCGAGCGGGACCCCGAGCGGTGATCAGAGCCGGACTTGTCGTCAGGCGAGGAGCTGGAACGATCCGAGTCCGAGCGATGGCCCGCGCGGTCCTTCATGGCGTCGTCCCGATCCGCAGAGCCGGACCCGGTGCGCGACTTCTCGGGATCCTTGCCCGAGTCCGACTGGTCGGAGCCGCTCTTCTCTTTCTCGCCCGAGCGGGTTTCGGACCGCGAGCCGCCGGACTTCTCGGAACGCGGGGACTCTCCCGCGGAAGACGAGCCGGAGCCCGAGCGGTCGCCGCCGCCACGCTCATCCGAAGCTGAACCGCCGGACGAGCCGGACATGCCCCGCTCGCTGGCCGAACCGCCTCGCGAGCCGGACTCGGAGCCGCCGGAAGACGACGTCCCGCCTGAGCTCATGCCGCCGCCGGCGGATGAGCCGGACGATGATGCGTCGCCGCCTGCGGAACCGGACGAGCCGGCTCCGCTCATGCCCGCGCCCCCGGAGGAGCCGGATGAGCCGGACGCGCCGGATGACGAGCTTCCCGCGCTGGACGGGCTCGACGAGGAGCCCTGGTCGGACTTCTGCGCGAACGCACCGACCGGCGCCGCGACGATAGCGATCGCCGCAGCCGTGCTAAGAAGAATATTCCTCATGAATAAAGCCCTCATACGCCGCGATTTCGTGCGGTTCATAAGTGCGCCCTCGGCCCCCGAACGTCGCCAAGTCAGAATTGTTCCAGAACTCCCGCGCTGAACTTTGCGTCGGAGCTGACCATCACGCTGCCATGCGGCAGGAGCGCCGCGTAGGGCCTACGAAGATCTCGTGTCCGCCGGGCGCGCGTCCAGTCGGTTCACCTTTAGTTCAGAATACCTGGAGGGCTCCATGGGCTTTGCTTTCCCGCGCCTGTTCCGCCGCGCGCCGCGGGCCAAGGGCGGCGGCTTCGCGGCCTTTGCGGCGCTGCATGGCGGCGGCCGCGCGATCTGGAGCGCCCGCGACCCTGCAAGCCTCGCCCGCGAGGGCTATCAGCGGAACCCGGTGGTGCACCGCGCCGTCCGGATGGTGGCGGAGGCCGCCGGCGGCGTGCCGCTGATCCTCACCGAGGGCGAGCGCGAGCTCGACGTTCACCCGCTGCTCGACCTGCTGGCCCGACCGAACCCGCGCCAAGGAAAAGCAGGGCTGATCGAGGCGCTGGTCTCGCACCTGCTGGTCTCCGGCAACGCCTATCTGGAAGCCGTCTCGCTAGACGGCGAGCCACGCGAACTGCACGTGCTGCGGCCGGACCGGATGCGCGTGCTGGCGGACCCGGAAGGCTGGCCCGAAGCCTATGAATACCGCGTCGGGGCCGAGGCCGCCCGCTATGACCAGCGCGCGGAGCCTGCGCCGCCGATCCTGCACCTGACGCTGTTTCATCCGCTCGACGATCATTACGGCCTGAGCCCGCTGGAGCCGGCCGCGCAGGCGCTCGACCTGCACAACGCCGCCTCCGCCTGGAACAAGGCGCTGCTCGACAACGCGGCCCGGCCGTCCGGCGCGCTGGTCTACAAGGGGCCGGAGGGGCAGGGGCTTTCGGACGACCAGGTCGAGCGGCTGAAGGCGGAGCTCGAGGCTCAGTTCTCCGGGGCCGCGAATGCCGGGCGGCCGCTGCTGCTCGACGGCGGGCTCGACTGGCGCCCGATGGCGCTCACCCCGCAGGAGATGGACTTCCTGCAGGCCAAGAACGCCGCCGCGCGCGACATCGCGCTCGCCTTCGGTGTGCCGCCGATGCTGCTCGGCATCCCGGGCGACGCCACTTACGCCAACTACAGCGAGGCGAACCGGGCGCTGTGGCGCCAGACGGCGCTGCCGCTGCTGTCGCGGATCGCCCAGTCGATCGCGGGATGGCTGGCGCCCGCCTGGGGCGCGGAGCTTGCGCTCAAGCCGGACCTCGACGCGGTCGAGGCGCTGGCGAGCGAGCGCGAGGCGCTGTGGCGCCGGGTCACCGCCGCGGCCTTCCTGGACGACGACGAGAAA
Organism: Hansschlegelia sp.; assembly: GCF_035538955.1. Classification (NCBI taxonomy): domain Bacteria; kingdom Pseudomonadati; phylum Pseudomonadota; class Alphaproteobacteria; order Hyphomicrobiales; family Methylopilaceae; genus Hansschlegelia; species Hansschlegelia sp. The sequence goes on from NZ_DATLJK010000009.1 coordinate 287,258, forward strand.
CGCGCCGCGGTGGGCTATCAGCCCCGAAGCGGCGCATGACCAGGCGTGACAGCGCTCAGGGCCGCGGCTCGCTGCCGGACTTCCCGGGCGTCGGCGGCTCCGGCGCGAAGTTCGCGCCGACATAGTTCGACCAGCCGCGCTCCACGGCTTTCTTCAACGGGCCGTCCGGACATTCCGTCCGCTGACCCGCGCGACGCGCGGCGTTGAGCCGTGACTTCTCCTTCACGGTGAGCTCGCCGAGTCCTGCGCTCAGCCGCTCGAACATCTCTGCGGCCTGCGCCTTGGTCGCAACCTTGCAGGCGACGACATAGCCGGCGAACAGCCCGAGATTGAGGATCTTCTCCTGCTGGATCTTCGGATCCGCGGCGCTCGCCGGGGTGTGCCCCCAGGCGAGCGCCGCCAATGCGATCGCGGCGGCTCTCCGCCTGCTGGTCGAAGCTGAGCTCATCGCCGCGTCATAGCGCTTCTGGAAAAACCGACCATGCCCCATCCGCTCGCCCGGACGCGTCTCGACTCGCCCGAACTGAAGCGTCTGCCTGTCGCGCCTGCGGTTTCCGCCGACGGACTCGTTGAGGGCTACGCCTCGCTGTTCGGCGTCGTCGATCTCGGCCGTGACCGGGTGGAGCGTGGGGTCTTCGCCAAATCGCTCGCCGCGAGAGGCCCGGGCGGCGTGCGTTTCCTGTTCCAGCACGATCCGGCGGAGCCGGCCCGCTCGACGCCGACGGCCGCTACGAAGAGCTGCTGTGCGAGGAGACCGCGCCGTGACGCAGCTCTCCTCCGCGCTCGCTCTGCGCAGCGCCGTGTTTCAGCGTCTCGCCGGCGACGCCGCGCTCTCGGCGCTGCTCGGCGGCCCCCGGATCTATGACGAGCCGCCGCGCGCCGCCTTGCCTCCTTACGTGGTGCTGGCGGAGATCGAAACGCGCGACCTCTCGGGCGACGTCGCGCCGGCCCATGAGCACGTCTTCGCGCTCGAGGTTTGGTCACTGCAGGGCGGCCTGTCGGAGGCGCTGAAGGCGGCCGAGCGGGTGGTCCGTCTCGTCGACGGGGCGGCGCTCGAGCTCGACGGCGTCCGGCTCGCGAACCTCGCCTGGATCTCGACCGAGGCCGAGCGGCTCGTCGGCCAGGACCTGCGCCGCGCCGCGATCCGCTTCCGCGCGGTGACCGAGCCCGCGGCCCTCTCCGACGCGCTCTAGACGAGGAACAAGATGGCCATTCAGAAGGGCAAGGACCTGCTCGTGAAGGCTCGGACGGGGCCGGCCGCTTCGTCACCGTGGCGGGGCTGAGGTCGCGCTCGCTGTCGTTCAACGCCGAGCCGGTCGACGTGACGCACTCAGAAAGCGCCGGCCGCTGGCGCGAACTGCTGGCCGGCGCGGGCGTCAAAAAGGCGAGCGTCGCCGGCGCCGGCGTGTTCCGCGACGAGGCCTCCGACGCGCTGGTGCGGGGGCTGGTATTCGACGGCGCGATCGCAGAATTCCAGATCGTGATCCCGGACTTCGGCGCCGTGCAGGGACCGTTCCAGGTCACCGGGCTCGAGTTCCGCGGCGACCACGCCGGCGAGGTCGCCTACGACCTCGCGCTGGAAAGCGCCGGCGCCCTGAGCTTCGCGGCCGTTTAGGCCTGGCGCTCGATCCTCCGGGGCGAGGCGCCTCGGTGAGTATTTCTGGCCCCACGCCGAAAGCCGCGGCCCGGCATCATAGCGCCTCCGGCCGCCCTCTACCGTAAGCCGCCAGGCAACCGACTGCGCGCCGGTTCATCTCCTTAAATTTCATCTTGAGTGAAGAAGTGGAACAAAAGTTATGACGAATGAAGCCGTGATCAACACGCCCCTGGCGCCGAAGTCGTTCAAGGATCTCGAGCTCTCTCGCGCCGAAAAGTCTCGTCCCGGAACTGGCAGCGACGCTGCTGCGACGGAAGCCGTCATGGAACAGTCCGTGCAGGCCGCCATGGCTTCCGGGGATCTCACCTTCGACAGCCGCGAAGACGCGGAGGCCACCGCCATACCGGCGGACGTGACGCGAATTGTCACAAAGCAATTCTACAGCACTCGGCGTGGCGGCGGCGCGGTCTATGTTCGTGGCGGCGCTTCCAGGCCCACGACCGTCGCCGAGCAGCGCGTGTCGCACATTACGAACCCGACATTCTCCACGCTGCAAGCGCGGCCTGAGATGAGCCTCACCGGCGAGTGGACACTGGGCCAGGGATGGACGATCGACGGGCTGCGCGCGGTCACGAAGATCCGCGGTCCGTTCGCTTTCCTGCAGAACCATGACAGCTTCACCTCCCTGAACTCGGATGAGCTGTACGCCTGCGCCGTCAACGCCGACGGCCAGCCGGTGGATCGAGACATCACGTTCAACTTCGGCGGCGCCGACTACACAATTCCCAGGGGAACTGTGTGGCGTCAGGACAACCTTGCGGGCACTTTCTACCTCGTGGCAGACCTTTCAGGAGCGTGGCCGGGAACGGCCGCGATGCGGATTGCCGTGGTACAAAAGACTGGCTCCACTTGGCAGTTCGACAATAATTCGGGTTGGGTGACGTTCACGCCGAACACGAACCACGTGATTGTCGGCGCGCTGACCGCGAGCAGCACCTCGATCGTGACGGTGACGGGTAATCCAACGCCCTCGGCTCTTACGGCCGGAAGTGCCATTCCAACGCTTTTCGCCGTGAGCGCTGGCGACGTGATTTTCGGGAACTCAGGTCTCGTGGCGGGCGCAGAGTATCAGCTGCGCTACAAGATGAAGTCGATCTACGACTCGCAAACCGTCGATACGCTCACACCGAGCGTGTCGTTCGGTGAGAGCGTTCATACGGGCGACCCTCAGAAGTGGGCGCCGGCCGACGGGTACTATACTGTGCCCTTCAGCGCGGACAATAATGGGAACTATACGGTAAAGTTTGCTGCGAGCACCAACTTCCAGGGATCGATCACGGAAGCGTGGATCGACCGCATCATTACGGAACCTGGCGCATTCCGAGATGCCGACGGCGCTTGGTGGCGACTCGACGTTCCGGTGGCGGACGTTCGTTGCTTCGGAGCGTTCGCCGGCGCTGACGCGACGACCAACAGGACAGCCATTCAGGATGCTCTCGTCTGGGCCGCGCAAATCGGCGAGCGCGTCGCCTTCGTACCGACCGGCACCTTCCAGGTCGACGGCGATCTTCGCATCATGGATGACACCACCGTCATTGGAGCGGGGCCTCGAGCGACTACAGTCAAGCTTGTGGCGCCCGCTGCTTCCACGCAAAACCTTTGGACCAACGACCGCAACTTCAAAACGCGCTACATGGCGGCGCCGAACCGCGGCATCCGCATGCGTCACATCGGCGGCCATGGCAATGTCCGCCGTTTGATGCTCGATCGGACCTCGTATGTCTTCTCGACTCCGCTGGAGCTCCAGCCGGGAAACTTCATCGAGCGGACGTTGACGCATGCTAACTATGGCACGGGAGACGACAACGGTCGCGTGCAGGGATACCTGGATCTGCCTGACGGGGACGAGATCGACGGGATCTCCATCCGGACTTATCGCGCGGCTGGCAGCTTCACCTGCCGCATCATCAACACGACCGACCTTCCCATCACCATACCGGCGGACTCGTCGCTCGTCGGCGGACGGTACAATTACAACGGTGGCGGCGCGAGTTCAGGCTGCGTGTTCGGCTTCGCGAACGTACAGTCGATCACCATTGAAGACTGCTGGGCAGGCTATGCCGCCAAGCACTGCAACGACGTCTCGGCGTCCCTGTTCGACATCGGCGACACTTCCGCAGGCGACGGCCCAGGCTCGGACCCGGTGATTCTAAACGGCGTCGACGACTACCCGCCCTATCCGAGCCGGTATGTTGTCATCCGCGACTGCCATGGCACCCAAGGCGGCGACGACATCCTGTCGACGCATGGCTCCGAGTGGGTGCTGATCGAGAACTTTCACGCCTACAATGGGGGCGGAACCTTAGTCTTGGACAATTCGAACGGCATCGAGATCGACGACAGCACTCGGTACGCGACGGTCATCAACTGCCTCTGCGTCAACACCCAGGCGGCGATCGAGATAAAGGGGCATGACAAGCACCCCGCCGCCAACCACGTCTGGGTGGAGGGGCTGCGCTGCTTATACACGCGCAGCGCCGCGATCGATCACCACCACATTGGCGGAACCCCGGGCGGCGGCTGGGTGATGTTCAGCAAGATCTATACGAAGAACTGCTGGCGCTCGACCTACCTTTATCACTACCACAACACCATCCTGGATGGCTTCCACTTCGAGGATACGGGATGGACCAACCAGGACAATAACACCTCAGGGAAGTGGTTCAGCACGAACAGCGAAGCTATCATCGATATTGAGAACGGCGCGAACCATGTCATCGTCCAGAATGGTCGCATGGATATTACGACAGCCGCGCGCGGAATTTACATTCAGGACGGCAACACAGATCGGGTGATTGTCCAGAACGTCATCGGCCATGGCGGCCTGCAGGCTGGAATCTACACTGGGTCTCAGACGTCGAACATGATCTTCGACAACATTATCCTGACGCGACCAGTAGCCGACACGCCGACCGAGCCGAGCAGCTATGGGTTTGACGCGTATAACGCCCCATCAAGTTACGTATTCGAGACCAGGGGCTGTCGTTTCCCTGGCTACAAATATGAGGCCAGGACGGGACGGGGCGGAGACCCGCTGATCTATCCGGCTGGCGGGGCCGTAGATTTCAAGGCGACCCGCGCCGATGAGATAACGTATTCAGGCACTGGTCGATTCCTCGGTTATGGCGGGCGGAACAGCAATGGGCAGATCGGCGGCTTTGGATGGGGCGCCGCCGCTCCGGCGATCTATTTCGATAAGTCGCTAAATGCCGGATTTCTCTTCGGAGCCTCAGATCCGACCGGAAACATCAGCGCCCTTCCAAATTCCCTGTACTATAGAACGTCGACCGGCGTGCTGTATCTCAAGGGGAGTGTGGCGACGGCGGGAATCGCCGATGCGACGGATTGGCGGGTCCTTGTGCGTTATGCTGCGCCCGACGCAGGTTGGACTGCCGGTACTGGGACGCCGAACAAGGGAGCGTTTGCGGCCAACACCGCAACGCTAGCCCAGACAGCGCAGCGGGTGCTCGCGCTGGAGAACGCCGTGCGGGCCGCCAACATCATCACCTGAGCCGCTGTCGATCGGCAAGCTGAGGCCGGGATGCCGCGCGGCGCCGATGCCATGCGGCGTCGCGCCCTTGCCGGTCGACGTCGAGCCGGTCAAGGCCTCGCGCTGGAAAGCGCCGGCGCGCTGAGCTTCGCGGCCGTTTAGCCCTGGCGCTCGGCGAGCTGCAGCCTGAGCTGGCGGACGTCGCGGCCGATCCGCAGGATCGCCTCGGACACGAGCGCGAGGCTCTCCGTCGTCAGCGCGGCGTCGCCCGCTTCGCCGGCGGCCGCCCGCTGCCTCAGGCGCCTGGCCTGCGCGTCCAGCCTCTGCATGACGCTTTCAAGTTCGACCGCCATGGCGGGTTCCCCTTTTCTGGTGATGTCGAAGAACAGCCTGCAGCCAATGCTCGCTGGCCGATAGCGAAAGCTTTCGTAAACCTTAATCCGCAGCTCGGCTTCCGGGCGTCACCGGCGGTCCAGCCGCCTAGCTGCGCGGAATCATGTGCAGGAGAACGCCATGCCCGTGAACCGACGCCGCGGCGAGACGGAAGCCACATTCGACGGCCGGCCGCGCCGGCTCGTGCTGACGCTTGGCGCGCTCGCGGAGCTGGAGCACGCGTTCGGCGTCCAAGACCTCGCGGCGCTCGCCGAGCGGTTCGAAAGCGGCCGGCTCTCGGCCGCCGACGCCCTGCGCATTCTCGGCGCAGGATTGCGCGGCGCCGGCGCCGAGATCACCGACGCCGAGGTCGCGCGGCTCACCCATGAGGACGGCGCGGCGGGCTTTGTGCGGGCTGTGGCGGAGCTTCTGGAAGCGACCTTCGGCGGCGCGGGGGAGTGCGCCGGCGCGGGCGCCCAAAACCCTTTCCCTGGGACGAGCTGACGGCTTTCGGGCTCGGCGTGCTGCGGCTTTCGCCGGAGGCGTTCTGGCGCGCGACGCCGCGCGAGATCGCAGCCGCCGCCGAGGGCCTTTTCGGCCGCCGGACGGCCGCGCCGCTCGGCCGCTCCGAACTCGCCGCGCTGATGGCGCGCTTCCCCGATCGGGAGACTACGCATGGCCGGGACTGATCCGATCGTCGTCAATGTCGACCTCAGCGCTTTCCGGCGCGAGGTGACGGACGCCGAGCGCCTGTCGCGCGGTTTTGGCCGCGCGCTCGGCGACGCGCTCGAAGGTGGGGTCGTGAAGGGCCGCTCGCTGACTGACGTGCTGCGCGGTCTCGGAACGCGCCTGTCGGCGCTCGCGCTCTCGGCCGCGCTGAGGCCCGTCGAGAACGCGCTCGGCGGCGTCTTCGCCAATCTGACGCGCGGCCTGCTCGGCGGGGTCACCCCGTTCGCGCAAGGCGGCGTGCTGAACGCGCCGACGGTGCTGTCCTCGGGCGGCGCTTCGCTCGCGCTCGCCGGCGAGGCTGGCCCGGAGGCCGTGCCGCCGCTGGCCCGCGGCGCCGACGGAAGGCTCGGCGTGGCCGCTGCCGGCGCCGGACACGGGCCGGTCACCGTCAACATCACGACGCCCGACGTCGAAAGCTTCCGCCGCTCCGAGACCCAGGTCGCCGCGGCCCTCGCGCGGGCCGTGGCGCGGGGCCGGCGGGGGCTGTGACGGCGACGCGTCATCCCGGACGGCCGTCAGTCCGGCGGGGCTGCGTCCAGCACGATCGCGCCGCCACCAGGTCGACAAGTTCACCGCCTCGGGGACTTGGATCAAGCCCGTCTGGGCGAACTGGGTGCGCGTCATGCTGTGCAGCGGCGGGGCGGGCGGCGGATCGGGAGCGACGGGGGCGGCGGGCGTGCAGACCGCAGGCGGCGGGGGCGGCGCGCCCGGAACCTGGGTAGAGACGGTGTTCTCGGCCGCGGATCTGCCGGCGACCGTCGTAGTCGGGATCGGGGCAGGCGGCGCCGGCGGGGCGGCGCAGAGCGCCGCGTCCTCGGCCGGCCTTTCAGGCGCGAGCGGCGGCCACACGACCTTCGGGACCCTGCTGCGGGCGTTTGCGAACGCCGCCTCGCCAGGCGGGGGCGGCGGCCTTGCGGCTGTCGGAGCCGCCGGCGTCGCCGCAGGCAGCCGCTTCGTGCCTCCGGCGAACGACATAACCGGCGGCGCCGGAGGCTATTCGGCCGCCGCCGTCGCCGGCGGGGTGGGGGCGGGCCGCTATTCGGGAGGCGCGGGCGGCGGCGGCCGCATCTCGACCGGCGACGTTCCGAGCGTCGGCCAGGCGAGCGGCGCCACTTCGTCGGGGCTCGGCTTCTATTCACAGACGGCGGCCGGCGGCGCAGCCGGGGCCGACGGCGGAGACGGCGCCGCGGGCCCCGCGCTGCCGGCCATGCTGGGCGGCGGCGTTTCGGGCGGTGGCGGCGGCGCCTCGGCGACCGGAAATGGCGGCCGCGGCGGCGACGGCGGGGCCCCGGGCGGCGCGGGCGGCGGGGGCGGCGCGGCCCGCAACGGCTTCTCCTCCGGCCGCGGCGGCAATGGGGCGCGCGGCGAAGCCTGGGTGATCGCCTACGCCTGACCAGGCCGGCCTCTCGGCCGGAAAGGCCTCGGGCCTAAAAGCCTCCCTCAGATCGGAGACTTCCCATGAACGTGCTGGACCTCCAGCGGCGGCTCTCTGCGCTCGGCTTCGATCCGGGGCCGCTCGACGGCGTCTGGGGCCGCCGCACCATCGCGGCGCTGACGGCGTTTCAGCGCACGCGCGACCTCGTTCCGGACGCGATCGTGGGTCCGAAGACGCTGGCGGCGCTCGGCGCCGCGTCCGGCGCCGTCGCGCTCGAGCCGCCGTGGCTGATCGAGGCGCGGCGCTGGATGGGGCTGACGGAGATCGCCGGCCCCCGCTCCAACGCCCGCATTCTCGCCTGGGGACAGGCGATCGCCGACTGGTACCGAGACGACGACGCGCCCTGGTGCGGCGCCTTCGTGCATGGCCAGATCGCCGCGACGCTGCCCGAGGAGCCGCTGCCGGCGAACGCGCTGCAGGCGCGCGCCTGGGCGAGCTTCGGCGTCGCGCTGTCGCGGCCGGCGCCAGGCGCGGTGCTGGTGTTCTCACGCACGGGCGGCGGCCATGTCGGCTTCTATGTCGGTGAGGACGCGAGCCGCTTCCGCGTGCTCGGCGGCAACCAGTCCAACGCGGTTAACGAGAGCTGGCTCGCCAAGTCCCGCCTGCTCGCGATCCGCTGGCCGAAAAGCTTCGCCGCGCCTGCCGCCGGCTCCGTTCTGGTCACGGCCGGCGGACCGACCAGCCGTGACGAGGCCTGAGCCCGAATTCATCCGTCCAGCGGAAGGAAAGGAAGCGCCATGTCGAAGGCGATCACGAAGTCGAAGCTGCAGAGCGTGGTGGCCGACGTCGCCGCAGGGGTCATCCGGGAGGCCGCGGTCGCCGGCGAGGCGACGCCCGGTAAGGCCATCGCCAAGGCCCGCAGGGTGGCCGACGAGGTGGTGGCCGATCCGCGCATCGCGCCGGCGCTCGATCCGGTGCCGCGGCTGAAAAGCCAGACGCTGCGCGGCATCCTGATCGCCGCCGGCGCGCCGCTGGTCGTGGCGCTCGCGCGGCTCGCCGGGGTGGAACTCGCCGAGGGCGACGCCGCGACCGCGGTGTCAACGCTCCTGTCGCTCGCCGGCGCTGCGTACGCCTGGTACGGCCGCGAGACCACCACCCGACCGCTCGCCTGACCATGAACCCGCCGACGCAGACGCCGCGGGGCGCGGCGCCCTATGTGCGGGGAGACGCCAAGCTCGCGGCGCTGGAGCAGCGGGTCTACGGGCTTGAGCGCGGGGTGCAGGACCTCAACCAGCTGTTCTCGGGGCGTATCGGCGATGTCTCGGCGCAGCTGTCGGCGCTTGCGGCCAAGCTCGATGAGCGCTCCCGCACGCCCTGGGCCACGATCGTCTCCGCGATGGGCGTCGTGCTCGCAATTGTGATCGCGGGCGGCCAGCTCGCCAAAACCCCCGTCGACGACGCCATCAGGCGGCTGGAGCGAGACGCCGCTGAGGCGACGCCGCTGACGACGTTCGGCGACTTCAAGGCGACCTACGAGAACAACCGGCTGGTCAACCGGCAGGACATGGACGCCCGCTTCGCGCGCGTCGACGGCATGCTCAAAGCCTTGGAAACGCAGGCCAGAGAGGCGCAGGCGGCGGTCGTGCCGCGGGGCGAGCATCAGGAGCGCTGGCGGTCGCAGGATCTCGCGCTGCAATCCGTCCAGCGCCAGATCGACGATCTCAAACAAGCGCTCGGATCTATTTACGGCGCGCGCGACGTGATCATCGATCTGCGCGAGCGGCTCGACCGTATTGAGCGCGCGCGCATGCCGCCGGGCTGACCCACTGGCCGGCGGCCCGCCGGGGCTTACCATCTTTGGCGTGGCGGCCGGACGAGCCCGCCCATTCATCGCGGGTTCAGCGCGGAGACTCAAGAAATAGCAGTCATGTTCCGGTCCTTTGCAGCAGCGTTGATCGCCGCTCTGGCGGTCTGCGGCACGCCGGTCGTCGCCGACGACGCGCCGCGGGTGGTCCGCGACGACGGCCCGCGCGAGCAACCGCGGGCGCCGGATGACCGCCGCGGCCCGGACGACGCGCGCCGTTCGGCTGATGACCGCGGGCGACCGCCGGACGATCGCCCGCGGCCGCCGGGGCGAGACTCGCGGGACAATGAGCGCGACATCGACCGCGCCCGCGCCGCCGCTCGCGCGAGCGAGACGCCCGGCGACGACCTCGACCGGGCGCGCGCCGCAGCCCGCGCGGCCAACCCTCGGTTTGAGGGCCTCGAGCGTTCCCGCGCCCTGGCCCGCGGCGGCGACCCAACCGGCGGCATCGACTGTCTGTCCGCCCGCGACGCGCGGCGCGCCATCATCGCCAAGCGCGCCGTGACGCTGGCGCAGGCCGTGCGCACGGCTCGGGATGCGTGGTCCGGCGAGGTGATCGACTACCGCCTGTGCACCTATGGCGGCAGCCTCGCCTATGAACTCACTCTGCTCAACCCGGACGGTAAGGTCGCGCGCGTCAGGATCGACGCAGCCGACGGCCATCTGGTCGGCGTCCGTTGACTATATGCGCGGCCGCTCTCATCGCCGTCTGCCGAGGCGCGCTATAACAAGCGGCTGAACCGCCGAGGTTTGATGCTCATGCGCCTGCTCGTCGTCGAGGACGATCCCGACCTCAACCGCCAGATCACCGCCGCGCTGGAGGAGGCCGGCTACGCGGTCGATCGGGCCTTCGACGGCGAGGAAGGGCATTTTCTGGGCGACACCGAGCCCTACGACGCCATCGTGCTCGACATCGGCCTGCCCAAGATGGACGGCATCAGCGTGCTCGAGCAGTGGCGGCGCGACGGCAAGACGACGCCGGTGCTGATCCTGACGGCGCGCGACCGCTGGTCCGACAAGGTTCAGGGCTTCGACGCCGGGGCAGACGACTACGTGCCGAAGCCGTTTCACATGGAGGAGATCCTCGCCCGCCTGCGCGCCCTGCTGCGGCGCGCGAGCGGTCATGCCTCGAGCGAGCTGCTGTGCGGCCCGGTCCGGCTCGACACCCGCGCCGGCCGCGTCACGATCGACGGCCATGCCGTCAAGCTGACGTCGCACGAGTACCGGCTGCTCGCCTATCTGATGCATCACCAGGGGCGGGTGGTGTCGCGCACCGAGCTGGTCGAGCATCTCTATGACCAGGATTTCGACCGAGACTCCAACACGATCGAGGTGTTCGTCGGCCGCCTGCGAAAGAAGCTGGGCGCGGACGTGATTCAGACGGTGCGCGGGCTCGGCTATGTTCTTGCGCCGCCCGAGGCCGCATGAGCGTCAGCGCCGAGGGTCCTGCCGAAGAGGGCCTTGCGGCCTCGGCCCCGTCTGCGCGCACGGACTCTCCTCCCGCCGCCGCTGATCCGTCCCGCCGACCCGCCTCCATCGCGGTCCGCCTGTTCCTGTCGGCCGCGCTGTGGACCGGCGCAGTCCTGCTGATCGTCGGCGTGACGCTGTCCTCCTATTATACCCGCTCCGTCGAGCGCGGCTTCGACCAGAGGCTGCACGTCTATCTGAAGACGCTGGTGGCGGCGGTCGCGGACGGCACTTTCAGCCGCGAGGACCCGGGCTCCTTCGGCGAGCCACGCTTCGATCTGCCGCTTTCGGGATGGTACTGGCAGATCACCCGGATCGACCGCGATCCGCCGGAATCCACGACCTCCAAATCGCTGTTCGAGGAGCAGCTGCCGCGTCCCGCCGCCCTCCGCGAGGGCGAGGCGCTCGTCGGCACGCGCGAAGGCTATGTGGAAGGTCCTGAGAACCAGCGCCTGCGCGTCGTCGAGCGCACGATCGATCTCGGCCAGGACGGCCGTTACCTAATCGCGATCGGCGCGGCCTCAGGCGAGATCGACAGGGACGTCGCGGATTTCAACTTCGCGCTCCTGGTCAGCTTTCTGGCCCTGGGACTTGGGCTGATGGCGACGACCTGGTTCCAGGTCGTGTTCGGGCTTCGTCCGCTCAGCCGGATGCGGACCCAGCTCTCCGAAATCCGGCGCGGCGGCCGCGCAGGGCTCGACGGCGATTTCCCAAAGGAAATCGCCCCCTTGGTCGGCGAGCTGAATGCGCTGCTGGAATCGAACCGGGAGATCGTCGAACGCGCGCGCACCCATGTCGGAAACCTCGCGCATGGCCTCAAGACGCCGCTCTCCGTCATCGCCAACGAGGCCCACGCCGGCGAGGGCGGCTTCGCCGAAAAGGTCCGCGAGCAGGCGCTCGTCATGCGCCGCCAGATCGACCATCACCTCGAACGCGCCCGGCTTTCGGCGGGCGTCGCCTTCACGGGCGAGACCGCGGAGGTGAAGCCGGCGCTCAATGCGCTCGCCCGCACCATGGAGAAGGTGCATCGCGACCGGACGCTCGTCGTTGAAGCCTCGGCGCCTGCCGAACTGCGCTTCCGTGGCGAGCGGCAGGATCTCGAGGAGATGGTCGGCAATCTGGTCGACAACGCCTGCAAATGGGCCGAAACGCGCGTCAGCCTCTCGGCCGAACCGTTGGTTGGGCGCAGGCGCCCGACCCTTCGGATCGTGATCGAGGATGACGGGCCGGGCCTCAGCGCCGACCAGCGGAAAGACGTGCTGCGGCGCGGACGCAGGCTTGACGAGACCAAGCCCGGCTCGGGGCTAGGCCTCGCGATCGTCAGCGATCTCGCCGCGATGTATGGCGGCGGCCTCCAGCTCGGCGCGTCCTCGTCCGGCGGTCTGCGTTGCGAGCTCGAACTGCCGGCCGCCTGACGCCGTCCGCGGTTTCGCCGGATTCTCCTTTTCTGATCACGCTCACGCCGAATCGGCTGGGGGCGGCCGCGGCGGTCAGGGGAGAATTCATGACGATTTCCAAGTTTGCCGCCTTCGCCGCCGCGGGCGCGCTGTCGCTGTCGCTTGCAGCCTGCGGACCGGGGCGAGAGGGCGAAGGATTCGGCACGGTGGCGGGCGCCGTGGGCGGCGGCCTGATCGGCAATGCGATCGGCGGACATGGCGGCAGCGGCGTCGCCGGAACGGTGATCGGCGCAGGCGTCGGCGCGCTGCTCGGCAACCGCATCGGCGCGGCGCTCGACGACGATGCGCGGGCGCGCGCGGAGGAGGCCGAATACGACGCGCTCGAGCGCGGCGACGAGGGCCGCCCCTATGAGTGGCGCTCGCGCGAATATTACGGCTCGGTCACCGTCGGCCCGACCTATGTCCGCAGCGATTACGAACGCTGCCGCTCCTTCGAGCGCCGGATCTATCGCCCCAACGGCAAGGTCATTGTCGAGCGTGGCCAGTCTTGCCGCGGCCCGCGCGGCCGCTGGGTCCCGATCGACTGATCGTTCAGGCGTTGCGGAGTCCGGCGCGCGCGGCGAGCAGCCCGAGCGTCGGGCGCCCGGGCGAGGGCGCCGGCGGCCTGCCGGCGCCGATCGTGGCGAACAGCCGCGCCGGCAGGTCGGCCGAGAGCCGGCCGCCGTCGAGCCCGCCGCCGAGCCCGAGCCGCCGCGCCAGCGCCTCCGGGCCCAAGGCGCCGGCTTCCGCGGCGGCGAACACGTCCGCCGCAGTGACGTCGGCCCCGATGTCGACGAAGGCGGCGTCCGCGAAAGCCGGGTCGAGCCGCTCCAGATAGCCGGCGACGCCGTCGTCCGGCTCGTCGCTTGTGGCGCTCACCTCCGGCGCCGCGGTGTTCACTTCGGCGCCGAGCCGGCTCGCGGCCGCGGTCCCGGCCGCCCAGCCTTCCGCCACGGCGCGGGCCGCGTCCGGGCCGGCGGCGACGAACACCCCCTGCGCCTCGCCCAGGCCGCAGCGCCGCGCCAGCTCATCGCGCGGCGTAAATCCACCCGAAACGATCAGCGCGTCCGCCGCCAGCGTCCGCGCGCCGGCCGAGACGCCCTCGCCGAACCGGTTTTGCGCCCGCACCCCGACGAGACCGCCGCGGGCGGGGTCGTGGTCGACGCCGGTGACGACGGAGAACAGGCTCAGCGGCAGGCCCTGCGCCTTGGCGAGATCGACCGCGGCCCCCTGCGGGTTTTCGCGCGCGTCGAGCACGAGCTCCACCGTGACGCCGGCCTGTTTGAGGTCGACTGCGGTGCGATAGCCGTCGTCCGAGGTGGTGGCGACCACCACCCGCTCGCCTGGCGCGATCGCCTGGCGGCGCAGCAGGGCGCGCGCGGCGCAGGACAACAGGACGCCCGGGCGGTCATTGTCGGCGAAGATCAGCGGACGCTCGCGAGAGCCGGTCGCGAGCACCACGGCGCCGGCCGAGATCACCCGCAGCGCGACCTCGCTTGGCCGGCTTGCGTCGGTTCGTTCGATCACCGTCACGGCGCCGTCCGCGCCGATCGCGATGGCGGTCGCATTGGCGACGAGCAAGTCGCCGAGCGCCGCGGCCTGGGCGTCAGCCCAAGCCTTGAGCGAGAGACCCTCGATCCGTCCGCCGAACAGATCCGCGACGCCGCCGGCGCGCCGCGAAGCCTCCACGACGCGCACGTCGAGACCCGCCGCGCGCGCGGCGGCGGCGGCCGCGAGGCCCGCGAGCCCCGCGCCGATGACCACGACGTCGCACGCGTCCCGCCGGGCTGGCGGCAGCGGCCGCGGCGGCGCGAGCCGCGGCGCAGGCAGCGGCAGGGAGCGCCGCAGCGTCTCGAGGAGCCGGCGCGCCGCGGGCAGAAGCGCGCGGCCGCCCGTCAGCGTCGCCGCGTCAGCGCCCGCCGGGGCGGCGCGCCGTGCGCTCATCGCCTCCCGCAGCACGATCTCGTCGGCGGCCGCCGCAGACCACGCGCCGGAATCGCCGCCAAGCGCGAGCAGCGCCGCGTCGTCGATTGCGAGGCCCATCAGGCCACGCGGCCGTCCGAGGCGCGGGCTCGCCGACCAGACGCTCACGCCGGCCGCAAGCAGACCGCTCGCCAGGGTGTCGCCGTAACAGCCGGTGTAGTTGCGCCCGCCGAACCGGAAGCTCGCCGGCTCCGCGCCGTCGAGGTCCACCCCGAAGCCCGCCGGGGGCGCCGCCAGGCGGCGCGGCCCGCTCATCGCACCAGCTCCCGGTCACGCACCGTCGGACGGCGCGTCGGCGCGAAGGGCTCGAAGGCGGGGTCTACCGGCCGGTCGAACAGCAGCCCCGCGATCTGCCGCGCCGCGGGCCCTGCCGCCGAAAGCGGGTCTCGGCCGAAGCCGAGCGCCAGCCAAAGCCCCGGAATGTCGGCCGCTCCCACCTGGGCGCGGCCGTCGACGCCCGTCCACACCGTCACCGGCTCCTCGGACGCGACCGGGGTCGCGGAGAGCGACGGCGCCAGCGCGACGAGCCGCTCCGCCAGTGCGTCGTCTGCAGCAGGGCCGGAGGCGGTGATGACGCCGGCGGGGTCGCGGGACAGCGTCACGTCGTCGGCCACGATCGCGGGCCCGATATAGGGCGTCCCCGCCTCGGTCGTCAGGAACAGCCGTTCCTCCCGCTTCAGCGACAGCCTGCCCTTGCCCTCGCGGATCAGGCGGATCGCGGCGAAATCGTCGGCCAGCACGACAGCGCTGGTCCCGACCAGCCGATCGCCGAGATCCACGCCCCGCACTGCGCCACCCTCGCGCTCCAGCGTCGCCACCGGCGAAAACGGGAACAGGCCGACGCCCGCGTCGGCCGCCGCCGCGGCGAGCGCAAGGGCGAGGGCGTCCACGTCGACCGTCACCGCCCGCTGCTCGTGTAGCGCGGGCGCGAGGCCCCGACCGGCGGCGAGCGGCGGGCTGAGCGCCGCGACCTCACGCGCCGGCACCATCCAGGCGTCGACGCGGACAGCCTTGGCCTGCGCCGCCACCGCCGTGAGGGCCTCGACGCCGTCGGCGCTCCCGGACAACGTGAGGCACCCGGTCACCTGCCGAGGAACCGACAGCGGCAATCGCGAGATCGCGCGCAGCACCCGCTTCGGCGCGCGCGCTTCCACCGCGAGGCGCTGGCGGTCGCGGTGGGCGGAGCGCACCACCGGCCATGCGCGCTCGTCGGGGGCCGCCGCGATTTCGCCGGGCGCAAACAGCGCGACGCTCGCATTGTTGGCGGCGCAGAGCCGGGCGATCGCCAGCGCGCGGACGCCGCCGCCGACCACGATTACGTCATAAGCGTCGCGAAGCGCCGGGCGCGGCCTCGCGGCATCGACCGGGCGGCGCATCAGGCGCGGAAATGACAGCGTGGCGAGAGCGCTTCGAATCAAGGGCGGTCGGGGAGAGAGTGGTGGAGGGCTCCCCACCCTATAGTGCGGCGCGGCCGCCGATTCAGCCCGTGAGCGGCGATTTTGCCGCGATGCGGCCTCTGCGCGACGGCGTGTCCCTTCACCCGGAGGCGCGCGCCCGCTATGTCACGCCGCGGGAAGGAACGGTCCAATGACGGCTCTCTGGCTGGCGGTCGCGCTGATGACCGGCGCGGCGGTCTTCGTCGTGCTCGGCTCGCTCGCGCGTCGTCGCGAGGTTTCCGCCGACTCCGCCGAGGCGGACGTCGCGGTGTATCGCGATCAGATCGACGAGATCGCCCGCGATCGCGCCCGCGGGCTGATCGACGACCGCGACGCCGACAGCGCGCGCGTCGAGGTGGCGCGGAGGTTGATCGCCGCCTCCGACCGCAGCGGTGCGGACGCCGGAGTCGGTCAGAGCGTGCGCCGCCGGCGCATCGCGGCCGTGATCGCGCTGGTGGGCCTGCCGCTGGTCTCGCTCGGCGGCTATGCGGTTCTCGGCAGCCCGGGCGTGCCGGACCAGCCGCTCGCGGCCCGTCAAAAGCAGCCGCCGGACGCCAGCCGCATCGCGGATCTGGTCGCGCGCGTCGAGGCGGCGCTCGCCAAGAACCCGAATGACGGCCGCGGCTGGGAGGTGATCGCGCCGATCTATCTCGGGACCGGACGGGCCGACGACGCCGTCGGCGCCTATCGCAACGTTATCCGGTTGCTCGGCTCCACCCCCGACCGTCAGGCCAATCTGGGCGAGGCGCTGTTCGCGGCCGCCGACGGCGTGGTGACCGAAGACGCGCGCGCCGCCTTCGAGCGCTCGGTCGAAGGCGACGCGCCGTCGATCAAGGGGTCGCTCTACCTTGCGCGGGCGGCCCAGCAGGACGGCGACACGGCCGGCGCGCTCGGCAGGCTGAAGGCGCTGCTGGATCGCTCTCCGCAGGACGCGCCCTATCTTGGCGCGCTCAGGGAAGAATTGCAGCGGCTCGCCGACGTCCCGACGCTGCCGATGCCGACCGGCGCCGAGGCGGAGGCGCTGAAGACCCCGGAGCAGCGCATGGCGAAGATCCGCGCGATGGTCGACGGGCTGGCCGAAAGGCTGGCGGGGCAGGGCGGCGATCTCGGCGAGTGGCTGAAGCTCGTGAAGGCGCGCGCGACGCTCGGCGACACGGAAAAGGCCAGAGCGGCGCTTAGCGAAGCGAGGGCCAAGTTCTCCGGGGACGGACGCGCCGGCGCGCGGCTGGAAGCGCTGGCGCTGGGGCTTGGTCTCGAGGGCAGAGGCGCGTAGAGGGTACAGAGATGACGATCGACGCCGCCTCTTCCTTCCCGTCTCCGCGGCGGCGCGCCAGCGCCCGCAAGCGGCGGAGGCTCGCGCTGCTCGGCGTCGTCGGCCTTGTGCTCGCGGCCGCGACCGCCCTGATCCTGAACGCCTTCAGCGATACGCTGGTGTTCTTCCGCACGCCGAGCGAGATCGCGGCGCGCAGCGAGACGCCCGGCGCCCGGCTCAGGCTCGGCGGCCTCGTCAAGCAGGGCTCTGTCGTCCACCAAGGCGCGACCGTGCGGTTCGTCGTGACCGACATGAAGAGCGAGCTTCCGGTCACCTATACGGGCCTGCTTCCCGACCTGTTCCGGGAGGGGCAGGGCGTCGTGGCCGAGGGCCAGATGGACGATCGCGGCGTGTTCCGAGCCGACGGCGTGCTCGCCAAGCATGACGAAAACTACATGCCGAAGGACGTCGCCGACCGCCTCAAGGCTCAGGGCGAATGGCGGCCCGAAGCCGGCGGAGCAGCGCCCAAATGATCGCCGAAGCTGGACATTACGCGCTCGTCCTGGCGCTCGCCCTCGCCCTGCTGCAGGCGAGCCTGCCGCTGTGGGGAGCGCGGACGCGCGACGCGGCCCTGATGGGGCTCGCGAGCCCGCTCGCGGTCGCCCAGTTTGTGCTGGTGGCGGCGGCCTTCGCGGCGCTCACCCACGCTTATGTGACGTCGGACTTCTCGCTGCTCAACGTCGTCGAGAACTCGCACTCCGCCAAGCCGCTGATCTACAAGATCTCCGGCGTGTGGGGGAACCATGAGGGCTCCCTGCTGCTGTGGGTGCTGATCCTGGTTCTGTTCGGCGCGCTGGTCGCGCTGTTCGGGCGCAATCTCCCGATGCGGCTCAAGGCGGACGTGCTCGCCGCGCAGGCGATGGTCTCGGTCGCCTTCCTGCTGTTCGTGCTGGTCACCTCGAACCCGTTCCGCCGGCTTCTGCCGGCCCCGCTCGAGGGGCAGGACCTCAACCCGCTGCTGCAGGACCCTGGCCTCGCGATCCATCCGCCGCTGCTCTATGTCGGCTATGTCGGCTTCTCGATGGCCTTCTCCTTCGCGGTGGCGGCGCTGCTCGAGGGGCGTGTCGATGCCGCCTGGGCGCGCTGGGTGCGGCCCTGGACGCTAATGGCCTGGTGCTTCCTCACTCTCGGCATCGCGATGGGTTCCTACTGGGCCTACTACGAGCTCGGCTGGGGCGGCTTCTGGTTCTGGGATCCGGTCGAGAACGCCTCGCTGATGCCCTGGCTCTCCGGCACCGCGCTGCTGCATTCGGCGGTGGTGATGGAGAAGCGCGAGGCGCTCAAGGTCTGGACGATCCTGCTCGCGCTGCTGACCTTCGCGCTGTCGCTGCTCGGCACCTTCCTGGTGCGTTCGGGCGTGCTGACCTCGGTGCACGCCTTCGCGGTCGATCCGGCGCGCGGGGTGGCGATCCTGATCATCCTCAGCGTCTTCGTCGGCGGCAGCCTGACGCTCTACGCCTTCCGGGCGCCCGTCCTGAAGCAGGGCGGCCTGTTCGCTCCGGTGAGCCGCGAGGGCGCGCTGGTGATGAACAACATCTTCCTCACCGCGGCGTGCGCGGCGGTGTTCATCGGCACGCTCTACCCGCTCGCGCTCGAGGCCTTCACGGGCGAGAAAATCTCGGTCGGGCCGCCCTTCTTCAACATGACCTTCGGCCCGATCATGCTGCCGGTGCTGATGGTCATGCCGTTCGCGCCGCTGCTCGCCTGGAAGCGCGGCGACGCGCTGCGGGCCGCCCAGGGCCTGACGCTTGCTTTCGGCGTGGCGATCCTTGGCACTGCCCTGGTCGCCGGCCTCCTGCGCGGCGGACCGACGCTCGCGCCGCTCGGCGTCGGGCTCGCGCTGTTCGCGATCGTGGGCGCCTTCGCCGAAATTCAGGAACGCACAAAGCTGTTCCGGGCGCCGCTAGGAGAAAGCTTCCGGCGCGCGCGCGGCCTGCCGAGCTCCGCCTGGGGCGGGGCGTTCGCTCACGCGGGCCTCGGCGTGACCCTGCTCGGCGTCGTCGCCGCCACGGCCTGGTCGAGCGAGTCGATCGTCGCGCTCAAGCCGGGCGACACGGCGAAGCTCGCGGGAATGGAGCTGACCTTCGAAGGACTCTCGGAGCGGGACGGGCCGAACTACCGCTCCACCATCGCCGCTCTCAAGGTGCGCGAGGACGGTAAGGAGATCGCCACGCTCGAGCCGGGTCGCAGGCTCTATACCGCCCGCAAGATGGATCTGTCGGAGTCGAGCATCGCGACCTTCGGCTTCTCCCAGCTCTACGCCTCGATGGCGGAGGCGCGCGATGACGGCGAGACCGGGCTGCGGCTGCACTACAAGCCGCTGGTCGTCCTGATCTGGCTTGGCGCGGTCATCATGGGATTTGGCGGCGTGCTGTCGCTGGCCGACCGTCGCCTGCGCGTGGGCGCCCCCCGCAAGGCCGCCCGGCCGTCGCCGGCGCTGCAGCCGGCCGAATGACGCCGCGCGGGCGCCGAGTTCGGGTCTCCGCTGCGGTCGTCTTAGCGTTGGCGCTGTCCGCCGGCGGCGCCTTCGCGGTGAATCCTGGCGAGCAGCTTCCCGACCCCGCCCAGGAGGCGCGGGCGCGGGAGATCAGCGCCGAGCTGCGCTGCATGGTTTGTCAGAACCAGTCGATCGACGACTCTGACGCTCCGCTCGCAAAAGATTTACGTCTGCTCGTGCGCGAGCGCATCAAGGCAGGCGACAGCGACCGACAGGTCCTGAGCTTCCTGACCGACCGCTATGGCGAGTTCGTTCTGCTCAGGCCGCGGCTGCGCGGCGAAACGCTGCTGCTCTGGGGCTTTGCGCCCGCAATCCTCGTCCTGGGGCTCGCCGGCTACGCGTTTTGGGCTTTTCGCGTCCGCCGCCGAAGCGCAGCCGCGCAGGGTCTGACGGAAGAGGAGCGTGCAAGGGTCGAGGCGCTTCTCGATCGCGACGTCGAACCGGGCCGGCCGGGCTGACGTACAAGTCCCGAGCCTTAACGAAATTTCACGCCGTCGACAGCAGGCCGTAAGGCCGACTACGTGAATCTCCGCATCGCACGCCCATATGGGGCTCAGGACCTTTCCGCCCGGAGACCACTCGCATGACGATTGAACCCAAGAGGCCGTCGGCTCCCGACAGCGGCTTTCTCGCCCGTCGCCGCAAGACGGTCATCGCCTCGGCGCTTGCGCTCGGCGTCGCGGGCGCGCTTGGCGGCCAGGCGCTCACATCTTATGTCGCGCCCGCCCGCGCCGACACCCCGTCGGCCATCCAGCCGCAGGCCGGACCGGCGCTGCCGAGCTTCGCCGACGTCGTTGACCGCGTGAAGCCGGCGGTCGTGAGCGTCCGCGTCAAGAACATCGCGACCGACGATGAGGAGGCCGGCGGCGGGGGCATGCCCGGCATGCCCGGACTCGACCAGCTTCCGGACGACCACCCGCTGAAGAAGTTCTTCAAGGAGTTCGGCCAGAACGGCGGCCCAGGCGCCAAGCCGAAGCCGCATCGCGGCATGGCGCAGGGCTCCGGCTTCTTCATTTCCGCCGACGGCTATGTGGTGACCAACAACCACGTGGTGCAGGGCGCTAAGGAAGTCGAGCTCAAGCCGGACGACGACACCACCTACAAGGCCAAAGTGGTCGGCACCGATCCGCGAACCGACCTCGCGCTGCTGAAGGTCGATGGCGACAAGAAGGACTTCCCCTACGTCAAGTTCGCCGGGAAGGAAGGGCCGCGCGTCGGCGACTGGGTGATCGCGGTCGGCAATCCGTTCGGCCTCGGCGGCTCGGTGACCGCCGGCATCGTCTCGGCCCGCGGCCGTGACATCGGCGCAGGCCCCTATGACGACTTCCTGCAGATCGACGCGGCGGTGAACCGCGGCAACTCCGGCGGCCCGACCTTCAACCTCCGTGGCGAGGTCGTCGGCGTGAACACGGCGATCTATTCGCCGTCCGGCGGCAATGTCGGCATCGCGTTCTCGATCCCGGCGGAGGTCGCCACCGACATCGTCGAGAAGCTCAAGAACGGTGGTTCGATCGCGCGGGGCTATATCGGCGTGCAGATCCAGCCGGTCACGGACGAGATCGCCGAAAGCCTCGGGCTGCCGAAGCCGCAGGGCGCGCTTGTCGCGGAGGCCCAGAAGGGCACCCCCGGCGAGAAGGCTGGGCTCAAGTCCGGCGACACCATCCTCAAGGTCAACGGGGAGGAGATCGACAATGCGCGCGACCTGTCGCGCAAGATCGCCTCGATGGATCCCGGCAAGGAGGTGACGCTCACGATCTGGCGCGACGGCAAGGAAGAGACCAAGTCGCTCAAGCTCGGCACGCTGCCGGAAGAACCCAAGCAGGCTTCGCTCAACCAGGGCGATGACGAAGACGCCGGATCGTCCAAGGTCAAGCTCGGCATCGAAGTCACGCCCGCCAGCAAGATGGCCGGTGCGGGCGATCAGGGTCTCGTGGTGACCAATGTCGACGAAGACGGCGCCGCGGCCGGCAAGCTCGAGTCCGGCGACGTGATCCTGCGGGTCGGCGGCAAGACGGTCTCGAGCGTCTCCGACGTCACCTCCCAGCTCGACGCCGCGCAGAAGGACGGCAAGAAGTCCGTCCTCCTGCTCGTCAAGCGCAACGACGCGACGCGCTTCGTCGCGATCGAGATCGGCCAGGGCTGAAGCCCGGCCGAGGGATCCCGACCGGCCGACCCCCCGCGGCCGCCGGGATCTGACTGCGAGCGGCGGACGGACTTCCCCCGCCCGTCCGCCGCTTCGCATTCGCGCCTCGGGCGGGCCTCTCCCTCGCCCGTCCGGGGCCGCGCATTCCCGCAGCGTCGCGCTTGCAGCCGGATCGCCTCCGCGCCATGACCAACGCCATGAAGCTCCTGATCGTTGAGGACGACCGCGAAGCGGCCGCCTATGTCGTCAAGGCGATGACCGAGGCCGGTCACGTCGCGGACCATGCCGCCGACGGCCTGGACGGCTATGCGCTCGCCATGCAGTCGAACTACGACGTGCTCGTGGTCGACCGGATGTTGCCGAAGCTCGACGGCCTGTCGCTGATCGGGCGGCTCAGGGCCGAGGGGCTGAAGACGCCGGTTCTGATCCTCTCGGCGCTGGGACAGGTCGACGACCGGGTCCAGGGCCTGCGGGCCGGCGGCGACGATTATCTGACCAAGCCCTACGCCTTCGCCGAACTGCTCGCCCGCGTCGAGGCGCTGTCGCGCCGCGGCGGACCGGCGGCGGCCGAGACCGTCTACCGGATCGCCGATCTCGAGCTCGACCGGCTGTCCCACACCGTCACCCGCGGCGGCCAGGACATCCCGCTCCAGCCGCGGGAATTCCGGCTGCTCGAATATCTCATGCGCAACGCGGGCCAGGTGGTCACGCGCACGATGCTGTTGGAGAATGTCTGGGACTATCATTTCGACCCCCAGACCAACGTGATCGACGTCCATGTGTCCCGCCTGCGTTCGAAGATCGACAAGGGCTTCGACAAGCAGCTGCTGCACACCGTGCGCGGCGCGGGATACATGATCCGTGACGGCGCTCGGTAAGCTCCTCCGCACCACCGCCTTCCGGCTGGCGCTCGCCTATCTGCTGGTGTTCGCCACGCTGTCCACGGTCGTGCTCGCCTATGTGGCCTGGCACGCCAACGCGCTGATCGCCGGCCAGCTCAACGCCACGGTCGATGCCGAGATCACCGGCCTCGCCGAGCAGTACCGACAGGGCGGCATCCGCAAGCTGGTGGCTGTCGTCGATGAGCGCTCAAACCGCTCCTCCCAGGGCTCGCTCTATCTGCTGACGACGTTCCAGGGAGATGTCCTGGCCGGCAATCTGCAGGCGATCCCCGGCGCGTCGCTGGCCGAGGCCGGCGAGCGTGAGATCCCCTATCAGCGCGTCGGCGAGAACGAGGTCGCGCCGTATCCAGCGGTGGTGCGCGTGTTCGTGCTGCCGGGCGGCTACCGCCTGCTGGTCGGCCGCGACACCGAGGAGCGCGAGCGGCTCTCCGCCGTCATCGCGAACGCCGTGCAGTGGTCGCTCGGCCTCGTGGTGGTGCTCGGCCTCGCTGGCGGCGTGTTCGTCGCGCGTCGCGTGCTGAAGCGGCTCGACGCCATGACGGAGACGAGCCGCACCATCATGGCGGGCGACCTGTCGGGCCGGCTCGCCGTGACGGGATCCGACGACGAGTTCGACCGGCTGGCGCAGGCCACCAACGCGATGCTCGACCGCATCAACGAGCTGATGGCGGGGCTCAAGGAGGTCTCGGACAACATCGCGCACGACCTCAAGACGCCGCTGACGCGCCTGCGCAATCGCGCCGAGGCGGCGCTGCGCACGGCGCATGGCGACGATGAGTGGCAGGCGGCGATGGAGCAGATCATCGCCGAATCCGAGGGCATGATCCGGATCTTCGACGCGCTGCTGCTGATCGCCCGCGCCGAATCCGGCGGCGCGCGCGGCCAGATCGGCGAGGTCGACGCCGCGGAGGTCGCGCGCGGCGTCGCCGAGCTCTACGAGCCGCTCGCCGAGGAGCGCGGCGCGAGCCTCACGGTGGACGCGCCGGGCAGCATCCGCGTGCTCGGCAACCGGGAGCTCATCGGCCAGGTGGTCGCGAACCTCGTGGAGAACGCGCTGAACTATGGCGCGTCCGAGGGACGGCCGGGCGAGGTGACGGTCTCGGCCTCGGCAAGCGAGACGGACGCGCGCATCGTGGTCGCCGATCGCGGGCCGGGCATCCCGGCGCAGGATCGGCCGCGCGCAATGGAGCGTTTCGTCCGGCTCGACACCAGCCGGTCTCGTCCGGGCTCGGGCCTCGGGCTTGCGCTTGCGGCCGCCGTGGCGCGCCTGCATGGCGGAACTCTGACGCTCGAAGACAACGCGCCGGGGCTTCGAGCCGTGCTGAGCCTGCCGCGCGCCGCCCACGCCGTGCTTGCGCCGGCGGAGACCGCGAAGCTGCCAGCGCCGGCCGCCGCCGAATAGAGCCATGCGCCGGGCTTGCCTCGGCGCCCGGCCCATGGCAAGCCCGACCCCACGTCCAGACGGGCAGGCGCTCGCCGCCCCCGCTGGCTCCCCCCGCCCCAAGGAGGCAAGCTTGGAGAAACGCGAGCTCGAGCGCGTGCAGAGTTACATGCGCAAGCTGTTCCAGAACCAGACGGTCCGGGTCGTCGCCCGGCCGCGCAAGGACGATTCCGCCGAGGTCTATCTCGGCGAGGAGTTCGTCGGCGTGCTGTTCCGCGACGATGAGGACGGCGACCTGTCCTACAATTTCCAGATGGCGATCCTCGAGACCGACCTCGAGTAACGCCGCCGCTTACTGTCCCGCAACGGGACGGCCCGCGTCTTGCCGTAAGGCCGGCGACGACGACGCCGACGCGGAGAGTGTCCCATGTCCTTCCTGACCGCAGCCCTGACGCTGGCGCTCGGCTTTGCGATATCGGGCGCCGCGGCGTCCGCTTTCGAGGCGGTGACCGAGCGGCGGGCGAGTTTCGGCCTGCTGCGGGAGCCCGACGTGATCGCGGCCGCCGCGGTCCCGGTGGTCACGATCGGCGCATCCTATATCCTGGCCCGCAACCTGTTGTTCGGCGCGCGCCGGCCCGCATGGGCGGTGTGCGCCGGCACGGTTCTGCTCGGCGGCTGGAGCCTGGTCCTCGGCGCGGCCGCGCTTGCGGCCTTCGTGGGCTAGACAGAAAGATCGGAGATCCAAGGTGGCGCTTTACTCGCTCGGCGGCGTGAGCCCCAGAACGCCCGCCAATGGCCGCTTCTTCGTGGCGGAAAACGCCATCGTGGTCGGCGACGTCATCCTTGAGGAAGACGCCAGCGTCTGGTTCGGCTCGGTGCTGCGCGGCGACAACGAGCCGATCACGATCGGCGCGCGCTCCAACGTGCAGGACGGCTGCGTGCTGCACACCGATCCCGGCTTTCCGCTGGTGATCGGGGAGGATTGCTCCCTCGGCCACGGCGCCATCGTGCATGGCTGCACCGTCGGGGACTGCAGCCTGATCGGCATGGGGGCGACCGTGCTGAACGGCGCCAAGATCGGACGCTACTGCCTGGTCGGGGCAGGGGCCCTGGTGACCGAGGGCAAGGAGTTCCCGGATTTCTCGATGATCATCGGGTCGCCCGCCCGCGCGGTGAAGACGCTCGGGCCCGAGTTCGAGGTGCGCCAGCTGGGTTCGGCGGCGCGCTACGTCGCCAATGGCCGGCGCTTCCGCGAAGGCATGGCGCGCGTCGGCTGACGGTTCATCTCAGCTGAAAAAGGCGAGGCCGGCTCTCGGGCGGAGAGCCGGCCTCTGGCTTGCGGCCTGTCGGGCGGGAGTTGGGGACGTGACAGGCTGCGAGCGTTCCTTGCGGCTGCGGCTTACGGGGCGGTGGCGACGCCCACCGGGCCGATGCCGTCGCCGAGCAGCACCCACACGTTCGGGTCGATCTGCGACTGGCGCTTGATGTAGGTGTAGCCGGTCTCGAACCACGGCTTGACGTCGTCGGCCTGGTTGTCGAGCGCATAGTCGCCGCGGTCGGTGACGACCGTCAGCACCGCATGGCCATCGCCCTTGAGGTCCCGCACGACCGTGATCAGCAGCGCCTGGCGCGGCCAGCCGGCGTCCATCAGCATGCGGCGCTTGAGCAGGACGTAATCCTCGCAGTCGCCCTTATCGACCGGATACGTCCACTTCTCCTCGACGCCGTAGAGCTCCTGGTCCGTCACCGGGGCGATCGTCGTGTTGACCTTGCGGTTGATGGCGTCGAGCTCCTTGAAGCGCGCCTCGGTGAGATGCACGCGGGCGGGCCGCGCGGCCTTCACGTCGCAATCGGCCGAGTGCGTCTTGCAGAAGTCGATCCAGCCGATCGGCGACTTCGCCGATCCCTCGACCTGCATCGGCGTCGCCAGAGCGACCGTGATGGCGCCCGCGGCCTGCGCGCCGGAGATGGTGAATCCGCCCGCAACCAGTCCAAACAAGAAGTAAATCGACTTAATCTTGCCCCGGATAAGCATTTCGAACTCCCGTCCTGTCCCGGGAGCAAAAGTCTCACATCCGATTTGCTGTCGATCTAAGTCGAAGTTCTGTGTTTTAGGAACGAGATTTGTACTTTGGCAACGATTGAGAAATGAGTTGTTTATAGATGCATAGGAGACTTTGTTTACCAACAGGCAAGACGTCAAGAAGATGAGGCGTCGACTTGGCGACCGAAAAGTTAACGCGCGGCCGGTTTCGGCAGGGTCGTTTTACGTCTCGTAAACCATGATCGTGAATGGCCGTTCAGGCGCGCGCTGTCTTCGAGCCCGCGGCGGCGACTCGGGCGACGCGAAAACGAAAAACGCCGCCCCGAAGGGCGGCGTTTTGAAAGAGCGCGGAATGGAAGAGCGGCTTTAGCCGAACTCCTCCTGCAGAGCTTCCAGGTTCTGGGTCCGGGTGAACTCGACCGCAAGGCCGCGCTCGAAGTGGCGCACGACCCGGGCGGCGGTGCGGCCGAGCGTGACCGGGGTCCCGATGGGCAGATCGAGGTTGATGTTGATCGCTGCGCCGGACAGCGAGACGTCGATCACCCGGCATTCGTGCTCCGCACCGTCCTCGGTGATGAGCACCGAGCGCGCGTTGCGCGGCACCAGGCGTTCGTGGCGGCGATCCTCGGGCAGGCCCAGGATGCTGCGGTTGGCGAGCCAGGTGAGCTGGGCGGCGAGCTTGTCGCGCTTGCGGATCGTCGCCGTGACCGTCATCGCGAAGCCGTTGGCGATCGGCCGCACCATGACGCCTTCGATGCGTCCGATGTGATCCAGATAGGCGACCACGCGCTCGCCGGGCTGCGCCGGCACCGGGGCGATCAGCGCCAGGCCTCCCGGCGACATGTCGAGCGTCTGGCACGGATATTCGCGCCGGGACGTGAGCATGTATCGCCCGAGCAGCGCGACCTTGACCCGCTGATGGCGGCGACGCTCGTCGGAGAGCGGCATCTTCAACGAAAACATCGAAGGGCCTTCGAGGATGGGTGACGCCGGCCAGAGCCAGCCGCCTTCCTCGAATCTAAAGGAACGCCGTTAACGCGGCGTAACTCGCCCGCTCACCTGCCGCCGTCGAAGACCAGAAAGCGGCCGATCCGGCGACCAAGCCCGGCGAGCGCATGCGGCGCAGGAGTGACGGGCTCCGGCGAGGGGTCTGAGAAGGAGCGATTCCGGCCGCTTGGCCAGATCATCCGGAGAGAGCTCAGATCGAACCGCGTGACTGGGCAGGCCCCGAGCCAGTAGGGCGTCTCGACCGGGGCGAGCGAGCCCAGGATGCGCGCATGGGTGCGGCCGCGGTGGCGAAGCGGCAGCAGCGCGAGCTCGAGATCCACCCGCCGGCCAAGATCGGTCGTCCCCTGCGCGCCCAGCACCGCCACGGCGGCGTCGTCCGACACCGTCTCGAGGGCGCCGAGCAGGGTGGCGCGATCCGGTCCACGCCACAGCGACAGGAAATGCTCGCCGCGCATCTCGTGTCCCGTGATGGCGCAGATCCGCGATCCGGACAGCCGGAACGGGTATCCGGCGGCGCCGTTGGCCTCGAGGATGAAGGTGTCGCCGAGGATCGAGCGGATCTCGCCCGGGTCGACGTCAGAACGCTCCGGCGCCGCCCGGGCGCCGCGCAGACGGTTCCAGTACCCGAACAGCTCCTTCGTCGTGATGGCCTTCATGGTGACGCTCTCACACGGTCTGATCTGCGTCGCCTGTCCCGCTTCGGCACGAGCCGGGCGGCGACAAGCGGTTAACAGACCGTTGAGCAGGAGCCGTGCCATTCTTCGCTGGCCTCCGTGAGCCTCGCCTTGCAATCGCCCGAACTTCGGGCGAGCACTTGCGTGTGGCGCGTCCGAGACGGGACCGGCCCGATCTCGAGAGACCGACCCCAGCCCTTGCCCCGCGACCATCAGCCGGCCTTCAACGCTCCGCGCGTGATCACCGTGACGCTCGCCGTTTTGGCGGCGATCCATCTCGTCCGCTTCTTTCTGAGCGACGACGCGGACCTTGCGGTGCTGCTCCGCTTCGCCTTCATCCCGGGCCGGTACGATCCCTCCTTTCCATACGCCGATGAGCTGCTCGGGGGGGAGGGGGCGAAGGTCTGGACCTTCGTGACCTATGCCTTTCTCCACGGGAATCTCACCCACCTTGTGGTCAACGGTGTATGGCTGCTGGCTTTCGGCAGCGCTTTGGCCTGGCGGTTCGGCACCGCGCGGTTTCTCGCATTTTCGGCCTTGACGGCGGCGGCGGGCGCGGCCACGCACTTGGCCTTCCACTTCGGGCAGGCCGTGCCGGTCGTCGGCGCCTCAGCCGCGATCTCCGGCCATATGGCGGCCGCGATGCGCTTCATGTTCGAAGCCGGCGGACCGCTCGACGTGTTCCGCCGCGGCGGGCGAGAGGCGTTCAGGGTTCCGGCCGAGCCCTTGCGGGTCACGCTGCGCCGCCCGCAGGCGGTCGTCTTCCTGCTCGTCTGGTTCGGGGCCAATGCGCTGTTCGGCCTCGGCTCGGTCACGCTGGGCCTCGGCGACGCCACCGTCGCCTGGCAGGCCCATATTGGCGGTTTCATCGCGGGACTCCTGCTGTTCCCGCTGTTCGATCCGGCGCCGAGCGGCATCCGCCCTTCGTCGCAAGAGACTTTTGAAGCCTTGCCACCCTCGCGAGACGCCCCTCATGATGACGGGACTGGGGCTGCAGGCCGGCCATAAGGATAAAGAACAACCGCCGTCCGACATCCGGCCCTAGAACACCGCGTCGTCCGCCCGGCGGGCGGCGAGCAGGGAGGACAGGACATGCGCGTCAAGGCCATTCTCGCGACCAAGGGAAGCAGCGTCGTCACCGTGTCGCCCAAGGCCCTCGTTTCCGACGTGATCCGCACGCTCGCTGAGAAGAGCATCGGCGCCGTCGTCGTCGATGACGGGGCGGACGGGCTCTCCGGCATTCTCACGGAACGGGACGTGGTCCGCGCGCTCGCCGCGCATGGCTGCGACGCGCTCGACCGCCCGGCCTCCGACTTCATGACCCGCGACGTCGTCACCGGTCATTTCGAGAACACGGTCGACGAGCTGATGGACCGCATGACCCACGGTAAGTTCCGCCACGTCCCGATCATGGACGGAAACCGGCTTGCCGGCATGATCTCGATCGGCGACGTGGTGAAGCACCGCATGGACCAGATCGAGGCCGAGGCCTCGGCGATGCGGGACTACATCGCGACGGCGTAAGGCCGAGCGCCTGAGGCGCCGGATTGGACGAAATAGTCCAGTTTGTGCTGGCTTGGCCGGACTACTGGACCGCGCGCATCGTCCTGCCGATCATGACGATCGGCCGCGTCGCGGCGGCACGGCGAGACGAGAAGCGCTCGGCGATCAATGCGATCGGGATGGGCCGCCGGGCGGACGGAACCATCCTCATTGGCCATGACCTCGCTGTGTTGGTCGGCCTCTTGATCTGGGCGCTTCTGATCGTCGTGGGGGTTCTGCTGAGCTGACAACAGCGGGCGCTGGAGCCCGTGAAGCTCACAGGTCCAGCAACTCCTCCGCCGTCTCCGGCAGCCGCCCCTCGGGCGCATGCTCCGCCTGGCGCTCGAGCCGCTCGCGCCGGACGTCCGGCGGGGTCGCCTCGGCGGTGAGGCTCGCGACGCACTCGTCGAGCGACATCGGCGTCTGGTTCTGCGAGCCGAGGCGGCGGATCGAGACGTGGCGCGTCTCGGCCTCCTTGCGGCCGACCACGACCAGCACCGGCGTTTTCGCCAGCGAGTGCTCGCGGACCTTGTAGTTGATTTTCTCGTTCCTCAGGTCGAGGTCGACCCGCAGCCCGGCCTTCCGGAGCTCCGCCGCAACTTCCGCCGCGTATCCGTCCGCCTCCGAAGTGATCGTCGTCACCACCGCCTGCACGGGCGCGAGCCAGAGCGGGAAGTGACCCGCGAAATGCTCGATCAGGATGCCGGTGAAGCGCTCGAGCGAGCCGAAGATCGCGCGGTGGATCATCACCGGCGCGTGCTTCTCGCCATCGGCGCCGATGTAGAAGGCCCCGAAACGGTCGGGCAGGTTGAAATCGACCTGGATGGTGCCGCACTGCCAGTCGCGGCCGATCGCGTCGCGCAGCACATACTCGAACTTCGGACCGTAAAACGCCCCTTCGCCGGGATTGACGGCGGTCGTGACCCGGTTGCCGTAGCGCGACGAGATCTCCTTGAGTGCGTCGCCCATCACCTGCTCGGCGCGATCCCACAGCGCGTCCGAACCGACGCGCTTTTCCGGCCGCGTCGAGAGCTTCAGGACGATCCGGTCGAAGCCGAAATCGGAATACATCGACAGGATCAGCTCGTTCAGCGCGAGCGTCTCGGCCATGAACTGCTCGTCGGTGCAGAAGATGTGCGCGTCGTCCTGCGTGAAGGCGCGCACCCGCATCATGCCGTGCAGCGCGCCGGACGGCTCGTAACGGTGCACGATCCCGAATTCGCCCATGCGGATGGGCAGTTCGCGATAGCTCCTCAGGCCGTGCTTGAAGATCTGCACATGGCCCGGGCAGTTCATCGGCTTGATCGCGAAGACGCGCTCGTCCTCGGTCTCCGTGACGAACATGTTCTCGCGATACCAGTCCCAGTGGCCGGAGGTCTGCCACAGCGACGCGTCGAGGATCTGCGGGGTGTTGACCTCGACGAAGCCCGAGCCCGCCGTGCGGCGGCGCGAATAGTCCATCAGGGTGCGGAACAGCGTCCACCCCTTGGGGTGCCAGAACACCGCGCCGGGGCCTTCCTCCTGGAAGTGGAACAGGTCCATCTCGCGACCAAGGCGGCGATGGTCGCGCTTCTCCGCCTCCTCGAGCATGTGCAGGTAAGCGTCGAGCGCGGCGCGGTCCGGGAAGGCCGTGCCATAGATGCGCTGGAGCATCGGATTGTTCGAGTCGCCGCGCCAATAGGCGCCCGCGACCTTCATCAGCTTGAAGGCGTCGCCGACCTTGCCGGTGGACGTCATGTGCGGGCCGCGGCAGAGGTCCATCCACTCGCCCTGCGCGTACATCTTGATCGTCTGGTCCGCCGGAATGGCGTCGACCAGCTCGACCTTGAAGGTCTCGCCCTTGGCGGCGAACCAGTCCTTGGCCCGATCGCGGCTCCAGACGTCCTTCGTGAACGGCCGGTCGCGGGCGATGATCCGGCGCATCTCGGCCTCGATCGCCGCGAGGTCGTCCGTGGAGAAGGGCTCGTCGCGGGCGAAATCGTAATAGAACCCATTCTCGATCACCGGGCCGATCGTGACTTGGGTCTCCGGCCACAGCGTCTGGACCGCCTCGGCCAGCACATGCGCGCAGTCGTGCCGGATGAGCTCCAGGGCGCGCGGATCGTTGCGGTCGAGGAATTCGATGCGCACGTCGCGCTCGATCGGGTCGGCGAGGTCCACGACCTGGCCGTCGAGCGCCATCGCGACGGTGCGCTTCAGCAGCGACTTCGAGATCTCGCCGGCGATCTGCGCGCCGGTGACGCCGGCCTCATAGGATTTCTGGGCGCCGTCCGGAAAGGTGACGAGGGGCATATGCGTTCTCCGCTCACTCGCTGCCTACGAATGCAGGTAAGCGCTTCAGGTGGTGGTCAGGCAGTCTGCCGGCCGTCGCCGGCGGCTTCGCAACGGGGGCTTTTTACCCCCGCCGCATAGCGCCACGGCCTAGACCAGCGGGCGCCTGGAGGCAATTCCCGCGGCACGGGATCGTAGCCCGATCCGCCCCAGGGATGGCAGCGGCAGACGCGACCCGCGGCGATCCAGCCGCCTGCCCAGGCGCCGTGCAGGGCGATCGCCTCGTCGGCGAATTCGGAGCAGGTGGGCAGATAACGGCAGCGCCGGCCGATCAGCATGGAAAGCGAGTACCGATAGGCGAGGATCGGCAGGCGCAGCGCGTAGCGCGGCGCGCGCCGCAGCCATCTGGTTCGCGCCTCGCTCACGCCGCGCGCTTGGCCTCGATCTGGTCGAGCGCATCCACGACGGCGTCGAACGTCAGCAGAGTCGAGGCATGCCGGGCCTTGTAGTCGCGCACCGGCTCCAGGACCTTCAGATCCTCCCAGACGCCGGCCGGCGCGGGGCCGTTCTCCTTCAGCATCTTGCGCACCGCCTCGCGGACGTCGCGCAACTCCTGCGCGGTGCGGCCGACCACGGTCCGGGCCATGATGGAGGACGACGCCTGGCCGAGCGCGCAGGCCCGCACCTCATGGGCGAAGTCCGTGACCCTTTCGCCGTCGAAGGCGAGGTCCACGGTGACGGTCGAGCCGCACAGCCGGGAGTGCTGGGTCGAGCTCGCGTCCGGCGCGGGGAGCCGGCCGAGCCGCGGAATCTCGGCGGCGAGCTCAAGAATTCTGCGATTGTAGATGTCGTCAATCATGGCGATCCCGGCGGTGAGCCGATGGCGTTTTGGCCGCCGGATCGATTGTTCGGCGGCGCGGGTCCATTATATAAGCTGCGTCGGCGGGCCTCGCCATGTTCTGTCGGAGCCCTCGTTCCGGGAGTTCAGGTTGAGATCCGCCGGTGGCGTTGAGGGGGCTGAAAGCCCTCCGAAGAGGAAGCCCATGGACGCTGTCGTACAGCACCCGTTCGCACGCGTGCCGATCCCGGCCCCCAAGGGTCATCAGACGTTCCGCAAGCCGACCCGCGAAGAGGCGGAGGCGGCGGTCCGCACGCTGATCGCCTGGGCCGGCGACAACCCCACGCGCGAAGGCCTGATCGACACGCCGAAGCGGGTCGTCAACGCGTATGCGGAGCTGTTCGGCGGCTACGCCCAGGACGCCGCCAAGGATCTCGAGCGGGTGTTCGAGGACGTGCAGGGCTACGACGACATGGTCGTGCTGCGCGACATCCCGTATTTCTCGCATTGCGAGCACCACATGGTGCCGTTCTACGGAAAGGCCCATGTGGCCTATTACCCGGCCAACGGCGTGGTCGGCCTCTCCAAGATCGCCCGGGTGATCGACACCTACGCCAAGCGCCTGCAGACGCAGGAGGCGCTTACGGCGCAGATCGTGGCCGCGATCGACGAGCACCTGCAGCCGCGCGGCGTCGCCGTGATGCTCGAAGGCGAGCACATGTGCATGTCGATGCGGGGCATTCAGAAGGAAGGCGTGTCGACCGTCACCACCCAGTTCACCGGCGTCTTCCAGGATGATCCCGCCGAGCAGGTGCGGTTCATCACGCTGGTTCGCGCCGCCCACTCGTCCCGCTGACGCGCACGCGCGCGGCGCTCCTCGTTCCTCTTTCAGCCGCGCCCCGATGACTTCAGCCTTCCCGCCCCCCGGTTCCCATGAGGAGCTGGAGGAGGGCTTCTGCCTGACGCCGCGGTTTGACCGCGACGGCCTCGTGGCGGCGATCGTCACCGACGCCCGCGCCGGCGGCGTGCTGATGTTCGCGCATATGAACGCCGAGGCGCTCCAGGCCACGATCGAGAGCGGCGTCGCGCATTTTTGGTCTCGGTCGCGCGGCAAGCTCTGGCGCAAGGGCGAGGAGAGCGGCCACCAGATGAAGGTGGTCGAGCTTCGCGTCGACTGCGATCAGGACGCGCTGTGGCTGTCGGTCGAGGTGGCCGGGACCGGCGCGGCCTGCCACACCGGCCGGAAATCCTGCTTCTACCGTAAGGTCGCCGTCGGCCCTGACGAGTCAGGCGCGCTGACCCTGGTCGAGGGCGAGCGGCTGTTCGAGCCCGGCGCGGTCTACAAGACGCCGAAAGCCTAGCCGCCCTCGGTGGTGAGCTGCACCGCCGCGGCGACGCCGGCTTTCACGGCGAAGCTCTGCTGGTACATGCGGCCGTCATGCCGGGCGATCGCCGTATAGTCGCCTTCGGCGAGCAGGATGCGCGGCAGCGCGCCGATCGAATCCCGGATCACGTCGCCGCCCGGCGTCAGGATCGTCCAGGAGGTGTTGCCGAGCTCCCGTCCGCCTGGCCGGTCGACCAGCTTGAGGGTCACCGGCGCTGCCCTGTGGTGGACCTGCGCGTTCACCAGCTTGCCCGAGGGCACCTGCAGGTCGACCTCCACGATCGCGTTGGCGTCGCCATAGTTCGAAACGACGTGATAGGCGCCGGCGGGCAGGCGCAGCAGCGTGCCCGGCCGAACGTGATCCGCCACTTTCTGGGCGAGGCCCCCTTCATCGCGCGACAGGGTGAAGGTGACGTCGCCATCGGGCGGCTTGGAGTCGCCC
The DNA here is from genome assembly GCF_035538955.1 of Hansschlegelia sp. Taxonomy (NCBI): domain Bacteria; kingdom Pseudomonadati; phylum Pseudomonadota; class Alphaproteobacteria; order Hyphomicrobiales; family Methylopilaceae; genus Hansschlegelia; species Hansschlegelia sp. The sequence goes on from NZ_DATLJK010000009.1 coordinate 321,505, forward strand.
ACATAGGCGGACAGCCTTACGCCGCCGGCCTTCAGGATCATGCGCTGGGTCGAGGGCTGACTCGCCCGGACGGTGACGAACTTGGCGGCGCTCACCAGCCCATACACCGCGTGCACGATGTAGTTGCCGGGGTCGAGATCGAAGCGAGGCTCGGCTTCGCTCGATTCCGCGACCAGAAGGTGTTCGCCGTTGGCGTCCGGCTGATCGGTGAACACGCGCCATTTGACCCCGCCCGGGATCTTCGCGCCGCTCTCGTCGAAGGCGGCCGACAGGAACAGCGGCTCCTTGACGATCGGCGCCGCAGGCGGCAGCGCGACTTCCTTGGAAGCCGGCGCGGTCGCCGGCGCCGCGGGATGGACGGGCGTGAGCGGACCTGTCGGGTCGAGTTTCGGCAGCCGGACGCCGTCGACGATCGCGGGATCGACCTTGTCGAGCCGCTCCGGCAGAAACATCGAGGGCGGCGCTACGCGGTCTGCCGGCTGCAGTTCGCGCTGACGCGGATCGGCGGGGCCGGGGCCGATCAGGTTCATCCGGCCGGAGATCGTGCCGCCGATCAGGCCGCCGCCGGTCTCCCGCCCGGGCAGCACGGGCGCCGGGGCGCGGTTGGCCGCAGGCGCGCCGGGCGGCCCGCGATCCTGGGCCGAGGCAGGCGCCTGGACGCTGGCCGCCAGCAGCGCGGACGCCAAGACGCGATGCAGGATGCGGCTCATGCATGGAGCGATGCCACCGGCCGTGACGCCTGGCAAGTTCGACCCTCGATCGATCACGCAGGCTTTTCCGCGACCAGCATCAGCGAGGCGCCTTCGTCGGCGCCCTGCGGCGGGGTCGGGCGGACTGTCCAGGCGACGTAGCCGGCGAGGAAGCTGACGGCGCTCGCGAGATGCCAGGACCAGGCGTGCCGGTAGTGGCGATCTTGGCATTTGATCGGCGACAGGCGCGCCATCCAGTAGACGAGCCCGTCGACCGCCGTCCACGGAACGCGCTGCACGGCCGGGTTGACGAGGCCCGCCTTCCGGGCCGCGACGTCGAGCGCGTCGCTCGTCCACCAGGTGAGGTGATGCGGGATGCAGCCGATCAGGTAGTTCGGAATCCGCGTGTGCGCCGAGGGCACGTGCGGAACCGCCACGATCACCCGGCCTCCGGGCCTGACCGCGCGCGACATCTGCTTCAGCATGCCGAGCGGATCTTCGACGTGCTCCAGCACCTGAAAGCCGCAGACGACGTCATAGGCGCCCTCATGGCTCTCGAGATGCCGCTCGAGCGTCTCGCCGCGAAACCATCCGGCGTGCGGTTCCCCCTCCACGTGCGGATCGAGCCCTGTGTAGTCCGCCCGCGGGATCGCATGGCGAAAAGCCCCGAAGCCGCAGCCGACGTCGAGCACCCTGTCACCGTCGCGAACATGAGCGGCCGCGAGCGCGAACTCGCCGCGCGGGCGCTTCGCGCTCGGGAACCGGCGGCGCCCGAGTCGCCCATAAAGCGCGCGGTAGAACGCCGCGTCGCCCGCGCGCGGCGGGTGGAAAAACTGGAGTCCGGTCGGAGATTCCCACAGACCGATGCGCGGCGCGCCGCGAAAGCTGGGGCGTGCGTCGACGCGTAGCATGATGCGCCAGAGGTCGATCAGCAGATCGGCGCTGATCCACTGCACCAGGCGAGCCGCGGGACGGCCCGTGATCGGACAGCGCGGTCGTGGGAGATGCGGAATGGTTCGGGCCCTGCGGAGGGAGCAACGCGCTCGCGGCCGAAGCCGGAGCGAGCCTGATGTACACGCCGCGACGCGGGATGAGAAGGCGAGGCCTGCGCCTGCCTGCGTTGGCGCGGCCGCCGAACATGGCTAAAGGCTTGGTCCCCGCAGCGCCCCGCCGGCCTCAATCGGCGGCGTCTCCTCAGGAGAGGTCATGAACGAGACCCTGGACCTGCTCGGCTCGCGCCGGTCCGTGCCCGCGAACGCGCTCGCCGAGCCCGGGCCTTCGACAGACGAACTGGACCGCATGCTGACGATCGCCGCGCGCGTCCCGGACCATGGCAAGCTCGCCCCGTGGCGTTTCATCCTGATCGAGGGAGACGCCCGCGCGGCGCTTGGGGCGCGGCTCGCCGCGCTGCTGAAGGAGCTCGACCCGGAGGTTCCCGACAGCCGCGTGCAGCAGCAGGCTAACGCGTTTTCCCAGTCCGCGCTGGTGGTCGCGGTGGTGAGCCGCGCCGCGCCGCATGTGAAGATTCCGGAATGGGAGCAGGTGCTTTCCGCCGGCGCCGTCTGCATGAACCTCTCGGTCGCCGCCAACGCGCTCGGCTACGGGACACAGTGGGTCACGGGCTGGGCCGCCTATGAACCGCGCGCGCTGGCGATCCTCGGCCTGGAGCCGAACGAGAAGCTCGCCGGCTTCATTCATATCGGCACGCCCACCGAGCGCTTGCCGGACCGGCCGCGCCCCGCGCTTTCGGAGATCGTCGCCCGCTGGAGCGCGTGACGATGTTCTACGAACCCGGGAGCGGCCACGGCCTGCCGCATGATCCGTTCAAGGCGATCGTCGCGCCGCGCCCGATCGGATGGATATCGACCGTCGACGCCGAGGGGCGGCCGAATTTGGCGCCCTACAGCTTCTTCAACGGCGTCTGCGACGACCCGCCGATCGTGATGTTCTCCTCCGCGGGCTGGAAGGACTCGGTCGCGAACGCTCAGGCGACGGGCGAGTTCGTCTGCAATTTCGTGAGCTTCGCCCTGAAGGACGCGATGAACGCGAGCTCGGCACCGCTCGCCGCTGGCGAGAGCGAGTTCGAGCGCGCCGGCCTCGAGGCTGCGCCCTGCCGGCTGGTGAAGCCGCCGCGCGTCGCCCTCAGCCCCGCGGCGCTCGAGTGCAAGGTGCTGAGCGTCACGGAGCTCAGCGACCTGACCGGGCGCTCCGTCGGGCGGTTCGTCGTGACCGGGCAGGTGGTCGGCGTCCATATCGACGACGCTGCGCTGACCGACGGCCTGTTCGATACGGCGCGTGAAGGCGCCGTGGCGCGCTGTGGCTATCTCGACTATGCGGCTGTGTTCGAGATGTTCGCAATGAAGCGGCCCCGCTGACGCGGTTCAGGCGGAGATCGCGAACACGGCCTGCAACGCGGCGAGCTGAGCTGCGTCACACGCGACTTTGCCCCTGAACCCGTCCCGCCGCCCCGCCTCCGCCTCGCGGCGGAAGGGGTCGCCGGCGCCGCCGCTGAAGCGCGCGTCGATCGCCGGCACGCCCGCAGCCGCCGCAGCCGCCAGGACGAGCCCGCGCGCAGTCGAACAGCACCCCGTCCAGCGTCCGTCCGGATCGCGCGCGGCTTCCGCTCCGACGTCCCGGGCGAGCGATTCGCCGTCCCACAGCAAAGCCTCCAGGCGGGAACTGGCGCCTGGCAGAGACGCGAGCCGCAGCAGGCCGGCCCCGCTGTCTAGGCATGGCAGGACCGTCAGAGCCCCGTCGGCGAGGCCGGCCCGGGCCTCCGCGACCGCCAGCAGCGCGCCCAGGCGCTGGATTTCGGCGCCCGACGCCGCGCCGGCCGGCACCAGGCCGCTCAGGCGCGCCTCAGCGGCGGCCGCAATGTCCGCCTCCATCTCCACCTCCCCGTCAGGGTCGAGCCGTGCGTAAAGCGGAACTGCGGCCGTCCGGGCGATTTGCGCCAGCCGCGCCCGGGCGTGCCCCCGCGTCAGCCTGGTCCCCGGAAGATCGAGGATGAGCGCCTCGGCCCCGGCCCGGAGAGCCGCCTCCGAGACCTCCTCCGGAGGCAGGATGAGCCAGCGGCGCAAAGCGAGAGGCGGGCGGGCGGCGACGGCCATGTTGCCAAGGTCTCACAGGCGCTTGAGAGGCGTGTTAACGGCCGGTTTACCATAACGGCCGCATCGTTCCCGGACGTCGCCCGGAGGCGGCGCAAGGGCGCGGAACGCGCCGGTCGGCGAGCACAGGCGAATGCAGCTCATCACCCCGGCGGACGCTGCGGGAGGCGTGGCGGCCGCGCTTCGGAAAGCCGCGCAGGCGACCGGCGCAAGCTTCGATTATCTGCTGCAGACGGCGAAGCGCGAGTCCTCGCTGGATCCGGCCGCCAAGGCGCCGACGTCCTCGGCCCGCGGGCTGTTCCAGTTCATCGATCAGACCTGGCTGCAAGTCCTCAAGGAGGACGGCCCTAGCCTCGGCCTCTCCGACGAAGCCGCTGATGTCTCCCGCACAGCTTCCGGGCGCTACGTCGTCAGCGACCCCGCGCGCCGCGCCGAACTGCTCGCCCTGCGCGATGATCCGACCGCCTCGGCGCTGCTCGCCGGCGCCTTCACCCGTCGCAACGCCGACACGCTGAGCTCCGCCCTCGGCCGACCGGCGACCGGCGGCGAACTCTACGCCGCGCATTTCCTTGGCGCGCAGGGCGCGATCCAGCTGGTCAACCTCGCGACCAACGTCCCGACGGCGTCGGCCGCCGACGCCTTCCCGACGCAGGCTTCCGCCAACCGCGCGATCTTCTTCGACAAGGGCCGGCCCCGCACCGTGTCCGAGGTCTACGCCCGCATCACCGCCGCCCATGGCGAGGTTCCGAGTGCGACGCCCGCGGCGCCGGCGGCGCTGGCGCTCCAGGAAGCCAGCCAGGACGACCGCTACGGTCCCTTCAACGGCGGCGTGGAGGATGACGCCGCTCCCTTCCACTCGCTGTTCAAGACCGGGCGGCGGTCGCCGGTTTCCGCCTATGTGGCGCAGGCCTGGTCGTCCTTTGGCGCTGCTGGCCTGGTCTCCGATGCCGCGCCCGTCGCGCAGGCCGGCGCCGGCTCCGCCGGAACCGCGTCGGCCAGCCGCCGGCGCGCCTCGGCTTCGGAGGAGGCGCAGCAGACGAGCGTCGCCCAGGCGGCCGTTCTCCCAGCCGCCGCTGCGCAGGCGGAGCCCTCCTCACGCAGCGCGGCCTCTCCGGCCGATGCGCCGTCATTCCTGAAAATCCACCTCGCCGCGCCGTCCGCCTCTTCTCCCGCGCCGCAACGGATCGCCCGCAGATGATCGTCGAACGCTATCTCGAATGGGCCGCAGCCGCTCCGGCCCATCTGCGCGCCGAGGCTGCCGGAGCGCTCGCGCGCTCCTGGCTGCATGGCGATCTCGAGCCGCAGGTGCGCGACGAAGTGGAGGCGGTTCTCACCCGCAGCCTCGACGATCCGAACATCGCGGTCCGGTGCGCGATCGCCGAAGCTCTGGCGGCCTCTCCCGAGGCGCCGCATGCGCTCATGCTCTCGCTTGCGCAGGACGCGGCCGACGTGGCCCAGCCGGTGCTCGCGCGCTCGCCGGTCCTCACTGACATCGAGCTCGTCGATCTGGTGGCGCTTGGCGAGCTCCGCGCGCAGATCGCCATCGCCGGTCGTCGCGTGGTCTCGGGTCCGCTTGCGGCCGCGATCGCGGAGGTCGGCTCCGCGCGCGCCTGCGAGACCCTGCTGCGCAACCCGGGCGCGCGGCTGACGCGCTCCGCCGCCGCCCGCATGGCGGAGCGGCATGGCGGCGACGGCGCCGTGCGGGACGCGCTGCTGGCCCATGACGAGGTCGGCGTCGAGCTGCGGCAGATTCTGATGCGGTCCGTCGCGCAGGCGCTGTCGGCGTTCGTGGCGGAGTGCGGCTGGCTCCGGCCGGATCGGGCGCGCCGTGCGGCCGATGAGGCTTGCGACCGGGGCGCGCTCGCGATCGCGGCGCAATCGGACGACGCCGGCCGCTTCGTGCGGCACCTCTCCGAGCGCGGCGAGTTTTCGCCCAGTCTCGCGCTGCGGGCGCTGCTCTCGGGCAATCTCGCGCTGTTCGAAGCCTCGCTCGCGACGCTGAGCGGGCAGCCGGCGCGCCGCGTGGCGGGCTTCGTGCGCGATTTCGAAGGCCGCGGCTTCGAGGCGCTGTACCGCGCGGCGGGATTTCCGATCTCGGCGTTGCCGATCTTCCGGGCCGCGCTCGCGGCGGCGCGTGAGGCCGGATTCGTCGGCTCGGCGCTCGGAGGCGCGGCGCTGTCCCGCCGCATGGTCGAACGCGCGCTGAGCGCGTGCGAGGGCGCGGACGCCGACGTCGAGGCGATGCGCGCTCTGCTTCGTCGCTTCGCTGCCGAAGCCGCCCGCGAGGAGTCGCGTCGCGGCTTCGAGCCGTCCCACGTCGCCCGGGCGGCCTGACGGCTGCGGGTCCTAGGCGGTCTGCCCTGCCGCCGCGTACTGGTCGCGCAACTGGGCGAGCCGGCGCGTGAGCATCGCGCCGAGCGGATCATCCCGGCCGTGCACCTCCTGCCGCACGATCGCGCGGATCGACTCGACGTGGCGGTCCACCAGCGGCTGCGGCGGTGGCGCCCCCTCTAGCCGCTCGATGAAGACGCACAGCCCCTCCGCGATCTCGCCCGCGAGCGGATAGCCAAGCGTCGCCGCCTGGCCGCGCAGGTCGTGGGCGACCCGGTAGAGCCCGTCGACCGCCTCGAGCGACGGCTGCTCCGAAAGCGCCTTGCGCGCCGTCTCGAGGCGCTCGATCTCTGTGTCCATCCAGGAGCCGAACTCTTGCGACAGCATGCCGAGCGCGCGTTCGGCGCGATGGATCGCCTCGGCCTCGCCGCGATCGCGGGGCCCGACGAGTTGCGTCGCCCGATCCTTCAGGCGGTTCGGCGGGTGCAGCACGGTGTGGTCGGAGAAAACTTCGGCGTCCACCTTACGCCATTCCACGTCGAGCGGTGGATCGAGGGGCGTCTGCGGCATCTGGGTTTCGCCTCAGGACAAAGCGCTGTCGCGCAGCCGCTTGGCCGCCGGGTCGGCGACCATGGCGTCGTTCGACGCGCGACGCTCGGGACCGCTGTACACGCCCGAGATGTTTCGGCGCCGATCCGGGCCGAAATAGTCGCGAGTCTTGATGAAGGGCCGGGGGTTCAGCACGCAGTTGAGCAGCCGCTGGTGCAGCGACTTGGCCGAGATCGGCTTGCAGAGGAACTCGGTCACGCCGGCGTCGCGGGCCCGCATCACCTTGCTCTTCTCGGAATGGCCGGTGAGCATGATGATCGGCACGTAAGGGTTCACCGCGCTGTCCGGGCGGCGGATCATGTTGGTGAGCTCGATGCCGTCGAAGATCGGCATCGACCAGTCCACGATGATGATGTCCGGCAGATGGGTGGTGAACATCTCGAGCCCGGACGCGCCGTCCTCGGCCTCATAGACCTCGCGCGAGCCGAATCCGTGCAGCAGCGTCCGGACGATGCGGCGCATATGCGCGTTGTCGTCGACGACGAGGATGCGAAGCTTGGTGAAATCGACGCGGACCATCTCAGCTGGAGATGATCGCCGAACGTCGTTAACGAGCGGTTTGCGGTCTCACCAGCCGAACTGCTCGGCCAGTATCCGTTCGTCGAGCCCGTGGCCGGGATCGTGCAGCATCGTTAGGCTGGTCTTGCGGTCGAGCGCGATCTCGACCCGCCGGACGTGACGGAACTCGCTGTTGTCCGCCACCGCCGCCACCGGCCGTTTCTCGTGCTCGAGAACCTCGATCGCGACGGCCGCCCGGTCCGGCAGCAGCGCGCCCCGCCACCGCCGCGGACGGAACGGCGAGATCGGCGTCATCGCGAGCAGCGGACTCGCAAGCGGCAGCAGGGGGCCGTGGGCCGAAAGGTTGTACGCCGTCGACCCGGTCGGGGTCGCGACCAGGATGCCGTCACAGGTCAGTTCGGCGAGCCGCACCGTGCCGTCGACCTCGATGCGGAGCTTGGCGGCCTGGTAGGTCTGCCGCCACAACTGGACTTCATTGATCGCCTTGGCGACGTGAACCCGGCCCTCGCAGTCGCGCGCCCGCATCGTCAGCGGGTGGATCACGGCCCGCTCGGCGGCGGCGATCCGCTCCGGCAGGCGGTCCTCCGAGTATTCGTTCATCAGGAAGCCGACTGAGCCGCGATTCATGCCGTAGATCGGCAGGCCGCGTCCCATAACCTCATGCAGCGTCAGCAGCATCTGCCCGTCGCCGCCGAGCGCGACCACCACTTCGGCCTCGTCGAGCGGGACTTCGCCATAGCGGGCGGCGAGGGCGGCGCGCGCCGCCTGCGCGTCTTCCGCGGCGCTCGCCGTGAAGGCGATGCGTTCAACCGGGCGGTTCGCAGTCATGGGGATCGGGATGGGCTCGAGAGGGCTTCGGGCCGGCCGTGCTTACACGGCGCCGGCGGCGTTCGTCCATCGGCGGCGTCGGTTGCGGCGGTCAGAGCGCCGGGTTCCACATTTCGGGAACGAACTCGTAATTCGTGCCGCGCCGGGCGATGTGGCCGACGGCCGGGAATGGAAAGTGATAGCCCGCGACCGGCAGCCGGTCCGCCGCCACGAGGTCCAACATCCGCCGGCGCGTCGCCTCGGCAAGTTCTGCGTCCATATCGAACACGGCGTGCCAGCCCGGATTGCGGACGAACAGGGCAGGGTGGTTGGTCACGTCCGACCAGATGATCAGGTCCGCGCCGTCGGAGCTCAGGCGGAAAGCGGTGTGGCCCGGCGTGTGTCCGGGCGCCGGCAGCGCCGTGATGCCGGAGGTCGGCTCAGCGTCGCGCTCGAATTTGCGGACCTCCTTGGTCATCGGCTCGAACACCCGCCGGACCATCTTGAACGCCGGCTGCAATGCGGCGTGCGCGCGGCTCATCTGGCCGTCGTCCATCCAGAACGCCCACTCGGCCTCTGGAACCATCACTTCGGCGTTCGGGAAGGCCGCCGTTCCGTCCTTGAGCCTCAGGCCGGCGATGTGGTCGGGGTGGAAATGCGAGATCAGGACGACGTCGATCGCCTTCGGGTCGACGCCGGCGGCCGCCATGTTCTCGTAGAGCTGACCTGCGGTGGGGGCCAGGAAGCCGCCCGTGCCGGCGTCGATCAGCACGAGCCTGCCGCCGGTGTTGACCACCACGCAGGTGAAGGGAATCGGCACCTTCTCGGTTCCGAGGAACGCCTGCTCCAGCGCCTCTTTGACGTCTTCGACGGGCGCGTTGCGGACGAAGGACCCATCGAGCGGCCGGCGGGCGACGCCGTCGGTCAGCGCCGTCACCTCGAACGAGCCGACATTGTAGCGGTAGACGCCGGGCGCCTGCCGGCCGGCGGCGGGCGCGGCCGCCTTCGCGCTTCCGGCCACGGCCCCGGAGGCCGCCGAGGCGGCGGCGGCCGCCAGAATCGTTCTGCGCGACATGGCGGTCATCTCGTCACTCTCCCGCGTTCGCGGACGGCCGGGCCGTCGGTTCTGCGCAACTCGGGATAATCAGGGCTCCCGGCCGGCACAATCGGCCTTCCGGCGCGGAGCGTCACTCTTGCGTGACGCGGCTCCGCCGCGAGAGCTGCCAGATAGGCCCTTCCGTCGGAGCCTCAACCTTGGCGCGGCCTTTACGCGACGCGCGCGTCCGCGAGTTCCCGCGCGTAGGTGCGGATGATGTCCCCCGCCACTTCCTCCGCGTGCCGTCCCACCTCCGGCAGTCCCATCAGCTCGCCGAACGCGCCCCGCGCAAGAGGCCCGGCGATCCAAAGCGTCGGTTGCGCATGGCCGTCGCGGCCGAGCGCGTGGCTTCGTCCGTCGACTGCGAACGCCAGCCCGACCTCGTCGAGCGTTATCAGGCCGTTTCTGTACAGGTCGGAGAACAATGGGTCGGTATCGATCAGGCTGCGGTGCGCCGGGCCTGTCGCAAGCGCCACGGCGTCGAATTCGGCCATCTCGAGCCGACCGCCCCGAAGGCGGATCGTCACCTCTATCGCGGCGTCCTTCGCTTTCGCCTCGACTATCCGAGCGGCGTCCACCCGGAGGCCGCCGTCGCGAAGTCGGCGCTGCAGCACGGCATTCGTTTGCGGCGCGATGCGGAAGCGATGGACGTCCCAGAACGGCCGCAGCCGCCGCACGAACCGACGCCGCTCGGAGGACGGCAGCGCCGCCCATATCGCGCGCCCCTGAGCCCGACAGGCGTCGATGACGTGCTGCCAGGGACGTCCTTCGGCTTCAGCCAGGCGGATCGTCTTTCGGACGTGGCCCAGAAGAGCCAGGGCCGTGCGGCTGGGGGCTTTGGCGAACGCGCCAAACTCGCCCGGCGCCTCGGCGTGCGGACGCGGCAGAAGACCTCGTCGCGAGATCGCGCGGATCGGGCCGCAATGTCCGCGCGCGTCCAGCGAAGCCACGATGTCCGCCATCGTGAGCCCGCAGCCGACGATCAGCAGCCGAGCGTTGGGTCGCAGCCGGTCCAGCGCCTCGCCGGTCAGGGGGTCCTGGATCAACCGCGGATCGCCGGCGAAATGCGCGAGCGGCGGCGGGGCGGCCGGCGCAGGATGGCCGGCCGCAAGAGCTACGAAATCCGCCTCCACGGCGCCGCCTCCGGCCAACTCGACCCGATAGCCTTCACCGGTCTCACGCACAGCCGTCGCTCGGTCGCAGAGATGTTCGATCTCCCCGCTCAGGAGGAACGGCTCGATCGTTTCGGAGGCGTAGCGGCCGAATACGCTTCGTTGCGGAAAGGCGCGGCCGTCCGGCAGCGTCGCGTCGGGATCGTCCCGCAGCGCCGCGTCCGCCTTCAGCCAGCGGTCGAAGTGGCAGGGGTCGGACTGGAGGAAGGTCATGCGCGACGCCGGAACGTTGGTCCGGTGCGCCGGGTCCCCGGTCGAATAGGCGAGGCCGCCGCCGAGCTGCGGCCTTGGCTCGACGACAACGATCCGGAAGACGTCCGGCGCCCGTCGGGCCAGTTGATAGGCCAGGGCGGCGCCCGCGAAGCCGCCGCCGATCACCGCGACCAGCGGCCGCTCGCGCGACGGTCCTGGGCGAGGTTGGGTCCCGCTCACGACTCGGCGACCCGCAATTCTGGCCGCGCATCGTTCGCGATCGTTTCGCCGAACGGGCCCATATTGATCGGAACGCGCTGGCTGCGCGCCTCGGTCGCGAGCGGCAGCAGCGGGAACACCAGCTCCGCGACCCGATAGGCCTCCTCGAGGTGCGGGTAGCCGGAGAGGATGAAGGTGTCGACGCCCGCCGCCATGTACTCCTTCATGCGCGCCGCGACGGTCTGGGGATCGCCGACCAGCGCGGTTCCGGCGCCGCCGCGCACGAGGCCGACGCCCGCCCACAAATTGGGGCTGACCTCGAGCTTGTCCCGGCGTCCGCCATGCAGCGCAGCCATCCGCTGCTGGCCGACCGAATCCATCCGGGCGTAGACCTTCTGGGCCGCCGCGATCGTCTGGTCGTCGACCTGGCTGATCAGCCTGTCGGCGGCGTCCCACGCCTCGGCGTTGGTCTCGCGCACGATCACGTGCAGGCGGATGCCGAAGGTGACCTTCCGGCCGATGCGGTCCGCAAGCATCCGCACGCCTGCGATCTTCTCCGCGACCTGCGCCGGGGGCTCGCCCCAGGTCAGGTACTTGTCCACGAGAGCGGCCGCCACATTGGTGGCCGCGGGGGACGAGCCGCCGAAGTAGAGCGGCGGGCCGTCTTTCTGGTGCGGCTCGAACAGCAGCTTGCCGCCTTCGATCTTCAGGTGTTCGCCGTCAAAATTCACGGTCCTGCCGCGCAGCAGGTCGCGATAGATCTCGAGGAACTCGTTCGTCACCTCGTAGCGCTCGTCATGGTCGAGGAAGACGCCGTCGCCGGCGTTCTCGACCGGGTCGCCGCCGGTGACGACGTTGATCAGCAGCCGGCCGTTGGAGATCCGGTCGAGGGTGGCGGTCATACGCGCCGCCAGCGTGGGCGACTGCAGGCCGGGCCGCACCGCCACGAGGAAGCGGAGGTTTTGCGTCAGCGGCGCGAGCGCCGAGGCGACGACCCAGCTGTCTTCGCAGGATTTGCCGGTGGGCAGCAGGACTCCGAAATAGCCGAGACGGTCGGCGGCCTGCGCGACCTGCGTGAGATAGCCGAGGTCGACGGCGCGGCCGCCTTTCGCCGAGCCGAGATAGCGGCCGTCGCCATGGGTCGGCAGGAACCACAGCACGTTGGCCTGATGTGCGGCGTGGCGGCTCATTTTGCGATCTCCGCGGTCTTGAGCTTCAGGACGGCGTCCTCGACGACGATCGGCTTCGGCAGGAGCTTCAGCTTGAGGAAGGTGTCGGCGATGCGCTGCTGGGCGGCGGCGACCTCGGGCGTGACCGGCTGGACGCCCAATCCTTGGCGGGAGATTGCGGCGGCGAGCAGCGGCGCCGGGATGCCGACAAGCGGCGCGAGTTCGGCCGCGGCCGCCTGCGGATCCTTCGCGACCCACTCCTCCACCGAACGCAACTCGGAGAGCACGGCGCGCAGCACGTCCTCATTGTCCTTCGCGTAGTCGCGCGAGGTCAGGAAGAACTGGTGGTTTTCGACGATGCCGGTCCCGTCGGCGAGGACCCGCGCGCCCGCCGCCTCGGCGGCCGCGTAGTAGGGGTCCCACACCGACCAGGCGTCGACCGATCCGCGCGTGAAGGCCGAGCGCGCGTCGGCCGGAGCAAGCCAGGAGAGCGTCACGTCGGAATAGGGGACGCCGCCCTTCTCGAGAGCCTTCACCAGCAGGTAGTGGCTGTTCGAACCCTTCGCGACCGCGATGTTCTTGCCCTTGAGGTCGGCCAACGTCCGGATCGGGCTGTCCTTCGGGACGAGGATCGCCTCGCCCCGGGGCGAGGCCGGGTCGTTCGCCACATAGGCCAGCTTGTCGCTCGCCGCCTGGGCGAAGATCGGCGGCGCCTCGCCGGTCGTGCCGAAGTCGATCGCGCCGGCGTTGACGGCCTCCAGCAGAGGCGGGCCGAACTGGAACTCGGCCCATTTGACCGTCACGCCGAGCGGCTTGAGCTTCTCTTCGAGCGTGCCTTTGCCCTTCAGCAGGATCAGGGTGCCGTATTTCTGGTAGCCGATCCGCAGGACGCGGTCGGCCGCGGAAGCGCCCGGAACCCCTGCGGCGGCGGCGAGCAGCGTCGCCGCGAGGGAGAGGCGGATGAGGCGGGAAAGCTTCGTCATCTGGTGGATTCCTGAAGACGGCGCATGAGCCGTTCTGTGCTTGATGATCAGGCGGGGGCGGCGGCCTCGGCCGCCGCGGGAAGGCGCCCGCTACATCGGCGCCGGTTCCCGGCCGGGGCGCTGGCCGCGCGGCCGTCGCGGCTCACGCGACCGCCTCCTGCGGCGCGCCCGCCGCGACCCGCTCGACGGGCGCCGGCTTGCCGAACAGGCGATCGAGGATCTCGCCCTCGAGCCGCGCCATCTCGAGCGACCCTCTGCGCCGCGGGCGGGGAAGCGAGACGGCCAGGTCAAGCGCCAGCCGGCCCTCCTCGATCAGAATGACGCGGTCGGCGAGCGCGAGCGCCTCCGAGACGTCATGCGTGACCAGGACGGCGGTGAAACGCTGGCGCCGCCAGACGCTTTCGAGCAGGTTCTGCATCTCGATCCGCGTCAGCGCGTCGAGCGCGCCGAGCGGCTCGTCGAGCGCCAGCAACGCCGGCCGGCTGACCAGCGCGCGGGCGAGCGCCACGCGCTGCTTCTGGCCGCCGGAAAGCACCGAGGGCCACTCGCCGGCCCGGTCGCCAAGACCGACCTGTTCGAGCGCCGCCTGCGCGGCCGCGCGCCCGGCCGCCTTGCCGCCGCCTCGCGGCGCGCCCACCCGGACATTGTCCAGCACGCGCGCCCAGGGAAGCAGGCGCGGCTCCTGGAACATGATCCGGCTCGATCCGGCGCGGCCGTCGCCGACCGCCACGGCGCCGGAGGTCGGCGCGTCGAGGCCGAGCAGGATGCGCAGCAGCGTGCTCTTGCCGCAGCCGCTGCGGCCGACGATCGCGAGGAACTGACCGGCCGGCACATGCAGGTCGACGTGCCGCAGCACCTGCTTGTCGCCGAAGCTGCGGCTCAACCCGCGCAGATCGATCGCGGCGGCTTCCAGGGGGGCCGGTCGAGGCGCCGTGAGCGCGAGGCGCGTCGGCTCGAAGCCCGCGGCGGGATCGTTTGCTGTCATCATTCGCCTCAGGCGGGAAGGTAAGCGGGGTGCCAGGAGAGCGTCGCGCGCTCGAGCAGCCTGGCGAGCGAGTCCGCGAGCTTGCCGAGCGCCGCGTAGATGAGGATCGACAGCACGACGACGTCGACCATCATGAATTCGCGGGCATTCATGGCCATGTAGCCGAGCCCGGTGGAGGCCGAGATCGTCTCCGCCACGATCAGCGTCAGCCACATGATGCCAAGCGCGTAGCGCAGGCCGACGAAGATCGACGGCAGGGCGCCCGGCAGCACGACGCGCGCGAACAACTCCCAGGCCGACATGCCGTAGGCGCGGCCCATCTCGACAAGCTGCGCGTCGACCGTGCGGATGCCGTGCAGCGTGTTCAGGTAGACGGGGAAGAACACGCCGAGCGCGACCAGGAAGATCTTGGCGGTCTCGTCGATGCCGAACCACAGGATGACGAGCGGGATCATCGCGAGGTGCGGGATGGTCCGGATCATCTGCAGGGTGGGGTCGGTCAGCCGCTCCGAGAGCCGCGACAGGCCGTTGGCGAGGCCGAAGGCGAAGCCGACGCCGCCGCCGATGACCAGGCCGATCACCGCGCGCCAGGCGCTGATCGTGACGTTGCTCCAAAGCTCGCCGGTCCAGGCGAGCCGCCATCCGGCAGCCGCCACAGCGGTCGGAGCCGGCAACACGGACTCAGGAATCTCGCCGAGGCTTGAGAGCGCCTGCCAGCTCAGCAGCAGGGCCGCGGGGATGATGAAGGCCAGCAGGGCCTTTCCGTCGAACCTCATGGAGCCTCCAGGAAGAGTCTGGTCTTCGCCGCCCGCCGCGGGGGTCGAGCCGAGCCGCGGCGAAGCGACGAAGTTCAGGAATATCGACACAGTCTATAGAAATAGTCAACTAATGACGTCGGCGGGTGCGGGATGGGCCGCGGCTGGCTAAGCCGGGCCGAATCCGCCACCACTCGGGTGCAGAAGCGATCGCTTTGGCTTCAGGAGCCGCTGTGTCCGAACCCACGCAGATTCCGGCCGCCGCGCCTGTGACGTTGCGCCCGATGCTCGCCAAACGGCTCGCCAGCGGCGTGCTCGGCTATGCGTCCGGGCTGCCGTTGCTGCTGGTCGGCGGCACCTTCGCGTTCTGGATGCGGGAGGCGGGCGTCAGCCTGCAGGTGATCGGGCTGCTGTCCTGGGCGAGCATCGCCTACAGCCTGAAGTTCCTGATCGCGCCGGTGATGGACGCTTACGCGCTCGGTCCGCTCGGGCGGATCTTCGGCCGCCGGCGGGCGTGGATTCTGTTCGCCCAGCTCGGCGTCACCGCCGGCCTCGCCGCCATGGCGTTCGGCGATCCCGCGGCCAACCTGCCGCTCGCGGCCGCAGCGTGCTTCGCGACCGCCATCGCCTCGGCGTCGCAGGACGCGGCGGTCGACGGGTGGCGCGTCGAACTGGCGCCGACGGAGGAGCAGGGGCTGCTCGTCGCCGCCTACCAGCTGGGATATCGGCTCGCGATGCTCACCGCGGGCGCAGGCGCGCTCTATCTCGCGGAAGGCCTCGACTGGGTCGGCGCCTATGCGGCGATGGCGGGGATCATGGCGCTGACCGCGATCGTGACCGCGACCCTCATCCCACGCACCCCGAGAGACGCCGAGCCGCGCGACCCCGCCGCCAAAGGCCTGGCGCTCGCCGCTCCGCTAAAAGATCTCGTGGCGCTGGTTGCGGCGACGCCGCTGACCACGCTCGCCTTGATCGGGCTCTACCGCGTGCCGGACCAGCTCGCCAACGTCATGTCCTCGCCGCTCTACAAGGACCTCGGCTTCACCAATATCGAGATCGCCAACGTCACCAAGGTGTTCGGGGTCGTTCTCGGGATCTTTGGCGCCTTTGTGGGCGGCTTCCTGCTGACCCGGCTTTCGCTGCGCACGGTGCTGATCATTGGCATCGTGGCGTCCGCGGCGACGAACCTGTTCTACAGCGCGCTCGCCGTGACCGGGCACAGCGTGACGATGCTCGCCGCCACGATCAGCTTCGACAATGTCGCCTCAGCGATCGCCGGCACCGCGCTGATCGCGTTCATGTCGAAGCTCGCCGCCTCGGAATTCTCCGCCACCCGCTACGCCGTGCTGAGCTCGATCTACGCGCTGCCCGGCCACCTGCTGGCGGGCGGCTCCGGCTTCGTCGCCAGCGCTGCGGGCTTCCCGGTCTATTTCGCGCTGACTTTCGTGTCCGGACTCCCGGCGCTGCTGCTGGTCCTGGCGATCCGGGAGCCGAAGCCGGCGCAGACAGAAGGCGTCGAGCCTAGCCCCGCCGTCTGAGCGCAGCCGCGATCGCGAGCGCCATGAAAGCGACCCAGCTCAATATGAGGATAACGCCGCCTGTCGGCGCGGCCATCGGCAGCGGGCTCGTCCCATAGGCGACACGGATCATCAGGTCGCCGGAGAACAGCAGCGCGCCGAGCGCGAGGCCAGCGGCGGGCAGCAGCCCCAGCCGCCCGAGCGCCGCGGAGGCTGCGACCACTCCCGGCATCGCGGCTGCGTTGAGCATCAGGAAGGTCGAGGCCGTGCCGAGCCGCGGGTCGCCGGTCATGTGCGCGCCGGCCGCCGCGCCGGCGACGCCGGCCGCGCCGTAGAGTCCGGCGAGGGCGAGGAGGAGCAGGGCGGAGCGGGACATCGGCGTCATCCAGTTGGGCGTCACAGCGGCGCGCAGGCGGCTTCCAGCCACGCGCGCGTCTCGCCGTCGACCAGCGGTCCGACCTCGGCGAGCACCCGGGCGTGGTAGCCGTCGAGCCAGGCGCGCTCGCCCGTCGTCAGCAGCGCCGGCTCGATCGCGCGGCGGTCGATCGGGGCGAGCGTCAGGGTCTCGAAGCCGTACATCTCGCGCTCCGCGCCGGGGATCGCGCGCTTCTCCACCAGCACCAGCGTCTCGGTGCGGATGCCGTAATGGCCTTCCCTGTAATAGCCTGGCTCGTTGGACAGGATCATGCCCGGCTCGAGCGGGACGGTCCCCAGTTTCGAGATGCGCTGCGGCCCCTCGTGGACCGAGAGATACGAGCCGACGCCGTGGCCCGTGCCGTGGTCGAAGTCGAGCCCCGCCTCCCATAGCGGCCGGCGCGCGAAAGCGTCGATCTGTGCGCCGCTGACGCCCTTGGGGAAGACCGCGGTCGAGATCGCGATGTGGCCGCGAAGGACGCGCGTGAAGCGGTCCTTCATCTCTTCGGTCGCGGCCGCGATCACCACAGTCCGGGTGACGTCGGTGGTGCCGTCCTCATACTGCGCGCCGGAATCGATCAGGTAGAAGCCGGGCGTGAGCTTCCGGTTGGTGGCGCGCGTCACGCGATAATGCGGCAAGGCGGCGTTCGGGCCGGCGGCCGAGATCGAGGGGAACGAGACGTCCCTGAGCTTCCCGGTCTCGCGCCGGAAGGTCTCGAGGGCCTCAGCCGCGCCGATCTCGTCGATCGTTCCCGTCGGCGCCTCACGGTCGAGCCAGCACAGGAAGCGGCACAGGGCTGCGGCGTCGCGCAGATGCGCGGCGCGGGCGCCGGCGATCTCGGCGGCGTTCTTCACCGCCTTCAGCTTCGCGATCGAATCAGGGCCACGCTGGACGGTCGCACCGGCGGCCTCCAGCGCGCGGGCGTAAGCCACTGCCGAACCCGACGGATCGAGCCGCACCGTTTTGCGCTGGGCGCCAAGTCCGCGAAGCGCGCTGTCGAGATCGTGCGGCTCTGAGAGATCGGCGGCGTCCGACAGCGCCGCCCGCACCGCGTTCGAAAGCTTGCGGTGATCGAGGAAAAGGCTGGGCCGGCCGTCCCTCGGCACGATTGCAAAGCCGAGCGGCAGCGGCGTGTGCGCGACGTCGCCGCCTCGGATGTTGAACAGCCAGGCAAGGCAGTGCGCGTCGGTGACCAGAAGCGCGTCCGCCTTTGCGCGGGCGAGCTCGGCCTGAACCCGCGCGATCTTCGCTTGGGCGCTCTCGCCCGCGAGCGTCTCGTCGTGCAGCACGACGGGGGCGAGCGGCGGCGCCGGGCGGTCGGTCCAGAGCGCGTCGACAGGATTGTCCGCAACCGCGATCAGCTCGATCTCGGCCGC
This sequence comes from Hansschlegelia sp., assembly GCF_035538955.1. Lineage (NCBI taxonomy): Bacteria > Pseudomonadati > Pseudomonadota > Alphaproteobacteria > Hyphomicrobiales > Methylopilaceae > Hansschlegelia > Hansschlegelia sp. The sequence goes on from NZ_DATLJK010000009.1 coordinate 339,446, forward strand.
TTTCGCCGCCGCCTCGAAACGCTCGAAGCCGTCAACAGTGTGGAGCCGCGGATCGTAGCCGACGCGCTGGCCGCGGACGGCGTTCTGCTTCAGCCACTCCGAGGGCGGGAGCTCCACCACATTGACGATCACAAACGCCGTCTGGTCGACCTGCGAGCGGGCCTGCACCGTGTAGCGTCCATCGACGAAAAGCGCAGCCTTTTCAGGCAAAACGATCACGAAGCCGAAAGAGCCTGTGAAGCCGGTCAGCCACGCCAGGCGCTCCGCGGAGGGCGGCAGATACTCGTTCTGGTGTTCGTCCGCCCGGGGCAGCAGGAAGCCGTCGAGGTTCTTCGCCTTCAGCGCAGCCCGAAGCGCCGCCAGCCGCGGCGCGCCCTGAGAGGGATCGGCCGTCTCGTCGAAGGTCTGAAAAATGGCTTCGAACATGAACGATCTCGCGCGGTTAGCTCCGCCGTTATCCTCCAGCGTGACCGGAGGAGCATCGTGGAGGTTGACCTCTACGCCTGAGATGGATGGTCCGGTCAAGCCGGGCCATGACGAGGGGTCGCGCGAGGCCCGGCGCTAGCGGCCCAGCACCAGCGTCGACCAGCCTTCCAGCTGCCTCGCCGATACGAGCTTGAGGCCCTTGGCCTCATAAGCGCCGCGCACCCGGTCCTCCTCCGGGTTCATCAGGCCCGAGAGCACCACGCGCCCGTCCGCCGCCAGATGGCGCTCGACGTCGCCTGCGAGTTCGACCAGCGGGCCAGCCAGAATGTTGGCGACGATCAGGTCGAACGGCCCGCGCTCGGCGAACACGGGATGGTCGAAGCCGGTCGCGTGGACGCTCTCGACGAACGCACCCGCGCCGTTGGCTTGCGCGTTCTCCTGCGCGATCTGCGCCGAGACCTCATCGATGTCGGTCGCAAGCACCGGGGATCTCTGGGCGAGCGCGATCGCGATCGCGAGCACGCCGGTGCCGGCGCCGAGATCGAGCACGCGCTCGAAGCGGCGCTCCGTCAGCAGCTCGTCGATCGCCAGCAGACAGCCGCGCGTGGTGCCGTGGTGGCCGGTGCCGAAAGCAAGCGCGGCCTCGATCTCGATGCCGATGACGTCGGCCGGAATCTTGTCGCGGTCGTGGGAGCCGTGGACCACGAAGCGCCCGGCCGGCACGGGGTTGAGCCCCGCGAGGCTCTTCGCCACCCAGTCGGCCTCGTCGATGGCGCCTTCCTCGACGCGCAGGCCGGCGCTCTCCGGTCCCAAGGCCTCGCGCATCGCCTGGGCGAGCTCGGCGCTCGACAGCTCCGGCGACCCGTAAACCTCGACGTTCCAGGCGTCCTTTCCGGTCTCGAACGCCGAGACCGAGACTTCGCCGAACGGGAACGCGTCGTCGAGCATGTTGGCGACGCGCTTTGCGGTGGCCTCGTCGAGCGAGAGGCGGATCATGGGGGTCTGGGTCACGGAGGCGTTCCGGAGCTTGCGCGGGAGGCGGAGCCTTAAACCCTAGGACCCACCGCGTCATCCCGGCCGAGCGTCAGCGAGCGCCGGGATCGTTTGCAGGATCGAGCTCTCGACATCGATGACGATCCCGGATCGGCCTGCGGCCGTCCGGGATGACGGCCTGTTCTCACGCGGCCTTCACGAAGCCGTCCAGCACGCGCTTTTCGCCGGCCTTGTCGAACGAGACGGTGAGCTTGTTGCCGTCGACCTCGACCACGGTGCCGTTGCCGAACTTCTGGTGGAACACGCGCGCGCCGCGCGAGAACCCGGCGGACTTCGCGCTCGATGAGGCGACGAGCTCGCCTTCGATCGTCATCGGGCCGCCGCGCCGCGCGCCGGGGCCGGGGAAGGCGGCTGCGCCGCGCTCCTGCGCGCGCCGCCAGCCGGGCGTCGCGTAGGTCGAGGCGAAGGGCTGCGCGTTGTCGAACCGGCTCGGCCCATAGGAGCCGCCCATGCCGCCGCCGAAGGTCGCCGGCGCCTCCACCACATCGACATCCGCTTCCGGCAGCTCGTCGAGGAAGCGCGAGGGGATCGACGACTGCCACATGCCGTGCACGCGGCGGTTCGAGGCGAACCAGAGCTTGGCGCGGCGGCGCGCGCGGGTGAGGCCCACATAAGCGAGCCGTCGCTCCTCCTCGAGCCCGGCGCGGCCGTTCTCGTCGAGCGAGCGCTGATGGGGGAACAGGCCTTCCTCCCAGCCAGGCAGGAACACGGTGTCGAATTCGAGCCCCTTGGCGGCGTGCAGCGTCATGATGGTGACGGCGTCCTCGCCGGGCCCGCGGTCGGCGTCCATCACCAGCGAGACGTGCTCCAGAAAACCGCGCAGGTTCTCGAACGGCTCCATCGAGCGCACGAGCTCCTTCAGGTTCTCGAGCCGCCCCTGCGCCTCCGCGGTGCGGTCCTTGGCCCACATGTCGGTGTAGCCGGACTCCTCCAGCACCATCTCGGCGAGCTCGGTGTGCGGCGTCTTGTCGACCAGCCCCGACCAGCGGTCGAAGGACAGGACCAGGTCCTTCAGCGCCGCGCGCGCCTTGCCCTTCAGCTCGCCGGCGTCGCACAGCCGGCGCGCCGCCTCCGGCAGCGTCACCTCGTCGGCGCGGGCGCGCTCGTTGATCAGCTTCAGCGTGGCGTCGCCCAAACCGCGCTTCGGCACGTTGACGATCCGCTCGAAGGCGAGCGCGTCCGCGGGGCTCGCGATCACCCGCAGATAGGCCATCGCGTCGCGCACCTCAGCGCGCTCGTAGAAGCGCGGGCCGCCGATGACCCGGTAGGGCAGGCCGAGCGTGATGAAGCGCTCTTCGAACTCGCGCATCTGGAAGGAGGCGCGGACCAGGATCGCCATCTCGTCGAGCTTGTGGCCCTTCGACTGCAGCGCCTCGATCTCATCGCCGATCGCGCGCGCCTCCTCGCCGGAATCCCAGGAGCCCGCGACCGTCACCTTCTCGCCAAGCTCGGTTTGCGGCCGGAGCGTCTTGCCGAGCCGCCCCTCGTTCCTGGCGATGAGATGCGAGGCGGCGTTCAGGATATGGCCGGTGGAGCGGTAGTTGCGCTCGAGCCGCACGACCTTCGCGCCTGGAAAGTCACGCTCGAAGCGCAGGATGTTTTCGACCTCGGCGCCGCGCCAGCCATAGATCGACTGGTCGTCGTCGCCCACGCAGGCGAGGTTCTTCGAGCCCTGCGCGAGCAGCCTGAGCCACAGATACTGCGCGACGTTGGTGTCCTGGTACTCGTCGACGAGCATGTAGCGGAAGCGGCGGTGGTACTGCTCCAGCACGTCCGGGTGCTCGCGGAAAATCCGGATCGGTTCGAGCAGCAGGTCGCCGAAATCCGTCGCGTTGAGCTGTTTCAGCCGCGCCTGATAGATGCCGTAGAGTTCCGCTCCGCGCCCCGCCGCGAACGCCTGCGCCTCGCCGGCCGGCACGTCCTTGGGGCCGAGCGCGCGGTTCTTCCAGCCGTCGATCGCGAAGGCGAGCTGACGCGCGGGCCAGCGCTTGTCGTCGATGTTCTCGGCCGCGAGCACCTGCTTGATGAGCCGGATCTGGTCGTCGGTGTCGAGGATGGTGAAGTTCGACTGCAGGCCGGCGAGTTCAGCGTGGCGGCGCAGGATGCGCGTGCCGATCGAATGGAACGTGCCGAGCCACTGCATGCCCTCGGCCGCCTGTCCAAGCAGCCTGCCGACGCGCTCCCGCATCTCGCGGGCGGCCTTGTTGGTGAAGGTGACGGCGAGAATCTCGAACGGCCGGGCGCGGCCGAGCGCGAGGATGTGGGCGATGCGGGTGGTCAGCACGCGCGTCTTGCCCGTGCCGGCGCCGGCAAGCACCAGCAGCGGCCCGTCGAGCGTCTCGACCGCCTCGCGCTGCTCCGGGTTGAGGCCCGCGAGGTAGTCCGGCGCGGCGGCGCGCAAGCCGGCGGCCGCCCGCGCGGCGATGCCGCCGGGCCGCGGGGCTTCGTAATCGCCGGAAGGACGGTCGGCGGACTGCTCGGGCAAACAAAAGCTCCGAAGGAGATGAGAGGCGACGCTGCGGACGAATCGCGCGCGCCAGCTTCCGCAACATGGCGCCGCGAGGCGGTGATTTCGAGACGCGGACCGATTCAGCGCTCGGAACGTAATTTGACGTACGCCGTTTGAGGGGTGGGCGGACCACAGGAGGATACCCTCATGCGTTCCAACACTCTTGCGTTTGCTCTTGCTCTCAGTCTTGCGGCTCCGGTCGCAGCGGTCGCTCAGGAAGGAACCGCCTCCGGCGCAGCCGGCGGGGCAGCGACCGGCGCAGTGCTCGGCGGGCCGGTCGGCGCGGCCGCCGGGGCCGTAGCCGGCGGCGTGATCGGCACCGCGATCGCGCCTCCCAAGGTCAAGGAATATGTCGTGCACGAGCAGCGGCCCTCGGTGCGCTACGAAGGCGAAGTCGTCGTCGGCAAGGCGCTCCCTGAGGACGTCGAGGTCTACCAGGTGCCCGACAGCGACTACAGCTACACGGTCGTGAACGACCGGCGCTACATCGTCGACAGCCACCGCAAGGTGGTCGAAGTCGTCGAATGAGCTGACGGTTTCGGCTCGGATCCTGAACGCCCTGCGCCTCGCGGCGCAGGGCGTTTTCACATGCGCCGGCCCTGCGCCGGAATCTGCTAGGAAGACGGCGTCGGCGGCTGTCGTCGACGCTGGAGAGATCGGAATGGCGCGCGCCGCCGCCAGAGAGAAGCCGCCCGCGGGCGCGCTGCAGAGCGTGCTGGAGAGGCTGGCCCTGCGTTTTGGCGGACGCTTCTCGACGGCAGCCGCCGTCCGGGAACAGCACGCCCATACGCTGACGTGGATCGCCAATGAGCCTGCGGACTGCGTGGTGTTTCCCGGAAACGCCGCTGAGGTCGCGGAGATCGTGCAGCTCTGCGCGGAGCACGATGTTCCGGTCGTGGCTTTCGGAACCGGAACCTCGCTCGAGGGACATGTCAACGCGCCGTTCGGCGGCGTGTGCGTCTCGACCGAGCGCATGGTCGAGATCGTCTCCGTCCACGCGGAAGATCTCGACGCGGTCGTGCAGCCGGGCGTCACGCGCAAGCGTCTGAACGACCATCTGCGCGACCAGGGCCTTTTCTTTCCGATCGATCCCGGCGCCGACGCCTCGCTGGGGGGCATGGCGGCGACCCGCGCTTCCGGCACCAATGCGGTGCGCTACGGCACGATGCGGGACAACGTGCTGGGCCTGACGGCCGTGCTGGCTTCGGGCGAGATCATCCGGACGGGGGGCCGGGCGAAGAAGTCCTCGTCCGGATATGATCTGACGCGCCTTCTCGTCGGCTCCGAAGGCACGCTCGGGATCATCACCGAGCTTACTCTGCGGCTGCATGGGACGCCGGAGGCGATCGCTGCAGGAATCTGCCCGTTCCGGAGCGTCGCGGACGCATGCGCCGCCGCCACCGCGACGATCCAGAGCGGGATTCCTGTGGCGCGCATCGAGCTGCTGGACGCCCTGCAGATCCGCGCCTGCAACGCCTATTCCAGGCTCGGACTTGCGGAGGTCCCCACGCTGTTCCTGGAGTTCCACGGCAGCGCGGCCGGCGTGGCGGAACAGTCGGCGCGCTTCGGCGAGATCGCGGCCGATCTCGGCGGCGGGCCGTTCGACTGGGCGACCCGCGCCGAGGAGCGCAGCCGGCTCTGGCAGGCGCGGCACGACGCCTTCTGGGCCGCGGGCGCGATGCGGCCCGGCGCGCGTCCGATGTCGACCGACGTCTGCGTGCCGATCTCGCGGCTCGCGGACTGCGTGACCGAGACCCAGGCGGACATCGCCGCCTCAGGGCTTGTCGCGCCGATCGTCGGCCATGTCGGCGACGGCAACTTCCATTGCCTCCCGCTGATCGACATGGCGAACCCAGCGGAGGTCGCCGCCTGCGAGGCCTTTGTCGGCCGGCTGGTCGAATGCGCGATCGCGATGGGCGGCGCCTGTTCCGGCGAGCACGGCGTCGGTCAGGCCAAGATGAAGCACCTCGAGGCGGAACACGGCGCCGGCGCGATGGCCGCGATGCGCGCGATCAAACGTGCGCTGGACCCGCAAAACATCATGAATCCCGGTAAGATCGTGATTCCGTGAGAGGGGCCTGACCGTATAGTGAGTCTCTCGGGAGGGCGGCCGGACAGTCGCCGAACGGATCGGGCGGACCCGACGTCGTGAACAATACGCTCACCGGGCTTGGGCTCGCGCTCGTGCTGGCGCTGCTCGCCGCCCTGATCGGTCCCTGGTTCATCAACTGGAGCGTCTACCGCGACGAGTTCGCCGCGCAGGCGAGCGCGCTCGTGGGTGCGCCCGTGCGGGTCTCGGGCGCGGTCGACGCGCGGCTGCTGCCGAGCCCCTATGTCCGCTTTCGCGACCTGACGGCCGGCGAAGGGGCGGGACGCCTCAGCGTCGCCGAGGTCGAGATCGAGTTCGCGATCGCCCCGCTGCTGCGGGGCGAGTTCCGCGCCGAACGGGTCAAAATCGTCCATCCGCGGCTGGAGATCGCGGTGCGGCCGGACGGCGCGGTCGACGCGCCATTCTCCGCCGCGCGCGGCCGGGCCGAGGCGGAGCGGATCTCCTTTGACCGGGCAGAGATCATCGACGGCGCCGTGGCGGTGAAGTCTCCGGGCGGCGACCTGCTGGTCGACCGGCTGAGCGGCGTCGCCGAGGCCGGCTCGCTGAGGGGACCCTACCGCTTCGATGGCGCAGGCCGCGCCTTCGGCCGATCGGCCGCGATCCGGCTGTCCACCGGCCGGGCCGATGCAGCGGACCAGGTGCGCCTCAAGCTCAATCTGGCCCCGCGCGGAAGACCGGAGACGCTCGACCTCGACGGCGCGCTGTCCTTCGCGGGCGCCCGGCCGGTCTTTGAGGGCAGGGCGAGCTTCGCCCGGCCAGCGGCGGCGAAGAAGGAGCCGCAGCCGGGCGACGCCGACGACGAGCCGTGGAGCCTCTCGGCTCAGATCAAGGCGGCGCCGGACGCGGTCGCGTTCCAGGATCTCGACGTCGCCTATGGGCCCGACGAGCGCTCGCTGCGGTTCGGCGGCCGCGGAACCGTGGCGCTCGGCGCGCAGCCCCGGTTCGACGTCGCGCTCGAGTCGCGGCAGATCGATTTCGACCGGATGGCCGGCGCGCCCGCGCGCGGCCCCGGCGAAACCCTGGCGGCGGTCGCTCCACGCTTCGCCGCCGCCACGCGTCCCGCCATCGCCGGACGGCTGACGGTCGGCGTCCGCGGCGTGGTGCTGGGCGGCGACGTCGCGCACGATCTGCGGGCGACCCTGCGGGCGGAAGACGGCGCTTGGCGAATTGAGTCGGCCTCGGCCGAATTGCCTGGGGCCGCGACCCTGCAGGCCTCCGGAGCCGTCGCGTTCGGCGAGGGCGGGCCTGGATTTGCGGGTCGGGTCGAGTTCGCCTCCGACGACTTTCCCTCGTTTCGGCGCTGGATCTCGGGCTCGGAAGAGGCCGGGACAAATCTGGGTGAGAAAATCGCGCTGAAGGGCGACGTGAACGCCCGGCTGGACGCGGTCCAGCTGCAGAACGCCAGTCTCTCGATCGATGGCGCAGTGTCATCCGGACGTCTTGCGTGGACCTCCGGCGAGGAGGGCGCACGGTCTCGTCTGGAGGCGGAGCTCGTCTCCGATCGGCTCGATCTCGACGCGCTCGGGGCCGAACGGTTCACGAGCGGCCTGCTCGCCGGCGGGCCGCTGGACGTCGCGCTGTCGTTGAACGCGAAGGCGCTCGTGTTCGGCGGCGTCGCCATGACGGGCGTCGCGATCGAGGGGCTGTTCGGCGCGGACGGGATCGAGCTCAACCGGCTGGCGGTGGACGACGCCGAGGGGGCCGCGCTTTCCGGCGCCGGCAAGCTCGGCGCCGACGCGGCGGGCAGGCTCGACTTCAAGCTGTCCGCCCGCAAGCTCGCGCCTCTGCTGAGGCTCGCCGGCCGCGCCGGAGCCCCGCCGGCCGCTCTCGCGTTCATCGAGCGACGCGCCGAGGCGCTGGCGCCGCTGAAGCTCGACATCGGCGTCGAGTCGGCCGGAGAGGCGCGCCGTCTCGTCGCGACCGGGCAGGCCGCCGGCGGCGCGCTCGACGTCACGGTGACGTCATCCGAACTGTCGCTCGACTCCGAGGCCGACCTTGACCTCAGGATCGCGTCAGAAGACGGCCGCCGGCTGGCGGCGCTGCTCGGCGTCTGGACCTCTCCGCTCGCCGCGGCGCCCGGAGGCGAGATCGCGGTGAAGCTCACCGGAGCGCCGGCGCGCTCCATGAGCGGAGAGGGGCGCGTCTCCGCTCTGGGGCTCGAGGTCGCCGGACGCGGCGCTCTCGGCTTTGCGCCCGAGACCGGCGTCAGCGCCTCGGCCGACGTCACGGTCACGTCCCCCGATCTTGCGGTTCCCGGCGAGGCGCTGGCGCGGCTGACGCCCGGGAGCTCGCCGCGGCTTCCCGCGCGGCTGAGGGCGAAAGTGGCCGTCGGCGGGGAGCAGGCCCGGCTGGACGAAATCGGTGGCGAGGTCGCCGGACGGTCCGTGTCCGGCCGCTTGAGGGTTCCGTTCGATGCCGCCGGAGGCTTTGACGGCGAGGTCAAGATCGATCGCATCGGCTTGGCGGAGCTTGCCGGATTGGCGCTGTCGCCGGAAGCGCTGGGGCGAGCGCCCGCCGCGCGGCCCTCGCCATGGCCGACCGCAGCCTTCGGCGCCGCGCCCATCCAAGGGCTCGGCGGACGCCTGGAAGTCGCTGCCGCCGCGACGCCCCTGACGGCCGGCCAGGTCGCGACCGGCGCCCGTTTCGCGGTGGTCCTGCGACCGAGTTCGATGACGGTTGAGAATTATTCGGCCGATCTCGACGGCGGCCGGCTGACCGGCTCGCTGGGGGTGAGCCGCACGGGAGGCGACGCGACGGCGACGGTGGCGGCTTCGCTGTCGGGCGCCGCGGCGGAGAGACTGCTCGGCTTGCCCGCCTCCGACTCGCCGCTCCTTGGCGCTGTCGACTTGAAGCTCGACGCGCAGGGGACCGGCCGCTCGCTGGCCGGCGTCGTGGGGTCGCTCGCCGGCGCCGGCTCGGCCGCCCTCAGGGACGGCGCGATCCGCAGGCTCGACCCGGCGGCGATCGATCTGATCGAGCCTCAGGTCGAGGCGGGGCTTCCGCTGCAGGGGCCGAAGGTCGCGGCTGCGCTGGAGGCGCCGCTCGGCCGCGGCGATCTCGCGCTGCGGCGGCTGTCGGCGCCGTTCACCATCTCGGGGGGCGTGCTGCGCAGCGGCGCGCCATCGAGCGAGGGAGCGGCGCGGCTCGGCGGCGGAGCGGTGCTGGACCTCTCGCGTCTGATCCTCGACGCCGATCTGACCCTCGCGCCGGACCGACCGGACGCGCCGCAGATCGGCGTCTCCTTCGAGGGTCCCTTGGCGGCGCCGAAGCGGCGGCTCGACGCCACCTCCTTCACGAGCTGGCTCTCGGTTCGTGCGGTCGAGCGCGAGACCAAGCGCATCGAGGCGATGGAGGCCGACATCCGGGAGCGCGCCCGCATCGCGCGCGAGCGCGCCGAGCAGGAGCGAAAGGCCGAAGAGGCGCGCAAGGCAGAGGAGGCGCGCAAGGCGGAGGAGGCGGCGCGGGCCGAAGCCGAGCGCAAGCGGCAGGAGGAGCAGGCGCGGTCACTGATCGAGGCCGTGCCGCCGCCGGCCGCAGTCGCTCCCGCCGCGCCGCTCGATCTGACCTCCCCGGCGTTTCGCGGGGAGCGCGGCGCCTCAGGCGGAGCTGGAGCGCCTGGAGGCCGGCGACCGGGGCGGGCGTCTCAGGACGACGCGTCTGGCGCGCCGTCGCCGGTTCTGCCGCCGATGATCATCAGCCCGCTGGCGCAGTAGAGCGTCAGACGCCCGCTACGCTTGCCGCTGCGCCGGCGCGACGGCGGTAATGATCGAGCACGAACAGGCGCACGGCCGACGACAGGTTGCCGCCGCTGCGTCGCGCGTCGATCTCCGCCACCAGGCTGCGCAGCGACTGAGCGCGCTCGCGCGCGATGTCCTTCAGGGCGTGCCAGAAAGCGTCCTCAAGGCTGACGCTGGTCTTGTGGCCCGCCACGACGATCGAGCGCTTGACGATGTCCGGATTTGATTCCGCGCCGGGCGCGGGCGTCGAGTCGTCCAGGATCTCCTGAACGATTACGCCTTCGGGCCCCTGGGTGGGAACCGCCCGCAGCTGGCCTTCCGCTTCTCCCGAAGGATCAGCGATCTGAATTTCGATGCCAGGTTCAGTCATGAATCCGCGTCGCCCCCGTTTTCGCGACGATGATCCTCGAGCCGCCTGTCAGCCAATGTGCGGCGGGCGATCTCGAGATCCGTTTCCTGCTTTGGCGCGCCGAATCTGGCCCGGTTCTCCGCAGCCAATTTTTGAGACGCCGCACGCGCCCGATGTTTCCGGGCGCGCCGCAGATTGATGATCTCTGCCACGCTCATCCTCTTACACGCCCGCGGCGTAAAAATCGAGGGCGATGGGAACAGAACTGTGATCAGGGGAGTTTAAGCCGATTCAGCCGGGCCGGATCATGGCCTCCGGCCGTACGATCCGGTCAAACTCCTCCCCGCTGACGAAGCCGAGACGAACCGCTTCCTCGCGGAGAGTCGTGCCGTTCTTGTGCGCGGTCTTTGCGACCGTGGTGGCCTTGTCATAGCCGATCGTCGGCGCGAGCGCCGTCACCAGCATCAGCGAGCGGCGCATCAGATCGGCGATCCGCTCCTCGTCGGCCTCGATGCCGACCACGCAATTGTCCGTGAAGCTGACCGCCGCGTCGGCGAGGATCCGGATCGACTGCAACATGCAGAACGCCATCACGGGCTTGTAGACGTTCAGCTCGAAGTGGCCCTGGCTGCCGCTGAACGTGATCGTGGTGTGGTTCCCGAACACCTGCGCGCAGACCATTGTCAGCGCCTCGCACTGCGTCGGGTTCACCTTACCGGGCATGATCGAGGAGCCCGGCTCGTTCTCCGGCAGCTTCAGTTCGCCGAGACCGGAGCGCGGCCCTGAGCCGAGCAGCCGGATGTCGTTGGCGATCTTGAACAGGCCCGCCGCAAGCGCGTTCAACGCGCCGTGCGCGTGCACGTAGGCGTCGTGCGAGGCGAGCGCCTCGAACTTGTTCGCGGCCGTCACGAAAGGCAGTCCGGTGATCTCCGCGACGCGGGCCGCGAACGCTTCCGCAAAGCCGACCTTGGCGTTGATGCCGGTGCCGACCGCGGTGCCGCCCTGCGCCAGCGGGTAGAGGTGCTTGAGCGTCTCGCGGATCCGCTCGGCGCCGAGCCGGACCTGGGCGACGTAGCCGGAGAATTCCTGGCCGAGCGTCAGCGGGGTCGCGTCCTGGGTGTGCGTGCGCCCGATCTTGATGATGTGCTCGAACGCCTGCGACTTCGCCTCGAGGGCGTCCGCCAGATGAGCGAGGGCGGGCAGCAGCCGGCGCTCGATCTCCTCCGCAGCCGCAATGTGCATCGCGGTCGGGAAGGTGTCGTTGGACGACTGGCTCATGTTGACGTGGTCGTTCGGATGAACCGGCGTCTTCGAGCCAAGCGCGCCGCCGAGGAGCTCGATTGCGCGATTCGAGATCACCTCGTTCGCGTTCATGTTGGATTGCGTGCCAGAGCCGGTCTGCCAGACCACCAGCGGGAAATGGTCGTCGAACTTGCCGTCGATGACTTCCTTGGCGGCGGCCGAGATCGCCTCCGCCATTCGCGGGTCCAGCCCGCCGAGATCGCGATTCGAGAGCGCTGCGGCGCGCTTGATGACCCCAAGCGCCCGGATCAGCGGCTTCGGCATGGTCTCGCCGCCGATCTTGAAGTTCTGAAGCGAGCGCTGCGTCTGCGCGCCCCAGTACTTGTCGGAAGGCACCTCGAGCGGACCGAAGGAGTCGGTCTCGGTGCGGGTCGCTGTCATCGGAGGCCCCCGGGCTCGGCGTCGCGCTTCAGTTTGCGCGACGCGTGCCTAGCACGCGGGGTTTGGGCGCGTCACGCCGCCTTGCGGCGCGTTTACTTCTTCCGGAATTTGTCGAGGCTCACGACCTCAGCGCCGCCGTCGGGGGCCGGGCCGCGCGGCGCTTCGGAACCGTCTTCCTCCGTCGCGGCCGGCTCCGGCTGCCGGAGCGGCTCGACGACGGCTTCAGCGTCTTCGGACCCGCTGTCCGCCGCCTCAGGCGCGTCGGGATTGTCGAACTTGAGCCCGAACTGCACCGAGGGATCGAAGAAGCCCGTGACCGCCGCGAACGGCACGCTCAGCTTCTCGGGAATGTTGCGGAACGACAGGCCGACCTCGAAGCCGTCCTCACGCACGTTCAGGTCCCAGAACTGATGCTGGAGCACGATCGTCATCTCGGCCGGATATTCGGCGCGCAGGCGCTGCGAAAGCCTGACCTCGGGATCGGTGGTGCGGAACGAGATGTAGAAATGATGGTCGCCCGGCGCGCCCTCGCGGGAAACGCGGGCGAGGACGTCATGCACAACGCTGCGCAACGCCTTCTGCGTGAGCAGGTCGTAGCGGATGAAGTCCTGGACGGGCGGGGTCGGCGGCGTCGTCGTCATACCCGGTACATAGTAGGATTCGGAGCGTGGAAAACATCGCGACCGCTCGTCGCGAGCCCAAATCGCGCAAAGCGGCCGCCGCTGGCAAAAAAAAGAAGCCGGAAGACGGGCCCGCCGGGGCCGCCTGGCGCGATGCGGATTTGAAGTCCGACGCTCGGGGCGACGGTTCCCTTCGACGTCAAATCGCGCGCTGCGCTTCGGCGTCGGATCGCAGGCGAGCCTGCCGAAACGGACGCAGCCCGGCGATGAGCCGGGCTGCGAACGGGCGTTGGTCTCGCCGCCGGAAGGCGGCGAAGGCTCAGGCGTGCTCGTAGGTCTCGAGGTCGCGGTCCTTCGTCTCGGGCACGAAGAAGATCCCGACGACGACGGTCATCAGCGCGAACACGATCGGGTACCAGAGGCCGTAGTAGATGTCGCCGGTCGCGGCCACCATTGCGAAGGCCGTCGCCGGCAGCAGCCCGCCGAACCAGCCGTTGCCGATGTGATACGGCAGCGACATGGACGTGTACCGGATGCGCGTCGGGAACATCTCCACCAGAGCCGCCGCGATTGGTCCGTAGACCATCGTCACGAACAGCACGAGCACGAACAGCAGCAGCACGATGCCGCCGGTCTGGGCCCGGAAGATGTCGAACACGTGCGCCATCTTCGCGATGCCGGGGTCGCCGGCCTTCGGGTAGCCGGCCGCCTGGAGGGCGGCGAGCGTCGCCTTGCTGGAGTCCGCCGCGCCGGCGCCGCCGACGAACGGAATCTCCTGATCGTTCACGCGCACCTTGGTCTCGCCCGCCGGACCCGCCTCGGTGGTGTATTTCACCGAAGACTTCGACAGGAAGTCACGCGCCTGGTCGCAGGCGTTGGTGTATTTGCGCGTTCCGACCGGGTTGAACAGATCGCCGCATTCCGCCGGATCGGCGATGACCGCGACCTTCACGGTCTCGATCGCGCGGTTGAGAGCCGGATTCCCGAGCGCCGTGATCTGGTGGAAGATCGGGAAGTAGCAAACCGCCGCGATCAGGCAGCCGCCGAGGATGATCGGCTTGCGGCCGATCTTGTCGGAGAGCGCGCCGAACACGACGAAGAAGCCGGTGCCGAGCAGCAGCGACCAGGCGATCAGGAGGTTGGACGTGAAAGCGTCGACCTTCAGGATCGATTGCAGGAAGAACAGCGCGTAGAACTGGCCCGTGTACCAGACCACGCCCTGCCCGGCGGTGAGGCCCAGCAGCGCGATCAGCGCGATCTTGGCGTTGCGCCACTGGCCGAACGACTCCGACAGCGGCGCCTTCGAGCGCGTGCCTTCTTCCTTCATCTTCTGGAAGGCCGGGGACTCGTTCAGCGTCAGCCGGATCCACACCGAGATGCCGAGCAGCACGACCGAGATCAGGAAGGGGATGCGCCAGCCCCAGTCCTTGAAGGCGTCCTCGCCGACCATGCCGCGGGTGAACAGGATCACGAGCAGCGACAGGAACAGGCCAAGCGTCGCGGTCGTCTGGATCCACGAGGTGTAGAACCCGCGCCGGCCGACCGGAGCGTGCTCGGCCACATAGGTCGCCGCGCCGCCATATTCGCCGCCGAGCGCCAGGCCCTGCAGCAGTCGGAGCGCGATCAGGATGACCGGAGCGGCGAAGCCGATCGTCGCCGCGTTGGGCAGGATGCCGACCACGAAGGTCGACAGGCCCATGATCAGGATGGTGACCAGGAAGGTGTATTTGCGGCCCACCAGGTCGCCGAGGCGGCCGAACACCAGAGCGCCGAACGGGCGCACCAGGAAGCCCGCCGCGAAGGCGAGCAGCGCGAAGATGCCGCGCGTCGATTCAGGGTACTGGCTGAAGAACTGCGCGCCGATGATCACGGCGAGCGAACCGTAGAGATAGAAATCGTACCACTCGAAGACGGTGCCGAGCGACGAGGCGAAGATGACCTTCTTCTCCTCCCGCGTCATCGGCCGCGCCCTATGGGGCGCTACAGTCGTGCTTGCGACGGACATAGGCCTGTTCACCTCGGCGTTAGGGACTATCGCCGCGCGGACGCGGGCGCGACGACGACCGTGAGCCGTCCTTCGGACGGCGTTGTTCTTGATTGGGGTCAGCTGGCCTGCCCAGCAGGCCTCTCAGGTGGATGCGGCGCCCCCGCATCGGTTTCTCCCTGGCGAGCCGGCTTAGGGCAGGCGTCGCGGATCTGACCGTCGCTCCAAATCCCCTCGAGCTCTGGCGCAGACCTCCGCACCACCTAGATAAACAGTGTGGCGACGAGTCGTCGACGGGCCGGTGAATGCGACCTTCGTTTAAGCTGCTGTTAAGTTTTTCTTTGTGCGCGCTGGTTGCGGCGTCCGTCGCGCGCGCCGAGTACCGGCCGGGAACGATCATTGCGGAGCCGGCTGACCAGCGCGGGGGCGCGATCACGCGTCCGGCCGGAAAACCTGATCGCGACTGGCGGCGGGGGCGAAGCTCGCCGGAGCTTCGGCGGACGCCGCAGCGCCCGCTCGCCGGACCGGCTCCGCAGCCGCGCTTCGATCGTTCCGGCCGGCGGCTCGACGTGCCGGGCCGGCCCGACACCTATGACGCGATAGGACGCGTGCGGCGGGACTATCCGAGGCCGGGCGTAGCGATCGTGCCGAGCGGTCCGACCGTGCGCACGGACGCCGCGACCAGGATCAATCAGTTCCCGCCGCGCTGAGCGGCTTGGCGCGGCGTGCGACGTAAAGCGCGATCGCCGCAGCGTTGGAGACGTTGAGGCTCTTGATCGCGCCTGGCGCGTCAAGCCGGGCCAGCCTGTCGCAGGTCTCGCGCGTCAGCTGGCGCAGCCCTTTGCCTTCTGCGCCCAGCACGAGCGCGACGCCCCCGGCGCCGATGGTCGCCTCGTCGAAGCTGGCGTCGCCTTCCGAATCGAGCCCGATCCTCAGAAAGCCCCTGTCGCCGAGCGCCTGCAGCGCGCGGGCGAGATTCTGCACCAGCACGAGCGGCGCATGCTCCAGGCCGCCGCTCGCGGACTTCGCGAGCACGCCGGTGGCCTCCGGGCTGTGCCGGGCGGTCGTCACGATCGCATCGACCGCGAAGGCGGCGGCGGTCCGCACGATCGCGCCGACATTGTGCGGGTCGGTGATCTGGTCGAGCACCAGCACGAGCCCGTCCCGCGGGATGGTTTCGAGCGTCGGGCCCTCGAGCGCCTCGGCCTCGAGATAAAGGCCCTGGTGAACCGCGTCGGGCGTCAACAGGCGGTCGATCGCCCCGGGCCGCACGATCTCCGGCTCGACGCGGCCGAGCAGCCCCGCCTCCGACAGTCTCGACAGAGCGTTCTCAGTCGCCAGCAGACGGATCGGCTTGCGGCGCGGGTTGGCGAGCGCCTCGGCGACGCTGTGATAGCCGTAGATGACCACGGGCCCTTCATGGTCGCGCGGGAATCCGCGCGGCGCGTCGCGGCCGCGGTGCTCGGAACGCTTCTTCCAGGGCGGAGAGCCGGTCCCGGCTGGGCGCGGCGAACGGGGCGGGCGCATCGTCGATGGTCCGGGGGTACGGCGGAGAGGACGATCGGCGTTCTGTCACGGCGCCGGCGCCGTGGCAACGCGGCCGCCAACCCGCGCCGCGGGGGTTTTCCGGTTGACACCGGGGCAGGGCGACCCCTAAAGCACCGGCCGCGAAGGACGGCGGCGGCGACGCCACGGCCTTCCGCTTCGGCCCGGTTCGCCGCGCCGACGCGAGCGTGGAGGGGTGCCCGAGTGGTTAAAGGGGACGGACTGTAAATCCGTTGGCTTAGCCTACGTTGGTTCGAATCCAACCCCCTCCACCATCGCCTCCCTTCCCCACCCGATCCTGCTGAATCCCTCGATTATCGCTCCGCCTGGCTCCTGGCCGGGAGCGCGTTTGGTTTCGGCGATCGCCGACGCATGGGAACGAAACGACCTTTCCAGGGCTTCGCTCCCAAGGGCAGGTCGAAGCAACGTTTCCGGCGCGCTGACTCCAACGCCAGTGGCGGCTTTCGACATCGGGTGCGCGCGCGCCGGCAGATGATGGCGAGGATTCGACCAGCATGGGGGAAGATGAAGATCGGACGGCATTGCTCGATCTGCGAGCGACCGCTGCGCGCTACAAGCTGATTCTCGAAAGCTCGACCGAATTCGCGATCATCGCGGCCGACGCCGACCGCCGGATCACGGAATGGAACGCCGGCGCTCAGAAGATCTTCCAGTGGCGGGAGGAGGAAGTGCTCGGCCGTCCCGCCGACATCATCTTCACTGACGAGGATCGGACGAACGGAGCGCCCGCGCGGGAGGCGGGAACGGCTGACGCCAAGGGCCGCGCCATCGACGATCGATGGCATGTCCGCAAGGACGGAACGCGGCTGTGGGGGTCGGGAATGATGTTCCCGCTGCGTTACGGCGCCCGGGGCTATCTGAAAATCCTCTACGACCGGACCGAGCATCGGAACGCCGAGGAGCGCCAGAAACTTCTGCTTTCGGAGCTTCAGCATCGCGTCCGCAACATTCTTGCGGTGGTGAGGTCGCTTGCGAGGAGAACCATCGAGATGAGCCCGACCCTCCAGGAATTTGAGCAGGGATTCGACGGCCGCCTGGCGACGCTCGCCCGCACGCAGAACGTGCTCACGCGCTCCGGCGAGATTTCCCTCGAGCTTGGCGAATTGGTGCGGGACGAACTCGCCGCGGTTGGAGCCACCCTGGGCGAGCACGTGAAGGTCAGCGGCCCGGAGGTGAAACTGCGCCACCGGGCGGCGGAAGCGCTCGCGCTCGCCACGCACGAACTCGCCACCAATGCGCTGAAGCATGGCGCGCTCGCGGTCGAGGGCGGGCGGCTGGAGGTCTCATGGCGCGTCATTCCCTCGCCTGCGGGCCGTCTGTTGTCGATGGAATGGCGGGAGCAGGGCGTCTCCTTCCCGGACGGCTCTCCGGCGCGCAGCGGATTTGGCCGGGAACTGATCGAGCAGGGATTGCCCTATGAGCTGGGCGCCGCGACCTCGCTGGAGTTCGGCGCAGCAGGGCTGCGGGCGATCATCCAGCTCCCGCTGGATTCCGGCGAGGGAGACATGGAGTGATGACGTTCGCCGCAGGCTTGCCACTCGCCGGCTGGAAGGTCCTGATCGTGGAAGACCAGTTCCTCATCGCAACGGACATGCGGCGTATGGTGATCGCGCTCGGCGGCGAAGCCTTGGGTCCGTTCCGAAGCGTCGAGGAGGCGCGTGAGCTGCTGGCGTCCCAGACGCCTGACTTCGCGCTGCTCGACATCAATCTCGATGGTAAGCCCGTTTTCGAGCTCGCCGAGGAACTGTTGGGCCGCGGCGTGCCGTTCGCGTTCGCGAGCGGCTACGACGATTTCGCGATCCCGGACGCGCACCGCGGCGTCCCGCGGCTGGACAAGCCGTTGTCACGCGTCGATCTCGAGCAGGCGGTGCTGCGCCTGAGGGCGGACGCTTCGCCGCGCTAGCGGAGCGCAAGGCCGATGGCGAACGCCGCTGCGAAGGCCAGAATGACGAGGATCAGAACGCCGGCCATGCGCGGCGCATGGCGCGGTCGTTTGATCGCGTGCTGGTCGCGCGGCCGTTCGTCAGAGAGACCGGGCGCGCTGACGCGGGCGCCTTGGCTGCCCTGCGTCTCCGCCGCCAGAGCCGTGTCGATCTGCTCCGCTGTCGGGGGCGCGCCGCCGGCCTCTGCGTCCGCTCCGAGCGGCGCCGCCGCGGGGTCGGTGAACGGCGCCTTGTCGCCGGTCCGCCCGCTGTCGATGGCGTCACGCAGCCGTTCGGGTCCCGTCGCCGGTCTTTGCCTCAGATCGCTCATCGTCCCAATCATCCTGCCGGGCGCCGCGCTGCAGACGGCTGCGTCACGTTGCGCCGGTGAGGAAGGCTGAGTTGGCCGGCATGTTCCCCGAGGAGCGGGAAAGCGCCCGTCATCGGACGCTGAATCTTCTGGCGGTCGTCCGGGCGCTGGCCGCGGCGTCGCGTCCGGACGAGTCGGTCGAGGATCACCGCCGCAGGTTCAGCCGCCGCCTCGAAGCGCTCGGCCGCGCCGAAAGCCTGCTGCCTGGACAGGACGGCGAGCCCTCTCCGGCGCTCGATCAACTGGTCCGCGGCGAGCTGCGGAGCTGGCGGCTGGAGGAGGACGGACGCGTGTCGCTGACGGGACCGACGGTCGCGCTGCGGCCGGGCGCGGTGCGTCTGCTCGCGCTCGCGCTGCACGAACTCGCGGCGAACGCCGTCGAACATGGCGCGCTGGCGCGCGACGGCGGTCGTCTTGCGATCGCGTGGGATCGCGCGGGCCCCGACGTGCTGGTGGATTGGCGGGAGATCCACGCGGCGACGTCCGCGCCACGGCCGCCCGGTTTCGGGCGTGAGTTGATCGAGGAGGGACTGCCTCACCAGCTTGGCGCGCAAGTCAGCTACAGCCTAGAGCCCGCGGGCCTTGTGTGCCGGATCGTCGCTCCGGTCGCGGCCGATTGAACGCGGCGCCGGAACCGGCTGGCGGTCGCGCGACTTCAGACGGGGACCCTCCGCGCCAGCGGAGCCCCGAAGGAGCACATCATGACCAGCAAGACGACGCCCCCGGTTCCTCCCGCGAACCGCAGCCCGAAGGGGACCGGCGACGAGAAGCGGGCCCCGCTCGCATCGGGCGCGGGCGGAGGCGACCAGACCGATCATCCCGACCAGCGTGGCCAGACCGCGGCCACCAAGCAGAACACCACCCATCAGGGCTACCAGCAGGACCGCTGAGGATCAGGCATGTCGACATCCACCAAGACGCCGAACAGCATTCGCCAGGGTGGCCCCGGCGCCTCGCACGAGAACGCCAAGAAGCCGCTCGAGATCAAGAAGCCGCCGGCTGACAGCGACCGAAGAGCCCGCAGCAAGGTGTCGGGCGGCGGCGGCGAGGAGGACATCCGGCATAGCCGGGACGACAAACGGAAGTGACGCAAAAAGGGCGGGGATCGCCCAGCGATCCCCGCCCTTCAAACTGGAGCGGACGACGAGACTCGAACTCGCGACCCTCAGGGTGGAAACCTGATGCTCTACCAACTGAGCTACATCCGCGAACGGCCTCAGTTGGAGGCCGTGGGCACGAGATAAAGCAGCCGGGGCCGCGCCGCAATGGCGCAGCCGACGCGCGTCGGCCACCGGCGGAGAGCGCCGACCGACGCCGCTCTCGCGTTGATCGAAGACGGCGCGGCGAGCCCCCGTCGGGGCGCGATTTGTGGCCTCATCACAGGCCGGGATCGTTTTCGGGCTTGTGCGATGGCGTGAACCTGCCTAGAGGAGCGGCGCTTCTCGGCACCGAGACCTCGAGCAGGATACGTCTATGGCCAAGGAAAAGTTCGCGCGGACGAAGCCGCATTGCAACATTGGGACGATTGGCCATGTCGACCATGGCAAGACGTCTTTGACGGCTGCGATCACGAAGGTTCTGGCCGAGACGGGCGGGGCGACGTTCACGGCGTAT